>NZ_CALFXI010000110.1 GCF_937958065.1 uncultured Steroidobacter sp.
TGGGCGGCGTGGTGGGCAGTCTGGTATCGAGCGCGCTGGTCGGACGGTTCGGTTCGAGACTGGTGCTGGGCGTGGCGGCGGTGGCGGCCGTGCTGAGTGTAGTCGGTATCGCCTTCAATGCCGTGTTCACGAAGGGCAGCGCGGACGTGGGCGGACTCATGGCTGTCATGACGCTCGCGGGTGCTTGCGTGAACGCCGTGCAGATCGGGATGTTTTCGGTCGCGGCCAACGTCTATCCCACGCAGTGTCGTTCGACGGGGGTGGGCTGGAGTCTCGCTTTCGCGCGCTTCGGCGGCATCGTCAGCTCGTTCGCGGGCGCGGCTTTTTTCTCGATGGGCATGCAGCCTCAACAGTTCTTTCTGTTCATCGCAGGCACGCTGGCGGTGACGCTCGTTGGCGTGGCGGTGCTTCGCCGTCACATTGCTCCGGCTTGATCCACGAGATACAACAACATGACTGGTTCAACTCGCGCATCGATCTCGCTCCTCGCGGTCGCTGTTTCAGGCACGCTGCTCGCAAGCTGCGCCCGCGAGCCGGCGCCAACGGCAGCCGCGCCGACGGAAGCACAGATCACGGAAGCTTCCAAGGCGCTGGTCGCGAGCGGTCCCTGGCCGCAGGGCGACGAGCGCGGCATGGCGAACACGTTGGGTGCGGGCACCTGGATGCGCTGTGGCTATTACCTGTCACAGCCTGGAGCTCACGCTTATGAGCTGTCGCATGTACGCTCCAACACCATGCCGATGTCACCTTTTGGCAGGCCGCTGGAGTTCGAGGGCACGCCGTCAGTGTCGCTGCCGGGGACGCGGCACGTGTTCAACGGCGAGCTGGTCAAGGGCGGCGAGCCCGGTGCGCAGGGCACACAGATGGATGCGCTGGGGCACTTTGCATATTACGAGGAAGCGTGGGACGGCAAAGGCACACCGCCGCTGGAGAAAGCAAAGTACTACGGCGGCTTCACTCAAGCGGACGTGAAGCCTGCGCCGAACGCTCTGCTCGCCAGGCTGGGCATCGAAAAGGCTCCACCGATCATCACTTCCGCGGTGCTGCTGGATGCCAAATCCCATATAGGCAAGGGTTCTGCGCTCGAACCGGGTAAACTCGTGACCGCCGCCGACATCGACGCGATGCTCGCAGCTCAAGGGCTGAAGTGGCGCGGCATCCTGCCCGGCGACGTGGTCTACATCTACACCGGTTGGGGCGACAACTGGAAAGACCCCGACGCGGACAAGACTTATTACACCAAGGGCCCGGGGCTCGCCGCCGATGCGGCTCAGTATCTGGCAGACCGCAAAGTCGTGCTGATTGCGCTGGATAACCCATTCACCGATGCGGTGGCGGACGGCCAGCTCGCCCAGCAGGCAGCGCCGCCGCAGGGCACGGAGCAGGGCCTGCCATTCATCATTCATCACACCAACCTGGCGATCAACGGCATTCATCAGATCCAGAATGCGAGTCTGACCGAGCTTGCGGACAACAAAGTCTGGACATCGTGCACCCTGATTCTGCCGTTGCGAGAGGCCGGGCACTCTGGATCGCCAGTGCGCCCGGTGGCCGTCGGTGTGACGCACGGTGCTTGAGAGTTGAACATGACCCAGTCGTGCGATCCTTCGACGGGACTTTGTGAGATTGCACCAGCATCGGGCGAGGCCGCTGCTCGGGCGGTTCGCCCCAACGTCGCGCTGATCTACGTCGGTGATCCGATGTGTTCATGGTGCTGGGGTGTGTCGCCGGCGGTCAGGCAGATCGCGCATTACTGCGAAGACCTGCACATCGGATTCTCGCTGCTGGTCGGCGGCTTGCGGCCGGGGGGCGGCGATCCATGGAATGAAAACTTTCGCGGCTTCCTGCGTCACGAGTGGCAGACCATTCAGCAGCGCACGGGCCAGCCGTTTGGTTTCCAGCTGCTCGACCGCGCCAGCTACAACTACGACACCGAACCTGCCTGCTGTGCGGTCGTGGCGGCGCGCGGAATGCTGCAGGGACGGCCACGCGCGACAACAACCCTGGTGTCATTCTTTGCATCCGTGCAACAGAAGTTCTACACGCGAGGCGAGGACCCCAGCGAGATCGGGTTCTATCGCGAGATCTGCGAGCAGCATCAGCTCGATTTCGAGCGCTTTGAGGCTGCGGCTCGCTCGCCAGCGATGTTGCGACAGACGCGGCAGGAATATGCGCAGGTTCGCCAGATGGGAGTGCGCGGCTTTCCGAGTTTCCTGCTGCAAATGCAGGAGCGGATCAGCCTCATCCAAGCCGGCTATACGACCGTAGCACAGCTGCAGGACGCGATCGCTGGCGCGCTCGCGTCCGATCGCTGAGTCAGCGGGCGACAGTTCTCACGGGCGCCGGATCAAGCAGAGGCGCGGCCAGGACGAGCTCTCCCTTCACGTTGGTCCGATCGATGGCGCTCACCTCATAGAGCGCTTCGAAGCCGCGTTCGTTCATGCCGGTGTCGCCAAGCTCCCGCAGCCTGGCTTCATCGGCGAGCAGTTCCGCGGAATGCATGACGCCGGCATCGCGCAGGCCGGCCACGGTCAAGATCTGATTGCCGTTGGGGCCGACCATGGACGAAACATAACCATAGTCGAGGTAGACCATCTGACCTTCGATTGGCACGCCGGCCTGGCTGACATAGTTGCGCCTGCCGATGCGATCGACCAGCTCGTCGTAACTTTCTCCGAAGGCGAAGCGAGAATGCTTCAGCGTGAGGTCCTGCAGGCTGCGCAGGCCGCTCAGGTAGCCGATGTACAGCACGTGCGCGGATTTCAGGATTTGCGCGCTGACCTCGGAGGATTGCACGATTCGGATGTCCTGCTTGCTCGCGGCCAGCACCGGCATGAGCTCGCGCAGGGTGAACGCCGTCGCTGTCGGCAGATATGACAGATCCAGATTCTGATACTTGGAGGACAGATCCGGGTGCCGGTACAGATGCTCGCGCAGGTCCGCCGGCGAGTTGATGTCGAATTCCCGAACCAGCCGGCGGATGTTCATGTCCTCGCCAGCCTCTCCGAAAATGTAATAGTCGCCGACAACGATGTAGACGGGCAGATCGTCGTTGAGCAGCCGCGACCAGAGGGGATGATGGTGTTTGGGCGGGGCCGCGTGTGTCGCTTCGATCCAGCGCTGCGTCAGCAGGCCCGCGTTGATGACGAGGGAAACGATCAGCACGGCCTTGAGCAATCGAGAGCCCACAGTCGCG
>NZ_CALFXI010000111.1 GCF_937958065.1 uncultured Steroidobacter sp.
CCGCAAGTCCATTCTGGGCACGCCAGGCATTCACGAGGACACGATCGACTGTCCGGAACGCATGATCCCCAAACGACACGTTGAGCTACTTGAATTGTGGATTTGACAAGCGAACCATGGAATGTACACCCAGTGCTCACTGCCATCCAACTGCGGTGCCTTCGGCACGATTTGCAGACTAGCGTGGGTGTAATTCAACGCCAGCTGGCCGACCGCGGTCGCGCTGCAGTTCGTTTCTCCGAGCTGGCAGACGTTGGGCCGAACGTCCGCCACACGTTCATGGCGGGACGAGACTGTTCTTATCAGCAGTTCCCAACCGCTTCCTGCGGAGAATACTTGCAATCCTCGCCGATACTTGTCGACGGCCGCGCCAGTGGTGCAGGCTCGAATCAGGGATTGGACGAGCCCGGCGGTCTGGCGCTTGAAGAGTCGACGAGCGATAGATTAAAAAGGCCATCGCGCAACGAATCTTACATGAATAAGGAATGTTTTCAGTCGAGGAATGGAAGCAAGATCCCTCATACGTGCGCCAAGCCATCCAATTGACCAGGAACTGACCTACGAAAAGAGCCCGGATCTTTCTATCCGCCGCATTGATTGCCACCTTGAGCTTCGGATCTGCGCATGCAGATACGTCGGAGACCGGACGCGTGACGACGCTCATCGTGGAAGGTAACAACGTCATCTCCATCAATCTGAGCGGCACGGATTCGACGGGTGAATGTTCCGGAGGTGCACGCTGGACGATCACTCCGAATGATCCGCTCTATAAAGAGAAGTACGCGACGATTTTGGCCGCTGCACAAAGCGGTCAAGAAATAACGTTGGTCCACCTGTCCAGCAATGGCTGCGGGTTCTTTGCGAGCAACAAGGTGTACTACGTCCAGGTGAACTACTGACCGGCTGGCTGTCGCGAATTCGTGCGTTATCGCTCGACTTCCAGAACGTAGTCACCCGTGTGCTGCGACGAAACATCTGGGAGAGCTTGTCAACTCGGGAGTGACACGTATACGCTTGCTGCAAGGGACTGCTTTTGTGACTTCACCGAACAGTCCTGACGGCTTCTCATATGCGCAGGCCCGAAGCGGGATCGTCTCTGGAGCGGGCGAGCGCGTGAGCCGAGATACATCGGCGTGGTTCACCTCACGAAACTTCAGTTGGAAAAGAGGTGATGCCGCGGGCGCATTTACGCGCTGGCATGTTGGAGCAGGGACAATCCCAAGGTGCAATATGGGTCTGCTGGATACCGTCACGCGCAGGTTCTATCGAGCCGCCATCACCGGGCTCAACTTCCAGCGGACGCGCCAGTGTCCGATGTGCAACTGGACGGGGTTTCAATTCCTGCCCGCCAACCAGGGTCCATTCTTCAGGTTCGATGCGACCTGTCCACGTTGCAAGTCGCAGGAACGACACCGGCTCGCTTACGTGTTGCTTGCCAAACGTTTGCCTGCGCGATTGGGAAAGGTGTTGCACTTCGCGCCCGAGCCTTGCATGACCCGGTGGCTGGCCTCCCGGGCGGACGACTACCACACGGCGGATCTATTGTTGCCGACCGTCATGCACAGGGAAGACATCTGCAACATGAGCTTCGCAGACGATACGTTCGACCTCGTGTGGTGTTCTCACATCCTCGAGCACGTGGAGGACGATCATAAGGCGCTGCGCGAAATCCGCCGTGTTCTGAAGCCCGATGGCCTCGCAGTCATTCAGGTGCCCGTGTGGGGCGCGAAGACCAGCGATGAGCCGCTGAATACGCCCGAAGAAAGGATCATGAAGTACTTCCAGGAAGATCACGTGCGCCGTTATGGGGCGGACATCGAGAATCGGGTGCGCGCCGCCGACCTTTCACTGGAAACATTGCGTGCGGGTGATCTCGATCTGCATGTCGTGCTGAGACATGGGCTTTCCGATCTGTGCGGCATGGATCTCTTCCTGACGAGCAAAGTCGCAGCCTGACCGGCAATGACCGGGCCGTCAGGAACGGCAACTGCAACTGCGCTCTTCGTCTCACGCTCTGAAATTTCCGGTTACGCGTCGTTAACTGCTACCGGTTACCCCCTTCAAAGAACGCAACGGTGGCGGCGGGAATCACGACTGTCTGAAGCGTGGTTTCATGAATGAAGTAGATTGTATTCGTAAAAATGGTGTATCTTCGGTCCGGGACAGACCGATAGCCATGCGTCGCAGATGCCCGGAGCGCGGGAGCACTTCGCGCACGAGGGCATACGGTGCGCTTGCATGGCGAGAGTCGTGATTGCGCTGATCGAGTTGGTGAGATTTGCCATCGATTCATGACATCGGGTTGCGCGCATGTGGGCGGATCTGATCGATCGAGACGATGGCGGGCAATTAGAATTGTCCGAGTATTGACGCACCTGGCGTTACGGTGATAAGTACGCCGCTGACCACACCCGCGACGAAAGGGTGGGACTTCAAGGGGGGAATGCTGTGCAGTCGGTGACCACGAATGGCGTATTGTCTGGCGCAAAGTTGGTAGCGCTAGCAATTACAGACCCGATAAACGCGAAGCCAAGCCCATCGGAATCCGAAAAAACCAGGGATTTCGAACAGGTAATTGTTACCGATCTCAATGAATCGGTGCGACGGAACCCGGGCATGAAAACGGAAACGGGGCGCGCCCCGAATCAAGCGATGAGCACGCATGCCTGCTTCGAGGAGCAGCTGCTCGACGTATTCGCCTGTGGTCGGAGTCACGCGCTGGCCGCGCGTTTCCGGATGTGACATCGGCAGGGGGAGGTGTCGGTACATATCCCCTGGCCGGCGCCTCTCCCTTTTTTGTCATCGAGATCGCCGCGAGGCACATGACGGATTTGCGACGCGCTGTCGCGGATCGATGTGTCGGCACAGCCGCGACGAAGCTCCTGAGTCCCCATAACCAAGATCCAAGAGAACAGACCATGTCCAAGAAATTCTGCAAGGATGGCACTCATTCCGTGTTGAAGATGAAGTCGACCGGCTTCCAGACATTGGCGGCTTGTGGGTTGCTGATCCCGCTTTCGGTGCAGGCGCAAGTCACGCCTCCGGAATCCGAGTCGGCCAGTGCGTCCAGTGCGTCGTCGGCAACCAGCCCGGATCAGGGCGGTGGTTCCCGCGGGCTCGAAGAAATTCTCGTCACCGGCACCCGCATCATGTCGAGCGGCTACAATGCGCCGACGCCGACCTCGGTCATCAGCGCTGAGCAGCTTACTGCGAATGCCCAGCCCAATATTTTCACGACGGTCGCGCAGCTGCCGTCGCTTCAGGGGTCCACTGGCACGCAGACCAACACGTTCAGTACCTCCAGCGGTGCGCAGGGCCTGAGCTCGTTCTCGTTACGCGGCCTGCAACCGATCCGCACGCTGACTCTGCTCGATGGCCAGCGCGTCGTCGGAGCGAATGTCACGGGCGTGCCCGACGTGAGTCTGTTTCCTCAGCTGCTGATCGAGCGCGTCGACGTGGTCAATGGCGGCGCATCCTCGTCCTATGGTTCCGACGCGGTGGGCGGTGTGGTCAACTTCGTTACGAACACGCGTTTCGAAGGGATCAAGGGAAACATCCAGGGCGGTATCACCAACTACGATGACGATGAAACGATCGTCGCTCAGCTCGCCGCCGGCAGCAGCTTCCTCGATGGCCGCCTGCACGTGGTGGGCAGCGTCGAGTATCACGATGAAAAAGGTGTGGGCCCGGGTCCCTACGGCGTCGGTCTCGCGGGCGGTCGCGACTGGTTTACGCAGCGGACGCTGGTCAACCGCAACGTGCTGAATGACGGCTCTCCCCAATACACAGTCATCGATTACGCGCAGCCCTACAACTACACCAAGTACGGTCTGATCACGGCCGGGCCGCTGCAGGGAATTGCATTCGACGAAGCCGGCAACCCGTTCGAGTTCCAGTATGGCTCGAACGGAGTCCCTGATCGGAATGCGGCCGGCACCGTCAGCGGCTGTCTGCCGGGCTTCTGTGTCGGCGGCGATCTGTCCGGCAACGTGGACTCTGGCCGCACGCTGCAGTCTGCATTGGAGCGCGTCAACGGATACGGCCGCGTCGGATTCGAGTTCGCGGACGACGACGAAATCTATGTGACGGCCAATCTGGCCCAGGTCCAGACTCACAATCAGCCGATCAACGGCATGAATCGGCCGAACCTCACCATCGAGTGCAGCAATCCGTTCCTGCCTGCCGTCATCCAGCAGCGGTGCGCGGAAGAGGGGATCACCAGCTTCCAGTACGGCACCAGCAACGCGATTCTGCCGAGCACGCAGGTGTACACCGACCGCCGTCAATATCGTTTCGTGCTGGGCGCGATGGGTGGACTCTCCGTGATGGGCAAGGACTGGAACTACAACGGCTATTACGAACACGGAGTGAATTTCTCCGATATCGATGTCAAGAGCATCATGCTGTCGCGTCGCTTCAATCAGGCGATCAACGCGACCCTGCTGGACGGCAATATCGTTTGCGCCGATCCGGTGGCACGGGCGAACGGCTGTGTGCCCATCAACATCTTCGGCGGCATGCGACCCTCGGACGCCGCGTTCAACTACATCATGCCTGCCAAGGGACCGTATCAGCGGACACGACAGAACCAGGAAGTGGCCAGCTTCAACATCTCCGGCTCGCCGGTGGATCTGTGGGCAGGGCCGCTCGCGATCGCGTTCGGTGTGGAGTATCGAAAGGAGGAATATCGCGTTCGCGCCGATGCCTATGGCAACGGCATCAACGCCCAGGCGGGCATCGAGGGTACGCCCTACGACGCGAACTATCCGGCCGATCCAGTGCTGCTGGACACGGGCAACAACTGGTATGCGGGCAACTACAAGAACGGCGAGGGCGAGTACAGCGTCAAGGAAGCTTATCTCGAGTTCGATCTGCCGCTGTTCGATTCGGAAAGCGCCGGTCGAGCGAACCTGAATGCCGCCTCGCGCGTGACCGATTACAGCACCTCCGGAACGATCGATGTCTGGAAGATCGGCGGCACGTGGGATACTCCGCTCGATGGACTGCGCCTGCGCGCAACCACGTCGCGCGATGCGCGTGCGCCGAATCTCTCGGAATTGTTCGCAGCGCCGGTCACGACCACGCTGCCGAACTTCCTGGATCCGTTCCGCAACATCAACGTGCTCGCGATCCAGAACCAGGTCGGCAATCCCGCGCTCACTCCGGAGATCGCCCGCAACACTTCGTTCGGTGTGGTGCTGTCCGAACCGGCCTGGCTGCCGAACTTCAGCGTCTCGGTCGACTATTACAAGATCAAGATCGACGACGTCATCTCCAGCCTCGGGGCCAATGACATCGTCAACTTCTGTTTCCGGGGCGTGCTGCCGCAGACCTGCAACTCGTTCAACCTGAACAACCCGAACGGACCGAACTTCATCAACGTGCAGTCGTTCAACTTCGCGTCGATCGAGACCTCGGGCTTCGACATCGAAGCGAGCTATCGCTGGCCGCAGGCGTTCGGTTTGCCCGGGACCGTCACGGTGCGCGGACTGGCTACACACATCCGCGAATACATCACCGACAATGGCTTGCCGGGCACCATCCCGAATGACACGGCGGGGGTGAACATCGGCAATACGCCGGATTGGAAAGTGCTGGCAATCCAGAGCTACGACACCGACCGATTCTCGTTCATGATCCAGGAACGATGGATCAGCGATGGTGTGCTGGGCAATCAGTACATCGAATGCCAGCCGGGAACCTGCCCGGTCTCCACCGTGAATCGGCCGACCATCGACAACAATCACGTCGACGGGGCTTTCTACCTCGACATCGGTGGCTCGTACCAGCTACTGCCGAACACGACCGCCTATTTCAAGGTCGACAACGTGCTCGACGAGGATCCGGCGCGGGTGACGATTTTCAGCAACCCGGCGCTGTATGACGCTCTGGGCCGGGTGTATCGACTCGGCGTGCGTTTCGATCTCTGATGCAATCTCGAAGGCGACCCGCTGCGGGTCGCCTTTTTTTCGGCTCGGAAAGCTCGGAAGTTTGTCGATGATGAAACTATCGCTACGTCACCTCCTGTCCGTCAGTATCGCGGGACTGCTGCAAGCCGGGGCAGCGTTCGCGACCAATCCCCTGATCATGGATCAGTTCACCGCCGACCCGACGGCGCGCGTGTTCGAGGGCAAGGTCTACGTTTACCCATCGCACGATATCAAGGCGCCGCCCGGGTACAAGGGCAAGCCGAACTGGTTCGTCATGGAGGACTACCACGTATTCTCCTCCGAGAATCTGACGGACTGGACGGATCACGGCGTGATCGTGAAGCAGACGGACGTGGAATGGGCCGAGCCCACTGCGTACAGCATGTGGGCACCGGACAGCGTCTTCAAAGACGGCAAGTATTACTTCTACTTCCCGGCGATCGCGAAAAGCGGCGGATTCAGAATTGGCGTGGCGACCGCCGACCGGCCCTATGGGCCCTTCAAGCCCGAGGCCACTTACATCGAAGGCGTGAAGGGCATCGATCCGGCGGTGCTCATCGACAAGGATGGCAGTGCCTATCTGTATTACTCGCTGGACAGGATCTTCGTCGCCAGGCTGAAGCCCAACATGCTTCAGATCGAGGGTGAGCCCAAGGTCTTCGACAATCTGCCGAAGAAGGGCTTGCAGGAAGGACCCTTCGTGTTCGAACGCAACGGCATCTACTATCTCACCTATCCGCACGTGGAGAACAAGACCGAGCGGCTCGAGTATGCGACCAGCTCATCGCCGCTGGGGCCGTTCAAATGGGCGGGCGTGATTCTCGATGAAGCGGAAAGCGGCTGCTGGACCGTGCACCATTCCATCGTCGATTACCGGGGTCAGTGGTATCTGTTCTACCACGACAAGGATCTTTCGCCCGGCTTCGACAAGAACCGCTCGATCCGGGCCGACAAGTTGTTCTTCAACGCCGACGGCACGATCCGCAAAGTCATTCCGACGCTGCGTGGCGTCGGGCTCGTGCAGGCGAGGAGCGAAATCCAGATCGACCGCTACAGTGCGACCAGCGGCGACGGCGTCGGCGTTTCGTTCCTGGACGAGGCGAATCCGCACGCAGGCTGGAAAACCACGTTCAGTGCCGCCAGCTCGTGGGTGCGATTCAACGAAGTCGACTTCGGACGGGGCAACCAGAAGTCGATCGAAGTGCGCGCCAGGGCGCCCGCCGGAGGCGCGCTCGAGATCCGTCTGGACAAGCAAGACGGGCCGGTGCTCGGGCGCGTACAAGTCGGCCAGGGAACCGATTGGAGAACGGCGCGGGTTGCCGCGGAAAACATTCCTGCGGGTGTGCACGACCTCATCGTGACGCAGGCCGGCGCAGGAAGCGTCGAGGTGGATTGGGTCAGTTTCCGTTGACCGAACCGTACTCTCGAACGCTGACTTACCAACACCGAGAATCCGGTGTAGCACTCACCTTGAGTGCATGGGCAGGTTACTTGGAGGGTGCGCGGCTCGCGTACAACGGCAGCAACGCGCTGCCGCGTACCCAGCCAGAAATCTCCCGCTCTCCGTCCACCTTGCGCCAGCCAAGGAAAGGGCGACCGCCGACGACGACCGTGCCGGCCGACAGCGGCGAGGTTTCTTCCGTCGGCACCAGGTCGGTGGGCACCGGGCTCACGTTTGCGCTCTGGATCAGAATGGCCGCGTGGGGATGAGCGAAAGAGCCATACGCGTTCCAACTCGCGACTGATGCAATCAGAACGATCGCGCCGAGTGCGGCAACACTGCGACCGGCCCACAGAACGGTGACGCCTCGCAATCGAGATTCATCGCCACGCGAGTACAGCGAAAGCACCAACACACAGCAGCCGGCTGCGGTGAGGAGCGCGGCGAACAGCGCCAGGCGTTGCCAGCCGGCCGGTGAGAGCAGGGCGGGTGCACGCTCATACCAAGTGCCAGACAACAGGCGACGCAGGTTTCTATCGACCGACTCGGTCTCGCCCAGGGCGGCGAGCAACGCGTCGCGAGTATCCGAGCCGGTGGGATGTTGGATGAATGCCGCGGCCGCGTGCGCGATCGCGAGGTTCAACTCGCCTTGTTGCGTTTGATAAGCCGCGAGATTGCGATGCGCGGCCCAATCGTTCCAGTTGTTCTGCAGCGCTGCCTGCGCGTGCTCCGCGACTTCCGGAGCGAGTTCTTCCGGCGGCTCTTCCACAGCCATTTCCGGTTCCGCTTGCGCAGTGGGCGGCGGCGGAACGCCCAACCCAGAGGTGGGGGCCGGGCTGCCGGGTGCGGGAGGCGCCGACCACGGTACGTCAGCGAACGCTTGCGAACCAACCAGGATGACGATGAGCATCGCGCCCGCGACGGACGGCAACCAATGCCCGAGCCGATTGGGAAACATCCGCTCCCGCTTCGGCATCTCGACGGTTGCGGCGACGCTGGTTGCGTCCTGCAGCCAATCGCGTGTCGGTTGAACGTTCGGCCCATAGAGGCCGTGCTCCGTCGTTTGCCACAGCGCGCGCCAGCGAGAGGTTACGGCTGCATCGCCAGTGAGCGCGTGCGCGGCCTGTGTAATTTCGGTGACGCACGGCGCCGAAGTTCGAATGTCCCAAACGCGAGCCGTCGCCCGGAGCCAAGCATGCAAGTGCGCCGGACGCGGCGTTGCGTTGGAGCGTTGCAGAGATTTCAGCAAGCGTCGCATTTCCTTGAGGCCGGCGCGTCGGATGCGATTCGGACACTCCAGCAGTGCGCGTCGCCACGCGAGCCCGAGCCAGAGCAGGGCGGGAATGCCCAGCGCCAGCGCGATGAACCAGAACGGACTGAGCGACCAGGGTGTCGCGGCGAGCTCGCCCACCGGCAGCGGATGCATGTCGAAGACCTCTTACCAATCGAACTTGTTCGAATCCGCCTGCGTCTCTTCCGTCGCCATCAATTGATGCAGGCGGCCGGGAGAGTCGCGGCGCGCCGCTTCGTCCAGACTCTTGCGAGTGAGCTTGAGAATGGGATCGTCGGGGTCGCCGGGGCTGCTCGAACGCGCCGGCCGGACGGCCGCGGCGCGCACCTTGTTTGGCGGCTTGGGCTTTTTGCCACGCTGCGTGTCCGTGTCCTGTTCGGCTGACAGATCGCCCAACGCCGCATCCGTTTTCGCCGAAGCGCCTTCACCGAAGGAATCGTTTGCCGATTGCTGGCTGCTGTCGCCAGTGACCACCGGTCGCTCGTTCTCCTCGTCCATGATCGCGTCGGGGGCTTGCGATTTGTCCTCGGGCGTCTCGGCTGCCGGTGGCTCGAGCATCGCGGTGAGCTGGTCGCGATAGTAGGACCAGTCGGCGATCGAGGTATCGAGCCGTTCGCCCTGATTCGCAGCTTCGATCGCGTCGCGAATCACGCCCTCGGAGGCCGCCGTGCCGGCACGCTGCGCATCGATGCCGTAACGAATGGATGCTTCCACCATCAAACGAAGGTCGAACGCATCGTAGCCGCGCTGGGCGAGATGATCTGCAATCTTGCGCAGCCGTTCCGCAGGATTGCTGTCGAATTCTTCGCGCACTTGAAACTCGGCTTCCGAGTCGAAGTGAGCACGGGCGGAGGGCGGCAGAGCGAGGCTCAGTGCCACGAGCCCTGCCACGCAGGCGGCGAGGCGAGTCGGCACGTCGGGCGAGTCAGTGGCCCTCTCTTCATCGTCCTTGCGAATTTGCCGCGGCTTGGTGCGCTGCTGGAACTCGCGCAGCAAGCTCAGCAGCGCAAACAGGATCGCAGGCAGCAGGAACCACTGAAAGCGTTCGATTTCAGCGCTACCGGCCGCGTTGGCGACTCTGCCTTTGCGCCCGGTCTCGACCGTTTGCTCCAGCAGTGCCTTCACATCGTCGACGTCGGTGAGCGAGCCCGCATCGGTGTATTTGCCGAGCGTTCTATTCGCCAGCGCCTGCAAGGTCGCGGGCATCAGCTTCGAATGCACGGCGTCGCCATTGTCATCGGCGAGATAGCCGCCGTTCTGCAAATCCGGAACGAATGCGCCGTTTGCCGTGCCCAGGCCGATGGAGACGACGTGGATTTCACGCTCGGCCATGCGTCCGAGCCGCTGCTCCCAACCCTCGGTGCTGCTCTCGCCATCGCTGAGCACGATCAGGTAACGATCGCGATCGCTCGCTTCGCTGAAACCGTCCAGTGCGGCGTCGAGCATCCTGGAATAATCCGAGCCGCCGCGCGGCAGGTAGTCCGTATCCAGGCTCGGCATGAACTCCCGGATGATTCGATAGTCGGGGCTGAGCGGCACTTGCACGAACGCGGTGCCGGCGAACACCACGAGCCCGACGCTCTCGCCTTGCAGGCTGTCGAGCAGGTTTTCGGTGAGCTGTTTGGCGCGCTCGAGCCGGGACGGGGCGACGTCTTCGGCGAGCATGCTGCGCGACAGGTCGATCGCGATCATGACTTCACGCGTCTGGCTGAAGGACTGCGATGAATCCTCGCCCCACCGAGGCCGCGCGAGTGCTGTCACAGCGAGTGCAACCGCGAGAATCACGAACACGGTGATGCGCGTCTTTTCGGGCGGCGCCGGGCGGACCCTGTTGCCGGATATCGCCACGCGTCGCATGGCGGGCCAGCGCAACAGCGTGCCTCGTCGGGTCACCCGGCGTAGCAGGATGAATCCAAGCACTGGAACGATCAGTGCCAGCAGCATCCAGGGATTTCCCCAGCTCATTCGATGCGATCCCCTAATCGATCAAAGCGCGCGTTGCCATAGCCAGACCATTGCGCAGGCCGCCGCTGCGGACGAGCCGCCATACAACACGCCGGTTCGGTAAAAGCGCGTCCCGCGCAGCAGGTAAGCGACCGGCAGGAACACCGCGACGATCGCGAGTTGTCCCAGCTCGACGCCGAGATTGAATCCGATCAACGTGCGCAGGACCGGCTCGCCTTCCGCATCCACTTCGCTCAGCACATTGGCGAAGCCAAAGCCGTGCAGCAGCCCGAAGCCAAAGGCGATCCACACGCCGCTCGCGCCCGCCGTACGTGGCAGCAGATTGACGAGCGCGGCGATGAGAACGGAGGCGGCGATTGCCGACTCTACCAGGCGACCGGGCAGCACGATCCATCCCAATGCCGCGCAGCTCAAGGTGATCGAGTGTGCGACGGTAAACGCCGAAACGATGACGATGACGCGCAGAAATGGCCCGGAGAAGTCGGTCGCAGCTTCCCGCCCCTGGGGCGTGCGCCGGAGCACGGCAGGAATCAGTAGCACCAGCAGGAACAGCACATGGTCGTAACCGATCCAGATGTGCCAGACGCCCGACTTCAACAGCTCGGCGAATCCTGTCCGAGTGACGGCGGCGCGCGCAAAGATCGTGGCTCCACCGGGGGCGGTGATCTCGGCGCGCTGCGAACCGACGCCTTCCCAGATGACTCGCAACGAGGCGCGATGCTCGGGCCGCTGCTCGAACAGCAAGGTGTAGTCGACGTCCAGGGCGGCGATCGGCTGGGACGCGATGGCCGAAAACTCCGAGAGCACGAACGGTTCGTTCTGCCGCGTGCCGAACGTGAGTTTCTCGAAGCGCACGCCGGGATCCACGCCGTCGGCCAGAATGCGCAGATTGGCATCCAGGGACTCTTCTATCTCCTTGCGGCGATGTTCGATCTCCGGCCAGGCGATCTCGCCATCGTGATTGGTGTCGAGGGCCAGCAGCGCGTCCAGATCCCGCAATGGAACCTGCCACTCGCCGCGCACGCGTGCCTCGTCGACCCGCAAGGAAAGCAGGGCCTCGTGCGCCGGCTCGGCGTGCACCAGTGCTGCTGTCAACGCCAGCAGCAGAATCGCGATCAGGCGGCTCATTGCACGGCGTGCAGCCGGCGCTCTCTGTTCCTTAGAAAGCTGATCAATTCGGTGGCGATCGTCTTGACGGAGTGCACGAATGCCTTCTGCACGCTGTTGAGGGGACCCTCGGCGCGATATACCGCATACAGGTTGATCTTCATGATCGGCTCGACCACTCGTGTCTGCAGCTCCGAACCGGCGGACACGGCAGTGAACGGATCGACCAGCGCCAGGCCTTCGCCGCTGCACACGATGTCCTTGGCGATCTGATAGGTCTGAACCCAGGTCGAGATGCGCGCCGGCGGATCGAGCTGTTCCAGATACGCCTGCAACTGGCGGCCGAGCTGATCCGCACGTGTGATGCCCAGGAGCGTGGAGTTCGCGAGCGAGTCGATCGAGATCGGCTGCAAGGCGGCGGTGCGAGACCACGTGTCCTTCGGTGCGATCAGTACCAGCGGGCCTTCGCACAGGTGTTCGCAGCGGATATCCGGATGAGTGAGCTCTTGCAGAGTGATGCCAACGTCGGCTTCGCGCAGAATGATGGACTTGAGCATCTCGGGCGAGTGTTGCGTCGACAACTCGACCGAGGTCTGCCCGAGCGTCTGTCGCAGCCGCGCCAGCGACTTGGGAATGATGGCGTTGGCGAGCGTCGGCGTGCTGATCGCGCGCAACGGATATTTCTCCGCCCGCGCAATGTTGGAGACCAATCGCTGCAGGTCGCGCAGCTCTTCGAAGATGCGTTCCATCTGTCCCTGTAACAGCCGACCCTCGGGCGTGAGGTGCCACTGGCCTTTCAGACGCACGAACAGTGGAAAGCCGAGCCGGCGTTCCGCCTGCTTCAACAGCTTCGTGGCGGCCGGCTGCGAGATGTTCAACAGCGAGGCGGCATCGGTCAGCGTTCCCGCCTGCAGGATGGCCTGGAACATCTCGATGTAGCGCAGGTGCATGACCCCCAATGGAGCGAGGTCGGCGTTGGTATCGCGCAAAGTCGATTGCATGCAACTCCCCAGCGTTGCGGTGTGTTTGCAGGCGAGATTGCAGAAATCATGCCACGCAACATCGCGGTGACCGGATCGTGCGCCGGCGGGCACGTGACGGAGCTCATCCTCCCCTCACAATGTCGCGGCACGCATGATTTTTTGAACGTGCCCCGAAAAATTCCGCGCGCCACCATCGTTGCACTCTTTGAAGTCGGATTCTCGCCCGAAATTGCAACCAAACAGTGCGTGGCGCGCGCGGCGAGCGCAAGCACGGTGCGTATAACCCATCGTTATGCAGGAGACCTGCCTTTTCATGCAGGGTTGGCGCGGCAGTTGCTAGCGTTGCTGCTGTACACATTGCATGCGAGGTTGCGCCGTTGTTCGACTCAGCTCCCAAGATCAGGAGGATCGGTGGCTCTATCAAGGGACTGAATGTTTTGTTTGCGTTGGCTGTCGCGGCACCCGTCGTGGCACAGGACGTTCCCGCGACCACGACCCCTGCGGTGACGGACGAGCAGGGCGCGATTGAAGATGTGGTCGTCACCGGCAGCCGTCTGGCGCGCACTGGCTACGAAACACCCACCCCGGTCACGGTGATCGGCGAGGGGGACATTCTGTCGTCCGGTCAGCCCAACATCGCCGACTTCGTCAACGAGCTGCCGTCGGTGGCGGGCAGCAGCGCTCCTTCGACTGCGAATCGCAGCTTGAGCAATGGCGCGGCCGGCATCAGTTCGGTGAATCTGCGCTCGCTCGGCAATGCGCGCACGCTCGTGCTCCTCGACGGCCGCCGCTCGGTGGGCTCGCTCGCGCAGGGCACGGTCGACATCAATACGTTTCCACAAAGCCTGATCAAGAACATCGAGATCGTCACGGGCGGCGCTGCCGCCACGTACGGTTCCGATGCGGTGTCCGGCGTCGTCAATTTCATCCTCGACAAGAAATATACGGGTGTGAAGTTCAACATCGAGGGCGGCGAAACCTCGTACGGCGACGATCAGAACTGGCAGGCGACCGTGACCGCCGGCGTGCCGTTCGCCGATGGTCGCGGGCATCTGTTGTTCAATGCAGAGTCGGCCCGTCGCGATGGCGTCTACGGGATGCATCGCGAGTGGGCGGATGACGGCTGGTACATGGTGAACAATCCCGCGTATCAGCCTGGCAATGGCGCGCCCGAGTATCTCGTCACCAGCCAAGCTGGCCAAAGCGTGATGACGCCCGGTGGCATCATCACGAACACCGTTCTGCGCGGCACGTATTTCGGTGTCGGCGGCGCCGTGAATCAGTTTGCGTATGGCGCCACCCGCGATCCATGGACTATAGGCGGCGACTGGCAGCTGGGACAGTCGAATCAACTCACGTCGCTGGAACCCGAGAGCAATCGCGACGGCGTGTTCACGCGCTTGTCCTGGGAGCTGACCGACAGCGTGAGCCTGTTCGGCGAGGCCTCCTGGAATCGCAACAGCGCCAAACAGTGGGGCGGGGTGCAGTCGGACAAAGGCACGATCATCATCATGGCGGACAATGCGTTCATCCCGGACTCGGTGCGTCAGCGCATCGCCGAGTACAACGCGCTGCCGTCCGCAGACATCACCCAGTTCAACCTCGGCTCGTCGAACGCGGACATTCCCACGCGCGAGAGCGACAACGAGCGCACGGTGAAACGTTTCGTAGTGGGCGCGGAAGGCTCGTTCCTGCTGGGCTCGGACTGGAAGTGGGATACTTATTATCAGCGCGGTGTCACCGATGCCGAAGAGCGTTTGTATTCCGCCAATACGGCGCGGCTGCGGCTTGCACAGGACGCGGTATTCCATCCGGTCACCGGCGACATCGTCTGCCGCTCGTCGATCGCGAATCCCGGCAACGGCTGCGTGCCATTCAATCGCATGGGCATCGGCGTCAACAGCCCCGAGGCGCTCGAGTATTTCATGGGACGTCCGGAGCGCACGCAGAAGTTCCAGCAGGACGTGGCGGCGCTGAACTTCAGCACCAAGGTGAGCAATCCGTGGCTCGACCCGATCGGGGTTGCGTTCGGTGTGGAATATCGACGCGAAGAGATTTCCGGTTACGTCGCGCCGGAATACCAGGAAGGCTGGATCGTCGGCAACTTCCTGCCCACGTTCGGTGACTACACCGTGCGCGAGGCGTATCTGGAAACGCTCGTGTCGCTGCCATGGAACCTGGAGTTCAATGGCGCGGCACGCGGCACCGATTACAGCACGTCAGGTTTCGTCACGACCTGGAAGGCGGGTCTGACCTGGTCGCCGCTGGCGGATCTGCGCCTGCGCGCGACGCTGTCACGGGACATTCGTGCACCGAATCTGGAAGAGCTGTATCAGGCCGGCCGCCGGCGCACCAATTCGCTCACTGATCCGTTCTTCGACAACATCGCGCAGCGCTTCACCGAAACCACCATGGGCAATACGGACCTGCAGCCGGAGAAGGCGGACGCGCTAGGCCTGGGGCTCGTGTATCAGCCTTCGTTCGTGCCCGGCCTCGGATTGTCGGTGGACTACTACGATATCGAGATCGAGGACGCGATCAGCATGGTCTCGGCGCAGGACATCGTCGATCGCTGCTATGACGGCAATCAGACGTTCTGTGCCGCCTTCACGCGCGATCCCACCTCCGATTCGGGCAATGAGCTGATCATCATCAACAGCCCGTTCAACTTCGTGTCCGAGCGCGCCCGCGGCCTGGATCTCGAAGCCAGCTATCGGTTCTCGCTGTCAGATCTGGGCAGCTCGTTGCCGGGCGAGATCACGTTGCGTTCGCTCGCGACGCATTACATCGAGATGTCCTCGAACAACGGTGTCGATCCACCGACCGATCGGGCCGGACAGAACACCAATGGCGGTCCGCCGGACTGGCAGTATCGGCTCTCGGCGGCGTACACGCTCGATCAGCTGACGCTGCAACTCACCGGACGCGGTATCAGCTCGGGCACGTACGACAACACCTATGTCGCGTGCACCTCGGATTGCCCGGCGTCGTCGGCGTTGAGTCGCACGATCAACACCAACCGCATCGATGGCGCGTTCTATCTGGACGCCTTCATCGCGTGGACGACGCGCACCGAGAGCACGCGCAACCAGATCTTCTTCAAGGTGAACAACCTCACCGACAAGGATCCGGTGGTCGTGGGCCTCGGCCCCGGCGACAGCAGCAATGTCGAGCCGGGCATCAATCGCGCGCTGTATGACTATCTCGGGCGTACGTTCCGCATCGGCTTCCGCATCGATTGGGGCTCATGACGCAACGTAACTGGGCGGGGGCGATCGGCGCAGGAGTGCTGCTCGCTGCCGGCTATTGGTGGTACGCGCGAACGCCGGCCGAATCCGCCGCGCCCAAGGGCGGCGGCTCCGGTGTGCCGGTCACCGTCGCCGAAGCGGAGCGCCGGGATGTGCCACAACGCATCTCCGCGATCGGCACCGTTCAGTCGCTGCACACCGTCGTGCTTCGACCCCAGGTCACAGGCACGATCACCGAGGTCCTGTTCAACGAAGGCGAGCTGGTTGAGCGCGGAGCGTTGCTGGCGCGGATCGACGATCGCTCCATCAAGGCGGCGCTGGCGCAAGCGCAGGCAGAGAAATCGAGCGCTGAAGCGGACCTTCGGATCGCCGAGCTCGACCTGGCGCGTTACGACGGGCTGCGTGATCGCAGCATCGTGTCGCGCCAGACCATCGAACAGCAGGCGGCGCTGGTCGAGAAACTGAAAGCGGCGATTCGAGCCAGTGACGCACGCATCGACGCGCAGCGAGTGCAGCTTTCCTTTACTGAGATCCGCTCGCCCGTGCGCGGTCGCGTGGGCATTCGCCGGATCGATCCAGGCAATCTGGTGCAAGTGGGGGACGAGCAGGGCCTCGTGACGGTGACTCAGGTCGACCCGATCTCCATCGTGTTCACGTTGCCGCAAGAAGTATTGCCGCGGGTGCGCGAGGCATACAAGACGAGCCGGCAGATGCGCGTCACCGCATTCGATCGCGATGCCGGCGCGCCGCTGGCCCAAGGTCGTCTGACGACCCTCGACAATCAGATCGACGTAGCCACCGGTACGCTGCGTCTGCGCGCCGAGTTCGACAACGCGAGCAGCGAGCTGTGGCCAGGGCAGTTCGTGACGTTGCAATTGGAGACAGGCACCAGCGCGGACGCGACGGTGGTTCCCGCGCACGCGATCCAGCAAGGGCTGCAGGGGCCCTTCGTTTATCGCGTGCACGATGCGATCGCCGAGCCGGTCCAGGTCGTCACCAGTTATCTCGACGATGAGATTGCCGTCATCGCGACGGGTGTGGTGCCGGGCGATGTGATCGTGATCGATGGACAGTCCCGGCTCCGGCCAGGCGCAAAGGTGAAGCCATCGATGTTGAGTGGCAAAACAGATGTCGCCGGCACCTGAGCCCGTCGCGATGAGCCGTGCCCAGGCGAGCCTGGCTCGCGCGGCGATCTCGAGCTGGTGTGTCGCGCATCCGATCGGCACGACCTTGCTGACCATTGGCTTGATCCTGCTCGGTATGGTCGCGTATCCGATGTTGCCCGTCGCGCCCATTCCGGAGGTGGATCTGCCGACCATCGAAGTGAGCGCGGCGCTGCCGGGTGCCAGTCCCGAAACCATGGCATCGTCGGTGGCGACGCCGTTGGAAGTGCAACTGAGCGGCGTGCCGGGCATTCGCGAGATGACTTCGAGCAGCTCGCTCGGGCGCACGTCCATCACATTGCTGTTCGAGCTCGACAAAGACATCGACGTGGCTGCGCAGGAAGTGCAGGCCGCCATCAACGCCGCGACGGGCCGGCTGCCGGCGGAACTGCCGAGTCTGCCCAGCTGGCGTAAATCCAATCCCAACGACAGCCCCATCCTGGGCCTGCGAATGCAGTCCGAGGTCATGACACTGACGGCCTTGAGCGACATCGCCGAAACAGCCGTGGCGCGACAGCTCAGTCAGATCGGCGGCGTGTCGGAGGTGAATATCTACGGTCAACGCAAGCCCGCGCTGCGCGTGCAGGCTTCGCCCGAGAAGCTCGCAGCGCTGGGGCTCACGTTCGCCGACCTGCGGCAGATCATCCAGTCCGGCAGCGTCAATCGGGCGAAGGGGGCGATCTACGGTGAGGGGCGGGTGTCGACGCTGGCCACCAACGATCAGATCTTCCGGCCGGCTGACTACGACAACCTGATCGTGGCGTATCGGCAAGGTGCGCCGGTGTTTCTGCGAGATGTCGCGAAAGTGTCGATGGGCGCGGAGAACGATTACATCGCGTCCTGGCAGAACGGCAAGCCGGGCGTGTACATCATGGTTCGGCGCCAGCCCGGAGCAAACATCGTCTCCACGGCCGAGGCTGTGCAGGCGGCATTGCCCGCGATTCGCGAGCGGCTGCCGGCGAGCGTGGAGCTCGCGGTGCTCAACGACCGCACGCGCACCATCCGTTCGTCGCTGCATGAAGTGCAGCTCACGCTGGCGGTAACGTTCGTGCTCGTCATCCTGGTGATGGGCGCATTCCTGCGACAGCTGTCGGCGACCGTCATCGTTGCCTGCGTGCTGACCGTCGCGCTGGTCGCAACGATCGCTGCGATGTATGTGCTGGGATTCAGTCTGAACAATCTGACGCTGGTGGCGCTGGTCGTCGCCGTGGGGTTCGTGGTCGATGACGCCATCGTCGTGGTCGAAAACATCCATCGTCATCTGGAAGCGGGCGAGGGCATGCCCGGAGCGGCGCTCAAGGGCGCCGCGGAAATCGGCTTTACGGTGGTCTCCATCAGCTTGTCGCTGGTGGCGGCCTTCATCCCGTTGTTGCTGATGGGCGGCGTGGTCGGGCGCTTGTTCCGTGAATTCGCCGCGACCCTGACGGCGGCAATCGTGTTTTCGGTGATCGCGTCACTCACGCTCGCGCCGATGCTTGCCGCTCGCTTCATGAAGCCGTTGCCGCCGCATTCGCCTGGAGCGGCGAGCTTCAGCGATCGAATGATCGCCGCTTACGATCGTGGGCTGACCTGGGCGCTCGGCCATCAGCGTGCTGTCCTGGTGGCGTTTGCGCTGACGATTGGTGTTGCGGTCGCGGGCTACGTGTTCGTGCCCAAGGGATTCTTTCCGCTGCAGGACACAGCGTACATCGTAGGCTCCTCACGGGCCGCCGACGATGTTTCCTATTCCAGCATGGTGCAGAAGCATCAGGCGCTCGCGGAGATTCTGAGCCGGGACGATGCGATCCAGGCGATCAGTCATGTGGTCGGCGCGGCGCCGCCGAATCCGAATCTGGCGAACGGGCGGTTCTATCTGGTGCTGAAGGATCGTAGCGATCGCGACGTATCTTCGGAGGAGTTGATCGAACGCCTGCGTCCGCAGTTGAATCAGGTGCCCGGCGTCAACCTGGTACTGCGCACTCAGCAGGACATCAATCTCGCCGGCCGTGGCTCGCGCTCCCAATACCAGTATGTCTTGAGCGGCGCCGACAGCGGCGAGCTGGGCGAGTGGGCCAACCGACTCGCGGAGAAGCTGCAGAGCATGCCGCAGTTCCGCGACGTGTCCAATGAAATGCAGTTGCGCGCGGCGGTCACGAAGCTCACCATCGATCGCGTCGCCGCCGCCAGGTTCGGCATCCGGGCGGAAGACATCGATCAGGTGCTCTACGACGCATATGGGCAGCGGCAGATCAGCGAGTATCAGAACGAGACCAATCAGTACAAAATCATCCTCGAGGCGGACCCGCGGCAACGCAGCCGGGCCGACAGTCTGCAGCATTTCTATTTGCGCTCGCCGACGACCGGTCGAATGGTGCCGCTCGCCGCGGTGACGAAAGTCGAGCCGCCTTCGGTCGGCCCGCTCAGCATCAGTCACGATGGGATGTTTCCGTCGGCGACCATTTCTTTCAACATGGCGCCGGGCATCGCGCTGGGCGATGCGGTGAAGTTGATCGCGCAGGCGGAGGTCGAGGTCGGTGCGCCGGCGACGATCAAAGGAACGTTCAAGGGCAACGCGCAGGCATTCCAGGAGGCGCTCGCCACTCAGCCGTGGCTGATCCTGGCGGCGCTCGTCACGGTCTACATCATCTTGGGCGTGTTGTACGAGAGCTTCGTGCACCCGCTGACGATTCTGTCGACGCTGCCGTCGGCGGGCGTCGGCGCGATCTTTGCATTGTGGGCGGTGGGTCAGGACTTTTCCATCATGGCGCTGATCGGCGTCGTGCTGCTGATCGGGATCGTGAAAAAGAATGGCATTCTGCTGGTCGACTTCGCGCTCGAACGGCAGCGTGCGGGCGCTACGCCGGTCGAGGCCATCCATGAAGCCTGCCTCGTGCGGTTTCGTCCCATCATCATGACGACGGTGGCCGCGATGCTCGGCGCCGTGCCGCTGATGCTGGGCTTCGGCACCGGCTCGGAGCTGCGTCAGCCACTCGGTATCGCGGTCTTCGGTGGATTGCTGGTGAGCCAGTTGTTGACGCTGTACACGACCCCCGTGATCTATCTCGCGCTCGACCGTGTGTTTGCCGGTCGCGCGTCCAAGACAGAGCCGATGTCCCCCTTGATCCTAGCGGAGAAGTAAAGAGTGAATGAGGTAGCGCGATTCGCGTGCTTACAGGAAACGGCAATGGATATGCAGATGGAGCGAGCGGAAGAGAACCAGGATGTGCGGCACTCGTCGAGGCGTGAGCCCTCGTCGAGAACGACGCTGGGTGCCACTCTGTTTTCCCGTCGCAGCCGGCGCAACGATTGGTCGAGCGAAGATCTGCGTCGACTCCGAGAGCTCGCGGCCACCGGGACGCCGTTGGATGCCATCGCCGCGGCACTCCGGCGGACCACGTCTGCCGTGAGAAACAAGGCCGGCATGCAAGGCATTTCCCTGCGGCCGCGCTGAGCCTCAGGACTTGAACAGGCGCGTGTACTGCGTCTCGTGGCGCGCGCTTGCCAGCCCTTGCATCACTGCGCAGGCGCCGATGTCTTCATCGT
Organism: uncultured Steroidobacter sp.; assembly: GCF_937958065.1. Classification (GTDB taxonomy): domain Bacteria; phylum Pseudomonadota; class Gammaproteobacteria; order Steroidobacterales; family Steroidobacteraceae; genus Steroidobacter. Next base: position 20,651 of record NZ_CALFXI010000111.1, read on the forward strand.
CGATGTGGACCGCCTGCGCGGCGATTTCTTCCAATATCGGCACGAGGGCATGCAGCATGCGCTGCCCGGCGCTCTGCCCAAGCGGGACGAGCTTGACGGCCGCGAGGATCTGATTTTCGGCCCACGTCCATGCAAAGGCCTGCAGAGCTTCATGCTCCGGAATGTTCCAGTGGACGCAGGCGACAGCAAACATCTCGGCGTAGCCGGATTGGGTACGCTGCTGGCCCGGAATCGTCGCGCCAAGCTCTCGCAGAATGCGAGCGAGCGCAGAGCCCATGTGACGGTCCTCTGCGCGCAGCTCTTCGGTTTCCCTCGCCGCGAGCAGGAATCGGCCCCAGCGCCGGAGTCCGTCCTCATCGCCCAGGCTGGCCGCACGATGCATGCGAAACAGCACCGGCAGATCGAGCGTCCCGAGGGCATGTCGTGCAACGCCGGCGATCCATTCGAAGGCGGTGGATTCGTCCTTCACCCAGCCGGCTTCGACGGCGTATTCCAAGCCCTGGGAGAAATGAAACGCCCCGATCGGCAGCGCGGGGCTCGCCAGATGCAGGATGCGAAGCAGGTGTGTACTACCCGTGCGCATGCGGGGCGAGTGCGGAGTGCGAGTGACCGCCGTAGGCACCGGCTTCCGGCTCGAACGGCGCTTGTTCGACCGTCACGACAAGCCCGAGGCCGCGGACCATTTCGTCGAGCACGTGATCGTGTTGATAACGAACCCAGCCGTCGCCGATCTGCAGCGCCACGTGTCGATTGCCCAGATGATAGCTTGCCCGGCAAAGCGCCAATGGCTCCGAGGCGCTCACTGTCGAGACGGTTTCGGGCTCCGCGACGACCTGCACGACGCGGCCATCTTCGGCGAGCAACAGATCTCCGCCGCGTAGGATCGAACCTCGATCGAGGATCAGGCCCACCTCTTCGCCGTTCTCCAGCGTGGTACGCAGGCGACTCTTGTTCCGCAATTGGAAGGGCAGCACGAGCTTCACGTCGGCGGGCGTGTCGGCGGCGGGCAGTTTGCGAGTGATGTTCAGCACGGAGAGCAACTTTCAAAAAAGGAAATAGCGCTGCGCCAGTGGCAGGACTTTGGCCGGTTCGCAGGTGAGCAGCTGACCATCGGCGCGCACTTCATACGTTTGGGAATCCACGTCGATCCTGGGTTGATAGTCGTTCAGCACCAGATCGCGTTTGCGCACGGTACGCGTGCCTTGCACGGCCACCAGGCGCTTGTCGAGCTTCAGGCGTTCAGCCATGCCGTTGTCCAGCGCGGCTTTGGAAACGAAGCTGACCGAGGTGGCCGTGCGCGCCCGGCCGAGCGCGCCGAACATCGGACGATAGTGGACCGGCTGCGGCGTGGGAATCGAGGCGTTCGGGTCGCCCATTGGCGCGGCGACGATCATGCCGCCCTTGATGATCATGGCCGGTTTCGCGCCGAAGAATGCCGGACGCCACAGCACGATGTCCGCGAGCTTGCCGGCCTGGATCGAGCCGATCTCGTGGGCCACCCCATGCGTCAGCGCCGGATTGATCGTGTACTTGGCGAGGTACCGGCGCACGCGGAAGTTATCGTTGCGTGCCGAGTCCGGCGCGAGGGCGCCGCGCTGTACTTTCATCTTGTGCGCCGTCTGCCAGGTGCGCGTGATGACTTCACCAACCCGGCCCATGGCCTGCGAGTCGGAAGAGATCATCGAAAACGCCCCCAGGTCGTGCAGGATGTCTTCGGCCGCGATGGTCTCGCGGCGGATGCGCGATTCTGCAAACGCGACATCTTCGGCGATGCCCGGATCGAGGTGATGACACACCATCAGCATGTCGAGATGCTCGTCGATGGTGTTGACGGTGTAGGGACGCGTCGGGTTGGTCGAGGAGGGCAGCACGTTGGCTTCGCCGCAAGCCTTGATGATGTCCGGCGCGTGGCCGCCGCCCGCACCCTCGGTGTGATAGGTATGGATCGCACGTCCCTTGAACGCGGCGATCGTGTCCTCGACGAAACCGGATTCGTTGAGTGTATCCGTGTGGATTGCGACCTGGACATCGTACCGATCGGCGACCGCGAGACAGTTGTCGATGGCTGCCGGTGTGGTGCCCCAATCCTCGTGCAGTTTCAATCCCATCACGCCCGCTTCGATCTGTTCTTCGAGCGGGCGCGGCAGGCTCGCGTTGCCTTTGCCGAGCAAACCGAAGTTGATCGGCAGTGCCTCCACCGCCTGATACATGCGCTCGATGTACCAGCGGCCGGAGGTGCAGGTGGTCGCGTTCGTGCCCGTGGCGGGACCGGTGCCGCCGCCGATCATGGTCGTGATGCCGGACATCAACGCTTCCTCGACCTGCTGCGGGCAGATGAAATGAATGTGCGAGTCGATCGCGCCCGGCGTGGCGATCAATCCTTCGCCCGCGATCACTTCGGTGCCGGCGCCGATCACGATGTCGACGCCCGGTTGCACATCGGGATTGCCGCCCTTGCCGATCCGGGCGATGCGTCCGTCCTTGATGCCGATGTCGGCCTTGACGATGCCCCAATGGTCGACGATCAGCGCGTTGGTGATGATGGTGTCGACCACTTCGGCGGCATTGCGCTGGCTTTGCCCCATGCCGTCGCGGATGACCTTGCCGCCGCCGAACTTCACTTCTTCGCCGTAGACCGTGTGGTCGCGCTCCACCTCGACGATCAGCTCGGTGTCGCCCAGGCGCACGCGGTCGCCCGTGGTGGGGCCGTACATCTCGGCATACGCGCTGCGGCTGATGGCGGTCATAGCTTGCCCATCACTTTTTGATTGAATCCAAAGACCACGCGATCGCCGTCGTACGCGACCAGCTCCACTTCGCGTTCCTGGCCGGGCTCGAAACGCACGGCGGTGCCCGAGGCAATGTTCAGGCGAAAGCCGCGCGTCGCTTCGCGATCGAACAGCAGCGCCGAGTTGGTCTCGAAGAAGTGATAATGCGAGCCGACCTGGATCGGCCGGTCGCCGGTGTTCGCCACTTTGATCGTGACCGTGGGGCGGCCGACGTTGAGATCGAGCTCGCCGTCTGCTGGAAGAACTTCGCCGGGTATCATGAGATCCTCGCTGCGTCAGGCGATGGGCTGGTGCACGGTCACGAGCTTGGTGCCGTCGGGGAAGGTGGCTTCGACCTGCACGTCCGGAATCATTTCGGGGATGCCGTCCATCACGTCGTCGCGCGTGAGGATGGTCGCGCCATAGCTCATGAGCTCCGCCACGGTCTTGCCGTCGCGCGCGCCTTCCATGATCGCGGCCGAGATCAATGCAACCGCTTCGGGATAGTTCAGCTTCAGGCCGCGGGCTTTGCGCCGCTCGGCGAGCAGGGCCGCGGTGAAAATCAGCAGTTTGTCTTTCTCTCTCGGTGTCAGTTCCATAGCGTCTCTCCAGCGCTCATGTTGCCCAGATGCGCGGCGCCACGGCCGGGCGATCGAGCAAGCTTGGTCGCAATGTTTGCCAGATGTCGACGAACGCTCGCTTGATGGGCTCTGCCTGCGCGGCGAGCGCCCGACAGACCAGCACGTTGTCGACCAGTGTGACGCCCAGCTCGACAGCAGGCGATTGCAGATTCCGGACGGCGTCCACCATCGCACGTGTTGCAGGGTACGCGAGCGACGTTCCAACCGCTTCGTGGCCCCCCAGGCCCCAGCGGGTGTCTCCGGAGATTCGCAACCGATCGATGAACAGCGGCGCTCCATCCACCCACAGTTCCAGGTGCAGACGCAGCTCACCGCCATCGAACGGCTGCTTGCGAGCGGGCAGCCCCAGGCAGGCGATCTCCCAGCCCATGAACCGGGCGCGCGATCCCAGCTCGATGCGCGTCAGACTACGCACTCGGGCTTGCGGATAGAAGATGCTTTCCTGCGGCAACCATTCCAGCGTCGAGTCGTCCGCACGCAGGATCTGCTCCTGTCGCGCCGTGCGGCCATCGCTGCGATAGAACTTCGCAGCAGCCGGGGTCGTCAGCAGTGCGTGGGCTGCGTTTTTCGTATCGACGTGCAGCTGCAACTCGTCGCCGCCGACGACGCCCCCGGGCGGATGGACGATATAGGCGTGACAAACGTCGCCCTCGGGATAGAAGGGCCGCTGCACCAGCAGGGGGCCCCGATGCTGACGCGCGACGATGCGCGTCCGCCCGGCGGCCCGGGCGAACGTGAGCTCCAGTTGTGCGCGCCATCCCGACGTTGGCGATTGCTCGCCGGCGGCGCTCATACCGTGAGGTGCTGGCGTACCAGTTCGTCCGTCAGCTCGGGGATCCTGCCGCCCGCGACCACCCGGCCCTTGTCGAGGATCCGGAACTCGCTCGCGACGCGTCGGGCAAAGGGCAGTTTCTGTTCGACCAGCAGCACGGTGAGGTTCGCCTCTCGGTTCAGGCGCAGGATGATATCGCCGATTTCATGAACGATGTTCGGTTGAATGCCTTCGGTCGGCTCGTCCAGGATCAGCAGGCGAGGTTCCAGCACCAGGGCGCGGCCGATGGCGAGTTGCTGTTGCTGGCCGCCGGACAGGTCGCCGCCGCGTCGGCGCAGCATTTTCTTCAGCACCGGAAACAGCTCGAAGATCTGCTCGGGAATGTCGCGGACTTTGCGCCTGCGTGCCGACAGGCCGATGCGCAGATTCTCTTCCACCGTGAGCTGCGAAAAGATTTCGCGTCCCTGCGGGACGTAACCGATGCCCAGCCCGGCGCGACGATCGGCCGCGAGCCGAGTGAGGTTCTGGCCGTCGTACAGCAGCTCGCCGGTCGCGGGCAGCAGGCCCATGATGCAGCGGAGCAGGGTGGTCTTGCCCATGCCGTTGCGGCCCATCAGGCAGGTGCACGAGCCGGCGGGGATGCTCATGTCCACGTCCCAAAGGATGTGGCTGCCGCCGTAGAACTGGTTGAGCTGTCGGATTTCGAGCATCGAAAGCGGTCTCTGTCACTCGCCCAGGTACACTTCCACGACGCGTGGATCGTTCTGGACTTCATCGATGGTGCCTTCGGCGAGGACGTGTCCTTCGTGCAGCACCGTAACCTTGCGCGCGATGGAGCGGACGAAATCCATGTCGTGCTCGACCACCATGACCGAGTGTTTGCCCGCGAGCGATAGCAGCAGCTCCGCGGTGCGCTCGACTTCCTGGGGCGTCATGCCGGCCACCGGCTCGTCCACCAGCAGCAACTGCGGCTCCTGAGCGAGCAGCATGCCGATCTCCAGCCACTGCTTCTGACCATGGGACAGCATGCCGGCGCGCATGCCGCGGCGATCCTGCAGTCGAATGGTTTCGAGCACTTCCTCGATCCGCTCGTGTTGATGACGGTCGAGCGGCGAGCCGAGCGTGGTCCAGATCGTCTTGTTGCCGGCGACCGCCAGCTCCAGGTTTTCCATCACCGAGTGATGCTCGAACACGGTCGGCTTCTGAAATTTCCGGCCGATGCCCGCTTCGGCGATCTGCGGCTCGGTCAGGGTCAGCAGATCGGTGGTCTGGCCGAACCAGGCGGAACCCGCATCGGGCCGGGTCTTGCCGGTGATCACGTCCATCATCGTGGTCTTGCCGGCGCCGTTCGGCCCGATGATGCAGCGAAGCTCGCCCGCATCGATATACAAGGTCAGCGCATTGAGTGCCTTGAAGCCATCGAAGCTGACGCTGATGTCTTCGAGATACAGAATCGTGCCGTGCGAGGTATCGCCCGGCGCAGGACGAGCGCTCCTCGCGCCGGCGCCGAAGACCTTCTGCCAACCGTTGCGGATCGCGGTGCTGGCGTTCATGCGGTCACCGCTTGAACGGGCGGGCGGCGCGGCGCGAAGCGATCGGCCAGCCCGACCACGCCTTTGGGCAGGAACAATGTGACGATCACGAATAGCGCACCGAGTGCGTACAGCCATAGCTCGGGAATCGCGGCCGTAAAATAGGTCTTCGCATAGTTGACCAGCACGGCACCGGCGACCGCGCCATACAAGGTGCCGCGCCCACCGACCGCCACCCAGATCACGATCTCGATGGAGTTGATGGGCTGGAACTCGCTGGGATTGATGATGCCGACCTGCGGCACGTACAGCGCACCGGCGATGCCCGCGAGCACAGCGGAGAACGCGAACACCCACAGCTTGTATGACTCGACTCGATAGCCGATGAATCGCGTCCGGCTTTCGGCGTCCCGAATCGCCTGCACGACTCTACCGGCGCGCGACAGCGTGATGTAACGGCAGGCGAGATAGCCGAGCCCGAGTGCAAGGGCAGAGGCGAGAAACAGAGCCACTCGCGTTCCTGGCGCATTGATGTTCGCGCCGAGGATGTCCTTGAAATCCGTCAGACCGTTGTTGCCGCCGAAACCCATGTCGTTGCGGAAGAAGGCGAGCATCAGCGCATACGTCAGCGCTTGCGTGATGATCGACAGATACACGCCGGTCACGCGCGAGCGAAATGCCAGCCACCCGAAGGCCAACGCCAGCAGGCCCGGCACGATGATGACCATGAGCGCGGCGAACCAGAACATGTCGAAGCCGTACCAGAACCACGGCAGCTCCTTCCAGTTCAGGAACACCATGAAGTCGGGCAGCACCGGATCGCCGTAGACACCGCGCGTGCCGATCTGGCGCATCAGGTACATGCCCATCGCGTAACCGCCCAACGCAAAGAACGCCGCATGGCCGAGACTCAGGATGCCGCAGTAGCCCCAGACCAGATCGACCGCGATCGCGAGCAGGGCATAGGTCATGTACTTGCCGATCAGCGTCATCGTGTAGGTTGAAAGGTGCAGCGCCGAGCCTTCCGGAAAGGCCAGGTGCAGGATCGGCACCGCCACGCCGACAGTGAGCAGCAGCGCAAGAAATACTTGCGTGCCGCGTTCGCTCGCGAGGAATCGGATCGCTGGATTGGATATCGGCATGGTCAACCCTCGGCGGCCCGGCCCTTCTGTGGAAACAGCCCGCGCGGGCGTCGCTGGATGAACAGGATCAGCGCGATCAGCACGAGAATCTTCGCCAGTACCGCGCCTGCGTACGGCTCCAGGGCTTGATTGACGACGCCGAGCGACATGCCGCCAATGAGCGTGCCCCACAGATTGCCCACGCCGCCGAACACGACCACCATGAACGAATCGATGATGTAAGTCTGGCCGAGATTCGGGCCGACGTTGGTGAGCTGACTCAACGCCACGCCGGCGACGCCCGCGATGCCCGAGCCGAGCCCGAAGGTGAGCGCGTCGACCCACTCGGTGCGCACGCCCATGGATTTCGCCATCGCGCGGTTCTGTGCCACGGCCCGCACCTTCAAACCGAGCGAGGTTTTCTTGAGCACCAGCTGCAGGATCACGAACACGATCAGCATGAACAGCACGACGTAGAGCCGGTTGTAGGTGATCGAGAGTGCCTCGTTGATCTGCAGCGAACCGGCCATCCACGCCGGGGTTTCCACCGGGCGATTGTTGGCGGTGAAGAGGTCGCGCACGATCTGTTGCAGGACCAGGCTGACGCCGAAGGTCGCGAGCAACGTTTCCAGCGGGCGTCCGTACAGAAAGCGGACGATGCCACGCTCGATCAGAACGCCGACGCCGCCTGCGACCACGAACGCCACGGGAATCGCGACGAGCACCGAGGCGCCGATGTACTGCGGCATCAGCAGCTGAATGACGTAAGTGGTGTACGCGCCGAGCATCATCAGCTCGCCGTGCGCCATGTTGATGACGCCCATCACGCCGAACGTGATGGCGAGCCCGATCGCGGCCAGCACCAGCACCGAGCCCAGGCTGAGGCCGAAGAACAACGTTTCCAGCGTGCTGTAGAAGCTGCGCCAGTTATCGATCTTGGCGAGCGCGGTGCGCGCCGCGGTTCGCACCCTTTCGTCCGGCTCGGCGTAGCTGCCGTCATCGCTCCTGGCAACGATGGCCGTGAGCCGATTGAACGCTTCGGGATTGAGGCTGCCTTCGAGTTGTTCGACGGCGGCGAGTCGAACGGCCGCGTCCTCGCTGTCCAGATCCGCGATGGCCAGGCCGGTGTGGATGGCCGTGCGAACGGCGTCATTGGTTTCGGCGCTCTGGCGGGCGCGAAGGATGGAAACGCTGTCCGCATCCAGGGAGCGCAGCAACTCGTTCACGGCGGCCAGCCGCACGTCCGGGTCGGGATCGGCGAGGTCGAAGCCGGCCAGCGCGCTTTTCAAGGCTTTGCGCAACTGGTTGTTGGTGGTGATCTTGGTGTACTCCGATGCGTCGGCCGTGCCGGCGGCGGACATCGTCAGTGGGTCCTGCAATCGAAGGTTCGCATCCTGCGCAGCGGCGATGAACACGCGCCTGTCGCTCTTTCGATAATAGAGATTGCCTTCCAGCAGCGCGTTCAGCACGACGCGGGTGTTGGCGTGGCGAACGTCGAGCAGCTCGCCGATGGCGCGCTCCTTTTGTTTGAAACTGGTGGTCGCGAGATTGCCGAGGGCCTGCTCGAATGAAGTGGACTCGGCAGCGAGGGCAGGGTGCGCGAGCATGCCGAGAATCGCCAGCAGCACAAGCCACCACGTGCGCTGCGGGCCGGCGTTGGCCTTTGGCTCACGGCGATCCATCCGGCGAACCGTCGCCCGACGGACCATGCAGAGCGGTCCCGGGCCTGCGCCCGGGACCTCGAACGAACTGCAACGAATGGTTTTCACCGCGGACCTGTCACTCGTAGTTCTGTCCGGAGCACTTCAGGGTCTTGGTGTTGTAGTTGCCGCACTTGAGCTTCACCCAGTCCGCTTCGATGTCCTTGCTGCCGGGCAGGTAGTCGGACCATGCATCGCCGGGCACGAGGCCTTCGGTCTGCCAGACGGTGTCGAACTGGCCATCGGCGCGCACTTCGCCGATCAGCACCGGCTTGGTCAGGTGATGGTTCGGCAGCATCTTCGCGACCCCGCCGGTCAGGTTCGGCACTTCGATGCCGACCATCGCGTCGATCACCTTGTTCACGTCGGTGGTCTTGGCCTTTTCCACCGCCTTGACCCACATGTTGAAGCCGATCACGTGCGCTTCCATCGGATCGTTGGTGACGCGCTTGTTGTTCTTGATGAAGGCGCGCCACTTCTTGATGAACTCGGCGTTGGCCGGCGTATCGACGCTCATGAAGTAATTCCAGGCCGCGAGGTGACCCACCAGCGGCTTGGTGTCGATGCCCGAGAGTTCTTCTTCACCGACCGAGAAGGCCACCACCGGAATGTCCTCGGCCGAGATCTTCTGATTGCCGAGCTCCTTGTAGAACGGCACGTTGGCGTCGCCGTTGATGGTCGAGACCACGCCGGTCTTTTTCCCCGCTGAGCCGAATTTCTTGATGTCCGCGACGATGCGCTGCCAGTTGGAGTGCCCGAAGGGCGTGTAGTTGATCATGATGTCCTCGTCCTTCACGCCCTTGGCTTTCAGGTACGCTTCGAGGATCTTGTTGGTGGTGCGCGGATAGACGTAGTCGGTGCCGGCCAGCACCCAGCGCTTCACGCCCACTTCGTTCATCAGATAATCGACGGCCGGAATCGCCTGCTGGTTGGGCGCGGCCCCGGTGTAGAACACGTTCTTCGAGGACTCCTCGCCCTCGTACTGCACAGGATAGAAGAGCAGGCCGTTGTTCTTCTCGAACACCGGCAGCACCGACTTGCGGGACACCGAGGTCCAGCAGCCGAACACCACCGATACTTTGTCCTTCACCAGCAGCTGTTCGGCCTTCTCCGCGAACAGCGGCCAGTTGGAGGCCGGATCGACCACCACGGCTTCGAGCTTCTTGCCCATTACACCGCCTTTCTTGTTCTGCTCCTCGATGAGCATCAGCACGGTGTCCTTGAGCGTGGTTTCCGAGATCGCCATCGTGCCCGACAGCGAATGCAGCACGCCGACCTTGATGGTGTCGGCTGCCTGCGCGGCCATGGTGGACAGCAGAGCGAGGGCGGCGGCAAGCTGCTTCAGTCCGCCCAGTGTGTTCTTGCGCATGATGTGTTCTCCGAAATGAGCGTGGGGACTAGATCTGAACCTGCAGGCCCATGCCGATCTGCTTGTTGTCGAAGCCGAGGTTGGGGTCGAAGCTGGAGTCGATGTAGAACAGCGTGACGCGCGCGTTGAAATCCTTGATCAGATAGGTCAGGTTCAACTCGGTCGTGGTTTGATCCACGTCGCTGAAGCTGGCGTAGTCGTAGGTCGCTTCGCCGAACTTGGCGAGCACCTGGAACTTGCCGATGCCGACGGTCTGCGGAAACACATACGCGCCGAGCACGTAGTAGCCATCGCTGGATTCATACGCGCTCCCCCGCGGGCTCGGATAACCGCCGAGGCCGTCGTACTTGGCGTACTCCGCCTCGATGGTGACGACGCCGCTGTTGGCCAGCTTCTTCTCCAGCAGGAAGTCGACGGAGTAGGCGTTGTTGCCTGCCGCCGTCTGGCCCGCGACGCCGATCGCCAGCAGGTCCTTCTCGCCGTAGTAGGTGCTGTTCAGGTAATAGCCGCTCTCCGGATCCCAGAAATCCAGCTGCACGCGGCCGGCGTACAGCACGTCCGAGCTGCCCTTGGTGAGGCCCTGTACGTCGAAGGCGCCCGCGGACACCTTCGCGATGCCGAACTGACCCCAGTACATCACGCCGTCGTTGCGGCCTTCGGTCTCGAACGGATAGCCGTCCTGGACGCCGTCGCGATACACGCCCCAGTGATTGGCGTAGTAGGGGCCGTAGAGATTGGCGCGGTCGCTCGGCGGCAGGAAGCGGCCGGCCCAGATGTTGAACTGATCGGAGAACGAGAACTGCGCGACGGCGTCGATGACGCGCACCGATTCCGGCGTCGCGCCGCCGGCGTTGTAGTCGGTGTTGAACATCAGGCTGATGTTCTCGGTCACTTTGCCGTTGATGTAGATGCGCGCGCTGTTCAGCTCGAAGTCGCTCACCTCATCGCCGAACTCGGGATCGAAGTACGTGAAGCTGGTGCGCACGCCGGCGCCGACGGACACGGGCGGCAGATTCACTTCGGCGGCGAGCAGATCGCTCGCCGGCAGCGCTGCCAGCGCGCCGATGGCGAGGACGCGCAAGCTCGCGGGGATTCGACAGTCGATCGATGGTGGTCGCATGAGGTGTCCCTGATTCGGAATTGATTGTTCGGTTGGCCAGATGAGCTGTGATCCATTCCCTGGCGCCAGACGCTATGCGGGCTTGCGGCGTGCGCATACACGTCATTTGACGTACTCGCGATTGCCTGGGCCGTAACGACCCATGACTGTGCAGCCGGCCGGAGCGCTGCACCTCGATGTGGCAGTGGAGTGCACCAGCATTGGCATGCCGGGCCGGGCCGCTGCTCCAGAACGTGGCCTGGCACATCGCTTGCTTATGGAACGCCATCGACACAAGAACCTCGAGAATGGCTGCACGACAACGGATCGTTCGCGAGCGCCGTCAATACAACCAGTGGGTGGCGAGTCAGACGCTCGAAGACTATGCGCTGCGTTACACGGCGGATCGCGCGCGCAAGTCGTCCTTTCGCGTCGGCAATACGGCGTTCGGTCCGATTGCCTTCCTGGCGTGCGAGGCCATCGGCGGCGCGTTGACGATCGCCTATGGGTTTCCGAATACGGCCTGGGCGATCGCGGCGTTCTGCGTGCTGATGTTTCTGATCGGCCTGCCGATCTGCTCGTATGCGGCCCGCTATGGGGTGGACATCGATCTGCTCACGCGCGGCGCCGGCTTCGGTTACATGGGATCGACGATCACCTCGCTGATCTACGCGTCCTTCACGTTCCTGCTGCTGGCAATCGAGGCGAGCATCATGTCGATGGCATTGCAGATGCTGTTCGGCATTCCGCTCGCCATCGGGCATCTGATCAGCTCGCTGATCGTCATTCCGATCGCGATCTACGGCATCAGTCTGATCAGCAAGATGCAGCTGGTGACCCAGCCGGTGTGGCTGCTGCTGCAGGTCCTGCCGATTGCGTATATCGCCTGGAAAAGTCCTGCCGAAGTGACTGCGTGGACCGGGTTCGCCGGGCAGCAGGGCTCGGCGGACGGCTCGCTCGATCCGCTGCTGTTCGGATTGGCGGTCTCCATGCTGCTGTCACTGCTGCCGCAGATCGGCGAGCAGGTGGACTATCTGCGATTCCTGCCGAACCGGGATCGGCGCAATCGAGTGGCCTGGTGGACGGCATTGATCGCCTCGGGCCCGGGCTGGGTGTTCATGGGCGGATTCAAACTGCTCGCCGGCTCCTTCCTGGCGTTCTTCGCCTTGCGTCATGGCGTGCTGGCGGCGCAGGCGGACGAGCCCACCGGCATGTACTTCCTCGCGTTTCGAGAGACGTTCCAATCGCCGACGTTCGCGCTGGTGCTGACGGGCCTGTTCGTCATCGTCTGTCAGCTCAAGATCAACGTGACCAACGCCTACGCGGGCTCCATCGCGTGGTCCAACTTCTTCTCGCGCCTGACGCACAGCCATCCCGGTCGCGTCGTGTGGCTGGTGTTCAACGTGCTGCTCGCGTTGCTGCTGATGCAGACGGGCATCTTCAACGCGATCGAAAGCATCCTGGTGGTGTATGCGAATTTCGCGGCCGGCTGGATCGGCGCCCTGACGGCCGATCTGGTCATCAACAAGCCGCTGGGATTCAGCCCGCCGTACATCGAGTTCAAGCGCGCTCACCTGTACGACATCAACCCGGTCGGCGTCGGTGCGTTGCTGTTGTCGATCGTGATTTCGAGCCTCGCGTTCCTCGGCGTGTTCGGCACGTTCCCGCAGATTCTTTCGCCGCTGGTTGCGCTGGTGGTTGCATTCGTCGCCGCGCCGCTGATCGCTTGGGCGACCAAGGGCCGCTATTACCTGGCGCGTCCGCCGACGGGACTGCCGCAAGACGAGCCAGAGATCCGCTGCACCATCTGCGAGAACGTGTTCGGGCGGAACGACATGGCGATGTGTCCCGCGTATTCCGGCCCGATCTGCTCGTTGTGCTGCACGCTGGAGGCGCGCTGCCACGATCTGTGCAAGACCAACAGCCGCTTCACAGAGCAACTGCACGGATTCTTCGAGAGCGTCCTGCCAAAGCGCGCGGCGCTGGCATTGAATACGCGCGCGGGTCATTTCTTCGGCCTGCTGCTCGTGTTCAATCTGGCCATCGGCTTGTTGCTGTCGCTGATCTACCACCAGTCCGGCGGCACGACGGCGGCGGATCGCGAGGCGATCGGCACGACGTTGTGGCTGGTCTTCATCAGCTTGTTCGTGCTGACGGGGGTTGCCGCATGGCTCATCGTACTTGCGCACGAGAGCCGGCGCGCCGCCGAGGCGGAGTCGGCGCGGCAGACCGCGATGCTGATGGACGAAATCGAAGCTCACAAACGCACCGACGCTGCCCTGCAGAAGGCGAAGGAAGTCGCCGAGGCCGCGAATGTGGCCAAGACGCGCTATATCGTCGGCATCAGTCACGAGATCCGCTCGCCGCTGAATGCGATCTTCGGTTACGCGCAGCTGCTCGAACGCGAGATCGCCGGACCTTCTGACAATGCTGCGCGCGTGATTCGCCGGAGCGCCGAGCATCTGACCAACCTGATCGACGGTCTGCTGGACATCTCGCGAATCGAGAACGGCATGCTGCGGCTGAATCGGGACAAAGTGCAGCTGGTGGAGTTTCTCGATCAGATCGTCGACATGTTCCGGCTGCAGGCGGCGAACCGCGGCATCGAGTTTCGATACCAGCGGCCGCCGCACCTGCCGGCGCACGTGTACACCGATCAGAAGCGGCTGCGCCAGATCCTGATCAACCTGCTGTCGAATGCGATCAAGTACACCGAGCGAGGCCATGCGAGCCTGGTGGTGCGCTATCGAAATCAGGTGGCGGAGTTCGAGATCTCCGATACCGGCGTGGGCATCGCAGAAGCCGATCTGGAGCGGGTTTTTCAGCCGTTCGAGCGGGGCGAGGCTGCGACGGTGCGCGCCGTACCGGGAATCGGTCTGGGCCTCACGATCACGAAACTGCTGACGCAGATCATGGGCGGCGAGCTGCTCGCGCGCAGCACGGTAGGCGAGGGCACGATGTTCACCGTGCGGCTGCTGTTGTCCGAGGCGATGCATTCGGTTCAGCAATCCTCGGTGCCCGGGCGGATCACTGGCTACGCCGGCGCTCGATGCAAGCTGCTGCTCATCGATGACGACCCGGCGCATCTGGATATCGTGCAGCGCCTGCTGAAACCGCTGCAGTTCGAGGTGATCACAGCGTCGAATGGCACCGCAGGGATCCTGCTCGCGCATCGAGAGCGTCCGGCGTTGGTCATGATCGATATCTCCATGCCGGATATGTCGGGTTGGGACGTCGCCCGGCAACTGCGGGAGCATGCGACGCCGATGAAGATCGTCATGGTGTCGGCCAACGCGCATGAGTACGGCCCCGGCGGCCCCGATTGTTCGCACGATGCCTTCGTGATGAAGCCCGTCGACATGCAGCTGCTGCTCGATACCATCGCGGGCCTGCTCGGCCTGCAATGGACGTACGAGGCCGAGGACGATGCGGCGGAGGAGCTGGGTGCCTCGTGCGAGCTGCCGCTGCATTCGCGACATCACGTCAACGATCTCTATCAGCTCGGCCGGATCGGGCATGTGCGCGGCATTCAGGCCAAGCTGCGCCAGATCGAGGCCGACGATCCCGCAAGCAAGGCCTTTACCTCCCACATGCAGTCGCTGGTCGCCAACTTCGACTTGAAACGCTACATGAACGTACTGGAAACGATGCGCAATGACGATGACCTCTGAGGTGAGCACGCGACGCGATACCGTGCTGGTCGTGGACGACACACCGGAGACGCTCAGCTTTCTCACAGATACGCTGGATCAGGCCGGATTCACGGTGTTGATCGCCACCGACGGCGACAGCGCGCTGGAGCTGGTCGATCAGATCACGCCGGACCTGGTGCTGATGGACGCTGTGATGCCCGGCATCGATGGCTTCGAAGCCTGTCGGCGCCTGAAGCGAGAGAAGTTGCTGTCACATCTGCCGGTCATCTTCATGACGGGGCTGAGCGACACGGAGCACGTGGTCGAGGGGCTCGCGGCAGGCGGCGTCGATTACGTTGCGAAACCGATCATCGTGGATGAGTTGCTGGCTCGTATCCGCGTGCACCTGGCCAATGCGAGGATCGCCTCAGGCACGCATGCGGCCTTGGATGCGACGGGACGTTTCCTGCTGGCGACGGACTTGAGCGGTCGGTTGCTGTGGTCGACGCCGAAAGCCCGCGCATTGCTCGCCGATCTGTTTCCGGGGCAGAACGAACTGGCCGCGAGCCTGCCGGCGGAGCTGGTCCAGCAGCTGATGCAATTACGGCAGGGCGTCAGGGCCGCGGGCACGGCCCTCATGGAGATCGGCTCGCGACGCCTGGAGATCTCCATGTTGAGTCGCATCGGCCCGGACGAATGGCTGTTCCGTCTGGCCGAAGTCGGTACGGCTGGTGACGAGCAGCAGTTGCAGCGCGCCTTGTCGCTCACCACGCGGGAAGCGGAAGTGCTGTTATGGATCAGCCGGGGCAAATCCAATCGAGAAATCGGCGAAATCCTCAGCATCAGTCCACGCACGGTGAACAAACACCTGGAGCAGATCTTCGTCAAACTGGGTGTAGAGAATCGCGCCGCGGCCGCCGCGCGAGCCGTCCGGACCCTGGCGCGATGAGAGCAGAGGGCTACTGCTTCAACATTCCCTCGCGCTCGATGAACGCGATCACCTTGTCGAGCCCTTCGCCAGTTTTCAGGTTCGTGAACACGAAGGGCCGCTCGCCGCGCATCTTGCGCGCGTCGCGGTCCATGACCTCGAGCGAGGCGCCCACATGAGGCGCGAGGTCGATCTTGTTGATGATCAGCAGGTCCGATCGCATGATGCCCGGGCCGCCCTTGCGGGGGATCTTGTCGCCCGCGGCGACATCGATCACGTACAACGTCAGGTCCGACAGCTCCGGGCTGAAGGTGGCGGCCAGGTTGTCGCCGCCGCTCTCGACGATGATCATGTCGAGCCCGGTGAATTCCTGCATCAGGCCATCGATGGCGGCGAGATTCATGGAGGCGTCTTCGCGAATGGCGGTGTGCGGGCAACCGCCGGTCTCGACGCCGCGAATGCGCTCCGGCGGGAGTGCCTGGCTGCGGATCAGGAATTCCGCGTCCTCGCGCGTATAGATGTCATTGGTGACGACCGCGATGTTGAAGCGCTCGCGCATGCGCTTGCAGAGGCTGTCCACCAGCGCCGTCTTCCCCGAACCGACCGGACCGCCCACTCCCAGCCGCAATACTTCCGCTCTCGACATCGATGTTCCTCACGCGCTGCAATGCTCGCGTATCATACGGTTCCCACAAGCAGCCGCCTACGTCATTTGACTCAGGGCGGGAAGGTCGCATCGAGGGCATGCTGATGGCCATGTTACGTCGTACATCTTTGCCGGGATTGTTGTTGTGCCTGTCACTGCCGGCCACCGCGCTGGCCCACACGGGCGTTGCGGCCCACAGCTTTCTTGCAGGCGCGCTGCATCCGCTCGGCGGACTGGATCATCTACTGGCGATGCTTGCGGTGGGTTTGCTGGCGGGCTGCAGCGGCGGGCGTCTGCGATGGGGGCTGCCTGCGAGCTTCGTGATCGCCATGATCGTTGGCGCGGCGCTCGGTGCGAGCGGAGTCAGCGTGCCGCTGATCGAAGCGGGCATCGCGCTGTCACTGGTCGCCTTCGGGGCTGCGCTGGTCTGGAAGCCTACGTTTCGCGCGCCCGTGCTGGTCGCGATGACCGCAGGCTTCGCACTGTTTCATGGTCACGCGCATGGAACGGAGATGGGCGCGGACCTCTCGGGCGCGCTTTATGGAGTAGGGTTCATTCTGGCGACGGCGCTGTTGCACGCCTGCGGCGTGCTGCTCACGACGAGGATGTTGCTGCCTGTCCGGCAACCACAGCTGGTCCGATGGAGCGGGAGTGCGATCGCTGCCTTCGGGGTTGCCTCGCTCGGTTTCGCACTCCTTGCGCCGATGTAGGTGACAGCGTCCTGCGTTGCCCCGTGTTGAGGTCAGCCATCGACCGATAGCTCTGCGGTCTGGAGCCGCTTTGCAGCAGGACATCAGCCGCCGCCAGGCGTAACATCGCCCTCGCACAGTCCATCCGTAAGCAATCTGTCGGGTGCAATCCAGCGGAGAGAGCGATGGCGGACCAGGTGGCATGGCACCTTTCGGGTGACTATTTCGAGAATTGCAGTTGCAATGTCGTATGTCCGTGCCTCGTGTCGGCGGGTCCGCCGTTGACCGCGCAACCCACCGAAGGTTTTTGCAACGTCCCGCTGATTTTCCACATCGAGACCGGCCGCTACGGCGACGTTGCGCTCGACGGGCTCAATGCTCTGGTCATCCTGCAATCGCCGGGTGTCATGGCCGAGGGCAATTGGTCGATCGCGACCTATATCGATCAGCGCGCCGACGATCAACAGACGCAAGCCATGACTGCGATCTTCACCGGCGCTGCCGGCGGTCCGATGGCAGCGTTCGCACCTCTGATCAGCAAGAACCTGGGCACGAGCAAGGTCCCCATCACGTTTCAGATCGATGGCAAGCGGCGCTCCGCGCAGATTCCGGGGATCTTGCACATGGCCGTCGAGCCGTTGCCGACCTTGCACCCGAGCGGAGAAATGTGGGCGAACGTCGGCCATCCGGTCAGCCCCGACCGAATGGCGCTGGCCGTCGGGGCTCCGGGCAATACGTTCAGCGATCGTGGCATGCATTGGGATAATTCCGGCAAGAACGGCCACTACGCGTCCATTCGCTGGTCGAACCAGTCGTGAGCACCTCGCGAGGCGATCCATCGGCTGCGCCGATGCGATCGTCCGTTCGCATCACCGATACCCTCGAAGCCGTGCTGCGGCGGGATCGCCTCATCGTTACTACCGCGCTCGCGGTGATCGCTGCGCTGGCGTGGGCCTATGTGCTCTGGCTCGCCGCCGACATGGACATGGGCGGCATGGACATGAGCGGGTTCCGCATGATCCCCGCCGGCATGGGCATGATGGCACCGGCTGCGACGCCCTGGAGCGCGGTCGAGTTCGCTCTCGTGTTCGTGATGTGGGTGGTGATGATGGTCGGCATGATGGCGCCCTCGGCGGCGCCGATGCTCCTCATGTATGCGCGGGTGGCTCGGCAGGGCAAGATCGATGGCAAGCCGCTCGCCGCGACTGGTTGGTTCGCCGCCGGCTATTTCCTCGCCTGGACCGCCTTCGCCCTCGCGGCGACTCTGATCCAATGGCTGTTGGATCGAGAGGCTGTGCTGGATGCGCGCATGGCAAGCGCGAATGACTACCTGGGTGCGGCGATTCTGATCGCAGCGGGCCTCTATCAGTGGACGCCCCTCAAGGACGCCTGCCTCGTTCAGTGCCAGACCCCATTGGGATTCCTGATGAGCCACGGCGGGTTTCGCAGCAGTGCCCCAGGCTGCCTGAGCCTGGGGCTTCTGCATGGAAGTTATTGCATCGGCTGCTGCTGGATCCTCATGGCGCTGCTGTTCGTGGTCGGCGTCATGAACGTGCTGTGGATCGCGCTCCTGGCGCTGCTGGTGCTCGTGGAGAAGTTAACGCCGTGGGGGCGTTGGATCGCACGCATCGCCGGTGTTATCAGCATCGCTGCGGGAGTTTGGATGGCGTGGTCGTGAACATCTGCACGTAGCGGCCTACTGCTTCGACACTGCCTCAGCAATGAGCGGCTTCAGTATCTGCTGAATCTGCGGTCCGAGGCCGCGGTCCGCGCGCAGATCATCCAGTTCCATGCCGAGAATGGCGTAATAGCCTGTGGCGCGGTCCAGCCAAGGCGTGAACCCGAATGCGCCCGGTGAGGAAATGATCGAGCATCCCGTCACCGGCGTGCTGCAATCGAGCCAGGCGGTGAGGCCGTAGCGTGCGGAGAGCGCGCTGGGCGTGTTGCCCATGATCGCGTCCGGATAGGGCTGGACGGTCTGGGTATCGAAAATGCCCGGCGCGAGCAATTGCGCTCCCTGCCATTGGCCCTTGTCGTAGACGAAGCGCAGGAAATTTGCGTAATCGTTCATCGAGGCTCGCATGCCGCCCGCGGGCAAAGGATTGAGCGGATTCGCACCGATGCCCTGGCGCGGGCCGGAGTAATAGGTGAACTCGGGCGCGAACTGCAACGGCCGGGCAATCTGTGCCGCGAAGATTTCATTCCAAGGGGCGCCCACGGCGACTTCAGCCATGCGAGCGGCAACGTGCAAGTGAGTGCTGCCATAGTCGAAGCGCGTGCCCGGCGACGCCACCAGGTCACGCGCGCCGATCTGTTCCACGCAGTCGGCGAGCGTGATGTCGGATTGATACGTGCAGGCGTGCTCGGGATTCAGGCCGGAGGTAAACGAAAGCAGATGACGCAGCGTGATCTCGCCCTTCGTTCCGGTCCAGCCGAGCACCTCGGCGGTGTTCGAGTCGAGCGACAGATAGCCTGCATCGATGAGACGAAACAGGGTCACCCCCGATACGAGCTTGGACGCGGACGCGATGGCCACGCGACGACTGGAGGAGAAGTCGCCGTACATGTGCTCGAAGAGCTTGGTGCCGTCCGCGTCGTAGACGACCAGGCCCATCGGCACGCCGTGCTCGAAGTACGCGGCGCGGGCGGCATCGTCCACTTCGGCGAATGCGTCCGGAATGGGAGGCGTCGACGGATCGTCGTCGTCTCCGCCGCACGCGGCCAGCATCATGAACACGGGAGCCATCAAACATCGAACCAGGGAAGAAGTCGGCATCGCTCGGCATTTCCAACGTTTGGGACAATGCCGAAGGTAACGGGCGTGCTCGTTGCAGGTTGACAGGGCCGCCCTGCGAAAGCCGCGGCGATGCGAGATCGCGCATCTGAATATATATCAGCGATCCCGATCGATCCTGACTGCCGGATCAAATTATATGACCGAATATGATTGGTTTGTCTGAGCAATTGCGCTACTGTGAGCGCGCCAAGAAAGCTTCACTCGTTGAAGCGCCGGGGGATCTGCAGGAACGAAATCAACCAGACGCTGGGCCGTGGCCTTGCGGGATGGGTCGTGCGCGATGCCACTGCCGACAGCGCTGAACATGATGCAAAGGAGCAGTCATGAAGCATCACGGATGGATGCGTGTTTGTTTGTTATTCCCGATGCTGTTCGCTGTCACGCTCGATGCGCAGGCTCAAGCGCAAATGGAGCGGCTGTCGCGCGGCGTGGTGGCCGTTCGCAGCAGCAGCTCTCAGGTGTATGTGGGCTGGCGGTTGTTCGGCAATGATCCGTCCGCGATCGCCTTCAATGTCTATCGCTCCACTGCGGGCGGAGCGGCCACGCTGCTGAATGGCACACCCATCACCGCGAGCACGAACTTCCTCGACAACTCGGCACCGACGACGCAGGCAAATACTTACTTCGTAAGGCCGATACTGAACGGTGTAGAACAAGCGAACAGTGCCTCGTTCACGCTGCCTGCCAACGCAGCTATCCAACCATACTTGCAAATTCCCTTGCAGATTCCCGCGGGCGGGACTACGCCCAGCGGCGAGGCATATACCTATACGGCGAACGACTTGAGCGTCGGCGATCTCGACGGGGATGGCGAATACGAGTACGTGCTCAAGTGGGATCCGACCAATGCCAAGGACAATTCGCAGTCCGGCTACACGGGGAATGTGTATCTCGATGCCTACGAGCTCAACGGCACGCGCCTGTGGCGTATCGATCTGGGTCGAAACATCCGTGCTGGAGCGCACTACACGCAGTTCATCGTGTACGACCTCGACGGCGATGGTCGGGCCGAGGTGGCGGTCAAAACGGCGGACGGCACCCGCAGCGGCACCGGACAGGTCATCGGCAACGCGAATGCCGACTATCGCAACAGCAGCGGTTATGTGCTGAGCGGGCCGGAGTTCCTGACGATCTTCAACGGACAGAACGGCGCGATCCTGGCGACGACCAACTATCTGCCGGGCCGCGGCGATGTCAGCTCCTGGGGCGACAGTTACGGCAATCGGGTCGACCGGTTCCTCGCCGGTGTCGCTTATCTCGATGGTCAGCGGCCGAGCCTGATCATGACGCGCGGGTACTACACGCGTGCAGTGATCGTCGCCTGGGATTGGCGCAACGGAGCGCTCACGCAACGATGGACGTTCGACAGTAATGCTTCGGGTAACTCGGCGTATGCCGGGCAAGGCAACCACAATCTGTCCATTGCCGATGTCGACGCGGATGGCCGCCAGGAAATCATCTTTGGTGCCGCGACCATCGATGACAATGGCCGTGGGCTGTACGTGAGCGGGCTGGGGCACGGCGACGCGCTGCATGTCGGTGACTTCGTTCCGTCGCGTGCAGGGCTGGAGATCTGGGGCATTCACGAGTCCAGCTCGGTGCCCGGGGCGGACCTGCGCGATGCGCGCACCGGCACGCGAATATTTGCTATCAACAACACCTCGGGCAGCGAGGGGCCAGGCCGAGGCGTTGCGGCTGACATCTATGCGGGCAATGCCGGCGCCGAGTTCTGGGGCTCGGGGCCGGGGATGACGAACCTGTTCAATGCCTCCGGTGCGTCCATCGGGCGCACGCCGGGCTCCGCCAACTTCCTGGTGTGGTGGGACTCGGACACGGTTCGTGAGTTGCTCGATGGCAATCACATCGACAAGTACGGCACGTCGAGCGATACCCGGTTGCTCACTGCCTCCGGTGTGACATCGAACAACGGCACGAAGTCGACGCCCGCGCTCAGCGGCGATGTGCTCGGCGATTGGCGCGAGGAGGTGATCTGGCGCACTACTGATAACGCGTACCTGCGCATCTACACAACGACCAACCTCGCCACGAACCGTCTCTATACGTTCCTGCACGATCCGCAGTATCGAGTTGCGCTGGCGTGGCAGAACGTGGCGTACAACCAGCCCCCGCATCCGAGCTTCTTCGTCGGCGCCAACATGTCGCCGCCGCCCACGCCGAATATCACGATCGTCGGTGGCGGGCAGAATCCAGGCACGCAGGACACGTATCAGGCCGAGAACGGTGTGGTCGGCGGTGGCACGGTCACCGAGACGTCCAACGCAGGCTATATCGGCAGCGCCTATGTGAATTCCTCGGTGAACGGCGGGTATCTCGAGATCCAAGGCGTGGATGGCCGCGGCGGAGGAAGCAAGACGCTCGCCATCCGGTTTGCATTGGGAGTCACATCGAGCCGCACGGGGCGGCTGCTGGTCAACGGGGTGGCTCAGAACATCACGTTCAATCCGACCGGCGCGTGGACCACGTGGTCGACGTTGAGTGTTCCTATCACGCTCAACAACGGTAGCAACGTGCTGCGGTTCGAGTCGACCGGGCAGGACCTCGGCAACATCGATCAGGTGACGGTCCAGTAACCCGAGATCCAGTGAACCCAAGGAGGGGTCATGAAAGCTGCGCTTCAGCATCTCGCCCGACTGCTGTTTGTTTCCTTACTGCTGCTGCCTCCCATCAGCTTTGCCGGCTTTTCCATTCAGAGCGGGCAGCTGGTGGACAACAACGGCGTGCCGTTCGTCATGCGCGGCATCAACTATCCGTACACCTGGTATCAATCGCGGCCCACTCAACAGGACTTTGCAGCGATGGCGGCCACGGGCGCGAACACCGTGCGCATCGTGCTGTCGACCGGTGGGCAGTGGGCGCGCGTGCCTGGCGCTCAGGTCAGCCAGCTCATTCAATGGGCCAAGGACAATCGCATGATCGCGGTGCTGGAAGTCCACGACTCCACCGGCTGGAGCGAACAGACCACGGCGGTGCCGATCTCCAACGCCGTTGCGTATTGGACGAGCTCGGACATCCGCGCCGCCATCGATGGTCAGGAAAACTTCGTGATCGTCAACATCGCGAACGAGCCGTTCGGCAACAGCACGACCGCGAACTATCTGCCCGACACGATCGCGGCGATTCAGGCGCTGCGCAGCGCGGGTCTGACGCACACGCTGATGATCGACGCGGCGAACTGGGGGCAGGACTGGTCCAACACCATGCGCACCAACGCCATGCAGTTGTGGAATGCGGACTCGCGTCGCAACCTGCTGTTCAGCGTGCACATGTACGAGGTGTATCAAACGGCGGCGCCGATCATCGCTTATATGCAAGCCTTCGACGACATGGCGCTGCCGCTGGTGATCGGGGAGTTCGGCCCACAGAACAACGGCCAGCCGGTGGATGTGGAGACCGTCTTTGCGCAAGCTCAGCAGCGCGGCAACGGCTATATCGGCTGGTCCTGGTCCGGCAATGGCAGCGGTGGCGTCGTGCTCGACATGGTCCAGAACTTCAGCACGACCTTCACGCCCTGGGGCGAGCGGATCGTGAATGGTGCGAATGGCATCCGAGCCACGTCGGTGATTGCGAGCGTGTTCCAGGGGACGGGCAACAATCTCAGCGTTTCGCCGGCGTCGCTTTCGTTTGCGGCCGGCGCGTCGTCGGCGCCGGTGGCGGTGACATCGAACGTTGGCTGGACGGTGACGGACAACCAGACCTGGCTGAGCGTCGCGCCGGTATCGGGCACCAACAACGGCAGCTTCACCGTAAGCGCGATAGCGAATGCTGGAACGACAGCTCGCAACGGGACAGTCACGGTCACTGGTGGCGGGATTTCGCGCCCGATCGCCGTAACGCAAGCAGGGCAGAGCTCCCCGACGGAATCGGTGACCGCGACAGGCGTGGTGACCAGCAGCAGCGGCTGGTTCACCGAAGAGCAACTGCGACTCTCCAACACCGCAAACATCACCGCGCTGTCGATCACGATCACCGTGCAGCGAACGACGGGTGTGAGCGCTTCGGGTCAGTACAACACCATCGGCGGCATCATCTCGCAAAGTAACAACAGCACGGCTTCGGCGATTACATATGTGTTCTCGCTGAATGCCGGCCAGACGCTGACGCCCGGAACCAATCGCACATTCGCCGTGCAAATGAGCGGCAATGGCACGGTGCACCCGACTTCGGGCGACACGTACACCGTCACGGGAACGGCGGGCGGACAGCCGTTTACGCTGACGGGCGCGTTCTAACCTGTCCACTTCTTGCCCGAGGCGCGCGTGATGTGACGCGCGCCGCAAGCGCCGCATCAACTCGTCTCATCAGGCTGGTGGCGAACCGGGCGCTTGCAGTACGCTTCGCGCTCCTTTCGATCAGTCCTCGAGGAAGTAATAATGAAGAAGGTCGCAGTGGTGGTGATGGCGGCGGCGTGTCTCACCGCCGGCGTCGGCATTGGGTATGCCGCGAAAACCAAAGGTCCGGGCATGACTCTCCTGACCGGCAAGCCTGCGAAAGAAGCCGGCATCGCGGCGCTGAAGGAAGCGGAACGTCTGGCGGACGGTGGCAGCTGGGAGTTGATCCAGATTGCGCGCGCGTACTACCTTTCCGGTGACAAGGCCACTGGCCAGGCCATGCTCGACGGCGTGTTGAACGGCAAGTCGGTGTCGAGCGACTGGTTCCGAATCGCACGCGTCTATGCCGAGGCGGGCGAGAATGCCAAGGCTGAACCGCTGTTCCTGCGCGCGCTCGCGGCTGAGCCGAAAGACGACACCGGTCACGCCGAAGTGGGGGCCTGGTACATCCGCATCGGTCAGCGGGAGAAGGGCGAGGAACTGCTCGCCAAAGCGTTCGCGCGTAACTCGGAAGAGATCTGGCACTACGTGCGCGCCGGCGAGGCGTACATGGGCGTCTCTCCGAAGTAAGACTGCCAACAGTGAAGGCGGCGATCCCGCTCGACAGAGCGGCGCCGCCTTCGATCCCTCCTTTGCTCGCGGTCGCACCAGGCCGCTAATTATCGCCGACTTAATTTGATTCGCCGGGCAGGCGTCGCTACGCTTCCGCGGATGAATCGGTTCTCATTCTCATCGGCCCGCGCGCAATGGCTGTCGCGAGCCGTCGCTGCCGTGGCGTGGCTCGTCCTGTTCGGCGCGAGCACGGCCCTGTCAGCCGAGGATGACAAGCTCGATCTGCAGGTTCGCCAGCTCTGGCAGCTCATTGATTATGTCGCGGTTGATTACGGCGGCGCCGTGGTCGACGGGCAGGTCAGCAACGAGGCTGAATATAAGGAGATGGTGGAATTCAGCGCCACCATTGGCCAGCGGGTGGATTCGCTGCCGCCACGGGCGGGCCAGGCGCAGTTGGCGGAGCAGAGCCAGCTGCTGGAAACGGCCATCTCACAACAGGCCGACGCGGGGAAGGTTGCACAGATCGCGCACGCGCTCGCCAACCAGCTGCTGACCACCTATCCCGTACCGATTGCGCCGAAAACGATTCCCGATGTGGCGCGAGGCGCGGCGCTCTATCAAGAGCAGTGCGTGGTTTGTCATGGCGCGAGCGGTCAGGGCGACGGACCTGCTGCGGCTCAACTCGATCCGCCGCCCATCGCATTCACCGATGCGGAACGCGCGCGTTCGCGCAGTCTTTATTCATTGTATGAAGCGATCAGCCAGGGCGTCGGCGGCACGGCGATGCCGGCTTTCCCGTCGCTGTCGCCGGAAGATCGTTGGGCGCTGAGCTTTTATATCGGCACGCTTGCCTATGAGCCGACTGCGCGTGAGCAGGGCGCCAGGGTGTGGCAGCAAGATCCATCGCTGCGCAGTCGCATCCCGAACCTGGAAACATTGGTTCGAAAAACGGAAAACGAGCTGGCGAGCGAGCTGGGTCCGGATCGGGCGCAAGCGGTGCTTTCCTATCTGCGGTCTACTCCAGCGGTGTTGGCAGGCGAGACGGGTGTGGCCCTCGCGCGCTCTCGCTTGCATCAGAGCATGGCGGCTCATGAAGCGGGCAATACCCAGGAGGCCGCTCGTCTGGCGTTGTCCGCCTATCTCGATGGCATCGAGCCGATCGAGCCGCGACTGGCGGCACGCGACGCGAAGCTCATGACGCGCGTGGAAGGGGTGATGGCGGAATTTCGAGCGCGTCTCGGACGCGGCGCGACCCCGGCCGAGATGAAAGAGCAGCTCGCGGCTGCTGAAGAGGCGCTGGATTCGGCGAGTGAGGTTCTTGACCAGAGCAACTCGGATGCGGCGACGACGTTCCTTGCGAGCTTCACCATTCTCGTGCGCGAGGGATTGGAGGCGTTGCTGCTGGTCGTGGCCATCGTTGCGTTCCTGCGCAAGTCCGGACGGCAGGAGCTGATGCCCTATGTGCATGGCGGTTGGATCTCGGCGCTCGTGGCCGGCGGCCTCACCTGGCTCGTGGCGAGATATCTCATCGACATCAGCGGTGCGAGCCGTGAGCTGACCGAAGGATACGCATCGCTGTTCGCCGCGTTCGTGCTTCTGACCGTCGGCTTGTGGATGCATCAAAAGAGCGTTGCCGGGCACTGGCAGCGCTATCTGCAAAGCAATCTCTCGGGGATTCTGCAAGGCCGTTCCGCGTGGCTGCTCGCCGGCCTTGCGTTCCTGATGGTGTATCGGGAAGTGTTCGAGACCATCCTGTTCTATGCCGCGCTCAGCGGCGAAGGCAACGGCGCCGCGCTGCTGGCGGGACTCGGTGCAGGTGCTGCCGTGCTGGCGCTGATCTCCACCGCGCTGCTGAAATTCAGCGCGCGTCTGCCGATCGGCAAATTCTTCTCCATCAGCTCGATTCTGATCGCGGTCCTGGCGGTCGTGCTCGCCGGCAAAGGCGCCGAAGCTCTGCAGGAGGCCGGAGTCTTGTCGGTGCGAACGTTGCCCTTGCCGCGCATAGAGCTGGTGGGCCTGTTTCCTTCGGTGCAGACGATATTGTTACAAGGGATCGTTGCGCTCGCCGCCATTGCCGGTTTCGCGTACAACGCGCGCGCTGCGAGGCAGGCGCGCGTCAACTCATAACCCGGCGTCGTTACTTGCCCGACTGCCTGGTGAATTGCTCGACTCGGCGTTCCATTTCCTCGGGCGGCACATCTTCGGTGTGCGTAGCGATCGTCCACACGTGACCGAAGGGATCCTGCAGGGTTCCCGAGCGATCGCCATAGAACTGATCCTTGATGGGCAGCAATTCTTTCGCGCCCGCGGCGATGGCGCGCTTGAACACTTCATCCACGTTCTCGATGTACAGCATCATGCTCACGCCCGTGCCACCGATTGACAGCGGGCTGCGATATCCCATCTCCGGGAATTCGTCGGCGAGCATGATCTTCGAGTCGCCGATGGAGAGCTCCGCGTGCGCGATGCTGCCGTCGGGTTTGGGCAGGCGCATGTCCTCGGTCGCTCCGAATGCCCGCTTGTAGAACTCGATGGCGTCGCTGGCTCCCTTGGCGATCAGGTATGGCGTGATCGAGCGATAACCTTCCGGAATGGCTTTGACCATGATCGTCTCCTCCAGGTGCTTCGGTCGGGGCGGCAGATCATGACACGCGCCTGCCGGGCGTGGTCAAATCCTCGCTCGTCGTACCGGCCCTTCGGTAAATCACCGGCCATCGCGCCCATGAACAGCTCTGCCTTCATTGCCTGCGACGAGGGTGTGATTCGAGGCACGCGGGCGGGCACTTCCGGTTGCCCCCGAAGCGCGCGGCCCTGGGTGCTGGCGGCGACCATCGTCGGCTCCAGCATGGCGTTCATCGATACGTCGGTCGTCAACGTCGCACTGCCGGCGATTCAAGGCGATCTGTCAGCGGCGGTGCGTGAAGCCCAGTGGGTGGTCAATGCGTACATGCTGATGCTTGGTGCGCTGCTTCTGGTGGGCGGAGCGGCCGGCGATCGATTCGGCCGCAGACGCGTATTCATCATCGGCATCACCATCTTCGCGGCCGCATCCGTTGCTTGTGCCTGGGCGCCTGATGCAACCGCGCTGATCGCGGCGAGGGCGGTTCAAGGGATCGGCGGCGCGCTGCTGGTGCCGGGCAGTCTTGCGATCATCAGTGCAATGTTTCCAGAGGCCGAGCGCGGCCGCGCGATCGGCACGTGGGCCGGCGCTTCTGCGTTGACGACGGCGTTGGGTCCGGTGCTCGGCGGCTGGCTCGTCGACACCTGGTCATGGCGAGTCATCTTTCTGATCAATGTTCCGATTGCCGCGGTCGCTGTCGCGCTGGCGATCTGGCGCATGCCCGAGAGTCGCGATGAATCGAGCGATGTGGCGGTCGATTGGCTTGGCGGCGCGCTGGCCGTCGTCGCACTCGGAGCGCTTGCTTATGGCTTGACGCTCGCGTCGGAGAACGGGTGGATGCGCGCGCCCGTGTTGGGATCGCTCGCCGTGGCAATCGTCACGCTCGGCTCGTTCCTATGGCGCGAGGCGCGTGCGCGTACTCCAATGATGCCCCTCGAGCTGTTTCGATCGAAGGATTTCAGCGGTGCGAATCTGATCACGTTGCTGCTGTATTTCGCCTTGGGCGGCGTGATGTTCTTCGTGCCGTTCAACCTGATCCGGATTCAAGGTTATTCGGCGGCCATGGCGGGCGCGGCGTTCCTGCCATTCAGCCTGATCATGGGCGTGCTGTCGCGCTGGTCCGGCGGATTGATCGAGCAGTATGGGGCGCGCAAGCTGTTGACGGTCGGGCCGACCATCGTCGCTGTCGGATTTGCGCTGCTGGCGGTGCCCGGGATCGGCGGGCCTTACTGGACGACCTTCTTTCCAGCCATGGTCGTGATCGGCTTCGGCATGGCGGTGAGCGTGGCGCCGCTCACGACGAGTGTCATGCGCGCGGTCGATGATCGTCACGCTGGCGTCGCATCGGGGATTAACAATGCAACCGCTCGCGTCGCTGGGATGCTCGCGGTTGCGGTGCTGGGCATGATCGCTGTCGCCGCGTTCGGTCGAGCGGTCGATGCGCGCGTGGATCGCATATCAATGTCGAACGAAACGCGTGCTCTCGTGCGGGCCGAGGTTCCAAAGCTTGCGGAAGCTCAACCGCCTGGGTCTATCGATGGCGAGCAGCGCGACGCGGTTAAACGCGCTTTCAACGAATCCTTCGTTTACAGCTTCCGGATCGTAGCGTTGATCGCAGCCGCGCTCGCTTTGGCGAGCGCGGTCTGCGGATGGTTGACCATCGAGCCTTCGAAACGTCGCCTCAGAACTTGATCGTCGCGCCCAGCGTGTAGGTGCGGCCGATGTCGGTCTGGAACAGCGTGTCTTCGCGAACGCTGTCGATGAACAGCGTGTTGCGCTCCTCGGTGAGGTTCTGCGCCTCCAGGATCAGCGTCAGGTAGTCATTGAAGTTCCAGGAGGCTGCCGCGTCCAGATAGAACGTGTCGCTGTTACCCTGCAGATCGCTGCCGGCGGAAGCGGGGATGCCGCGGATGTACTTGTCACGGAAGGTGCCGGTGGTGCGCACGCTGAAGCGGCCGTCATCGTAGAACAGCGTGCCGCTCGCGGAGTTCTTCGACAATCCGACCAGATCGGCCGTGGTCGAGGACGTGATGACGCCGCCGCTGCTGGTCAGGATGTACTCGATCTCCGATTCGACGCGCGTGTAGTTGGCGAGCACGCCGAAGTGGCTCCAGATGCCCGGCAGCATGTCGAGCTGCACCTGTGCATTGAGCTCGAAGCCCTTCAGCGGGCCCCCCTTGGTGTTCTCCAGACGGCTGACGTTGAACAGGTCGCTTGGCGATGCCGGCGTGCCCGCGAGCAGCGCGTCCGGCAGGCCGAGCTCGGTGTAGACCACCGGGCTGGTGATCCGCTGGATGTAAGTTTCGATGTCCTTGTAGAAGTAGGCCGCCGACAGCAGCGAGCCGGGGCGGAAGTACCATTCCAGGCTCAGGTCCGCCGTCTTGGCGCGAATCGGATCGAGGAATGGATTGTTCACCGTGCCGGTGCGCGTGGTGGCGGTGATCGTCGCGGTGGGCGTCAGGTTGCCGAGCTCGGGCCGGGACATCACTTTCGCTGCCGAGAAGCGCGCCAGCAGGTCGGGCGTCAGGTCCACCACCACGTTCAAGGACGGCAACGTGTCGCTGTACTCGCGATCCACCTGATTGCGCTGGCCGACGGTGGGATAGGGCGCGCCCGCAGGTGCGTTCACGGGAATATGGCCGACGGCGGTCTGATCGGTTTTCACATAGCGCACACCGATATCGCCACGGACCGGGAAGCGCCATCCGTTACCGCTGTCGAACGAGACCTGGAAGAAGCCGCTGGTGACTTTTTCGAGGATCCGCGACAGACCGGCACCGCACTCGACGCCGCAGAAATCCATCTCCCCGAAGTTGAACGCGTCGCGCCATTTCTTCGAATCGATAGCGACCCAGCTGGCCGGCGCGCCGGAACCGAACAGATGGTCCAGACCGGTGATCCGCGTCGTGATGTCGGCCACGGTCACTCCGGCCGGCAGCGCCTGGACGGGCACCTGCGAGGGCACGAGGTTCGAAACACGGCTGTGGAAGTCGTTCTCGCGATATTGGCCGCCGAGCGTGAACGCGAACATGTCGGTGGCCTGCCACTCGCCGGCCAGATCGAAGTTGGCGACCTGGGTCACGTTGCGCGATGGCTTGCCTTGCGTGGAGAAGCCGCCGAGCACGGTCTGGTTGCCGTCAGGAGTCGGTGCGTATTGGAAGCTGTTCGGATCGTTCACGTCGATGCCGAACCCGATCAACGGCGTCTCGCGGCCGCCGCGAAAGTCCAGCGTGAAGTTGCTGGTATCGATGGCGTCGAGGAAGGTCTGCAGGCGCATCGGCCCGTCCCAGATGGAGTTGGAGCGGCCGGCCAGACCATTGATCTTGAATTTCTCGTTGAAGCGATGCTCGAAGGTCAGGTTGGCCTGCTCGAACGTGGACACGAATTGGTCCACCAGCCCTTCGGAGCGCACGTCGACGCCATCGAACACGGCATGCTGCACCGAGCCGTGCTCGTCGAAAGAAATATCGCGGACGGAGACCATCGGCTGGCCGTTGTTGGTGAGGTTGCGGCCAAAGGAGAGGCCCAGGATGTAGTTGTCACGACGCTCCACCTGGAAGCGCGACAACAGGCCGTCGAGCGCGATGTCCGTGTTGTCGTTGGGCTTCCATTGCAAGGTCAATGTGCCGCCGGTGCGCTCGGTATCCTGTTCGGAGTTCACGTAGCGAGGCAGACGCGGCAAGAACGCGCCGCTGCCGGGCGTATTGGGCGCATCCGCGCGGCGCAAGTTGTAGACGGTGTTGAACGCCGCAAGACTGCTGGTGCGCGGGTTGTTGGTGCTGCAGTTCTCCGCCGTCGCTCCACGAGTGTCCGGCACCGGGCTCGGCGCGGTCGTCGTCCAGCCGATCGGAGTGCAGTAGGGCAGCAGGATGGGAGCCTGGTTGGTGCCGATATTGTTGGCGTTGGTATTGGCCGAGAGAATGTCGACGGCGGAATAACCCACTTCGCGAATGTTTCTTTTCTGGAAGGCCGCCGAGGCCAGCACGCCGAACGTGTTGTCGAAGAACTTCTGCGAGAACAGCATCGAGGCGCGGGGATCCAGGTCCTCGCTGATGGTGTTGAACACGCCGCGTCCGGTCAGGGTGAAGACCCGGTCCTGCGCGAAATCGAACGGGCGGGGCGCTTTGAGATCGACGGTGGCGCCGAGCGAGCCTTCTTCCACGTCGGCCGAGGGCGTCTTGCGGACCGCGAGCTGGGAGAAGATCTCGGTGGGGAAGACGTTGAAGTCGAAGCTGCGGCCGTTGTTGCCGGCGCCGTAGATATCGCTGGAGCCGGTTTGCGCAGCGGCTTCCATGCCGTTGATACGTACGCGAGTGAACAGCGGGCCGAGGCCTCGCACCGAGATGTTGCGACCTTCGCCGCCGTCGCCTCGTGACAGCGTCACACCGGGAATACGCTGCATGGATTCAGCCAGATTGCTGTCTGGGAATTTGCCGATGTCTTCGGCGGCGATGACATCGATCGCCGAGGTCTCCGCGCGTTTCTCGGCCAGCGCGGTATTGAGTGAGCCTCGGAAGCCGGTGACTACGATTTCCTCGAGCTGCGCGGATTCCTGCTGTCCGGTTTCTGCCGCTGACGCTGCGACGGGGAGCAGGAAGGGAGTACTGAGCGCCGCGGCGATAGCGGCAGAAACAACGACGGATCGACCACAGTTCGACATGGTTCCCCCAATCACTTTCGTTTTAGAGCTTCTGCTTCGGGAGTCCGGTAACCGGTTACCCCTGCACCCGGAATTTGTCCGAGTTACGATTCAATAATGACAGCTATTGATCGAAAGTGAAATGTTTTGAAGAGAAATGAAAACTTCGCGGTACCCCGATCCTGCGGCGCAAAATGCACGAAGTGACGGCTCTTCAAGCAGTTAACTAACAATATCTGCTCGACGACTGAGGTTCGGTGCCTGCGTGGTCCGGAGTCCGACTGTAGGATCGGCCCGATGCGGGGCGCCGGTGTTACCCTTCGATTCTTTGCACGACTGGAGACGGGAATTCATGCGCATAGCAATCGTCGGGGCGGGCGCCATCGGCATCTGGATGGGCGCGCGGCTGGCGACCAGCGGTCACGAGGTGAAGGTGCTGGCGAGGGGGGCGACGCTCGCGGCGATCAAACAGCATGGCTTGCGTCTCGTCAGCGGCGGCGACACACGAGTCGCCAATGTCATCGCGAGCGATCGAGCGTCAGAGCTGGGAGAACAGGATCTGGTGGTGCTCGCTGTCAAAGGCCAGGCGCTGGCGGGTGTCGCTGAATCCGTCGCAGCCCTGCTCGGCAAGGACACGGCGATTCTGACGGCCATGAATGGCATTCCGTGGTGGTTCTTTCACGGTTTGCCGGTGACGCTTGCGGATTCGTCGCTGCGCTCGGTCGATCCGGAGGGGAGCATCGGCCGATGGATGCCGCCTGAACGGGTGTTGGGCTGCGTTGTGCATGCCGCGTGTTCCGTGGAGACGCCGGGATGCTCAGTCCACAAGAACGGCAATGGGCTGATCGTGGGCGAGCCGATGGGCGGCAGCTCCGCCAGGCTCGATGCAGTCGTCAGTGCGCTTCGGGCCGCGAGCTTCGATGTCACCGTCAGCCCCCAGATTCAAAAAGACATCTGGTACAAGCTGTGGGGCAACATGACCATGAATCCGATCTCCGCGCTCACCGCGGCCACGTGCGATCTGATTCTCGACGATCCACTGGTCAGCGATTTCATCCTGCGAGTCATGGCCGAAGCAGCGGCGATCGGTGCACGCATTGGCTGTCCGATTTCGGAGAGTGGCGCAGATCGCATGGCCGTGACACGCAAGCTCGGCGCATTCAAAACATCGATGCTGCAGGATGCGGAAGCGGGGCGCTCGCTGGAAATCGATGCCTTAGTGGCTGCGCCGCGCGAGATCGCGCGCAAGGTCGAGATCGAGACGCCGAACATGGATGCGCTGCATGGGCTGATCCGTTTGTTTGCCAGAGGGCGCGGGCTGACTTCGTAAGCCGAGTCGATTCTGCAATCAGAGGATCGCTTGCAGAATCGCCCGCTCGACCGGCGCATACTCGTCGTCCGCTCGTTGCAGGCAGAGGGCCTCACGCGGCAGCAGTGGAGGTTGTGCCAGGAAGCGCGGATTCTTCCCTCGATGCGGCTGGGCGGCGTGCACGATGAAGGGATGGCACAGATAAACGGTGCCTGCTTCGCCGACGGCCAATGCCTCCGGTCGATGCGCCGAGGCGGCGAAGCCGTCTGCGGCCAGTTCTCGCAGGCTCAGACCGGCATCGCCGGCCGGTGCGAGTTGTCGTGCGATGTCGATGTGCGATCCGACCCGAATACGAGTGGGCGCATCATCCTGCTCGACATCCGAAAACAGAAACAACATCAACAGTGCGCGGCCGCGGCTGCTCACGTTCGCGCGCCATTCCATGAAATCCGGCGTGTCGTATCCGAAGCTCACGTCGACGTGCCAGCCATCGTCGCCCGGCGCCTCGGTGGAGGGAAAGCGGATCGGGAAAGTGCCGAGCGTGACACGAGGCAGCCAGCGTCCCGGCCCGACGAGCTGATCGAATGCGCGTAGCAGAATGGGCGTATTCGCAGCTTCACGGAACGGAGCGTGACCGAACTGATCGAGGCGGATCACTGGCCGGGTCCAGGTCGAGCGATCATCGGGATCACATCCGGTGGCTCGCCACAGAATGCTGCGCGCCTGCTCGGCCGTTTCCCGGGAGAACGCGCCATCGAGGCGAACGAACCCATCGCGAATGAACGAGGCAATCTCGGCGGCACTCAACTCGGATCGGGATTCAAGGGACATTGACGCACGGGCTCGAACGGAGTCGATCAATGGTAGCGACGAACGATCGAGCGCGCCACGACGGCTGCGTCGTGCGCAGACGCAGCTATACTTGCCGCCCCTGAATTGGACAGGTAGAGCGCACGATGAAAAGTTATGGCGTCACCGCCGCCCTGGCTGCATTGATCTGGCTGACGGCACCGGTTGTATGCAAGGCCGCTGCGGAGCCCACACCGCCCGCCGAGCAGGAAACAAAAGGCGCGCAGGACCAGCAGGAGAAGCCGAAGCCCGAGGCGAAGGTGTGGAGCTCGCGCCATCAGATCAAGCTCGGCGGCAAAGCCATCGACTATGAAGCCACCACCGGCACGCTGCTCATGAAGAACGAGCGGGACGAGCCGATCGCGTTGTTTGGTTTCACCGCGTACGTTCGGCAGGGGCAGGATGCGCGCACACGCCCCATCGTATTTGCATACAACGGCGGGCCGGGCTCCGCTTCGGCGTGGCTGCACATGGGCATTCTCGGCCCGCGTCGCGCGGTCATCGAAGATCTCGCGAGCAACACGCGTGGGCCGTTCAAGCTCGTGGACAACGAGTACAGCTTCCTCGATCGTGCCGATCTGGTGCTGATCGATCCGGTCGGTACCGGCTTTTCGCGACCGGTCGGCAAGGCCGAGGGCAAGCAGTTCTGGGGCGTGGACAACGACATCAGATCGGTCTCGGATTTCATCGTGCGTTATCTCGGCGAGTACCGGCGCTGGGCCAGCCCGAAGTTCGTGCTCGGCGAAAGCTACGGCGGCATCCGCACCGGCGGCGTGACCTACGACCTGCTGACCCGGCACAACGTCGCCCTGAACGGCATCATCCTGGTGTCGCCCTATCTCGACTTCATTGGCGGCACCGCGGGCCTGAACACCGATGCGGGTGACGCGAATTTCCTTTCGACCTATGCCGCGACGGCCTGGTATCACAAGGCGCTCAACCCGCAACCGCCGGAGCTGCTGCCGTTCCTGCGCGAAGTGGAGCAGTGGATCGACGCGGTCTATCACCCCATTCTGTACAAAGGCGCGCGAGCCACGCCGCAAGAGCGGCAGGCCGCACTCGAGGGCCTCGCGAAATACACAGGCGTCAGCGCGTCGTACTGGGATGCGGCAAACCTGCGCGTGGACGAAAACCGCTTCCTGCAAGAGCTGATGCGCGCCCAAGGCAAGACGATCGGTCGCATCGATTCACGCTTCTCCGGCGGCATGCCCAACAAGCTCGCGGAAGTCACCGCGTTCGATCCTTATGCCAGCGCCGTCGCGCCCGCCATCGTCGCCACCTACAACGCCTATGTTCGCGACGAGTTGAACGTGCGCTCGGAACAGAAATACGAGCTCTCGGCGGGTCTCTACAAGGATTGGGATCAGACCCACGTGCAACCCGATTCGAACGGTCAGAAGGTCCCGTACGCGAACGTGCTGCCCGACATTTCCTATGCGATGACCATGAACCCGAAGATGAAGGTGCTGGTGCAGACGGGCTATTTCGATCTCGCCTGTCCCTACGGCACGGTGAGGCACGCGATCGATCAGCTCAACATCACTCCGGAGCTGCGACGTAATGTGCGCCTGGAGCACTACGAAGCAGGCCACATGATGTACGTGCACCCGGGCTCGATGGGCAAATTCAGCGACGACATCAAGACGTTCATCGACGAGAACGCGAAGTAGACAACGGCGGCTCCCCGCGGACGCAATGTTTGCGGGGAGCCTGCGCCTGTCTCTGCACAGTCGAGAAGCAACTGTGCGCACACGGCGCTCTCGGGTGCAGCATCGTTGCTGCCCCGTTTTCGAGCGGCCGGCCTGACGCAGCCCGGCGCGCTTCATTCCTAACGATTTGAATTCCTCGAAGCAAAGCGCACGGCTGCAGCCGCAGCGAGCTCGCGCTTCACGGTGGTGCGCCTGCCTGAGCGCGCCCTGGCATACAAGATGCTTATATGAGCTCATGCACCCCGCGCTCTGGTCGGCGCGGCGGTTGCCTGGCAAGGAGCATCGAACCAGAACAAACATCCAGCAAACAGGTGATCGGGTCGGCAGGAGAGCGAGCGCTGGCGGCGACGCCGGGGCTCCGCCGAAGGAGCAATCTCCCATGAACTCTCAGGCCCAAGTACTGCGGATCCGGAATGCCGTCTGAAGAGCGGGACGCGAGCAGGCACGCGTCTCCACCGACGGGGCAAGCGCGGCGTCGAGTCGTGCGGAAACTCTCAGGTACCAGGACAGCGGGAGCGGCGCAAACCTCTGACAACGAGGGCCGCGCTGCTTTGTCCGTGCCGAGGGAGTGGAGTCATGTCGAATGTCACGTCTTGTCTCTCGCTACGTATCGCAGTTTCCAGGGGTCTCGGCGCGGCACTGACCTGCGCGTCGCTGGTTGCGCTCAATGCCGGAGCGCAGGAAACATCCGCGATGGAAGGCCCGATCGATTCAGTCACTGTCACCGGCACTCGCATCGCGCGTGACGGCTACGATGCGCCAACGCCGGTGAGCGTGCTCGGCGCGGAGGAGATCCAGACGGCAGGCACTGCGAACGTCGCGGATTTCGTGAACACTCTGCCTTCCGTGGTCGGCAGCGCGACCGCAGCCAATTCGTCCGGCGCCTTGAGCAATGGACAAGCGGGCATCGCTGCGCTCAACCTGCGTTCACTCGGCACGAATCGCACGCTGGTCCTGCTCGATGGCCAGCGTTCGGTGGCCTCGGCATCGACCGGTACCGTCGATATCAACACGTTTCCACAAGCGTTGATCGAGCGGGTCGAGATCGTCACGGGCGGAGCTTCGGCGGCCTATGGATCCGATGCCGTCGGCGGCGTCGTGAACTTCATCCTCGATCGCGACTTCACCGGCGTGAAGACCGACTACGAGTATGGTGTCACGACCTACGACGACAATCCGAATCACACCTTCACGCTGGCCGCGGGCATGCCGTTCGCGGGCGGGCGGGGTCATGTGCTGTTCAGTAGCGAATACTTTACGCAGCAGGGGGTGCACACGATCGATCGCGATTGGAACGACAGCGGCGTCTTTCAAATCAACAATCCCAACTACACCGCCAGCAACGGTCAGCCGTTTCGCCTGGTGCAGGCGGGCATCGGGCCCAGTCAGCACACGCCGGGTGGTTTGATCGTCAGTGGCCCGTTGCGCGGGACTTACTTCGGTACGATCGATCCCGCGACCGGGCGCGCCACGGTTGGGCGCCTGGCGTATGGCACGACCAGCGCCAGCAATCCGTGGATGATCGGGGGCGACTGGCAGTACACCAGTCAGGGACACCAGGGCAGCAACTCGCTCGCGCCGGACGAAGAACGACGCACGATCTTCGGTCGTGCGAGCTTCGAGCTCACGCCTGCGGTGACGGTGTTCGCGCAGGTGTCGCACAATGAGTACCAGGGGCTCAGCTACTATCAGCAGACACCCAATGTCGGGAACATCACGATCCGCGCCGACAATGCCTATCTGCCGTCGTCCATCGTGCAACAGATCGCGCAATACAACGCGGCGAACGATCCCGACATCACCTCGTTCGTCATGGGCTCGACCAATGCCGGCATTCCAGCTGCCGGCAGCGACAACGAGCGAGAGGTGAATCGGTATCTCATCGGCGCGGACGGCGATTTCACGCTGCTCGGCCGCGATTGGCGGTGGGATGCCTATCTGCAGCGGGGTGTCGCGAAGCTCGACGAGCGGCTCATCAATACCTGGAACAACGCACGCATGGCACTGGCGCAGGATGCTGTCGTTCATCCCACGACCGGGGAGATCGTGTGCCGTTCGTCGATTGCCGATCCGGGCAACGGCTGTGTGCCGATCAATCGCATCGGCATCGGCGGCGTGACGCAAGCCGCGCTCGACTACATCATTCCCAGCAACCCGTATCGCGAGCAGGAGCTGACCCAGGACGTTGCCGCGTTCAACTTTGCCAGCAACGATATCTTCAGCACCTGGGCCGGTCCGGTGTCGCTCGCCTTTGGCGGCGAATGGCGCGAGGAGCAGATCGACGGCTTCGTCGAGCAGCAGTATCAGGCGGGCTGGCTGTATGGCAACTATCTGGTCACCAAGGGCGACTATCACGTCACGGAGGGCTATGTGGAAACGGTGGTGCCGCTGTGGCGGGGGCTGGACTTCAACGGCGCGCTGCGCTTCACCGATTACAGCATCTCGGGCAGTGTCGAAACCTGGAAAGCGGGCCTGACCTATCAGCCCATCCAGGACCTGAGGTTTCGCGTCACGGCTTCCAAGGACATTCGCGCACCCAATCTCAACGAGCTGTTCGCCGCGGGTACGGCGCGCACCAACACGGTCAATGTGCCGCCGACCAATCAAGCGGTGCAATTCGTACAGAAACAGACCGGCAGTCTGGCGCTGGTGCCCGAGGAGGCCGAGTCGCTCGGCATCGGTGTGGTCGTCACGCCGTCGTTTGCGCCGGGCCTCGCGTTCTCGGTGGACTATTTCGACATCGAGATCGAAGACGCCATCGGCACCGTCACGGCGCAGAACACAGTTGATCTATGTTTCGAGCAGAATGTGCAATCTTTCTGCAACAACATCAGCTACATTACGGTCGGCGACGTGCAGCAGATCTCGGAGATCCTGCTCGTGCCGTTCAACTTCGCCAGCCAGCGAACCAGGGGCCTGGACATCGAAGCCAGCTATCGGCTCGCGCTCGGGTCTGGAGAGCTGTCGTTGCGGGGACTGGCGACGCATTACCTGGAAAACGTCACCGACAATGGCATCGATTTTCCCATCGATTATGCGGGTGTGAACCAGGGGGCCAATGCGACGCCGAGCTGGAGTTATCGCCTCAGCGCCACTTACGCCGTGGACACGCTGTCGTTCACGCTGATCGGGCGCGGTGTGAGCAGTGGCGTTTATAACAATTCATTCATCGAGTGCGTCAGCGACTGCCCGACCTCGACGGTCGAGCATCGCACGATCAACGAGAACGATATCGGCGGCGCGTTTTATCTGGACGCGTCGGCAACCTACTCGTTCACCGTGGGGCCGGCCGAGGCCGAGGCGTTCCTCACGATCCGCAACCTGTTCGACACCGATCCGGAACCGGTGGGCAATGGACCCGACGGCAACAATACGCCCGCCTATCCACAGACGAATCGAGTGCTGTACGACACGATGGGCCGGGTGTTCCGGCTCGGGCT
Organism: uncultured Steroidobacter sp.; assembly: GCF_937958065.1. GTDB lineage: Bacteria > Pseudomonadota > Gammaproteobacteria > Steroidobacterales > Steroidobacteraceae > Steroidobacter. The sequence goes on from NZ_CALFXI010000111.1 coordinate 59,812, forward strand.
GCGGCTGTCGTTCTGACAATCCAACCAAGAAGCAACGAAGATCAACGTGACCAAGACGAGCATTGCAATCCTGACCGCTTTGTTCGCGCCGGCGGTGCTGGCGCAGGCGGCGCCGGAGTTGAAACAGGCGACGCTTTCGGGCGTCGACAAGCGCGCCAAGCTGGTCCAGGAGATGGTGGATTCCATCTACAGTTTCGCCGAGCCGGGTTTCCAGGAGTTTCGCACTTCCGAATACATCACCGGCATTCTCGAAAAGAACGGCTTCAAGATCGAGCGCGGGGTGGCGGGCATTCCCACTGCGTGGACCGCGAAATGGGGCAACTCAGGCCCGTTGATCGCTTTGGGCAGCGACATCGACGCGTTGCTCGGCCTGTCGCAGATCCCGGGTTCCCCGACGATCGCGCCGCAGGTGCCTGGTGCGCCCGGACACGGCGAAGGTCACAACTCCGGCATGCCGGCCGTCGTCGCCGCGGCGCTGTCAGTCAAGGAAGTGATGGAGAAGAACAAGATCCAGGGTCGCTTGATGATCTGGCCGGGTGTGGCCGAAGAGCTCCTCGGCAGCAAGGCGTTTTATGTGCGCGCCGGGCTGTTCAAGGACGTCGATGCATCCATCTTTACGCATGTGAGCAAGGACCTGAGCACATCGTGGGGGCCGGCCGGCAATAACGGCATGGTCTCGGTCGAGTACACCTTCTCCGGCAAGACGGCGCATTCCGCGGGCTCGCCGTGGTCGGGGCGCAGCGCACTCGATGGCGTCGAGCTCATGAACATCGCCTGGAACATGCGGCGTGAACACCTGCCGCTCACGCAACGTTCGCACTACGTGATCACCAACGGCGGCGGTCAGCCGAACGTGGTGCCCGGCGTCGGCACCGTCTGGTATTACTTCCGCGATCAGACTTTCGCCTCGATTCGCGAGCTCTACGAGACCGGCAACACCATCTCGGAGGCGGCTGCGAAGGCGACCGGCACCACGGTCAGTCGGCGCTTGCTGGGCTATGCGGCGCCGAACTTCGGCAACAAGCCGCTCGCCGAAGCGGCGTACGAGAACATGAAGGCCATCGGCATGCCGCAATGGAGCGAGGCAGATCAGGCGTTCGCCAGGGCGGTGCAGGAGGCCAACGGCTTCAAGGTGGAAAAGCTCGCGACCGAAGTGGCGCCGCTGCAGACGCCGGAGTCCAAGGAAAATGCCATGCGCGGCGGTTCCGATGACATCGGCGACATCATGTGGACGGTGCCGACCATCACGATTCGCTTCCCGTCGAACATTCCCAACACCATCGGCCACAACGTCACCGCTGCCATGGCGATGGCGACTCCGATCGCTCACAAGGGCGCGGTGACGGGGGCCAAGGCGGTGGCGCTCACCGTCATGGACATGATGACGACCCCGGCGCTGCTGGCCAGTGCCAAGGACTACTTCAACAACGAGCAGCTCAAGGACATGAAGTACGACCCGGTGCTGGCGCCGGAAGATCAGCCCGCCATTCATCTCAACAAGGAACTGATGGAGCGGCTGCGTCCGGAGATGAGCAAGTACTACTACAACCCGAAGAAGTACAGCAGCTACCTCGAGCAGCTCGGCATCGCGTATCCGGGCACGCCGGCGAGCTCAGTGCCTGCAACCGTCTCTCCTTGAGATGACACAAGTGGCGCTGGCGTCTCGATGACGCCAGCGTCGCTGTCCCGGCGCGCGATGTCGGTGCCGCATGCGCTACCATCGCCGCATGAATGACGTTCAAGCGCTGTTGAGCCTGCTGGGCATCGAGCATCCAATCATCCAGGCGCCCATGGCGGGCGTGTCGACGCCGGCGCTGGCGGCTGCGGTTTCGAATGGCGGGGGCCTGGGCTCGCTCGGACTGGGAGCGAGCAATGTCGAGCAGTCGCGCGCGGCAATTCGGGCGACGCGAGCGCTCACTTCGCGACCCTTCAACATCAACCTGTTCTGCCATCGTCGGGCAACGGCCGACGCCGCACGCGAGGCCGCGTGGCTCGCTCATCTCGAGCCGCATTTCGCGCAGTTCGGCGCGACGCCGCCGCGGGCTTTGCGGGAGATTTACGACACCTTCGTTGACAACGAAACCATGCTGGCGATGCTGCTGGAAGAGCGACCGGCAATCGTGAGCTTTCACTTTGGGTTGCCCGCGACGGCGTGGATCAAGCAGTTTCGTGCGGCCGGAATCGTGACCCTGGCGTGCGCGACGAACTCAGAAGAAGCCGCGCTGTGTGAGCGCGCGGGTGTTCACGCGATCGTCGCTCAAGGAGTGGAGGCGGGCGGTCATCGAGGTGTGTTCGAGCCGGAGCGGGGCGACGATGGCATCGGTACATTCGCTTTGGTTCGGATGCTGGCGAAACAATGCAGTCTGCCCATCATTGCGGCGGGCGGCATCATGGATGGGCGTGGCATCGTCGCTGCCATGGCCTTGGGTGCAGCCGGCGTGCAGATGGGCACAGCCTTCGTGCTCTGTCCGGAGTCTTCCGCGAACGCTGCCTATCGAGAGCAAATGAAGAGCGAGCGCGCGCGACACACTCGCATCACGGCCGCAATCTCCGGTCGCGGCGCCCGAGGTCTGCCGAATCGGATGTACGAGCTCCTCAAGGATGGCGCGCCTGCGTTGCCGGACTATCCGATCGCCTACGATGCCGCTAAGGCGCTGCACGCGGCCGCGAGCGCGCAGGGAAATCATGAGTTCGCAGCGTACTGGGCTGGCCAGGGTGCGCCGCTAGCCCGCGAATTGCCTGCCGCCGTGCTGTTGAGCCAGCTCGTCCAGGAGTGGCATGCAGCAAGCCGGTGACGGCGTAGAATCGAACGCATTCCGATAGCGAACGAGGAATACGTGATCGAAGCGCCGACGCTGGCCAGCCAGGATGGGCGGCTTCACTGTCGTCTTTGCGGGGGCACGCTGCAGAGGCGCTTCCGCCGGCGGGTGCTCGAAAAGTACGACGTAGCCTATTTGCAATGCGAGCAGTGCCGGTCATTGCAGACCGAGCCGCCGTATTGGCTCGATGAGGCGTATCGCGAGAACAACTTGTCTCATCTCGATACGGGCGCGGCGCAACGCAATCTGCACAACCTCGCCGCGTGCTGGTCGATTGCCAAAGTCCTGCGGCTGAGCAATGTGCTGGATGTCGGCGGCGGCGACGGCCTGTTATGCCGGCTGTTGCGCGACTACCAGATCAATTGCTTCGTGCACGATCGTTATGCGAAGCCGAGCTACGCGCAAGGTTTCGATGTTCCAGACTTCACCACGCCGGAGTTGATCCTCGCCTTCGAGGTGTTCGAACACTATCCTCAGCCGCGCGATGAGCTGGATGCGCTGTTCGAACCGGAACCCCTGGCGCTGCTGGCCAGCACGGCGATCTACACGGATCAGGGCGAGGACTGGTGGTATCTGGCCTCGGACGCCGGCCAGCATGTGTTCTTTTATAGCCGCTCGGCGCTGGATCGGGTGGCGCGCGACCATCGCTACGACCTGCTGACCAGCGGCGGATATTTGTTATTTCTTCGGCACGGCTCGTTCAGCGCCACGCAACGGGCGCTGGCCAGGCTCGTGCTGAAATCTACAGCAAGGCGACTGACGCAGGCGCTGCTGGCCATGCGCTCTGCGGACGGCGTGCGGAAGGATCACCTGCGGCAGACGGAAAAATCGAGTTCAGGCCGACGCGGCTGAATCGGCGGGGGCGGCTCGTCGCGCGCGCCGTGGCGGCGCGGCGCTCGATTCGCGTTCGATGAGCGTGCACGGCAGGACCTTCTGCCGTCGTTTGTTTTCGTCGCCGTCGTCGGCGATCGAGGCGGCATGCAACATGCGGATGGCGCTTCGTGCCATTTCGGCGATGGGCTGGCGCGCGGTCGTGATCGCGGGTGAAACGATCGATGCAATGGGAGTGTCGTCGAACCCGACGACGGTGAGATCGTCGGGCACGATCAGACGATGACGATGTGCGATCGAGATCGCGGCGGCGGCCATGTCGTCGTTGCAGGCGATGATGGCGGTGCACTCGCGGCACGACTGCAGAATGCGCTCGGTGGCTTCCAGTCCGGATTGGAACGTGAAAAACCCCTGCTCGACCGGGCATTCCCGGATTCCGGCCAGGGCCATCGCTCGCAGATGTCCCTGCAGCCGTTCGTTACCGCCCTTGGACGCGGGATCGCCCGCAATGAAAGTGATGTGACGATGGCCGAGCTCGATGAGCCGCGCCGTCATGCGGCCGGCAATGTCGAAATGATCGGCGGACACACTGAACGGATGAATGTCCAGATTCGCGGGCGAGATCGCGACCCAGCGTGCCTTTGCCTGCAGCAGCAGCTCGATCACTTCGGGGGCGTCGCAGGCCGGCGAGGGCAATAGAAACGAATTCACGCCACTGCGCAGCAGCGATTCGATTTCGGCGGTGTGCTCATGCGTGTCGGCATCGGCCGTCAATGTGAGCTGCATGCCGAGCTTGCTGGACTCCTTGAGCGCACCGGTCAGCAATTCGCTCAGAAACGCCTGGCTGGGATTGGAATACACCAGGGCGACGCGCGACGGCCCCGACCCAGCCAATGCGCGGGCGGAAACATTCAGCCGATAATTGAGTTTCTTGACGGCGGCGAAAACGCGCTCTTGCAGCGGAGCGCGCACCAGATGGCCACCCCGCAGGACCCGAGAAACGGTCATGCGCGACACGCCGGCTTCCTCCGCCACATCGTCGATTGTGACTTCTTGTATCTGACGGCGGGGTCGCCGTTTGTCCTGCGTAGCCAGCGCTGTCTCCGCCGAGTGGACCGCAGCGCGAGGATGCGCTGCGGCTCGGCGAGGCGTCAAGACTGCGATGACAGCGGGCGTCAACCGCGTGCGGCGGCGGTGCTCCGAGTGGCGGCCAGGAAGGACTCGGCGGCATCCCGGCCCATGTATTTATTGAGCTCGCGTGGCTCGACCCGGGCCAGATCGACCACGATCATGCCGTCGAGCACATGGCTGAAGCTGGCGTCGACGTTGAAGCCGACCACGCGCGCCCCGAGCTTCAGGTACTGGCGCAGCAGCACCGGCACGCCCTTGCCATCGGGCTCGATCTTTTCCATCAGTTGCGACAGTCCGTCGAGATCGCCGAGGCCGGCCAGATCGCCGCTCAATGCCGCCAGCGAGTGGGTGCGACGGAACGGCCGCCGCGGTTTGATCAATTGCGCCAGCCGGTGATCGAAGCAGCGGCGTTTGATGAAGTCCACCAGCAGCGCCTGGGAGTGCGGCCGGTAGTCGGCGCTCATGCTCACCGGGCCGATCAGGACGTGATAGCGCGGATGCCGGGCGACATACTGAGCAATGCCTTTCCACAGCAGCAGCAGGGCGCCGAAGTTACGTTGCTGTTCCGGCACGACGAAGGAACGCCCCAGCTCCAGCGCGTTTCCAACGGCGCGCAGGAACGGCGCGCCGTAAGAAAACAAGGAATGCGTATAGAGCCCGCGCCGCCCGTGCCGGGCCAGAATCTCATCCACGTGGCCGATCCGGTACGCACCCATGATCGTGCGCTGCTGCGGATCCCACGAGAACATGTGGACGTAATGCTCGTCGTACTGGTCGAGGTCACGGCTGCGTCCGGTCCCTTCATCGACCGCTCGGAAGGCGATCTCGCGCAGCCGGCCGATTTCACGCAAGGTCCAGGGGATCTGCTGCGCTCGAGCAAACATCACCCGGGCGCCCTGGGCGACAGCGAGCACGTTCTCTGGCGGCAGATTGTTGATCTCCGCTTCCAGCAAGGAGGGACTGACCGGCTCGGCGGTGGGTTCCGGCGTGCGTGTGGCCCGTCGCGGCACGGTGCGATGAGCTTCCAATGCGTACGTGGTCAATCGCAGCGAGCGCGCAAGTGACACATCGTCGGCTTGATCCGCGAGTGTGCTTGCCTTGATGGGGCGCCCCACGGTGACCGGGATCACGCGATTGCGTTTGTTCAGCAACTCGTGCGATAGCATCACAGTGCGCATGCGCGGGTGAAGCAGGCCGAGGGTCTGGAAGATCGAGCTGTTGCCGCCACCGAAGTGCAGTGGCACGACCGGGCACTCGCACATTCGCAGGAAGCGCGCCGCCGTTGGATTCCAGGGCGGATCGCAGACGCGGCCGTTGGAAAGATGCAGGTGGGAAACGGCGCCGGCAGGAAACAGGACGATCAGTCCGCCCTCATGCACATGCCGAAGCGCGGCCCGCATGCCTCGAACATTGGCCTTTGCCGCTCGGGCGCCACCGAAAGCATCGACCGGGATGATCGCGTCTCGCAGCTCGGGAATCCGTTGCAACAGTTGATTGCCAATGAGCTTGCTGTCGTCTCGCAGGCCGAGCAGCAACTGGATCAGATACAGGCCTTCGAGTCCGCCGTAGGGATGATTCGCTACGATCGCGACCGGCCCGCGTTCGGGAATGTGCGCGAGCCGGGCCGCATCCAGCTCGAAACGAACCTGCAATATTTCGAGCGCTTCGCGGGCGAACTGCGCTGGCGACAGATCGCGTCCGGCAAGCTGTCGGTGGATGTTGGCCAGCCGCTGCAGCGCGAGCGCGCGCTCGGCGACATTGAGAATGAGAGGACCGACGGCGGGAACGCGTTTCAGCGGTCCCGTGAGTTCGAACGGTGACGCGGAGATCGGCATCGACACTCAAGCTCACGCCTTGGATGGCGCGTAACTTAGTGGGCGAACATGACAGCCGCGTTGCGATCGGAGAGGCCGAGCGCAGGTCGACGTGCCGGCCGAGGACGAGTTGCCGGTTCAGTTGTGCACCGAGGTTTGCTTGAGGGGCGCCTTGGCGTAGGTGGTCGAGCGCTGTGGCCGCTCGTGAGCGGGCTCGCCGCCGCCGTCGTCATCGGTCGAGCTGATCAGTCGGATGCGCAGGTCGGCATAGGTCTTTACCAGCGAGCTGCGCACGCTTTCCACGTCGGTGCCCATGAGCTCGGCGATCTCGCTATGTTTCTTGCCGAGCTTGAAGTGGCGCAGGATCAGATAATCGCGCTCCGGCAATTCCCGCAGATAGCACTCCATCGTGGCTTCCTCGGAAGGCCGCGATTGAACGCCGAGGCTGGCGAGCTCGTTGACGGCGCGTTCAATGATGGGTCGCGCATCGACATCATCGTCGGTCTCCGAGAGCTCGCGAAGATCGGCGGCGGTACGCTCGAGGATGTGACTGACCGGATCCCTGGGCAATCCCAGATCACGGGCGAGGCGGGTGCTGGCGGTGGACTCGGCGCCCCGAGCTCCTCGGATCCATTCCAGCCAGTGGCGCACTGTGCGTCGCAGCGACCTCATCTCTTCTTCGAATGCCGGCATGGGCTTGGCCTTGGCTTGAGGTATATAACGCCAACACAAAGCCTAGATGATTTCGGCAGTAAGGCACAATACGTGTGACAGGCGTTTCATACGCCCGATGTCCGGTCCGCAGAGAGGACGACGATGTTTCAAATGTTGAGCAGGAAGGAGGTGGCCGCACAGCTGAGTCACCTCGGCGTGAAGCGCGGCGGCGTGTTGCTGGTTCATACGTCTTTTCGCGCCGTGCGCCCGATCGAAGGCGGGCCCTTGGGTTTGATCGAAGCGCTCCGGGATGCGCTGGGGCCCGAAGGCACGTTGGTGATGCCGTCGTGGACCGAGCTGGATGACGAGCCTTTCGATGCAGCGAGCACCCCGAGCGCGCGCGATCTGGGCGTCGTCGCGCAAACGTTCTGGCGACTGCCGGGTGTTCGGCGCAGCGATCACTTTCATGCGTTCGCAGCGTCGGGCCCGCAGGCGGAAGTCATCACGGCGGATCCGTTACCATTGCCGCCGCATATTCCAGCCAGTCCGGTGGGCCGAGTGCATGACCTCGATGGGCAGGTGCTGTTGCTCGGTGTGGGCCACGATGCAAACACCACGTTGCATCTGGCGGAGCTGATCGCAGATGTTCCTTATCGGACGCCGAGCTACTGCACGGTGCTGGAGAACGGCCGTGCGAAGCGCGTCGATTACGCCGAAAACAATCATTGTTGCGAGCGCTTCGCGCTGGCCGACGACTGGTTGCGGGCGCGCGGGCTGCAGGCAGAGGGGCGGGTGGGACAGGCTGGCGCTCGCCTGGCCAGATCGCGCGACATCGTCAACGTCGCGCTCCAATACCTGTCCGTGAACCCGCTGCTATTTCTGCATCCCGTCGGCGCGGGATGTGAGGAGTGCGAGGCAGCTCATCAAACCGTCGGCGCAGCTCCTTTCATCAAGAACACCGGTTGATTGGCCGCCTTCGAGGACACGCTGATCCATTGCCACGCATCGATGGTCTGCGGCAGCTCCGCGCCGCTTTCATCGATCAGCTCGCAGCCGCTGTTGTGATGGCTCACGCTCTGCGCGGCGGCGTCCGCCGAGGGGAACGAGCCGACGAATTCGTCGTTGAGCCATAGCTCGCAGCTCATTCCATCGCCACTGGCAGCTCTGATGGTCAGCGTTCCGGCGGGAATGACAGTGGCGTACATGAGAACCTCCGTCCGCTTGTGTCGCTGTTGTCGGAGGTCAAACCATATGCCTGCTGCCGTTGGTTTTACAATCGGTTTTCCGTAGGAGAACGGCGACAAATTGGCGTCGGCGCATCAGGGGGTCCTGTCAGACGGCGCCGAGAGCAGCGATGCATAACGTATGTTATGCAGATACGGGACGAGTAGTTGCGCGGACTTGGGTGAAGCAGGCGCGGCTTGGTATCGACTTCCGCGCCGCGCGTGGCGACTGTGGTTTGTACGCGCCATTCGTTCGAATGGCGCGTACTGGCAATCTTACTTCTTGCCGTTCTTGCCCTTGGGCTCGTCCTTGGCCTCTTCGGTGAGCGACTTGTCGAGCTCGGGCAGCACCGGCAGGTCCTTCTCGTCCTGCAGCAGCGGCTTGAGCTGCTCGTGCAGCTTGCTGGCCAGCTGATGGGTCTCGGTGTAGGCCGCGACCAGCTTGGCATTCTTCTCGTTGGCCTTGGTGAGCTGCTCGTCGGTCTGCTGCTTTTCCTTGCGCAGCGTCGCCATGTTGCTCTCGGCCAGACGGCGGCCCTCGGCCTCGTCCTGCTTCTCCTTGCGCAGCGCCTTGAGCTTCTTCACGACGTTCTCGGGCGTGTCGGCGAGCGCGGCATTGATGGCCTTGACCGCCTTGTCCTTCTCGGCCACGACGCTCTTTATCTGCTGCATTTCTTTGGTGAAGTTGGCGCGCTCGATCTCGATCTGGCGAGTGGCGTTCTCCTGGGCCAGACGGATTTCAGCGGCCGTAGTCTCGGCGACCGTGCGGGCCTTCTCGGCGGCCTGCAGCTTCTTCTCCATTTCGGAGATCGCCTGCTTGGCTTCCTGGCGCGCGGTGGCGACGCTGGAGTCGGCTTCGGCGATCTTCTTGATGACGGCGTCAAGCGCTACTTTGAGTTCTTCCTGAGAGCAGTTGGGATCCAGCTTCAAGGCGTCGGTCGCCGACCGCATCAAAATCTGCTTGCTGATCGCAAGCTCTTTCCAAACTTTCAACTGCAGCTCAAGTTGCGCTTGTTCCACATTCACTTCCTGGGGTTGGTTACGGGGAGTAGACAAAACGTAGCTCGCCAATAAAGGCCAATAATCGGTCAGACCAGACAGAGGGATTTTTTCGGGGCGCGGATTGTAAGCCAAAACGCGGCCGCGTGGACCGCCTCTAACACGGGTTTCACCGCGAAATTCGACTCGATGTGGGGCCGGATTCGCACTCAATTCGCTGCCACTTCGCCTCATGCGTGCCTGGCGGATTTGACCGCGGCACGTCCGGACGCCCGCCAGAGGTGGGGCCCGGCCTGCAAAATCCAAGGCTTAGGCGAAAAAATTGTTCCTGGTCATACGTCGCGGCCCGGCTTCGGCCGGCTCCACGGGCAGCGGCCTGGCGTCCGAAAAATCCGTTGGACTCCTGGTCAGGCGGGCAGCGCGCCGGCGATTCGAACCCGGTTCCGACCCGACCTTTTTGCGTCATAAACGGCCGCATCCGCGCGAGCGATCAAGTGCTCGCCCCAGACCCCGAGGGTGTCGCTCGTTGCCACTCCGATGCTACAGGTCACCTGAATGGGCTCGCCGAAGCCCTCCACGCGCACTTCGGCCACGCGATTGCGGATGCGTTCGGCGATGGGCCCGGCGGCTGCGATGTCGGCGCTGCTCAAAATGACCACGAACTCTTCGCCGCCATAGCGCCCGATCACGTCGGACTGGCGCAGCTCGGCGTGGATGGGGCCAACGACGGCGCGCAGACAGGCATCGCCGGCCTGGTGACCGCGGGTGTCGTTGATCTCCTTGAAGTGGTCCAGGTCGATGAACAACAGCGCGATCGGCAGCCCGCGGGCGCGAGCCCGCAGGCAGGCGGTCTCCAGGCGCTCGACCAGCGAGCGTCGATTCAGGACGCCTGTCAGAGGATCGGTCTGCGCGCGCTTCTCCGCGTCGGACAGCGCGAGCCGCTGATCGCGCAGTCGATCCGCGACCCCGAGTGCGATCAGCACCGCGGCAGCGACCATCGACAGCGGCAGGCCGTAGTACAGCAGCCCTTCGGCCCCCTCGGGATCGGTGAGGAGCAGCCGGATCGCCGTCGCAATCGTGAACCCTTCCAGCAACCCCCAGGCGATCAGGAACCAGCCAGCAGCCCGGTTGTTTCGCTGCCAGGCGAGGAACGAGACCACCAGCGTGAACACTGCCGACCCCAGGAACACCAGATTGCCGATCGCGGCGACCACGCCGCCCAGCCCGATGTGCTGAGCGAGATTGGCGAAGGCCAGCACCACGAAGGTGACCGCCAGCCAGCCGAAGATCGCATGTACCTTGGGCGAGTACAGCCGCAGCTCCGCGATCTCACGCACGAACAGACAGGCGGCCGCGCCGCTCAGTGCAGCCGTGACATTCCACGTATATGACATGACCGGCGCGCCCAGCTCGAGCACCGGCCATTCGAATCCCTGACCGGACAGGTAGGCGACATATAACGCCTGCAGAGAGAACAACGTCGCGTACAACAGCAGCAGGCGGTCGGAGAGCACCAGCCAGATCAGCAGCGACGCGCAGGCCATCGCCAGCAGCGCGCCGAAGGCGAGCGCGATCATGCGTGCGTGCTCGGCCCCGGTCGAGAGCGTTTGCTCCAGGGTCGACACGGTGAATTGCAAACCTTCCCAGCTCTGACCCTGTGGATCGACGCGAACGTACAGCAACTGCCCCTTGGCGAGCCGGTCGGGCAGCGCGAGCACCAGCTGATGCAGGCCGCGAAAGCCGGGCAGGTGAGTGGCGGTGCGCAACGACACCGGGTGGCCGTTCTCTACTGTGTAAGCCTGGATGTGCAGAGTCCGGCTCTTGTTGATATTGAGCGTCGGCACGGTGCCGGGGGTGGAGTTTTCTTCGGCGCGCAGTCGAAGCCAGAAGGCGTTCCTGCGCTGGCGAGCGGCGCTGAAGTCGAAAGATTGAAAGCTCGCATCGAGCGTACCGCTGCTCAATGTGTCGATGCTCACATCGCCCGCCGTGGGGTCGAGCATCTGGATTTGCAGGCGGGTGTCGCTCGCAATGACAGCGCCGGCAGCGCTGCTCACGCACGGCACGGCCAGCAGGCAGGCGCCCAGCGCCACCAGCCACGTGGCCAACCACTCACGCACGATTGCTCCCCTCCGATGACATCCCAACGGCGCCTGTACCGGCTTCCCCCCGATTGGAACGGCTCGCATGCTAACACGGCCGCCCGCGGGAATATTTGCAGATGCATCCCCAGTGGACGCTCATGACATCCAAACCGGTGCGCGGGTCGAACATCGTTCGGGCGGCCACCTGGGTTATGACATGTCGTTGACGAGCGAAATCTCCCGATGCACCTGGTTTGCGACCTTGCTGGTCGCGGGCCAGGCGCCGTTGCCCGCGCTGGCGGATCGAACGTGGGATTTCCAGGTGTTCCTGGATCAAAAGGAGATCGGCAGCCATCGCTTCGACCTGCGCGATCGGGAGAGCCAGCGCGAGCTCGTCAGCCAGGCGCGCATGACGGTCAAGCTGCTGTTCGTCACTGCCTACACCTACGAGCATCGCGACGTGGAGCGCTGGGATGGGGACTGTTTGAGCACGCTGTCGTCGACGACCGATGACAATGGCGGGAAATATCGGGTCGAGGTGCAGCGTCGTGACGGCGCGACGGTCGTGCAGACTCTCGAAGGCAGCCAGCGTCTCGGCGAATGCGTGCTGACGTTTGCCTACTGGAATCCCGCGATGTTGCGGCAGACCCAGTTGCTCAACTCACAAGACGGCGAATATGTGAAGGTGAAGATCACCGATGCGGGCGCCGACTCCATCGTGGTGCGAGGTGTGCGCACGCCGGCGCGCCGCTACGAGCTGCGCAGCCAGAAGCTCTCGATCGATCTGTGGTATTCGGAACAGGAGGAGTGGCTCGCGCTGGAGTCGACGACCGAGCGCGGCCAGAAGCTGATCTACAAGTTGAAATAGGAGCGGGCGACGGCTCGCCCGCTCCCCGTGGCCGCTAGGCCGCGTTCGAGGCCGCGATGAACTGCTGGGTGTGGAAGTCGGTATCGCCCAGGGTCAGATCGATGGCGGTCAATCGTTTGAAATAATGACTGACCATCAACTCCTCGGTCATGCCCATGCCGCCATGGAGCTGCACGGCCTGCTGGCCGATGAAACGGCCGGCCTGACCGATGATCACCTTGGCTGCCGACAGCGCACGGCGCCGCTCGCCCGCATCCGGGTCGACGCACTTGATCGCCGCGAGATAGCTCATCGATCTGGCCTGCTCGCTGTGCAGGAACATGTCCGCCATGCGATGTTGCAACACCTGGAACCTGGCGATCGGCTGGCCGAACTGCTTGCGATTCTTGGTGTAGTCGAGCGTCGTGGCATTCACGGCTTTCATGATGCCCACCGCTTCGGCGCACAGCGCGCTCAATGCATGATCGTGAGCGGCTTCGATCGCGGCAAACGCCTTGCCTTCGGCGCCCACGAGGGCGGAGGCGGGTACCGACACTTGCTTCAGCTCGATGTCGGCCGCGCGCAGGCCGTCGATCGTGCCGTAGTCCTTGACCGTGACGCCGGCGGCTTTGGGATCGACGCGGAACACGCTGATGCCATCGGTGTCGCCGGTGCGTCCGCTGGTCCGGGCGCTGACGAGCAACTCGTCGGCGGCGCCAGCGCCGGTGATCACGTTCTTCAGACCCTCGAGCACGTAGCCGCTGGATGTTTTCTCCGCGCGTGTCGCGACCTGATCGATTTCACCGCGAGTCCGGGGCTCTTGATGCGCGAGGATCACGATGCGCTCGCCGGAGGCGATGGTCGGGAGCAATTGTTCGGCCGCGGCCTTGTCCCCAATCCGGGTGAGAAAGACAGGCGTGACCACCGCGGCCGCGAGGAACGGCTCGACCACGAGCCCTTCGCCGAGGGCGTTCATCACCAGCATCGTTTCCACTGGCCCATTGCCCAGGCCGCCATGTTCCTCCGGAACGTTCAGAGCCGTGAGGCCGAGATTCGCGAGCTCTTGCCACATCTCGCGGCTCCAGCCCGCCGGGCCCCGCAGAATGTCGCGCCGGGCTTCGAACGAATAGTTGTCGCGTACGAAGCGCTGGACCGTGTCGGCCAGCAGCTGCTGTTCATCGCTGAAATTGAAATCCATGGGATGCTCGTGGTTACAGGCCCAGAATCATCTGGGAAATGATGTTGCGCTGAATTTCGTTGGAGCCGCCGTAGATCGTGACCTTGCGCACGTTGCAGTAGGTCGCGGCCAGCGGTGCGGCGTACTCCGGGCCGGCGATGCTGGCGAGGTCGCCTTCCTCGATGGAACGACGTTCGAAGGGCAGGGCATAGGGACCGACCGCGTACATCATCAGCTCGGAGAGTGCCTGCTGGATCTCGGTGCCCTTGATCTTGAGGATGGAGGCTTCCGGCCCGGGCGCGCGCTTCTCCGATTCGGCGGAGAGGGCGCGCAGATTGGTGATTTCGAGCGCCATCAGGTCCATCTCGACTTGCGCGACGCGCGCCGCGAACAGCGGGTCCTCCAGCAGCGGGCGGCCGTTCTTCGTTTCCTTGCGCGCGATGTCCTTCAAACGGCCGAGCTCGCGCTTGGAGGCCCCGACACCGGCGATGTTGGTGCGCTCGTGGCCGAGCAGGAACTTGGCGTAGGTCCAGCCTTTGTTTTCTTCGCCGATACGATTCTCCACCGGCACTTTGACGTTCTCGAACCAGACCTCGTTCACTTCGTGCGCGCCGTCCATGGTGACGATGGGCCGCACGGTGATGCCGGGTGTCTTCATGTCGATCAGCAGGAAGGAGATGCCCTGCTGCTGTTTCGGGGCGTTCGGATCGGTGCGCACCAGGCAGAAGATCCAGTCGGCGTACTGGCCGAGCGTGTTCCAGGTCTTCTGGCCGTTGACGATGTAATACTCGCCCGATGCATCCGTGTGGCGTTCGGCGCGGGTCTTGAGCGAAGCCAGATCGGAGCCGGCGCCCGGCTCGGAGTAGCCCTGACACCACCACACCTCGCCACTGATGATGCCCGGCAGGAAGCGCTGCTGCTGGGCCGGCGAGCCGAACGCCATGATCACGGGGGCCACCATCTTCAAGCCGAACGGAATGGTCCGAGGTGCGCCGGCCGCGGCGGCTTCTTCATCGAAGATGTGCATTTCGACCGGACCCCAGCCGGGCCCGCCGAATTGTTTCGGCCAGCCGGGCGCGCCCCAGCCGCGCCGATACAGGAGCTTCTGCCAGCGGGTGTAATCCTCGGCTCGTAGCGCCAGGCCGTTCTTGACTCGATGCGCTATGTCTACTGGGAGGTGATCGCGCAGGAACGAGCGGACTTCGTCGCGGAATGCCAGCTCGGCGGGTGTGAAATTCAAATCCATGGAATGACCCTGATGTCTTGCTGTGCAGAAATACAATTCTCGATGCAGACCGGCATCATAGGGGCTCGACCTTTCTGTCCGCAACCGAGCCCGACTCCGGCGTCGCCACCTTCGTCCGGCGTTGTCAGTCCAGATTTTCACCGGAGGGTGCTTGCCCGAAACATACACGCTCACATACCTTCACGGAGCAGCGGCTTGGTTGCGCAGTGCGAGATGTGATAATTTTTGAGCGGAATCGATGCCCGCATTGTGGAATGCCAGACGGGCGCCATACGAATGACGAGGATGCCGGATCGCCGTGCGGCCGAAAGCTTGACCCAGGCTTTTCGCGCTGCAGGCGCGGTTCGCGGTTTGCAAAGGACCAGTGGGGGAACGGGGAGCATGTCCCAGAAGCATTTCGATTTTTGGCCTGTCGGCCTGCCACGCAATATCACCGCGCCGGCCACCAATCTGTTTTACAACCTGGAAGTTTCCGCGACCCGCTATCCCGACAAGCCCTATCTGATCTTTTTCGAAGCGCCGCTGAGCTACGCGCGCTTCAAGCACGAAGCCGAGCGCCTGGCGGGCTATCTCCAGCAGGAGTGCGGTGTGCAAGCCGGCGACCGGGTGCTGCTGGTGATGCAGAACAGTCCGCAATTCATTCTTTCTTATTACGGCATCTTGCGGGCGAACGCGGTGGTGGTGCCGGTGAACCCGATGAGCGTCGGCGCCGAGCTCGAGCACTATGTCCAGGACAGCGGCGCCACGGTCGCCCTGGTGGCGCAAGAGGTTTATCCGCAGCTGCGGCCGCTGCTCGGCGCGCAGCTCGAGCGCGTCATCGTCGCGGCGTACAGCGACTACATCAATCCCTCGACGGACCTGCGCATGCCGGAAGTCGTCAGCGCGCCGAGGCAGCCGATCGCGGACCAGGGCGTGACGTTGTGGGTGGATGCACTCGCGGCCGCGCGCACGCCCGGGCCGCTGACCACCGGGCCGGACGATCTTTGTGTCATTCCCTACAGCTCGGGTACGACCGGCCGGCCGAAGGGCTGCATGCTCAGCCATCGCAACGTGATGCACACCTTGCTCTCCAACGCGTTCTGGTTCGGCGGCAACTCCGATACCAGTCAGCTGGTGGTGCTGCCGTTCTTCCACGTGACCAGCATGCAGGGGGGCATGAACGCGCCCATGTATTACGGCGGCACCATCGTGCTGATGTGCCGGTGGGATCGCGAGGTCGCGGCCGAGTTGATCCAGCGTTACAAACTGATGTCGTGGACCGCGATTGCGACCATGGTGATCGACTTCCTGGCGAACCCGAAGCTCGATCGATATGACCTGTCGTCGCTGGTGCGCGTCTCCGGCGGCGGCGCGGCCATGCCGGCGGCGGTCGGCGAACGATTGCAGCAGCTGGTCGGCTCGCCGTACATCGAAGGCTACGGCCTGACCGAGACCATCGCGCCGACGCACGTCAATCCGCCGGACCGGCCGAAGCGTCAGTGTCTCGGCGTCCCCATCTTCAATACCGATTCACGGGTCATCGATCCGGAAACGCTGCAGGAAGTGCCGCAGGGAACGGTGGGCGAGATCGTCACCCACGGCCCACAGGTTTTCCAAGGGTATTGGCGCAATCCCGCGGCGACCGAAGCGGCGTTCGTCACGCTGGCGGGCAAGCGTTTCTTCCGGACCGGCGATCTGGGCTACGTCGATGAAGACGGCTATTTCTTCCTGGTCGACCGGCTCAAGCGAATGATCAACTGTTCGGGCTTCAAGGTATGGCCGGCCGAGGTCGAAGCGCAGATGTACAAGCATCCGGCCATCCAGGAAGCCTGTGTGATCGCGGCCCGCGATCCGCACCGAGGCGAGACGGTGAAGGCCGTCGTGGTGCTGCGGGCCAGTCACAAGGGCAGCGTGAGCGAGGCCGACATCATCGAGTGGACGCGCCAGAACATGGCGACCTACAAGTATCCGAGGATCGTCGAGTTCGTCGAGGCGCTGCCCAAGTCGGCGACCGGAAAAGTCCAGTGGCGTCAGTTGCAGGAAGCGGAAATGGCGCGCGCGGCGCGGGCTCAATAGATATACGAGGCAGG
This sequence comes from uncultured Steroidobacter sp., assembly GCF_937958065.1. Taxonomy (GTDB): domain Bacteria; phylum Pseudomonadota; class Gammaproteobacteria; order Steroidobacterales; family Steroidobacteraceae; genus Steroidobacter. The sequence continues at coordinate 76,703 of NZ_CALFXI010000111.1, forward strand.
AACTACCATGGCGACCAGAGCATCAGAAACGACTCGCATGATCGAGACGACCGGCGCGGCCCACGCAGCGGCGGCCCCCAAGCCCCACGTGGGCAAACAGGATCGGCACTTCGTCACCGCATTGTCGCGCGGGCTGGATGTGCTGTCGTGTTTCCGAAGCGGCAGCCGGCTGCTGGGCAATCAGGACATCTCCGAGCGCTGCCGTCTGCCCAAGTCGACCGTGTCCCGTCTGACTTACACGCTCACCAAGCTCGGCTATCTCCACTATGTGAAGGAGTCGGGCAAGTATCGCCTCGGCACGGCGACGCTGGCGCTCGGCAGCGCCGTGCTCGGCCGCTTCGAAGTGCGCGATCTCGCGCGTCCGCTGATGCAGGAGCTGGCGGATGCAACCGGCACGTCGGTCGCGTTGGGCGCGCGGCAGCGGCTCAGCATGGTGTGCGTCGAAGTCTGCAAGGGCAACGCCGTGCTCTCATTGAATATGGAGGTGGGCATGCGTCTGCCGCTGGCAACCGCCGCGATCGGCCGCGCCTATCTCGCGGTTTGCAGCGACACCGAGCGCGCCGATCTGCTCGATCAGTTGAAAGAGCTGGATCACCTGGCGTGGCCGAACTTGAAACAGGGCATCGACAAGGCGCTCGCCATGTATTCGGAGCTGGGCGTGTGCAGCTCGTTCGGCGAATGGCAGCCGGATGTGAACGGCATCGCCGTCGGGTTCCGCCCGGGCAACGGCCTGCCGCCGATGTCCATCAACTGCGGCGCGCCGGCTTTCAAAGTCTCGCAGGAATATTTGCTCAACGACGTTCGACCGCGGCTGGTGGAGCTGGTGCGTCGGATCGAAGAAGGGCTCGGTCAGGCGCGTTCCTGAAACGAGCGGCCTGAAACAATCCTCGGTGTTTGTAATAAACGGCGCGCATCGTGAGGTGCGCGCCGTTTTCTTTTTTGTCTGTAATCGAGTTCAGACGTAGCTGCAAGCCGACGCCCATGGCGCCTGGAACTTTTGTGGCACAAGGCCAGTTAACAGGCAGCCCAGGTAAATTCGTTACTAAGTCGAGTCATGCGCGAAGCCGTCCAAGCAGAGAATTCCCGCGCTGATTCGCGCGGCTCCGCTGCGCATGCCTCGGTGGATGGTTTCGCGGCGATCCGTCGTCGCAATCAGCGAGTTCATCACGGCACGTCGGAGCCGCCGAGCGTCGCGCTGCTGAGACACGTTCTGAACCCGTCGGTCATCGTACTGAGCCTGATGTTCTGTGCGTTCCTGTTCGCACAGGAGCTCACGCCTTCCTATTTCGCGCTCGCGGCGCTCGCGTTTCTGATCGCCTCGCAGGTGGTGAGCGAGCCGGTGATGGATTGCTCGATTCGCAATGGTCTGACCAATCTGCTCCAGCACCGCATCTTCGCCGAGTGGCTGCTGGTCTCCGCCGCGCTGCTGCTGATGGCGTTCGCTTTCAAGGTCACCGAAACATTTTCCCGCCGCGTAATCCTTACCTGGTTTGCGATCACGCCGTTTGCAGTGGTCGCGGCGGAAGCCGGCTTGCGTCGCTACGCCGCATTCTCGGCATTGCGCGGCAAGATCCAGCAGAGCCACGTCATCATCGGTGCGAACGAAGCGGGCTCGCGTCTGGCGCGCCGCCTGATGGCGCATCCGCACCTGGGACTGTTCAAGGGGTTCTTCGACGATCGCGACACGGCGCGGCTGCCCGATATGCCCCAGGAGCAATTGCTCGGCGGCATGTCGGACATCGTCAATTACGTGCGCATCAACGGCGTGAGCAACATTTATATCTGTCTGCCGATGCGTGCCGATGAGCGTGTCACCAGACTGCTCGAGGAGCTGAAGGACACGACGGCGTCGGTGTACTTCGTTCCCGACATCTTCATGTTCGATCTGATCCAGGCGCGCGTTTGTGAGATCGACGGCATTCCGATGCTCGCGGTGTGCGAGTCTCCATTCGCCGGGCTGGACGGAGTGATCAAGCGCGCCAGCGACATCGTGTTCTCCTCGGTGCTGTTGCTGGTGCTGTGGCCGCTGCTGCTGACGATCGCGATCGGGGTGCGCATGAGCTCGCCCGGCCCGATCCTGTTCCGGCAGCGCCGCTATGGCATGTACGGCGAAGCCATCAATGTTTACAAGTTCCGAAGCATGACGGTGTGCGAAGACGGCGCCACGGTCACGCAGGCACAACGCAACGATCCGCGCGTGACCCGCTTCGGCGCCTTCCTGCGTCGCACTTCCCTGGACGAGCTGCCCCAGCTCTTCAATGTCTTCCTCGGCTCGATGAGCCTGGTCGGTCCGCGGCCGCATGCAGTGGCTCACAACGAGGAATATCGCCGCATCATCGATGGCTACATGCTGCGTCATAAGGTGCGGCCGGGGATCACCGGCTGGGCGCAGGTGAACGGACTGCGCGGCGAGACCGACACCGTCGACAAGATGCAGCGGCGCGTCGAGTACGACCTCGACTATCTGCGCAACTGGTCCCTGGGACTGGACCTGACCATTCTGTTGCGGACCGCGTCGCTGGTGTGGCGGGACCGCAATGCGTATTGAAGGGTAGAGCCATGCGTAAAACACAACTCCACATCTGGATCACCATGATGTTCTGCGCGCTTGCCATGGCTGCGCAGGCGGTCCAGACCGGCACGATCCAGCTGCCGTTCTGACCGGCATGCAGGAGCCCCGGGACATCGAAGCTGACGTGCCGCGGCTCGGGGCGCTGCTGCGTTATCTGCAAGCGGAGCAGATCGAGCATGTGGTCGCGGAGGAGCCTGTCGAGGACGATTGCTCGGGCGTGCGACTGAGCGCGTCGATCGTCGTTGCGGCGGAAACGCTGCCGCTTTTGCCACCCTTATTGAATGAATATTGCCGGCGTCATGACATGCAGCTGGTTCATCACTGGTGCCGTGGCACCGATGAGCTGTACATGTTCAGTTGGCTCAACGAGCACCAGCGGCCGGACTTCATGTCGTTGCGCGTCCAGCGCCATGCGGCCAGACCGAGCAGCTGGTGGCGACAGAAGCTGGAGCAGCTGCGCCGCTGGCGTGAGCCGTCCGGACTGCTGATCGCGTGTCTTGGGCCGCCCGGCAGTGGACGAAGGAACGTCGTGGAGCAGTTGGGCGCACGGCCGCTGGCGCCATTCTCGGCCGCCCATGTCATCAACATCCGGCCGCGCATGATGCGGCCGGTGCCGGTGGATCCGGATTCGCGCGTGCCGCGCGGCCGGTTGGGCACGATGGCCAAGCTCATGATGTTCGTGGCCGATTACTGGCTCGGCTACTGGTGGCGGATCCGTCCGAAGCTGGTGGCCTCGACCATGGTGGTGTCGAACCGCTACTTCGATGACATTCTGGTCGACCCCGGCTATTACCGCATCGATCGCTTCCGCAGTCTGGCTCGCTGGCTGTTGCCCTGGATCCCGCGGCCCGAGCTGTGGCTCGTGTTCGACGTGCCATCCGCAGTCCTGCAGACCCGGACGCGCGAGGTGGCGGAGGAGGAGGCCGCGCGACTGCGCAGCGAATACCGCAAGGTGCTGCGCCGTCGTGAAGACGTGGCCGTGCTCGATGCCGGTCAACCGCTCGATGCGTTGAGCGCCGAAGCCGAGCGCGCGATCGTCGCGCAACTTGCGCGACGTACGGCGCGACGCCTCGGCCTGCCCGATACCCGCAAGGACAATCCGACCTCGACGGACGTGCTGCTGTTCTTTTGCCGGCGACACGTGCCGGTGTTGAGCAAGCTGATCCGAGTCCTGTTCAACAGCGACATTCATTGCCGGCTGCCGAGCGACGTTCACATGCCGCATCCCTATGGCATCGTTTTGCATCGACAGGCGGTCATCGGCCACCGGGTCACCATCATGCAGCAGGTCATGATCGGCGGTCGCGAGGACGATCCGAACATCGCGCCGGTGATCGGCGATGACGTTTGCATCGGCGCGGGCGCGCGCATTCTCGGCGACGTTCGCATCGGCAAGGGCGCGACGATCGGCGCAAACGCGGTCGTGACGCGCGACATACCCGCCGGTGCGACGGTGGTCGGGGCGGATCGCATCGTCGCCGCCGGTCGCCATCCGGCGACGGCCGAAACGCCTAAAGTTACCCAATTCCCGCGGCCACCCCGGCAAAATTCCGCGGCCTGGCCCTGAAATCTGCACGCTTGCCCCCATCCTGCACCCTGATGGACAGGGTGTTGCCTACACGGTTCGCGGCCTCGAGGTGTGAAATCGATCTCGCCTGGTGTGCGAGTTATCACTCTGCGTTTCTCAACCGCAGCGTGGTTCGGCTACACTACCGCCCCTTTGAAGTGCTGTATCCGGCCAAAGTCGGCCGACTCTTCCATAGTCCGAACAGGAACTTGCGAGCGCAATGAGCGACTCTTTGCGAGCTTTGCTCGACTCTACGCCTCTCGGGGCTGGCAACGCCCCCTACATCGAATCCCTCTACGAACAGTTCCTTGCTGATCCGCAGTCAGTCGAGCCGAAATGGCGCGACTACTTCGCCGGACTCGGCAAAGCGGCCGGCACCACCGACGTGGCGCACGGCCCGATCCGCGACGCGCTCGCCAAACGCGCCTACTCGATTGGCGCTCCGGCGGCGGCAGCCGGCGCCGGCGCAGTGTCCAGCGACGCGGCGGCCAAGCAGGGCGCCGTCTCGCGCCTGGTACAGGTCTACTCCAATCGCGGCCACCTGGTCGCCGACATCGACCCGCTCGGGTTGATGAAGCGCCCGGTGCCGGAAGTGCTCGAGCTGTCGCACTTCGGCCTGAGCAATGCCGATCTGGAGACCGAGTTCTTCACCGGCAGCCGCATCGACGCCATCCCGAAGCGCATGAAGCTGAAGGACATCGTCGCCCAGCTGCGCCAGATCTATTGCGGCACCATCGGCGCCGAATTCGCGCACGTCTCCAATTCCACCGAGCGCCTGTGGCTGCAGAACCGCTTCCAGGAAGGCCGGGTGTCGAATCGTTTCTCCACCGAAGAGAAGAAGACGTTCCTGCGGCACCTGACCGCGGCGGAAGGCCTGGAGCGCTATCTCGCCACCAAGTATCCGGCGCAGAAGCGCTTCTCGCTGGAAGGCGGCGACGCGCTGGTGCCGCTGGTGGACGATCTGATCCAGCAGGGCGGCCTGCGCGGCATCGAAGAGATGGTCATCGGCATGGCCCACCGCGGCCGCCTGAACCTGCTGGTGAACGTGGTCGGCAAGTCGCCGCAGAAGCTGTTCTCCGAGTTCGAGGGTCACTACGACGTGAACCACATGCAGGGCTCGGGCGACGTGAAGTACCACAAGGGCTTCTCGACCGACATCAAGACGCCGGGCGGCAACGTGCACGTGGCGATGGCGTTCAACCCGTCGCATCTGGAAGTGGTGAACCCGGTGGTCGAAGGCTCGGTGCGTGCTCGTCAGCAGCGCCGCAGCGACACCAAGGGCGACAAGGTCATGCCGCTGCTGATTCACGGCGACGCCGCTTTCGCGGGCCAGGGCGTCGTGATGGAAACGTTGCAGATGTCGCAGGTGCGCGGCTTCTACACCGGCGGCACGGTGCACGTGATCATCAACAACCAGGTCGGCTTCACCATCTCCAAGCCGGAAGATGCGCGCTCGACCATGTATTGCAGCGACGTGGCCAAGATGATCGAAGCGCCGATCTTCCACGTGAACGGCGACGATCCGGAAGCCGTGGCGTTCGTTGCGCGCCTCGCGCTCGATTACCGCATGACGTTCCACAAGGACGTCGTGATCGACCTGGTCTGCTATCGCCGCCTGGGTCACAACGAGTCGGACGAGCCGTCGGCGACGCAGCCGGTCATGTACTCCAAGATCCGCGCGCACAAGACCCCGCGGCAGATCTACGCCGAGCGCCTGGTCGCCGAAAACGTGATCACCATGGCCGACGCCGACGCGATGGTCGATCAGTACCGCCGCGAGATGGACGAGGGCAAGTCGCAGGCCAAGCAGTCGCTGGGCCTGATCGGCAACAAGCACACCGTCGACTGGACCAAGTATCACGACGTCGATCTCACCGAAGTGGTGAAGACCGGCGTGCGCATGGAGCAGCTGCGCGAGCTGGCCGCCAAGCTCACCACGCTGCCGGCCAATCTCACGCTGCACCGTCAGGTCGCGAAGATCGTCCAGGATCGCGAGAAGATGGCCGCCGGCCAGCTGCCGCTCGACTGGGGCTTCGCCGAGAACCTGGCGTACGCGACCCTGCTCACCGAAGGCTATGAAGTGCGCCTGATCGGCCAGGACAGCGGCCGTGGCACGTTCTTCCATCGCCATGCGGTCTGGCACGACCAGAACAGCACCGACAACTACATTCCGCTGCAGCACCTGGCGCCGAGCCAGCCGCGCTTCGATGTGTACGACTCGTTCCTCTCGGAAGAGGCGGTGCTCGGCTTCGAGTACGGCTTCTCGACCACCGAGCCGAACAGCCTCAACATCTGGGAAGCGCAGTTCGGCGACTTCGCCAACGGCGCGCAGGTCATCATCGACCAGTTCATCAGCTCGGGCGAAGCGAAGTGGGGCCGGCTGTGCGGGCTCACGCTGATGCTGCCGCACGGCTACGAAGGCCAGGGGCCGGAGCATTCCTCGGCGCGTCTGGAGCGCTTCCTGCAGTTGTGCGCCGAGCAGAACATGCAGGTGTGCGTGCCGTCGACGCCGGCGCAGATGTTCCACATGCTGCGTCGTCAGATGAAGCAGGCGTTCCGCAAGCCGCTCATCATCATGACGCCCAAGAGCCTGCTGCGTCACAAGCTGTCGGTCTCCAAGCTGGACGATCTCACCCAGGGCTCGTTCCGCACCGTCATCGACGAGATCGACGAGCTGCAGGCGAGCAAGGTCACGCGCGTCGTGTTCTGTTCGGGCAAGGTTTATTTCGATCTGCTCGACTCGCGTCGCGGCGACGGCCTGCACAACATCGCGATCGTGCGCATCGAACAGCTGTATCCGTTCCCGGCCGAGGAGTACGCGTCGATCATCAAGAAATATTCGAACGCGAAGGAAATCGTCTGGTGTCAGGAGGAGCCGCAGAATCAGGGCGCCTGGTACCAGATCCGCCACCGTTTGCAGGAGTCGCTGTCGAAGGATCATCAGCTGCTGTACGCAGGTCGCGCTCCGGCGGCCGCTCCGGCCACCGGCATCGCGCAGATGCACCAGGAACAGCAGCAGGCGCTGGTCGACGCCGCGCTGCGCTCCACCAGCACCGAAGAGTCCCTCCGGCATACCACGCGACTGAAGGCCGCGAACAAGTAACGCCGCGGGTCAATAACAGGATCAAGTGATGAGTATCGAAATCAAGGTTCCGCAATTACCCGAGTCCGTTACCGACGCTACCCTGGTGTCCTGGCACAAGAAGCCCGGCGAGGCCGTCAGCCGCGATGAGAATCTGGTCGACCTGGAAACCGACAAGGTGGTGCTCGAAGTGCCGGCGCCCTCGGCCGGCGTGATCAAGGAGTTGAAGGTCGAGAACGGCGCGACCGTCACGAGCGGTCAGGTGCTGGCGATTCTGGAAGCGGGCGAGGGCGCTGTCGCCGCTCCCGCCGCGAAGACTGAAGCCAAGGCTGAAGCCCCGGCGGAGAAGGCTGCTGCCGCGAGCGGTGGCAAGCTGGCGCCGGCGGCGAAGCGCATGGTCGAAGAGCACAAGCTCGACGCCTCGCAGATCGCTGGCAGCGGCCGCGACGGCCGCGTGAGCAAGGGCGATGTGATTCAGCACATGGCGGGCAAGTCGGCGCCGGCGGAAGCGAAGGCTCCCGCCAAGCATGCTCCGGCGGTCAAGTTGCCGGCACCGGTGGGCTCGCGCACTGAGCAGCGCGTGCCGATGACGCGTCTGCGCGCTCGTATCGCCGAGCGTTTGATCCAGGCGCAGTCCACTGCGGCGATGCTGACGACGTTCAACGAAGTCGACCTGACGGCGGTGAACGAGATCCGTGCCCGCTACAAGGACAAGTTCGAGAAGGCGCACGGCGTGAAGCTGGGCTTCAGCTCGTTCTTCATCAAGGCGGCGATCGAAGCGCTGCGCAAGTTCCCGGCGGTGAACGCGTCCATCGACGGCAACGACATCGTCTATCACGAGTTCTATGACATCGGCGTCGCCGTCTCCACCGATCGTGGCCTGATGGTGCCGGTGATCCGCAACGCCGAGTCCCTGAGCTTCGCCGATCTCGAACAGGCCGTGGGCGACTATGCCAAGAAGGCGCGCGACGGCTCGATCTCCCTGGAAGAGCTGACCGGCGGCACGTTCACCATCACCAACGGCGGCGTGTTCGGCTCGCTGATGTCGACGCCCATCCTGAATCCGCCGCAGGTCGCCATCCTCGGCATGCACAAGATCCAGGAGCGGCCGATGGTGGTCGACGGCGAAATCAAGATCCGCCCGATGATGTATCTCGCGCTCACTTACGACCATCGCATCGTCGATGGCCGCGAGTCGGTGCAGTTCCTGGTGGCGATCAAGGAAGCGCTGGAAGATCCGGCGCGGCTGCTGCTGCAGCTGTAACCCGCCGCAGTGACTATCGACCCATGACTACTGCGTGGGGCGCTGCGCTTGCAGCGCCCCAGCTCGTCCCCATTTCCTGTCCAAAGAAAGAATTCGCGGAGCTCTCATGTCCCAATACGACGTCATCGTCATCGGCGGTGGTCCCGCCGGTTATCCCGCCGCCATCCGCGCCGGCCAGAACAAGCTCAAGGTCGCGTGCATCGATGAGTGGGTGAACAAAGACGGCTCGTATGCCTTCGGCGGCACCTGTCTGAACGCTGGCTGCATTCCCTCCAAAGCGCTGCTCGAAAGCTCCGAGCTGGTGCATCGTGCGCAGCACGAGTTTGCCGTGCACGGCATCAAGGTCGGCGACGTGTCGGTCGACGTGGCGACGATGCAGAAGCGTCGCGCCGGTATCGTGAAGGCCTCGACTCAGGGCATCAGCGCGCTGTTCAAGGCCGCCGGCGTCACCGGTCTGCAGGGCCACGGCAAGCTGCTCAAGGGCAACAAGGTCGAGTTCACGGGCAAGGACGGCAAGAAAGAAGAGCTGACCGCCAAGCACGTCATTCTCGCCTCCGGCTCCTCGCCGACCGAATTGAAGAGCGTGCCGTTCGACGGCAAGCAGATCGTCGACTCGTGGGGCGCGCTGGAATTCGATAGCGTTCCGAAGCGTCTGTGCGTGGTGGGCGCCGGCGTGATCGGTCTGGAGCTGGGCAGCGTGTGGCGTCGCCTGGGCTCGGAAGTGGTCGTGCTCGAAGCGCTCGATACGTTCCTGCCGGCGGCCGACGGTGCCGTTGCCAAGGAAGCGCTCAAGCACTTCAAGAAGCTCGGCCTCGACATTCGCCTGGGCGCGAAGGTCAGCGGCGCCGACAAGTCGGCCAGCGGCGTGAAGCTGAAGTACACCGATGCCAAGGGCGAGCAGACGCTCGAAGTCGACAAGGTGGTGGTCGCGATCGGCCGTCGTCCGTTCACCAAGGACCTGCTCGGCGAGGGCACCGGCGTGCAGATCGACGAGCGCGGCTTCATCAAGGTCGATCACGACTGCAGGACCGATGCGGCCAATGTCTGGGCGGTCGGTGACGTGGTGCGCGGCCCGATGCTCGCGCACAAGGGCAAGGAAGAGGGCGTGATGGTCGCCGACCTGATCGCCGGCAAGGTCGCCGAAGTGAATTACAAGACCATTCCTTCCGTCATCTACACGGCGCCCGAGATCGCCTGGGTCGGCCAGACCGAAGAGGAAGTGAAGAAGAGCGGCCGCGAGTACAAGGTCGGCTCGTTCCCGTTCATGGCGAGCGGCCGCGCCCGCGCGATGGAATCGATCGCCGGCTTCGCCAAGGTCGTCGCCGCCAAGGATGACGACGAGATCCTGGGCGTGCACATCATCGGCCCGATGGCCGGCGAGCTGATCGCCGAAGCGGTGCTGGCGATGGAGTACTCGGCGAGCACCGAGGACCTGCAGCGTACCATCCACGCGCACCCGACCCTGTCCGAGGCCGTGCACGAGGCGGCGCTGAACGCGGACAAGATCGCGATCGACTTCCCGAACCGTTGAGCCCAGCGGGGGACAGATTGCAAATCTGTCCCCCAACTCCTGCCGGCGCATCGGCTATTCTCGGCCGATGCAGGACTCCCACGATCCTTCGGCCGTCCGGGCCAGCAATCCCGACGCGCTGTTGTCCCGCGAGCTCGGCACCCGCCAGCTGGCGGCGAACATCTTCAATTACACGGTGGGCAGCGGCATTTTCGTGCTGCCGGCGACCGCCGTCCTGGAGCTCGGCACCGCCGCGCCGCTCGCTTATCTGGTCTGCGCCATCATCATCGGCCTGGTCGTCATGTGTTTTGCCGAAGCAGGCAGCCGGGTCTCGTCCAGCGGCGGACCGTATGCGTATGTGGAAACGGCGCTCGGGCCGATGTGGGGCTTCGTGGCCGGCTGCCTGGTCCTCGCCACCGGGACTTCCGCCGCGGCCGCAATTTTCAGTGTGCTGGCGGGTTCGATTCTGACGCTGACACCGGTCGGCTCGGTTTGGGCGAATCGGGTGCTCGTGGTGTTGCTGGTCGGTGCGCTGGTTGCGATCAACTATCGGGGGGTGAGAACCGGGGCGCGCGTTCTCGAGACGGTGACCGTGGCCAAATTGTTACCGCTGCTCGCGTTCGTGGCGATCGGTGTGTTCTTCATCGAGCCGTCGAATCTGGCCTGGAGTGCCGTGCCCGACGCGAGCTCGGTGTTGAGCACCGCGGGCATCGTGATCTTCGCGTTCTCGGGCATCGAAGGCTCGCTGATGCCGAGCGGCGAGGTGAAGAATCCGTCGAAGGCAGTGCCGCGCGCCGCGTTCCTGGCGCTGGGCGCGGCGACGCTGTTGTACCTGGCGATTCAATTCGTCGCACTGGGCGTCATGGGCCTGGACCTCGCGCTCGATCAGAAAACACCGCTCGCGAGCGCCGCCAACGCCATCGTCGGTCCGGTCGGCCGCACCATCCTGGTCGTGGGTGCGGCGATTTCGATGTTCGGCTACCTGAGCGCGAACGTCATGTCCGAGCCACGCGGTTTGTTTGCAATGAGCCGCGACGGCTTCCTGCCGCGAATCCTCAAGTCGGTCCACCCGACGTTTCACAGCCCGCACAAGGCGATCGTCATCTACGGCGTGATCGTCGCCTCGATTGCATTGTCCGGCACGTTCAGAACGCTCGCGATCTTTGCGAATCTGTCGGCGTTGACCCTTTATTTCCTGTGCGCGGTGGCAGCGCTGGTACTGCGGCAGAAGGACGTGCGCACCGATGGCGAGCCGTATCTGACGCCGGGTGGACCGCTGGTGCCGATCGCAACCTGTTTGTCGCTGGCCTGGCTGTTCTCTGAGACGGTCACGCTGGAGCAATTCGTCGCGCTGGTGTTGCTGCTGGTGGTGGTGTTCGCTCTTTATGGTCTCAGAGCGTGGCGATTGAAGGCGCGGACGGCGTAAGTCGCTGCCCGCGGCTTGGGGCTAAGTAAACGACGGCACGCGAGCGCCCACGGGCGCCGATCGAACCCAACGCTGAAAATCGGCGGTCGCACGACCTTCCTCCGGCGCCCAACTCGCAAACTCCGCGGCGGTGGCTGGATCGTACGGTCCTTCTTTGACTTCGACGAACGAGGCGCCGTCGGTCAACACCAGCAGCGTGTGCCAGGTCGCTTGCGGCAGCTCGAAGGCCAGATTCGGCGTGCCCTCGCCAACGACACTGCGCTGCGTGATCGTTCCTTCGGCGTCGAACACCACCACTTCGAATTGCCCGCGCACGACCGTACACAGCTCCGACTTGGTCAGGTGCCGGTGCGGGCGAATGTATGAATCGCTGTGAGCGACCACGACGAAGCGCTGCACGAGATCGCTCGGCGAGCTGTGCAGATTGTGATGAGCCCGCCGGCGCGGGCTGGCCGCGGCCTTGGCGGTCATTTCATCGAGCAGGGCGTTGGAAACGAGTTTCATGGTTCAGACCTTGCGTCGGGCGCTCAACACGTTGGGCAGGCCCTGGATGCGCGCCAGCACGCGCGACAGCTCTTCCAGGTCGTGCACGGTGATTTTCAGGTTCATGTCGGCGATGTCGTCCGCCTCGTGCGTCAACGTGTTCATGGCGTGAATGTTGATCTTCGTGTCGGCGAGAATTGCCGTCACGTCGCGCAGCAGGCCGCGCCGATCGTACGCTCGAACGTTGATATCGACCGGGAACGCACGGTCGCCTCCGGTGCCCCATTCGACCGGAATGACACGCTCCGGATTGGCCGCGGCCAGGCGCTTGAAGTTGGCGCAGTCGTCGCGATGGATGCTGACGCCGCGGCCGAGCGTGATGTAACCGGCGATCGGCTCCGGCGGCACCGGGCTGCAGCACCCGGCGAAGTTCGACAACAGATCTTCGACGCCGTCGATGGTGATGCCCGAAGCTTTCTTCGGCTCGGCGGTCGGCCGGCGCACGATTGGAGTCGGCAATTCCTGCGGCTTGGCGCGACGCTGCACGGCGCCGCTGATCTGCGCGGCGTTGATCTCGCCTTCGCCGATGGCGCGATACAGCTGATCGGCGTTGTCGAAATTGAACTCGCTGATCAGCTCCGGCAGGGTCACCGAGTGGATCGCGAGACGCTGCAATTCGCGTTCGAGAATCTGCCGGCCCTGCTGGGTATTCTGTTGCTCGTCGAGCTTGCGGAAGAACGAGCGGACCTTGTTCCGGTTGCGCGGCGAGGCGAGATAGCCGAGCGAGGGCACCAGCCAGTCGCGGCTCGGATTGAGCTGCTTGCCGGTGATGATCTCGACCTGGTCGCCGTTGTGCAGGACCTGGTTGAGCGGCACCATGCGCCCGTTGACCTTCGCGCCCCGGCAGCGATGGCCCAGATCCGTATGCACGTGATAAGCGAAGTCGAGCGGCGTCGCGCCTCGCGGCAGATCGACTACCTCGCCGCGCGGTGAGATGGCGTAGACGCGATCCTCGAAGAGCTCCGAGCGCACCCGATCCAGAAATTCGCCTTCGGTTTCCTCGCTGCGTTCGGTGGGCTCGAGCACCTGCCGCAGCCAGACGATTTTCTGCTCGTAGGCCGGATTGGCTTTGCCGCCTTCCTTGTAGCGCCAGTGGGCCGCGACGCCGAGCTCGGCATGAGCATGCATCTCGCGCGTGCGGATCTGAACTTCCAGCGGCAGCTTGCCCGGACCGATGACGGCCGTGTGCAGCGAGCGATACAGATTGTCCTTGGGCGTGGCGATGTAATCGTCGAACTCGCCCGGAATGTACGGCCACATTCCATGCACGATGCCGAGCACGGCATAGCAGTCGGCGATGCTGTCCACGAGCACACGCACGGCGCGCACGTCGTAGAGCTGATCGAACTGCAGGCCCTTGCGATGCATCTTCCGCCAGATGCTGTAGATGTGCTTGGGGCGGCCGGCGATGTCGGCGTTGGGGATGTGCGCCTTGTCGAGCTCCTTGCGCAGCAGCTCGATGACTTCGCCGATGTAACGCTCGCGATCGATGCGCTTGGAGGCGAGCCAGCCGGCGATGGTCTTGTAGCTCTCCGGGTCGAGGTAGCGGAAGCTCAGGTCCTCCAGCTCCCATTTCAATTGCCACACACCCAGGCGATTGGCGAGCGGGGCATACACCTCACGCGTCTCATAGGCGAGGCGCTCGCGCTCGGCCGCCGGTGCGTCCTTGCTGTCGCGCAGCTGTTGCAATTGAGCGGCGAGTTTCACGAGCACCAGTCGCGGATCGGTGACGATGGCGAGCAGCATCTTGCGCAGGCCTTCGGCCTGGTTGCTCGACAGCGCTGGGGCGCCGCGTCCGCCCGTGCTGGTCGGAATGCTGATGTTCAGCGAGCCCAGCCGCTGCAATTCGGTGGCGATCCGATTGGCCGGCGCGCTGACCGTCTCGATGGCCTGCTCTGGCGTGATCACCTCGGCTTCCAGCAACGGCAGCAGCAGGGCGCCGCCGAGGATGTCGTCGTCATCGGTCAGGGTGACCAGGATGTCGACGATGGCCTGCGCACGCGCCAGCGCGGCCGGCGCTTTGGGCTGATCTTCGCCGACCGTGGCCGCCAGTTTTGCCAGCAGCTCGCGGGCCCGGCGGCGGGCATTCGCGGTCTGCTCGGTGTCGGATGCAGCGTCGTCGACGGAAGGCATGGCAAGCGCGGATCGTGTCGGTTTGTAGCCGTTGCCGGTATCATACCGGCTTCGCAACTCGAGACCCTCGCGGGTCCAGGCAGAGAGAGTCCTTGCGCAGACACAGGCGGCCGAAAAGTCTCGCCGAGCTCAACCTTGCCCGGGGGGACACGAAGCTATCGGCCGCGCTGGTCAGCCTTCGACAGCGTTCCTCGTCAGTGACGAGCGAGCCAGCGCCAGCCCCCAGGGTGCGAATCCTGGGTCTGGATCCGGGCTCGTTGTGCACCGGTTACGCGGTTATAGATATCGGAAGGTTGTGCGACCCAAGGAGCGCGACCGCGTGTATCCCGCGGGAAGCAGGGGCCAAGGTCAGCTATGTGGTCAGCGGCTCGATCCGCGCCCGGGGCGCCTCGCTCGCCGAGCGCCTGCAGGAAATTTTTGCCGGCGTCGATCAGCTGGCGAACCAGTACCAGCCCGACGAGGTTGCCATCGAGCGCGTGTTCATGCACCGCAATGCCGACAGCGCGCTGAAGCTCGGGCAGGCGCGAGGCGCGGCGCTGAGTGCGACTTTTGCCGTGCGCCCTCGTGTTTTTGAGTACGCGCCGCGTGAGGTGAAACTGGCCGTGGTCGGCACCGGTGCCGCTCAGAAGGAACAAGTGCAGTTGATGGTACGACGTTTGTTGAATCTGTCCGGACGGCTCGGCGCCGACGCAGCCGACGCGTTGGCCATCGCGCTTTGCCACGCGCACTCCCGCAATCTCAACCGCCAGTTGCACCAGCTCGTCGCAGGCTCGGCGCAATGATCGGCTTTCTGCGCGGCAAGCTGACCGCCAAACAACCCCCGCAGCTGGTGATCGACGTGGGCGGCGTCGGGTACGAGCTGGAAGCGCCCATGTCGACTTTCTATGGGCTGCCGGCGGCCGGCTCGGAGGTGCATGTGTTCACGCACCTGGTGGTCCGGGAGGATGCGCACATCCTGTTCGGCTTCGGCACCGATCGCGAGCGGCGCCTGTTCCGCGAGCTGCTGAAAGTTTCCAATGTGGGGCCGAAGCTGGCGCTGGCCCTGCTCTCGGGCCTCACCGTCGATGCCTTCCTGATGTGCATCGAGGCGCAGGACATCGATACTCTGGTCCGCACCCCGGGCGTGGGCCGCAAGACGGCCGAGCGCCTGGTGGTCGAGATGCGCGATCGGGTGAAGGGATTTGGCGACACCGGTCTGGCCGTGCTGCCTACGGGCGGAACCGCCGAGGCTGCCATCGGTCCACAAGCGGAGGCTTTCAGCGCGCTGGTGGCGCTGGGTTACAAGCCCGCCGAGGTGACGCGGCTGCTGAAGGCGGTGGACGCGTCGGCGCAGACCACCGAGGAAATCATTCGCCGCGCACTGCAGGCCGCTGCCAGTCGATAAGCAACCATGATCGAGCAGGACCGCATCGTTTCCGCCGCCAGCCAGGGCGATGAAGCCGCCTTCGACCGTGCCGTGCGGCCGAAGAAACTGGCCGATTACGTCGGCCAGTCGGCGGTCAAGACGCAGATGGAAATATTCATCCAGGCGGCGCGCAACCGGCGCGAGGCGCTGGATCACGTGCTGATCTTCGGTCCGCCCGGCCTGGGCAAGACCACGCTGGCGAACATCATCGCCAACGAGCTCGGGGTCAATCTGCGCCAGACCTCGGGGCCGGTGATCGAGCGCGCCGGCGACCTGGCGGCGCTGCTCACCAACCTGCAGGCCAACGACGTTCTGTTCGTCGATGAGATTCATCGGCTGAGCCCGCAGGTCGAGGAGATCCTGTATCCGGCCATGGAAGACTTTCAGCTCGATATCATGATCGGCGAAGGTCCGGGGGCGCGCTCCATCAAACTGGATCTGCCGCCGTTCACGCTGATCGGCGCGACCACGCGGGCCGGTCTGCTGACCTCGCCGTTGCGCGACCGATTCGGCATCGTGCAGCGCCTGGAGTTCTACGATCAGGCCGAGCTGCAGCGGATCGTGACACGTTCCGCCAGCTTGCTGGGCGTGCCGGCGGATGCCGCCGGAGCAGCGCGCATCGCCCAGCGTTCCCGGGGAACTCCGCGTATCGCCAATCGATTGCTCCGGCGCGTGCGCGACTATGCCGAAGTGCGCGCCGGCGGCCGGATCACCGACGAAGTGGCGCGGGCGGCGCTCGACATGCTCGACGTGGACCCGCTCGGCTTCGATCTCATGGACCGCAAGCTGCTGCTGACCATCATCGAAAAATTCGACGGCGGGCCGGTGGGCGTGGAAAGCCTGTCGGCGGCCCTGGGCGAGGAACGCGGCACCATCGAGGACGTGATCGAGCCGTATCTGATCCAACAAGGGTTCATCATGCGCACGGCCCGCGGCCGGATGGCGACGCGCATGGCCTATCAGCACTTCGGTCTGAAGTTGCCGGACCGGCCGGGCACCGGCGAGCTGTTCGACAACTAAGCGGAGCAAGTCACGGGCGCATGGCAGCCACACCAGAGATTCCTTCGACGCAACAGTCCACCGCCCGGCCGTTCGCCTGGCCGGTGCGCATCTATTGGGAAGACACCGATGCCGGTGGCATCGTCTATTACGCGAACTACATGAAGTTCATGGAGCGTGCGCGCACCGAATGGCTGCGTGCCGCCGGCATCGAACAGCTGCCCTTGAAGGAGCAGTACGGGCTGATGTTCGTGGTCGTCGATATCGAAGCGCACTATCGGCGGCCGGCGCGCTATGGCGATGAGCTGCTGGTCACCTGCGTGATCGCCGAGCGCACGCGCGCCAGCTTCACGTTTCAGCAACAGGTCTTTCGTGGCGGGCTCGACGGCGAGCTGCTGGTGGAGGGCAAGGTGCGCGTTGCGTGCCTCGATGCAGTCAGTCTGCGTCCGACCGCGTTGCCGAAGGAACTGCTATGAGCTCGACCGCCCCGCGCGGGCAGCGCGCTGGTCGCAGCTTTATGAATTCGACTACCCCGCGCGCAGCGCGGCGGTTGCAGTCCGAACAATCAATTCGGGAGTGATGGGAATGATGTCAGAGAACCTCAATCCGCTGGAGCTGGTGCTCAACGCCAGCATCGTGGTGCAGATCGTGATGGCGCTGCTGCTGCTGGCCTCGCTGGTCTCCTGGTCCATCATGCTGCGCAAACGCGCCGAGCTGAGCCGTGCGCGCGCCGACGCCGACCGCTTCGAGGAAACCTTCTGGTCGGGCGGCGATCTGACCGCGATGTTTCGTTCCATCGACCAGAGCCGGCGGGTCACCAAGGGCATGGAGGCGATTTTCGAGCAGGGCTTTCGTGAGTTCTCACGATTGCGTCAGCAGGGCGGCATTGCCTCCGCGCAGCTGATCGAGGGCGCACGCCGCGGCATGCGCGTTGCGCTGCTCAAGGAAAGCGATCGACTGGAGCTGGGATTGGCGATGCTGGCCACGATCGGCTCGACCAGCCCGTACATCGGCCTGTTCGGCACGGTGTGGGGCATCATGAATGCATTCCACGGCCTGGGTAACGTGCAGCAGGCGACGCTCTCGATGGTGGCTCCAGGCATCACCGAGGCGTTGATTGCCACCGCCATGGGTCTGTTCGCCGCCATTCCCGCCGTGGTCGCTTACAACCGGTATGCGGATCAGGTGAGCCGGGTCGAAGTGCGTTACGACACGTTCGTCGAGGAGCTGTCGACGATTCTGCAGCGTCACGCCACGGCCTCTCGTGAGACGCCGCGTGGCGCCGAGGCACACGCATGAGTCCGATGAATGCCCGCCGCGGCAAGCGGCTCGTCGCCGAGATGAACGTCGTTCCGTACATCGACGTGATGCTCGTGCTGCTGATCATCTTCATGATCACCGCGCCCATGCTCACCCAGGGCATCAAGGTGGATCTGCCCAAGGCCGCGGCCGAGCCGCTGCCGGAAGATCTGATGCGGCAGCATCAGCCCTTGATCCTGAGCGTCGACGCCTCGGGCCAGTATTACCTGAACATCGGCAAGGACGAGGAGACGGCCATCGATGAGAACGTCGTCATCGAGCGCGTCGCGACGGTGCTGCGCCGTGAGCCGCAGACCCCGGTGCTGGTGAAGGCCGATACCAATGTGCCCTATGGGCGCGTGGTCACCGGCATGGTGCTGTTGCAGGAAGCGGGCGCCGAGAAGGTCGGCTTCATCACCGATCCGGCGGAAGCGCGGAACAACAAGAAGCGCTAAGGCCTCATGGTCGATTTCATCAAACAACACTGGACGTACATTCTCGGCGCACTGCTGCTGCACGCGTTGTTTGCTGGCATTTTCGGTCTCACCATGCTGAACATGCAGCGCAGTCCGCCGCCGGTGCAGCTTGCGATCCAGGCCGTGGTCGTCGATCCGAAAGCGCTGAACGACGCTGCCCGCCAGCAGCGCCAGCAACGCGAGCGCGACCGCGCTCAACAGCAGGAGCGTGAGCAGGCCGCCCAGCGCGAACGCGAAGAACAGGTACGGCGCGAGCAGGAACAGGCCGCCGAGCAGCAGCGTCGCGAGCAGGAAGAGGTTCAGCGCAAGCAGGCGGAACAACGGGCCGAGCAGGAGCGTCAGATCGAATTGAAACAACGCCAGGAAGCCGAACAGCGCCGGCTGGCGGAAGAGCAGCAGTTGCGCGAGCGACAGGAGGCGGAAAAGAAAGCCGCCGCCGCCGAGGCCGAGCGCAAGAAGCGCGCCGAGGAGGAGGCCAAGAGGGTCGCCGAGATCCAGCGCAAGCAGCGTGAAGAGGCCGAGCGCCGCAAGGCGGCGGAAGACAAACGTTTGCAGGAGGCGCGCGAGTCGGAGTTGCAGCGTCAATTGCAGCAGGAGGAGGCTGACGCAGCAGCCGCCGCGGCTGCGGCGAACTCGCCGGAAATGGCGCAATACCGGGCCATGATCCAGCAGGCCGTGCAGCGCCGTTGGAACCGTCCGCTTTCGGCACGGGACGATCTGGTGTGTCAGGTGACAGTGCGGCAAACCCCCGCCGGCGTGGTGCTCTCAGCGCGGGTGGGCACCTGTAATGGCGACGCCGCTGTGAAGCAGTCCGTCGAAAATGCGGTCATCAGCGCTTCGCCTTTGCCAACAGCGCCCAATCCGCGGCTGTTTCAGCCGGAGATCACGTTCAACTTCCGGCCCGGCGCGTAGCGCGGGGCTTGCCCGATATCGCTCCAAGGAGCTGTGACTGATGAGAAAAACTGTTGCCGTTTTCGTTTGCTTCGCGCTGTCGTGGTTCGCGCTCGCGGCCAAGGCGCAACTGGTGATCGAGATCACCAAGTCCGCCGAGGACGCGGTGCCGATCGCCATCGTGCCGTTCGGTTGGGAGTCCAGCGGCGCCGCGCCGTTCGACGTGGCCGATGTGGTCGCCGCGGACCTGCGGCGCAGTGGCCGCTTCGCGCCGCTGGATCGCAAGGAAATGATCGATCGGCCGACCCAGGCCGATCAGATCCGCTTCCAGGACTGGCGTTATCTCAAGACCGACTTCATCGCCGTCGGCAAGCTGATGCCCGAGGGGGCAGGCTTCGCCGCGCAGTTCGAGCTGTTCAATGTGCTCACCGGCCAGCGCCTCGCCGGACAGCGCGTCACCGGCAACGCGAACAACATGCGCGCAGTGGCGCACCGGATCTCGGACATCATCTTCGAACAATTGACCGGCGTGCGTGGCGCTTTTTCGACCCGGGTCGCCTTCATCAGTGCCGAAGGGACGCCGCCGAAGCAGCGTTACAAGCTGATCGTCTCCGATTACGACGGCGAGAATCAGCAGACCATCACCAGCTCGGACGAGCCCATCATGTCGCCGGCGTGGTCGCCCGATGGCCAGAGCCTCGCCTATGTATCATTCGAGAGCAAAGCGTCCGCCATCTATGTGCAGACATTGCGCACGGGCGAGCGCAAGCGCGTTTCGGCGCGCGCCGGCATCAACGGTGCGCCGGCGTGGTCCCCGGATGGCCGGATGCTCGCGCTCACGCTGTCGCGCAAGGACGGCGATATCGACATCTATACATTGGACCTCAACAGCCAGGTGCTCACGCGCATGACGTTCGACCCCGGCATCGACACCGAGCCGAGCTGGTCCTCCGACGGCAAGAAGCTGTACTTCAATTCCGATCGCGCCGGCGGCCCGCAGATTTATGAGATCGATGTCGCCAACCCCAATCGGGCCACGCGCATCAGTTTCGAAGGCGGCTACAACGCCCGGCCGCGCGTCTCGCCCGATGGCAAGAAGCTGGCGGTGGTGACGCTGGACCGTGGCAATTACCGAATCGGGCTCATCGATCTGGCCTCCAAGGCGATGCAGGTGCTGTCCGAAGGCCGCCAGGATGAAAGCCCGAGCTTCGCGCCCAACGGCGCCGTGCTGATCTATGCGACGCAGGACAGGGGCCGAGGTGTGCTGGCGACCGTGTCGACCGATGGCCGCACGGCCGAGCGCTTCAGCAACACGGTCGGCGAAGTGCGTGAGCCGGTCTGGGCGCCGTTTCCGCAGCGTTGAGCTCGAAATGGCCGCTATCAGGCCGGAAAAAGTGCGCCAAAGGCGCCTTGTCGGGCTCGAAGTTGTGGCAAAATTCGCGGCAGTTTTGGTCTGTGAACGGCGACGGGCGGATTTTTCAGCGGGTTCGCTGGTCGTAACAACTAAATTCAGGAGAGTGTAGATGCGTGTAACGCGGCTCATGCTGATCGTGGCGAGTGGTCTGATCCTGGCGGCTTGCGGCAACAAGCCCCTGCCTGAAGCGCAGAACACGTCCGAGTCGGTTGGCCCGACCACCAGCACTCAAGGTGCTGAGAGCAGCGGCGTCGGCAGCAGCGCGCTGTCCGCTGAGCAGCAGGCGATGGAAGCCGCCAAGGCCGCCGGCGTGATCGTCTACTTCGATTACGACCGCGCCGAGATCAAGCCGGAGTTCGTGCCGGTGGTCGCCGCCCACGCCAAGTTCCTGAATGGCAGCCCGCAGCGGAAGGTGCGTCTGGAAGGTCATTCCGACGAGCGCGGCTCGCGTGAGTACAACATCGGCCTGGGCGAGCGCCGTGCGCAGGCCGTGCGTCGTGCGTTGATGCTGCAGGGTGTGACTGAAAGTCAGATCACCACCGTCAGCTACGGTGAAGAGCGTCCGGCCGTGCAGGGCAGTGACGAAGCGGCCTACAGCAAGAACCGTCGCGTCGAGTTGGTCTACGGTCGATGAGTCGAGTCGCCATGAGAGTCGCGCCAAACATTGCTGCCGTTCGCGTCGGGTTGATCGCCGCGGTGGCGGCGATTTTGTCGGGCTGTGCGACCACGCCGCCGGAAGCCGATCCGACGGTGCAGAAGCTGTCCGAGCTCGACAGCCGCTTGTTGCGGATCGAGCGCGTGCTCGCCAATCAGAGCCTGCTCGATCTGTCGCAACGGATCGAAGCGGCGCAGGCGGAAACGCGCGTGCTGCGCGGTCAGATCGATGAGTTGCAGCACCAGGCCACGCAGAGCCAGACGCAGCAACGTGAAATGTATGCCGATGTCGATCGTCGGCTCTCGGCGCTCGAAGGCAATCCGGGCGCGGCTGCGTCCACTGTCGCGCCGGCGGCAGGCTTGCCGATCCCGCAGGGTGATGACCGTGCCAACTATCAGGCCGCGTTCGATCTGCTGAAGGATGCGAAATATCCGGAAGCGATCAATGCGTTCAAGCAGTACCTCACCACCTTCCCGAACGGACCGCTGGCCGACAACGCGCAGTACTGGCTCGGCGAAGCGCATTACGTGACCAAGCAGTACACGGACGCGTTGCGCGATTTCCGGACGGTGATCGAGAAGTATCCGGAGTCGCGCAAGATCCCGGATGCCTTGTTGAAGATCGGCTACTGCAATTACGAGCTGAAGAACTGGGCCGAGGCGCGCTCGGCGCTCAACCAGGTCGTGCAGCGTTTTGGCGATACCACCGCCGCCCGTCTCGCCGGCCAGCGCCTGGCCAAGCTGGACAGCGAGGGCCGGTAATCACTGGTGCCCCGTTTTGGGGCGCTCCGTGATGCCTTCGCCGGGTGGTTTAGATCAGTCTCATGAACCTCGCTGACTCAACCCCTGTCGATTCCGCCGCCGCTGGCAGCGGCGCCGCGCGCGTCAAGCTCACCGAAATCTTTCTGTCCATCCAGGGCGAAGCGGACAGCGTGGGCTGGCCCACGGTGTTCGTGCGGCTCACCGGCTGTCCGCTGCGTTGTCAGTACTGCGATACCGCTTACGCGTTCTACGGCGGCGAATGGACGTCGCTCGACGACGTGCTGGCGCGGGTCGCGACGTTCAATACCAGGCATGTCTGCGTCACGGGCGGCGAGCCGCTCGCGCAGAAGGGATGTTTCCCGTTGCTGCAACGATTGTGTGATGCCGGTTACAGCGTGTCGCTCGAGACCAGCGGCGCGATCGATGTGAGCAATGTCGACCCGCGCGTGGTGCGAGTGGTCGACGTGAAGACGCCGGGCAGCGGCGAAGTCGGGCGCAATCGTTATGAAAATCTCGAGGTACTGCGGCCGGAAGAGCAGGTGAAGTTCGTGCTCTGCAGCCGTGCCGATTTCGAGTGGGCTCGCGATCTGGTTCGCGAGCGCCGGCTGGACCAGCGCTGCATGGTGCTGTTCAGCCCGAGCTACGGACAGATCGAGCCGCGTGACCTGGCGCAGTGGGTGATCGATGAGCGCCTGCCGGTGCGGCTGCAGATCCAGCTGCACAAGGTTCTGTGGGGCGACGCGCCCGGTCGGTAGAGATTCGATCTACGGACCCTTGGATGAATAGCCCGCTGCTCTGGCGACCCGGACTGATGAGAAGCTTCGAATCATGGCTGACAATCGCGCTGTAGTGCTCTTATCCGGTGGCCTCGATTCCGCCACCGTGCTGGCGATCGCGCGCGAGCAGGGATTTCAGTGCTACGCGCTGAGCGTGGATTATGGTCAGCGGCACCGAGCGGAACTGGACGCTGCCGGGCGGGTCGCTCAGTCCCTCGGCGTGGTCGAGCATCGCACGTTGCGCATCGATCTCGGCGGCATCGGCGGATCGGCACTGACCGACGCGAGCATTGCCGTGCCCGAGGCGCCTCAGGTGGGCATTCCCATAACGTATGTTCCGGCACGCAACACCGTGATGCTCTCGTTCGCCCTCGGCTGGGCCGAGGTGCTGGAGGCGCCACGCATTTTCATCGGAGTGAACGCGGTCGATTACTCAGGCTATCCGGATTGCCGGCCGGCGTTCGTTGCAGCCTTCGAGCGGGTGGCAAACCTGGCCACGAAGGCGGGCGTGGAGGGCACGGTGGCCTTCAAGATCGTGACGCCGCTGATCGACCTGACCAAGGCCCAGATCATCCAGCGCGGGGTGGCCCTCGGTGTGGACTATTCCCTGACAGTGTCGTGCTATCAGGCCGACGCGGACGGCCGGGCTTGTGGCAGCTGCGATTCCTGCCGCCTGCGCCGGGCCGGCTTCCAATCCGCCGGCGTCCCGGATCCGACGCGGTATTTTCGATGAATTTCCGTGGCTCTTTAGGTATGATGCGCGCCCCGTCAGGCCAGCCAGCCTGACCGCCTGTCTCCCGTGGGGTCGGTAGCTCAGTTGGTAGAGCACTGGACTTTTAATCCATTGGTCCTGGGTTCGAGTCCCAGCCGACCCACCATTTCCGTCAGATAGTTTGGGTGCGAGGTCTGCTCGAGTTTGAGCACCTCCGAAACTCATCCGTAAAAACAATTCGAAGCCATCATTGCGGCGAACGGCCACCTGTGTCGGAGATGCACTTCGGTCACGCGCTGCTTCATTGTTTTGCCGTTGCGAGACGCACGAGAGATAGTGTGCGGCGCCCGCGGCATCATGCATCCCAACCTCATCCTCAGCGTCGCCAGGGACCCTGGCGTTGTATGTATTTCACCGCGAACGTGCCATGACGAACGATCGGTTCGTGACCAGGACGGCGTGATTCATTGGTCGATTTGTTCTGTTTCTCGAATCGTTTGTTTTCATTGGCGAACCCGGCCCCACGCCAGAACCGGCTGACACAGCGCCCGCGTTTGGGATAGCCAAGCGCGGCTGCAGCTCATCGGCCCAACCATCGACGATGCCGCCGAGCACTTGACAGGTGAGGCAATGAGCGCGCAACTGTTGGCCGTCTTGGGAGAGCCGGTGCGGCATGTGTCGATGCCGCACGCCGTTCATGCGCAGCTCGGCTTTCCAGGCGCGGAAGATCTGGCCAACATGTTTCAATACTATTGTGATTTCAACGCAGAGTTCTGCGCGCAGCGGCCGGTGGCGCTGACACGCGAGCTGCACCCGGGCCTGCTGAGCTTCAACCAGTGGCTCGCCCTCCACCGTGATCGTCTGCAAGCTTCCGTGAGGGAGGAACCATGATCACCGATACCACCACGGGTACCAACATCCAGGAGGTGGGCCCCGGCATCTACCGTATCAACACGCCGGTCGCGATCGACCCCGGCTCGGCTTTCAGCTTCAATCAATATCTGGTCGTCGACGATGAGCCGGTGTTGTTCCATACCGGGCAGCAGCGGCTGTTCCCGGTGGTGCAGGCGGCGATCGCCAGCGTCATGCCAGTGGCGCGGCTCAGGCACATCGGCTTGTCGCATTTCGAGGCGGATGAGTGCGGCGCGTTGAATGCGTTTCTTGCGGCGGCTCCGCACGCCGTGCCTTTCTGCAGTCACATCGCGGCGATGACCAGCGTGGCCGACTTCGCCGAGCGTCCGCCACGTGCGCTGGCCGATGGGGAGGAATTCGTCACGGGCCGACGTCGTTTTCGCTGGTTCTATACGCCGCATGTTCCGCATTCCTGGGAGTGCGGCCTGTTGATGGAAACAACGACGCGCACCTTCTTCTGCGGTGATTTGTTCACTCAGGGCGGCAAAGGCGAGCGCGCGCTGACCACGGACGACATTCTCGAATCCAGCGAAGCGTTCCGACAGCCCCTGGATTACTTCGCGCACGCCCCACAAACCGTAGCGACGCTGGACCGATTGGCCGAGCAACAGCCCACGACGCTGGCGTGCATGCACGGCAGTGCGTGGCAGGGAGACGGCGCGCAAATGTTACGAGCGTTGGGACACCGGCTGGCGGGTTGACCGAGCCCACAGACCTCGCCATCGATACTGACGGCGGCCGGGCGATTTCAGTCTCGCCCGGCCGCTGTCTATAATATGTGAAGGGAGGCGGGGACCGTGCCGGTGAGGGGTCCGATCCAGCTTGCGCGGTTCGCGCAACGGTGGATCAGTCATTCCCCTAGCCGTCTCGCCGCAATTCGATTCCGGAATGTGCGGTCGCCCACGGGTTTGTGCCAGCAGTGAGACGCAGGTCGCGAATTGCAAAAAGCGACATCCCTATTCTTTTGCCTATAACTCCAGGACAGGTTCCTGCCCATCGAGGCATGCCGACGATCATGTTAGGGACGCACGTATCCGGCCTCGCGGCCGCCCGCATGCCCGGCTTCACTCTCGTGGAGCTGATGGTGACCGTCTTCGTCGCAAGCGTGCTGCTGGCGGTGGCGGTGCCGTCCTTCAGTCGGATGATGGTGACCAGTCGGGTCAGCGCACAGGCCAACGAGCTGGTTGCCGCCATCAATTTCGCGCGCTCCGAGGCGATCAAGCGCAATACCAGCATGGCGTTGTGCCGGGCGAGCGGCGCGAACGCCACCGATTGCACCAGCCCACAGACCGGTGACTGGCAGTTTTGGATCGTGCGGCCGGTAGCGGCGGGTGGCACCGTCGTACGCCGTGGCGTCATCAATCAATTCTCCAATGCGCTGGCCGTGCGCTCGACTTTGGACGGCGATCTGGTGGTGTTCGGGCCGGACGGACTGGCTCGCACCGGCGGTGCCGTGATCGATGAGGAGCAGATCAACGTTTGCTCCACGCGCAGCGCGGACCCGGAGACCCGACGCCGCATCATGCTGGGCGTCGGCAGCAGATTGATCACAGAACCTTTTGAAGGCGATTGCTGAGCATGCGGCACGCGAATCAAATGGACGTTCATGCGCAGGCGGGCGTCGGCCTGATCGAAGTGTTGATCGCTTTGGTGGTGCTCTCGCTCGGCATGCTGGGTATGGCCGGCTTGCAGATGTGGAGCCTGAAGAACAATCAGGGCGCGATGGAGCGGGGCATGGCGGTGATGCAGACCCATACCATCGTCGATGCGATGCGCGCGGCTCGAACGACCGCTACCGGCAATGGGTTCAACGTCGGAGTCACGGAAGCGATCACCGACACCGAAAATCGCACGGCTTTCTCCATGGCAGCGCTCACCGCATGGCGCCAAAGTCTGGTAGACAACCTGGGCGAGGGCGCGACCGGCGGCGTCGACTGCAACGGTGCAACGTGCACGATCGTGATCCAGTGGCTGGATCGGCAACCGCAGGCGCCCGCCGACGATGGTGAAGAAGATCCCGAGGAAGATGCCGAACGGACCCAGCAACTGACGACGGTGGTGCTCCTGTGAGCAAGCAAGTGCGCCGCTACCTCGCAGGCCGCAACAGCGGCTTTACTCTGGTCGAGATGATGGTCTCGATGGTGCTCGGCCTGGTCATCATCGGCGGGGCCACGGGCGTCATTCTCGCAAACCGGCAGAGCTATCGAACCAACGAAGGCCTGTCGCAACTGCAGGAAAGTGCGCGCACCGCGTTCGAACTGATGGCACGAGACATCCGCCAGGCGGGCGTTACCGGTTGCGACAGCAACGGTCGGATCGCCAACGTGCTCGATCCAGCGGGCGGCGAATGGTGGAAGACCTGGCTCGGCATGCGCGGTTTCAACGGTGACACCGACGATGGCGCCGTCGAGTTCGGCACCGAGGCCCGTGAGCGGGTCGAGGGCACCGATTCGTTGCTCGTGCAAGGGCTCGATGGCAACGGGCTCGCCGTTGAATTGCATCGACCGTCCGACGCGATTCTCAAACTCAAAACCGCAGCCAGCATC
Organism: uncultured Steroidobacter sp.; assembly: GCF_937958065.1. Lineage (GTDB taxonomy): Bacteria > Pseudomonadota > Gammaproteobacteria > Steroidobacterales > Steroidobacteraceae > Steroidobacter. The sequence goes on from NZ_CALFXI010000111.1 coordinate 103,646, forward strand.
GCCGCGGACGACGTCATGCTGGTGTGCGATTTCAATCACGCTGCCATCTTCGGAGTAAGAAGTTACAACTCGACGGACCGCGAAGTGAATTACGCGACCGGCGCGACCGGCGCGGTTCGCAATTGCTCCCAGGGCCTGGGCTTTCCCACCAATTGTCCGAACAACAACTTGTACACCTACGAGCCCGGCTCACAGGTGGCGCGGGTCATGGCCGTGGACTGGTACGTCGGCATCAACAGCCGCGGCGGCCGGTCGTTGTTTCGCAAGCGCATGGAGCTCGATCCGGAAGAAATCGTGGCCGGCGTTACCAACATGACCCTGACCTATTTGCAGGAGGGCGCCAACGACTTTGCCGCGACCGTTACCAACTGGTCGAACGTCACTGCGGTCAGAGTCGAGCTCACCCTCGACAGCATCGACCAGCGCATTTCCAGCGATATGGATGTGAACCAGGGCCGACTGCAGCGCTCGTTCGCCAATGTCATTACCTTGAGGAATCGGGTGCCATGACCGGTTCGTTGCGAAACATTCCCTCGCCGATGCGCTCGGGTCCCGGCACGCAACGAGGCGTTGCGCTGGTCGTGGCGCTGGTGCTGCTGGTGGTGGCGACGTTGATCGGATTGGCGAGCGTCCGTGGCACGAACCTGCAGGAACGCATGAGCGCAAACATGTATGACCGCTCGCTGGCATTTCAACGAGCCGAGGCGGCGCTGCGTGCAGCCGAGGACGCGATCACTGCCAGCTCGGATATCACCGTGCTGGGTGCGGTCGATTGCACGGTTGCCGGCGTGGTGTGCGATGTCGTGCCCGCCGATGCGTTCATGGCCAGTGCCACGCCCAACCCCAATTGGATCGAAGTTCCGGATGCCAACAACATCAACACCGAAAAAACGCCGGGACGGCCGGAATATCTGATCCAGTTCATGGGCCGGGGCAGCGGCGACAGCGACTTCGGCCTGGACGCCAATGCCGGCTCCGGCAGTTACAGTGAAGCAGGCAACTCGGCTCCGGTCACCGTCGCGTTCTTCCGCATTACCGCGCGCAGCAGCAACCCGGAAGACGTGAGCGATCGCTCACTGGTCGTGCTTCAGTCCACCGTCAAGCGTGCCATCTGATGGCGGTTCAAATCGAGGGCGTCATGTCGACGAAGAATGAAACGTTGGCGAGAGTGCGAGCCGCTTGCTTCGCGACGTTCATGACATTGGTAGCCGGAGCCGCAGGCGCCCAGCAAGCAGCGCCCGTCGTCGGCCAGTCGCCGCTCACGGTGGGCGGCTCGGTGCCGGGCAACCTCGTGCTGGTGCCGTCGGTGGAATATCCGACGCTGGACAGCATGGCGAACCTTGACGCCTATAACGTCAATCGCACCTACGTCGGCTATTTCGATTCGAACAAGTGCTATCAATATGTCTACAGCGCCAACGAACCGGACCGGCACTTCAATCCAGTGGCGGCTGCGACCAATCGCACCTGCAACTACACGCAGAAGCAGTGGAGCGGCAACTTCCTCAACTGGGCAGCGACGCAAACCATCGATCCATTCCGCAAGGCGCTGACCGGCGGCTATCGGGTCAAGGACACCGCGACCGAGACGTGGGTGGAAAAGGCGTGGTCGGACGGCAATGGCGGCGGCGGCATCTATCCCGACCGGCGCATACCGGCGAGCAATAACAACAACACGCTGGTCCGGGGTGCCACTCCGGCAGACTGGAACAACTTCTCCACTCGCATCGGCACGCTCGGCAACAAGATGCGTTTCGCCACCGGCAACGTCAATCTCGGCGGCACCCCCACGCCCTATGACCCGGCCGTGGATCTGAATTCCTCCACGCTGTACGAAGTCAGCGTGCGCGTGAAGGTGTGCAGCTCGAGCGGCGGCCTCCAGCTGGAGGACAACTGCGTGACCTATGGCAGCAACGCCAAGCCGGAAGGGCTGATCCAGAAATATTCCAGACGCATGCGTTACAGCGTGTTCGGCTATCTCAACGAAAGCTCGATCTATCGCGATGGTGGCGTGCTGCGTGCCCGGCAGAAATTCGTCGGCGACGAGAAGCTCGATCCGAGAAACGGCTGGGTAGCCAATGCCAATCGCGAGTGGGATCCGGACACCGGCGTGCTGGTGCAGAATCCCGACCCCACCGATGCAGCCGCCACGGCCACCGTGGTGGGTACGAACAGTGCGGGCAGGACCATCGAACACAGCGGCGTCATCAACTACATCAACAAGTTCGGTCAGATGACCGGGCAGAACCACAAGAGTTACGACCCGGTCAGTGAAATGTTCTACGCAGCGCTGCGCTACCTGAAGAATCAGGGCAACGTGGCGGCGTATTCCAATCTGAACAACAGCAGCGCCGATGTCAGATACAACTGGGCGGACGGCTTCCCGGTCATCACCGATTGGGACGATCCGATCCAGTACAGCTGCCAGAGGAATGCGCTGCTCGGCATCGGCGACGTCAACACGCATCGAGACAAGAATCTGCCTGGCAACCGGAACCGGAGCGAGGAGCCGGACGTCCCCACCGAGGTGGCGAACGACAGCAGCATCAACGTCGTCACGGCGACCCAGCGGGTCGCGACCATCGAAGGCATCACCATCAATACGACCGGGGAGTTCACCGGCCGCAACAACTCCGCATACATCGCGGGCCTGGCGTACGACGCCCATACCAAGGATCTGCGTCCCGGCGACAATGACTTCGCTGGCATGCAGACCGCTTCGACCTACTGGGTGGACGTGCGCGAAGCACAGACACTGCTCGGCAGGAGGAGCAATCAGTACTGGCTGGCGGCCAAGTATGGCGGCTTCACCGTGCCTGAAAACTACGATCCCTACACGCGCACCGATCCGCTGCCTCTCGACTGGTGGGCCAGCAGCGAGACGCTGAGCACCGGCGATCGTCGTCCCCAGAATTTCTATGTGGCGAGCGAAGCGGACAAGATGGTGGAAAGCTTGAATCGCGCGTTCGCCAGGATCGCGGCCGACGATCCCGGTTCCGGCAGCTCGCTGGGGGCAAACTCAACCCGCGTCGATACCGATACACGCACCTACCAGGCCAAGTTCTACAATGGCACCTGGCGCGGCGAGTTGCAGGCGTACACGATCAATCAGAGCACCGGCGCGCTGGTGCCCTCGTGGCAGGCTGCTCCACTGATCAATGCTGCGGCCTGGGCGAGCCGGCCGATCTATGTACACAACCCATCGGGTGCCACGCCTGCAGAGAAGCACCGCTTGTTCACGTGGGACAATCTGAGCTCGGCTCAGCAGACCAAGCTCGGTACGCGGGACATCGTGAACTATCTGCGCGGCGATCGCAGTAAGGAGCAGGAGCAGGCAAATGGAACGTTGCGCACCCGCGCTGGAGTGCTCGGCGACATCGTCAACTCCACGCCGGTTTACGTGGGCAAGCCAAACGGATCGCTGTACTTGAATGCGACGTTCACTGGCGCGAGCGCTTATGACGACTTCGCGCTGGCGACGGCGCAGGCGAACAGGACGCCGATGGTGTACGTCGGCGCCAACGACGGCATGCTCCATGGCTTCAACGGCGACACAGGTGCGGAGGTCTATGCCTTCGTACCCAATGCGTCGATCCAGAACGGCATGAAGCAGCTCAGCGATCCCGAGTACGAGCACCGCTATTTCGTCGATGGCGAGATGGCCATCAGCGATGTTTACGACACGGGCAGCGAGCGCTGGCGGACCGTGTTGGTCGGCACCATGGGCCGCGGCGGCCCGGGCGTATTCGCACTCGATGTCACCAATCCGTCGAGCGTGCAATTCCTGTGGGAGAGAACCGCGGCGGAAATTCCGGCGCTCGGCAAGAACATCGGCAGGCCGGTGATCGCGCAGGTCGCCAACGGGGATTGGCGCGTCATTTTCGGTAACGGCGCGGATAGCACCGGGGGCAACGCCCAACTGGTGATGATCGGTGTGATCTCCGGCACGGCGACCGTTGCCGACACTGGAGCAGGCAACGCCAATGCGTTGAGCGCGGTACTTGCGCGCGATACCAATCTGGATGGCTTCGCAGACACCGCTTACGCTGGCGACCTGCATGGCAACCTGTGGAAGTTCACGGGTCTGTCGGGAACGCCGTCAGCAACCAAGATCTTCGAGGCAACCGATCCGAGCACCAATCCGCAACCGATCACGGCTGCGCCGTTGGCCGGCAAGGATCCCAGCACCGGTGCGCTGTGGGTGTTCTTCGGCACCGGTCGCTATCTGAACACCGGCGACATCGACGATCGCCAGGTGCAAAGCTGGTACGGCATCAAGGATGAGTACAGCACACTGACAACCAAGGACCAGCTGGTCCAGCGCCGGATTCTGACCGAGTCCCGGCAGAACGGATTGAGCGTACGCACCGTGGAAACCGGCTCCGCCGGCGAGCTGGCCGGTCTGCGAGGCTGGTACATGGACCTGGTGTCGCCAGGCGCCAACGGCATCCGAGGTGAGCGCATGGTCGTACCGAACCGCTTTCAGGGCGTGGCGCTGATCGGCACGACGCGCATCCCGGAAGCTCTCGACCCCTGCAAACCCACGGGCACGGGCTTCATCATGGCCATCAATCCGTTCACCGGCGGCAGACTCGAGTCGACTTTCTTCGATGTCAATCGCGACTCCCAGTTCGACAACGAGGATCTGTCCGACGCGGATGGCAACATCATCTCCGGCATCGGCTTCGACACCGGCTCGAACAATCCGAACTTCATCGAGAACGAGATGTACGCGAGCCTGGACGACGGCACAACCGAGCACCTGAAAGTGCAGGGCGGTAACTCCACGGCCGGCCGCCTGAGCTGGCGTGAGCTGGTGAACTGACGGATCGGGAAGTCATGAAACATTCCAGGAAGACACGTCGCTTCGGCCCGGTTGGCTCGTTGCAGAGGGGCGTCACTCTGATCGAGCTGATGGTCGTGATGGTCATCATCGCGATCCTCGCGTCGATTGCGTATCCGTCATATCAACGCTACGTGGCGCGCACGCATCGGAATGCGGCGGCGGCGTGTTTGTCGCAGATCGCACAAGCCATGGAGCGGCGTTACACGACGAATCTGACCTACGTCGATCCGGGCGGTAACGACGAAGACAACCATGCGTGCACGCTTGAGAACGACCTGCAGCGCTTTTATAGGATCGAGTTCGCCGCCGCAGTCACGCCGTCGGCGTTTCGCGTGCGGGCTGTTCCGACCGACGTCCAGTCCAGGGCCGAGAAGCAGCAATGCGGCACGCTGACTCTGGACAACACCGGCGCTCGCAACTCGAGGAACAACGACGTGTGCTGGTGACGGGGCGGTCTCATCCTTCGCCCTCGTAACGATCCTGAGCTTGCTGCTCCGAGGATTGGCCATTCCTCGGATAGGTCGTAATCAGTTGTAATCGACTGTGGGCCGCGAGTCGCGGCGTACGCGTCAAGTCGGCTCGTGAGTCTCATAGCCCGAAGACCCCAGGCCGTTGCACGAAACTTCGACCCGTTCGCTGCGGGTCGCCGAGTAGGCCATGCTGACCAGCGCGTTCGCATCGATCTGCGCATGGCTGTCGAAACGCAGCAGGCGCCCGTCCGGCATGGTCATATACACGGCCACGACGAGGTTGCATTGGGTGACCACCACGGACGTGAGTGGATGGCCTTCGACCTGCGGGGCATTCTCGTCGGGGGCGATCTCTTGGCCATGGGGTGTCTGCGCTTCGGCAGAGGCTATCGAGAACAGGCTCGCTGCAACCAGCGCAGCGATGGGAAGCGGACGGTTCACTGCATACCTCGCAAAGAAAGTCGCGGTTTGGGGGTTAGCGCCCGGCCGCTGCAAACGGTTCCGCGCTCGCGCAAGATTTCCAAAGCGGTGGGAGAAAGTCCCACCGTCAGGCGGGATCGATGAAGCAGTTGATCGACAATCGGCCCGAGCGCGGGTCGGCATCGGGCACGAAGTCATGATCGATCGAACCGGAATGCAGCGAGTTGCGACGGTACACGAGCATGCGGTTGAACACGCCTTCGGCATGTGCAATCTGCTCGAACAGCGGCGTGTCGCCATTGATGTAGCGAGGCCCCGGGCCATTCGGTCCGGCGCTCTCGGCGTGCAATACATTGAAATATTCCGGTTTGCGCACTTCATCGAGCGTTTCGAACCCGGTGGCGCGATGGCGGTAGAACGCGGTGCCCCCAAGCTTTTTCTTGAACAGGTAGTGCACGGTTGCGAACCCGTCGCGCGCGAGCGAGTCCACGTGCGGGATCCGCTGCATGGGGGTGAGATCCGCCGCGTGCGTCGTCACCAGAGAAAAGTGACACATACTGAGTCTAAGTGTGTTGCCCGCGAAATCGAAATGTTCGGCGAGCAGCGGCGGCAGGCGGGTGGCGAGAAAGTGCTCGTACGAAGGAGGGGCCTTGGCCCGAATCCCGGGATAGAAGCGGCCGCCGGACGTGAACTGGGCCGTAGTGGCCTTCTTGATCAGGCGCTCGGGCTCGGCGACGAAGTCATCGATCACCAGCAGCGTGGCACGCTCGCGCCCGAAGACGTGCTTCTCGAGACGAAGTTGCGGATGAAAGTCGAGAATCATGGGTCCGTCCACTACCGAGCGCCAGTCACGAGACTACTTTAGCAGCAGCGAAGCCGGTCAGGGCGCCAGCAGCGTTTTGGTGAGGATGTGGATCAGCAGGCCGGCCAATCCACCGATCAAGGTACCGTTCACGCGGATGTATTGAAGGTCGGCACCGATGGCGCCTTCCATGCGGCTGCTGAGCGTGTCCGCATCCCATTGCTTGACCGTGTCCGCGATCAGGTGCGCAACCTCGTGCCGTTGCAGCTCGAACATACGAATGACAGCGGCGCGCAGCATGACGTTCAGCTCGGCTCGCAGCGGCTCGTCGCTCAACACCTTCCCGGCGATGCCGCGCAACCATTCTGCCAGTGGACTATCGATCGAGGCGTCCTGGCCGGCTGCATGCGCAGCGATCTGATCGACCAGCTCCCGGCCCACTCCTCGTAGGTACTCTTCGAAAGCCGGCTGTTCGAGCAGTTGTTTCTTCAGTCGCTCGCCCTCGGCCAGAAACTGGGGCGACGACCGCAACTGCTGGCAGAGCTGTTCCAGTGCATCGTTGATCCGCGTGCGTAGCACGTGCTCCGGATCCTCCGCCGCCGTGCTCAGGATTTCGTCCAGCACCGTGACCAGCCGGTCGGCGACCTTGCGGTCGACTGAAAGACGGCGCCAGAGCCAGGAGGTCCGGACGCTCACGGCATGGCGCAGTTGCGGCTCGTATTCGCGCACCAGTTCGGCGGCCTTGCGCAGCATCGCGTCCACCAGCCGATCGTGACCTTGCTGCGCCATGAGCGCTGCGAGGATTCTGCCCAGTAACGGCGACAGTTCGGTGCGCTCCACACGGTCGAGCAGATACTTGCGGATGAGCTGGCGCAGAGCGTCGTCGCTCAGAGAATTGGCGATCATCGCGAGACCGCGCATCAGGCCAGTCGCTGCCGCTGTGCTGTTGCGTGGATCGCTCAGCCAGTGGGCCAGGCCGCCGGCGAGATCAGTGGCCTGGATTTTCTCCGCGACGATCCGAGGCGCGAGAAAATTCTCCTCGACGAAGCGCCCGAGACCTTCGCCAATTCGGTCCTTGCTCCTGGGGATCACGGCCGTGTGGGGAATGGGGATGCCGAGCGGATGGCGGAACAGGGCGGTGACGGCGAACCAGTCCGCAAGCGCGCCAACCATCGCTGCCTCGGCGAAGGCGCGAACGTAGGCAACCCACGGATGCGTGCGCTCCAGCACGTAGGCAATGACGTAGAGGATACTGACCGCGATGAGCAGTCCAGTGGCGACTCGCCGCATCTGGCGCAGCCCACGGGGCGTGGGAGTTCGCTGCATGTCGTGTCCTGGCCCTCCGGAACCGGCAGCCTGGAGGGGAATGATAGGGCAATTCACGAATGTGACATCGCATCCATTGGCCCAGATTCCCGGCGCGCAGGCTGGCGCAGCGGAGCGGGAATGTGGCGTCAGTACTTGCGACGGCTGCTGCGGGTCGCAAGCAGCACCAGCCCCACCAGCAAGGAGAGCAGATCCATGTTTCCACCACCGCCACCATTGTGCGCGGTGCTAGCAGTCTGGCCACCGTTCGCGTTGCCCGTTCCGGGGTCGGGCGCGGGAGCAGGAGCGGGCGCGGGCGCCGCTTTGACCTCCAGCGTGACGGTTGCCACAGCTGATTGAGTGTGAGTGTCGGCGACCGTGAGCGAGACCGTCGCGGATCCCGTTTGTCCCGCGGCGGGAGCCAGAGTCATCGTGCAGGCCAATGTTTCCAGCCCACAACCCGCGCTGATCGAGATGCCTGCGTCGGGCAGCATGGTCACGTTATCGCTGCTGGCCGTCACGGTCAGCGCGCCTGACCCACCGAGCGTGAATGCAATGGGCGAGGGCGCACTCGGTAGGGTGATCGACTGAGTGGCTCCCGAAGTCACGCTGATGGTCGGCGGCGGCGGTGCGGCCGGAGGCTCGGGCGGACTAGGCGGAGGCGTGGCCGCGACACTGATCGTGCCCGTCGTGTAAAGCTCGTCCGTGTTCCAGGACAAGCCCGCAGGCAGCGCAGGCATTGCCACGTTGCCAAACGTGCCTGTCAGCGACTTGAACGAGAGCAGGTTGAATCGATCCCCGACCGCGGGGATGAAGCCGTCTTTCAATACAACTTTCAGCGTCGCCTGATTCAACGTCAACGCTTGCGCGACAGCCAGCTGGCCATGATCCGTGCAGGCAGCGGTGCCGCCGATATCGACTACCAGCGTCATGCTCGGTTGCAGCGTTACTGCGCCGGGATCGCTGGGACAGCCGCTCGCGTGGATTTCGCCCATCATGGCGGCGACTTCGGCGGCGGAGAGCGAGCGCGCTCCGAGCCCGGTGTAATGAACGCCGTCTGCGAGAAACTCGGCGCTTCGACCGCTCCTCGGATTCCAGCCGATGTTCTCCATCAACCGTCGCGCGTTGATAACCATCACGTTGGGATCGGATTGCGCGATGGCGAGTTGCGCGCCGACATAGCGGTCGTACTCGGCCAATTGCGCCGAGGGCAGGGTGCTTTCGTAGACGTCCGCAATGAGAATGATCGGGAATTCTGAATTGCCCACCCAGCCTCGCACGAGCGAGATCACGGCCGAGATATCGGACCTGAACTGCGCAGCGCTGACGTTGCCACCTTGATTCGCTCCGTAGTGCAGGATTGCCGCATGGAAGCCGAATGCGGAGAACATCTGACCGGCATTGGCGTGAGCCTCCAGGAACCTGGACGGCGTGTAGCCGCCGAGGGAAAAGTTATCGATCACGACGCCTTGCGGATGTGTCTTGTTGATGAAACGCATTCCGATCACGTCCGTCAACGCGTTGTCGCTGGCGCCGAACACCTCGAGCTGCAGGTAGGGACGGCCGTTGAATTCCAATGCCGAGGTCTCGCCCGATCTGATGGCAAAGGTGGGCGACTGCAGCCCGAGCGCGAGGGTTCCTCGCGTCGTGACGGCAGCCCCATACGAAACCGAGGACGTCACATTGGGGCGCGCTTGGTAGCCGATCTCGCCAGAGGTGACATTGGTGGCGGCATAGATTCGGGCTTGCACCACCCCGGAGGTGTTGAAATAGGAAGCATCGGTCGGAATCTGCGCGCTCGGATCGACACCGCTCGCGTCGGGTCGCAGCATGGTCAACTGGCCGCGATTGCCGCCGGTGACGTTGGTCGCGCCGTTCAGGGTCGAGAACGCCATCGGCTGCGCATTCGGCAGAGTCTGGGTGGAGTCGAGTCGAGACGCGGTCGGCCCCGGCGCCGCGCATTGCCCGGCGAGCAGCCAGGTCGCGGGCGATGAGTTGCCGTAGTAGAAACATCCGACCACTGGCGTCTCGGGCGAATTGCCGAAGCGCTTCCACATCTCATAGTTCAACAACGGGATGAATTGGAAGCCGTGCGAGCCGGGACTGGTCTCCTGCGAATCGCCCAGCACCGCGATACGTATCGTTTGCGTCTGCGCGGCCTGCCAGAGCGCCTGGAACAGCTGCGGCTGTTGTGCGTAAAAGAAATCCACGTCGTGAAAACTGGGATAGGCCTCTTGGGTGCTGCCGGGCGAGGGCCATTGAAGCGCAATCGCGCCGAGCGCAGCCAGCACGGGCGCTCCGATAGTTCGCTGCATCTTTGTCTCGTCCTGATGATGCGAGCGCGACTCGCTCCCTCGAGCTCACCGGTCGCTCGCTGCTTGACGATAAACGTCAGAGCGAGCGACTTTGGTTCCGTGAAATATGACGTGCGGCGGCGCTAGCCGGAGTCCGAGCTCATCAGATCTCGCGAGATCAGGTGGGTGAGACCGGTGTTGTTCACCAGCAGCCGGGCGCCCGCCGGGCTCAGATGAACTGCGTCGCTGTACAACACGGGCTGACCAGGAGGGCGCTGCGAACAGACTTTCGTGGCACACAGCACGTCGATTGCATCGACCAGTTGCACGCTGGGGAACGATCGCTGCACCCGATTCAGCACGCGGTTATACGGTGCCATGGCGAGCTCCACCTGGTCACGCGCGCGCTCCGGATAGCACTCTGTCGTTGGCAGTTTGACGGCGCGGAGAAAACAGGTCGGCGGCGTCGCGTACGCGGGAATCTCGCCCAGATAAATTACGCGAGAGAACCGCGTGAGCTCGCCCAGCAAGCTGCGCACCCCATACTCGAACAGCGCCTCCTTCGATTCGTTGGTGCTGCCGCTCTCGCGGCTCAATCGAATCGTCGGATCGCTGATCAGCGAGGAACCGTTGCCGACGACCACGATGACCTTCGGCTTGGTCTGCTGAGCATAGGCGACGAAGGTGCGCCAGACGTCCGGACACTCCTTCTCGTTCTCGTCGTAGCCGATCAGGCGCACGTTGAGCACTGGCGGGCAGCCCCCGCGACCCAACAGCATGACGGTGTGGGCCGGCGACAGCACCGGTGCCGCGACCTCGTAAATCGCATGAGCTCTGGAATCGCCGACGAACAGAATCGAGGGCGGCTCCGGGCTGGTGGTGCGGCAATAGTTGACCGGCGCCTCGGGGGAGAAGCGGGCGCGACAGACCTTGTCGAGCTTCGGGCCATGATGTAGCGCCAGAATATCCGGATCGAACCGGTGCGAGACGCCGCCGGTGACGTAGATGACCATGCCGGCGGCCGCTGCAACAGCTGCGGAGGCAGCGAGGCGGTAATTGAGTCTGGCTTCCTTGCGCTTTCGAATGGGCAGCTCGATGTGCTGATACGTGATCCAGGCGAGCAGGAAACTCATTCCCACCGCGACCCAGCGAATCGCCAGTGGCGGCAGGCCGGCTTCGAGAATGTTGAGGAACGAGAGCAAGGGCCAGTGCCACAAATACAGCGCATAGCTGATCAGTCCGACCCACACCAGCGGCCGCCAGCCGAGCACACGGCGCTGCATCCAGGAATGCCCCGGCGTCGCCAGGATCATCAGCGTGCCAACGACCGGAAGTAACGCAGGCCAGCCTGGAAACGGCGTGCCGTTGTCGAATTTCGCGATCGAGGCCACGATCAAGGCCAGGCCCGCGAGCGGCACGAGGTTGTAAGTCACGCCGAGCCAGCGATTCGTGCCGATTGCACTCGTCACGCCCTCGCTCGTGACGCCCCGTCCAGGTCGCTCCATCCACAGCGCCAGCAGGCAGCCTGTGCCCAATTCCCAGAAGCGCGACACTGGCCAGTAGAAATTCGCGACCGGCGCCGAGCGCGCCAGTTGTACGCTCAGCGCAAACGAGGCGAGCACGAGGATCGCAACCATCGCGAGCAGCGCTGTCTTCCGCCGCCACAGCATCACCAGCAGCGCGGGCCACAGCAGATAGAACTGTTCTTCGATTCCCAACGACCACAGATGCAGCAGAGGCTTGAACTCCGCCGCAGTATCGAAGTAGCCGCTTTCACGCCACAGCGCGATGTTCGCCAGAAATACCGCGGCCGCAGTCGTATGTTTGCCCAGCTCCTTGAACTCGTTGGGCAGCAGCAGCACCCAGCCGAGCGCCAGGGTCGTGACCAGCACCAGGATCAGCGCGGGAAACAAACGCCGGACGCGGCGCCAGTAGAAATCAACGAACGAGAAATCGGCGTGCAGCAGCTGGCGCGCGATGATGCTCGTGATCAGGAACCCGGAGATCACGAAAAACACATCTACGCCGACATAGCCGCCGGGGACGTCTTCGGGGAACGCGTGGAATCCAAGGACGGCAAGCACAGCCACCCCACGCAAGCCATCGACGGCGGGGCGATAGTGGAAGTGCTTGGCGTGCCCCGCTGACACGACGTCAGGGTGCATGGGGATACCCTCTTCAACTCGACCGGGAAAATGTTCGAGAGTTAAGAGAGCCGGGTACTACGGTGGGGAGGAGAGCGACGCGGCGGCCGAGGAGGCCGGCGAGAGCAGCGCGGAACAGCTGGTGTTGCTCAGCATCGGACGGTCCTGCGTGCGATGCTGTTGTCCGATGATGGAAAAGCGGGCTGGCACGCGACGCGCGTGACGACCCTTGCGTCGGCGCCAGTTGACTTTGCGTAAGAACTGCAGACAAGCCATCGGAGAATCCGATGCGCAGGTGGTCTTTTGTCTTGCGCAGCTCTTCATGTGACGAGCAACGCCGTCTCGACTACAAAGTTCCTGCACTTTGTGCGATCGGAGAATCTCTACAGCGAGTCGTCGACGGGTGCGCGATAGCCTTTGCCGGGCGGAGTGTCGAACTGATTCACGAGCCTGGCGTACTCCGGCGGATACAGCAGCGACACTTCGAATTGGCCGCTGGTGCGGTCAGTCTGTGCATCGATGGTCTGGCGCAGGATCAGCGCATGGCCGACGACATTCCATTTGCCGTCGATGTCCTCGACCAGCAGCACACGCGTCGGCTTGAGGTTGTACAGCCGCCGGCCCGGCAGCGAAAAATCATAAATCCCGCCGACGCGCAGGTCGGCCGGAAAGCCGGCGCCACGCTTGAGCTTGAGCGTATCGTTGAGCTCGATCAGATGTCCCATGGTGCCCATCCCGTTGAAGTGCGGCGATTGTAACGCCGGCAGGGCGCCTGGCCGGCTCGATGAGCTTCGGTAACACGGATCCGCTAAAGTAGGCGCCCGGGGGAGGCCAGTCAGGATCGATCGATGTCATTGTTCTCACGCTTTCGCAAAGCGCCGCCGGCTTCAGCTCCCGCGAAGCAGCCGGAAGCACCCGTGGCGCCAAAGGTCACGGAGCAGAGTGCGCCAGAGGCCGTGCCAGTCGCGGCACAGGAAGAGCAGGGCTTGCAGGCGGCCCTGGAGGCCGGCGACATGCAGACGATTGCCAGGCTCGTGATCGACGGCACGTCGACCCGGATCCGGCAGCAGGCGGCCGAGGCCATCGACGACCCGGCGCTGATCCGCCAGTTGATTCGCGACGCCCGTGGCGGCAAGGACAAAAGCGTCTACAAGATCCTGACTCGCAAGCGCGATGCGTTGCTGGCCCAGGAGCGTGAAGTCGAGCAGCTGCACGCTGAAGTCGCCGCCGTGTCCGCGGCGATCGAGAAGCACAGCCATCGTCCGTACGACGCGGTGTTCACGCCGGCCCTCGAGCAACTGGAGAGCCGTTGGGCGGCGGTCGCAAGCCATGCAGACCCGGAGGTCGCCGAGAAAACCCGCCAGGCGATCGACCGCGCACGAGAAGTCATCGCTGAACATCTGCGCCAGATCGCCGCTGAAGCCGCTCGCCAGCTGGCCGCTGCCAACGCGGCCGCTCAGGCCCAGCTGCAACGGGAGCAGGAAGAGAAGGCCGCCGCGGCCGCCGCCGCGGAACGGGCTCGAATTCAGGAAGCCGAACACAAGGCTGACGTCGACAAACACGAGGCGGAAGCCAAGTCATTGCGCCAGATCGGTGGCTTGCTTCGCAAGGCGCATGGCGCCCTCGCGGCCGGCAGCAGCAAGACGGCGGCAGGCTTGCGTCGAGGCATCGAGGAGAAGCTCGCCGGCGCGCCGCCTTTGCCGCCCCACCTGGCGAATCAGCTCCGGCATCTGGACGAAAAGCTGCAGGAGCTGAAGGACTGGAAGAGCTTTTCAGTCGCTCCCAAGCGCATCGAGCTGATCGAGCGAATGGAGTCGCTGATCGGCGCGACGCTGCATCCCACGGCGCTGGCTGGCCATATCAAGGACCTGCAGGAGCAATGGCGGACCTTGACCAAGGGCGCGGGCGAGAATGGCGAGGCGGAGTGGCAACGGTTCCATGAAGCCGCCCAGAAAGCGTTTCAGCCATGCCGCGAATATTTCGAGGCGCAGGATCAGGTCAAGGCCGAGAACCTGCATCAGCGAGGCCTGGTGTTCGAGCGGCTCGCCGCATTCGAAGCGCAACACAACTGGGAGCAGCCCGATTGGCGCAACGTGATCACGGCGGTGCGCGAAGCCCGGCAACTCTGGCGCCAACACTCGCCAGTGGATCCCGCCGCGGCCGAAGAGTTGCAGGGGCGCTTCAATGCCTTGACGAGCACTCTGCAGAGCCGGATCGATGCGGAGTACGCCCGCAACGCCAAAGAGAAGAGATTGCTGATCGAGCGCGCCCGTGCGCTCTCGGGAGCAGCCGAGATCCGCAAGGCCATCGACGAGGTCAAACGGCTGCAGGAGAAATGGAAAGCCGTCGGCCCGGTGTCGCGCGAGGACGATCGCAAGCTGTGGGAGGAATTCCGAAAGCAATGCGACGCCCTGTTCCAGAAGCGACAGCAGGAGTTCGCGACCCAGCACGCGGCGCTGGACGCCAACAAATCGCAGGCCGTCGGCTTGTGCGAAGAGCTCGACAAGATCGCACAGCTATCGGGGCAGGAGCTGATCGAGGGCGCGAAGAAACTCCCCGACCTGCGCCTCGCGTTCGAGGCCATCGAGGAATTGCCCAAAGCGGATGCGCGACAGTTGCAAAGCCGTTTCGAGCGCGCGTACGAACGCTGCCGCAAGGCTGTGGCTCAGGAGCACGCCCGTGAGGCGGAGCAGGGCTGGACCGCTCTGCTCGATGCATCGAACGCCGTGCGTGCCTATCGACTGGCGGTTGCTCGACCTGCCGATGTGCCCGAACGCGAGGCGCTGAAACAGGCCGCCGAGGCTCAGCTGTCCACGGCCACGAAATGGCCCAAGCGCGGGCTGGAGGTGTTGAAGCACGCTCTCGCGCAGCCTGCCGAGACCGAGCTCGCGGCCAACGAACTGGCGCTTCGGACACTCTGCGTCCGCGCCGAGATCCTGACCGACACACCGACGCCCGCCGCCGATCAGACGCTACGCCGCGAATATCAAGTGAAGCGCCTGATGCAGAGCATGGGGCAGGGAATCAACGCCGAGGAAGGTCTCGACGCGCTGACGCTCGAATGGCTGGGTGTGGGGCCTACGGAAGAAGGCACGTATCTGCCGTTGCTCGAGCGGTTCAAGGCGTGCAGGAAGAAGGCGGTGTGACTGCCTGAGGAGTCTTCAAGGCAAGACCGAACAACCAAGTGACCCACAAGACCAGGGAAACCTTCTGGACGATGGGCAGGAAGCCGTAGAGCATCTCGCCGTAGTACATAGTCGCGTTGGATAGGGTGAGGGCGAGACACGCGATCCCGGTGCCCAGCATCTCAAACCGCCGCTGCAGGTACAGGGAATGGAAGATGGCGAGCATCGCTGCCACGAAGAACAGCAAAGCGACACCGATGAGCACATCGTGCATCGGTGTCACTACGAGCGCCGTATAAACCATCGACCCGATGCCTGCGATCTGGATGATTTTTCGATGGCGCCGCGAGGCACCGCAGCTCGCGATGATGTTGAAGATGATCGCGATGCTCGAACAGAAGATGATCACCGCCAGGGCCGCAAGGAACCTCGATGTGTTGGCTGAACCGTTCAGAGCGACTGGTTGAAAGAGGCTGGAGATCGACTGGTCGAACCAGGCGTAGCCACCCGGGTAGCCGACAGCTGCGACAACCACAAGCACGGCGGATATGAGAACACCAACGAACGGGAACGTGCTTCGCATGGAGATGGTGGCTCGGGTTATGCAGGCTGTACCGCGGGGATGAGGATCGCTCGTTCCCTACGTTCCAATGCGATTGCCAGGTCGGCAAACGTTTGGCCGCCAGCGGTGGGGGCTTTCGCGGTTCGATTCTCGTCAGGCGGGCAATTCCTTGTCATGCCGTTCCCTCATGCATCATTCTGCCCCGGCTTAGAACGGCTGATTGTAGCAGGCGTTCCGGGCGGTTTCGAAGCTGGGCAACCAGGTTACTGCGCGGGCCTGGACGGCTCCGGGATGTCATGGCAGGGGATATAGTGCGCAAGTTGAGGAGTATCGCCGCATTACGACGACTAACGCGCTCGCCGTGCCTGCATTTGGGCTATGGTCTGAACGCGTTCCGGCGGGCCAGAATTCCTGGCTGGCCTGGCAGGCGGATTACTCCGCGGCGCACGTGCCGATCCAATGGGATCGATCGGTCATCGTGCACGAGATGTTCCATGTCTATCAGAACCGCAATCGTGGTTGCCAGGCGACGAATGGCTGTATGGATTCATCGCGACCGGGCTGCTTTGGGGGCGGCGATGCTCGCCGCTGCGGCACTCGTTAGTCTTGTGGCGTTCGCGCCGCCTGCTGAGCGCGAGACCCCTAAGAGTGAAATGGACTCGTGGTTCCAGAGGTTGGTCGACACGCAAAGGCGAATGACCGCATATATCGTTCGCCTCGACTCACTGAGAGATGCCATCGAAGTAGGTGGCGCACCGCCGACCGGGACTTGCGATCCGGCCGGTATGCGAGATCTGTACGAGCCTATCAACGAGGAAATCGCCCGCCTCGTTGCCGATGCTGGGCCTTTGCAGCTCGAGCAGGGTGCGATGATTGCACTGAGTCGTTTGGAGAAGAATTGGATCTGGGTGCAGCGGCGGCAATTTTCCCGCTGGGAGGAAGTGTCGGAGATCAAGAATATCGATCTGAAGCTCTTGTGCTTGCGAGGTGGGGATCTGATCGAAGTGCGTATGGAGATGGCGGATGATCAAGCAACGTTGGCGAAAGCGGTTGCCCGGCGGCTTGCTGGCAGGTAGATGTCACGATCTCGCTGATGGTGAAGGACCAGGCCTGTTCCTCGACGCGCTGTTCCGGCTCGATGGCGCAGAGTCGGGATCCATCGATGTCTCGATTCTCTCGTAATGGGTTGACAGCCGGCCCCGGGGCGGATCATTATTTCGACAATCCTCGAATTGTCGGATAGACATGAGATCACCCGAAGCCGTTGCTGCCCTTGCCGCGCTGGCACACGAGCACCGCCTGGCTGTTTATCGGATGTTGGTGGAAGCCGGACGGGAAGGCTTGCCCGCGGGAGAGATTGCGGCGCGCTTGAAGTTGGCGCCGTCGTCGCTGACTTTTCATCTTCAATCGTTGCAAAGGGCTGGTTTGATCTCGCAGCGGCGCATGAGCCGTCAGCTCATCTACGCGGCCGACTTCACCACGATGAACGACCTGGTCGGCTATCTCACCGAAAACTGCTGCGCCGGCAGCGCATCGGCCGATTGCGGCTCGAAGTGTGCGCCAGCGCCGATCGAACGCCCAGCCACCGCTCGCAAGACTCGGAGAACTGCATGAAGCGCCTTCACGTCCATGTCAGCGTCAACGATCTCGAAGAGTCCATCCGATTCTATCGAGCGCTGTTCGCTGCCGAGCCCGTCGTCGTGAAACACGATTACGCCAGGTGGATGCTCGAAGATCCGCGGGTGAATTTCGCGATCAGTAAACGCGGCGCCGAGCCGGGCATTCGACATCTGGGCATCCAGGTCGAGAACAGGCCGGAGCTGACCGAGGTCTATGAACGCCTGCAAAGGGCGGAAGGCCCGATCCGCGAAGACGGCGCGACCACGTGCTGTTACGCCAAGAGCGAAAAGAGCTGGATCGCAGATCCGCAAGGCATTCAGTGGGAAACGTTTCTTACAACCGGCGAAAGCACGGTGTATGGCGGCGAGCAAGCAGGCTCGGCAGAGGCTAGCACCTGTTGCGAGCCAGCGTCGGCCGCTCCATCGAAGCCCCTCCAGAAATGCTGTGCATGAGGGCGCGGGACTGAGGCAGCGCGCGTCATTGGCATGAGCTTTGTCGCGCTGCCGGTCTATTCGCTGGATCAACAGACGCTCTTCAACGAAATCGGGCGCATGTGAGTGCGGTGCTGCGCACGCAGATGAGTGAGGCAGGCGTGATGAAGCGCATTGATGGAGATGCCCGAAAGCACCGTGAGGGCTTAAGGGCTTCTGGTCGCGCACGCTACCGGCCGGGACATTTGTAGGAGTATATTGCGGGACCGGTGGTGGTTCGTTACAGTCGCACCAGTCTATCGGGTGTAACTCGTCCTCGATCTCGTGACCGATCTGTACGGTTCCGGCGTCCTGGGATAGAGGCATCAGGGAAAAAACGGTGACGCCTAACATGATCCGATTGTCGAGCACACGAACTGTGCTTCGTGTCTTTGCGCTGCTGGTTGGCTTCTTCGCCCTTGTTTCTCTTGGAAGCCGTGCCTACGCGGCCGCTGGCGAAAAGTACACGTTCGTGCTCGTGCATGGTGCGACTGCCGGTGGCTGGGAGTGGAAGAGTACCGGCAAGTTCCTCAGCGAGGATGGCCACACTGTTTACCGTGCGACGCTCACAGGGCTCGGCGAGCGTGAACACCTCAACAGTTCCGACATCGATCTGCAAACCCACATCAACGACGTCGTCAATTTGATCTTGTTCGAGGACCTGCACGAGGTGGTGCTCACTGGGCATAGTTACGGCGGCATGGTCATCACTGGCGTAATGGATAGAATTCCCGAGCGCATTCGTCATGTCGTGTTTCTCGACGCCGCCGTCCCTGACGATGGCATGTCGCTGTGGGATCTCTTTGGTGGCAGGCAGCAGGATCCCTCACGCTTCGCGGACGGATTCATGCAAGTGCCGTGGGTCAAGCCCGGAACGCCCCCGCCGCACAGTGTGAAGCATTCGATCAAATGCTTTAACCAGCCGGTCTCGTACAAGAATCCCGCCGCATTGGCCTTGCCGGTGACCTATGTTGCCTTCGTTCCCAAGGGGCAGTCGGCCGAGGAGCGCGCGAAGACGGATAAGAGCTGGCAGCGCGCCGTCGCCAGAGGCTGGACGATCCGCACCTTTCCGGGCGGGCACGTCGCTCAACAGGAAGATCCGCGGGGTGTGGCTTCGCTGATCGAGCAGGCGGTGAATGATCGCAACAAGCCTCCTGCCAAAGCGGTGAAGTAACAACCTGCAGTCTTGGGACCGCCCCGGAGAGGAGAGCTGGACTTCGCTCCAGATCGCGAGTTGGAAGAGTCCCGAAGCAGCCGCGCAGAGTTCGCCGCAGTTACAGGAGCAACGACGCGTACGCGAGTGGATTGCAATTGACGTACGTGCAATGAGATAGCGCCGGAGCATAGCGGAGTGATGAAATTCATCGGTGCGACCCTCGCGCTGCTCGCAACGTTTCCTGTTTTCTCGGCCGAGGGGCAGGGCGATCCGCTAGCGCCGACCGGCCGCTGGAGTGCCTACACCTCGGGTCGCGCGCAAACCCCGCCGATGGGATGGAGCAGTTGGAACGCTTTCGCGACCGACATCGACGAAGAGAAAATCCTGGGCTCTGCTCAGGCGCTGGTCGACAGCGGGTTGGCCCGCAAGGGCTACCGTTACGTCAACATCGATGACGGATGGTGGCTGCAGCGGCGCGCCAGCGACGGCCAGCTCGTCATTCGCTCCACGCGGTTTCCATCCACCGTGCGTGAGGGCAGCCTACCTTCTTTCCGGCCCTTCACCGACCGACTGCATGCGATGGGCCTGAAGGCCGGCATCTACTCGGATCTTGGCCGCAACACTTGCTCGCAGGCTTACTCGATGGACGACTCCGACCTGCCCAAAGGCTCGGTCCGAGAGCGAGAGGTTGGGCTGTATGGGCACATCGATCAGGACATCGCGCTGTTCTTCTCCGAGTGGGGCTTCGATTACATCAAAGTCGACGGCTGTGGCCTGCGCGCCTACGCAGCCGACAGCGAGAAAGTGAAATCCGGCACGTATCGCGAGTTCAAGCCGCTGCTCGACATGGATTCCGTCGCGAGGTCCGACATCCCCGCAGTTCAGGCGCTGTTTCGCCAGATCGACGCGGCTCTGATTCGCAACAACCCGGATCGTGACTTCGTGTTGTCACTCTGCATCTGGGGAGCGGGCAATGTGCGCGCGTGGGGCAAGGACTTCGGCAACATTTCGCGGACCAGCGATGACATCAACCCGACCTGGGGCCGGCTGCTCACCAACTTCGACAGCGCCGCCAAAAGGGCGTTCTATGCTCATCCCGGTTCCTGGAACGACCCCGACATGCTGTTCATCGGTAAAGGTGACTTCGATGCGAATCACCTCACCGAAGCGCGGTCTCATCTATCCATGTGGGCGATGATCAACGCGCCGCTGATGATCGGCATGGATCTGCGACAGGCCCCGTCAGCGTTGCTGGACGTTTTCGGCAATGAGGAGGTAATTGCGATCAATCAGGATCGCGCCGGGCATCAGGCGGTGGTTGCCTTCGACAGCGGCGAGGTCCAGATCTTCGTGAAGACGCTGAGCACGGGAGACAAGGCCGTCGCGATCTTCAACCGAAGCGCGAGCCCGCTGGATGTCGATTTGACGGCGGCCCACATGAAGTTCCGGGATGATGTCGAAGTCGCCCTCGTGGATGTGTGGAATGGCCGGAAACAAAGCTTCCGAAAGATGGTGAGGCTGCACCTGGAAGGCCATCAGACGCTCGCGTTCAAGGCGCGCGGCGCTCGTGTTCTTGCCGATGGTCTGTATCTCTCGGAGCAGCCCGGTAACGTCAATCCGGCCGTCGATGGGGTCGTCGAGCCGGCGCCAGACCCGACGATCCATCGCTCCGCGTTTGGATGGCAAGGAACGCGCAGCAGTGGTGAACGGCCGATCTACGCTGGATGGGGCGGGGCTCAGCCGGACAGCGCGCCCTATGGTGAAGCGCTCCGGATCAATGGCAAGAGATTCGAGACGGGCATCGGCGTCCTGGCAAATTCGCGGCTGGAGGTGCGCAATCAGGGCTATCGGCGTTTCACGGCCACCGTGGGCGTCAATGACTCCGCGCGCGACGATCGTCATCCCGTCACCTTCACGGTCTATGGCGACGGCAGACTCCTCGCCACCAGCCGACCTCTGAAATGGGGCGAGGAGGGCCAGCGGCTCAGCGTCGAGGTGTCAGGCGTGAAGATCATCGAGTTGGTCGCCCGCGCTGCCCTCGAGGATCCCTCGAGCCTTCCGGTGACATGGGCGGAAGCCGCATTGCTCTTCGATTCGGGCACGGCGCATGCGTCGCCATAGCGTCGTAATGACATCATGACCCGGATGTTGATGCCGACATTGCTCCGGGTCGAAACGAGCACTATCAATGCCTATGAAAAAACCTGACTGCGTGAGCTCAACCCGCCGCCGCTTTCTCGCGAATGTTGGTCTGATGACCGGTTGGGCCGCAGTTGCCCCGACGCCTGTGTTCGGACGCTCGACGCAAGCGGACAGCGGGACGCCGCAGCTCAAAGCGTTCGAGCTGACGGATGTAGATCTGGCCGAAGGCCCTTTCCTGCATGCGCAACGCATGACGGAGGCTTATCTGTTCAAGCTCGAGCCGGATCGGATGCTGCACAACTTTCGCGTGAACGCCGGGTTGAAGCCGAAGGCCCCTGTTTACGGTGGATGGGAGTCCGAGGCCACATGGGAAGACATTAATTGTCACGGCCACACTCTCGGTCACTATCTCTCGGCGTGCGCGCTCGCGTATGGCTCAACAAACGACAAGCGGTTCAAGCAACGCATCGAGTACATCGCAAGCGAGCTTGCCGCCTGCCAGCAGGCGGCGGGCAGCGGGCTGGTCTGCGCGTTCCCGAAGGGAGCCGCATTGGTGGAAGCGCATTTGCGAGGCGAGAAGATCACCGGAGTTCCGTGGTACACCCTCCACAAGATCTTCGCCGGGCTTCGTGATGCTACGTTGATCGCGCACAGCGATACCTCACGCACCGTACTGCTGCGGCTTGCAGATTGGGCGGTCGATGCTACCCGGGCGCTCTCGGATTCGCAGTTCGAGACGATGCTGAGCACCGAGCATGGGGGCATGAACGAGGTCTTCGCGGATCTGTACTCCCTCACCGGCAACGCCGACTACCGGCGGATGGCGGAGCGCTTCTCTCACAAGGCCCTCCTGGAGCCGCTCGCAAAAGGGCGGGATCATCTCGATGGTCTGCATGCCAACACGCAAGTCCCGAAGGTCGTCGGTTTTCAGCGCGTCTATGAGATCACCGGCGATACCAGGTACAGCGATGCCGCGGAATTTTTCTGGAGGACTGTCGCGCTGACCCGCTCTTTCGCGACCGGCGGTCATGGCGACAACGAACACTTCTTTCCGATGGCGGAATTCGCAAAACACGTCTTTTCCGCGAAGGCCTCCGAAACCTGTTGCCAACACAACATGTTGAAGCTGACGCGCGCGCTGTTCCTGCACGATCCGCAAGCGAGGTACGCCGATTACTACGAGCGCACGCTCTATAACGGCATCCTGGCATCGCAAGACCCGGACAGCGGGATGGTGACGTACTTTCAGGGCGCACGTCCGGGCTATATGAAGCTCTACCATACGCCGGAGCATTCTTTCTGGTGCTGCACCGGAACCGGCATGGAGAATCATGTGAAGTATCGTGATTCGATCTATTTCCATGCGGACCGAACCCTTTATGTGAACCTGTTCGTTCCATCCACCGTGCGCTGGAAGGCGCAGAACGCGGTGCTGACACAGACAACCGCCTTTCCAGAATCGTCCGGGACGAAGTTGAAACTGCAGCTCCAACAGCCGGCTGAATTCACTCTGAAGCTGCGCCATCCTGGCTGGAGCAAGGCTGCTGTCGTGCTCGTCAACGGCAAGGAGGCGGCGCGCTCCAGCATTCCCAGCAGCTATGTTGAGATAACGCGCAGGTGGCGGGACGGCGATGTGATCGACTTGCAGCTCGCCATGGAAATCGCCGCCGATTCGGCGCCGGCGGCCCCGGACATCGTCGCCTTTACCTATGGGCCGCTGGTCCTTGCGGCGGCACTGGGACGTGAGGGGCTAGCGCCAGGCGCGGACATCATTGTGAACGAACGTGAGATCGGGAAGTACAACGATTCACCGTTTGTGCCACCAGTGCTGCGCGGCGATCCAGACGAGATCGCTCAGACGCTGCGTCGTGGCGACGCATACAATGAATTCTTTCTGGTCTCGGCGGAGCAGAAGCCTGTCCGACTGATTCCATACTATCGAATCGCGCACGAGAGGTACGCGACCTATTGGAAGATCGAACCGCCCGTGGCTGCCACCGCGCCCGGTAGCTAGACGAGTAGAGATTGCGGCGCGCTCGACATCGAAGATTCCATCCGGTTCGCCGAGCCCGCTGTCGTAAATCACGATTACGCCAAGTGGATGCTCGAAGATCCGCGGGTGGATTTCGTCCTGCGTATGAGATCAGCAAGGCCGTTGCCAGGAATCGATCTTACGCAGAATGTACTGTGCGCCGGCCTGTCGATGCGCCACATTCTCTTCACGAAGAGCCAACTCCACCACCTAGCCACGATCATCCGCCACCACATCGACGGCACATGCCGGAATCGCACTTGACTCGAATATCCTGCAGCTCGCAATCAGTATGTCCGCTCTCCTTGAATCGAAGTCCTTGGCGCGAGGATCGTCGGCGACGAGCAACCAATTCCGGGGGGTCAGGTAAACTCGAAAATGCGGCGTCGTCGGCTCGATCACAGTCTGGGGGAACCACTGCAGGAAACCACTCCGCGAAACTCCAGCAACAATCCGCTCGGACTCCGCTCCCGATTCAATGGAAGGTACGGAATGACCGCCGCTATTGATGCTTTCAATTCTCCGAGAAATCGCTGATATCGATGCTTGCATCGTAATTCTCGCCGAAGTTCCTTGTGCCGGCCACGGCAGCACCACCAGGCTCTTCATTCTCGACGGCAATCAGATCGTTCAAGGACACTTTCGATACGACAATCGACAGGCTGCGCTGGAGGTCAGCCAGGATTTTCTCGACGACGATGATCGGCTGCTCGCCACCGACGATCGGGTAGTCCAATGGCATTTCCAACCCGAAGCGCTGCGCCAGCTTCGAATAGGCATTGGATAAAAACGGGGCGCCGTGTTTCGGAGTCCACTCGCGACCGCAGGTCATCCAAGCGGCAGCGCCGTCATAGGGCTCGAACATGATCCAGAGGGAGAGTCCTCGACTGGAACGATATAGTGCAGCGCTTCCACCATACATGCCAACGATTCCAGGGTCCCCCACGAGAGCGAAACCCTGCCCAGCCAGAAAGGAACCCGCCACGCCATGGAACACTACCGCGTGGACTGAGGACCGCTGGCGATTCATCTGTTGCGTCATTCAGAAAAACGCAGGCTCCGCCCATGAAGGATGCACAGCTTTGGCTCGCTGCAAGCTGGCTGTAGCCGGAAACGGGAAGAGGGGATTATCGGACTCGAATAGAAAGCACCCGAAGGGCGCTCAGGGCTTGTTCTTAGGGCTTTAGATTGGTCGGGACGGCGAGATTCGAACTCGCGACCCCTTGCACCCCATGCGCTTGAAAGCCTCTTTAGCACCAGCCTAGTTCATCAGTCTTCTTAACCACGAAACACCGGTAAAACCAGCCTTTCAGCGATCTGCATCGTACTCTTCCGAGGTGTACTGCGGAAGTCCCAAGAATGAAATAAACTGTAGCCGGACTGTAGCCGGCCTGAACGCCTCGCATGTGCTGGGCCTGCCGGCCAGCCCCACTATGCCGGCGAAGAAACGTTTTACCCCGACCTGGCTGAAGTCTCTGCTCGATAACCGCCCTGCCGAGGACACAACGTACAGCGAGGCAGGCCGCGTCGGCTTCATTCTCCGTCACCGCACAGGTGGCGCTCTCGTCTGGCTGGTCCGCTATCAGCGCAATGGAAAGGCCGTATGGCTGACGCTCGGCGAATATCCCGCGATGACACTCGATCAAGCGCACGAGGCCCATGCCGAAGTTCGCAAGCAACTGGCGCAGGGTCTTGATCCGAAGGTCGAGCGGGAACGACTTCGTATCGAGCGGCAGCGCCAGGAAGAAGCGCGTCAACTGACCGAGGCCATCACGGTTCGCAACGTCATCGCCGAATGGGCGTGGCACCATGCCCGTCGTCACCGCAAACGGCCACGCGAGGCGGTACGGCTGCTACGAGTCCACCTCCTGCAAGCGCCAGTGAAGGACAAACCGGCGAGCGACATCACGAAGCGCGACCTGGTTCTGATCATCGACAAGATCCTCGCGCGCGGCAGCACTGTCATGGCGAATCGAATCCGCGACCTAACGGCGCAGGTGTTCAACTTCGCAGCGATGCGCGACTTGATCCCGAGCTCGCCGGCCGCCGGCCTTCTGTAGAAGCCCGGCGGTCAGGAGCAGGCAAAGGAACGCAGCCTCAATCGGGACGAGATCAGACGGTTCTGGCTCGGTCTGGACGATGCGGAGACGAAGATTTCGCTGCCGATCCGGCGGTGCATGTCAAAGTAGTTGCCGCTCGTTCTACGCGGCTGCTGCCGATTTGAT
>NZ_CALFXI010000112.1 GCF_937958065.1 uncultured Steroidobacter sp.
GATCGTGGCCGAGGGCTTCGAGCGCATCCACCGCACCAACCTGATCGGCATGGGGGTGCTGCCGCTGGAGTTCAAGCCGGGCGTGAATCGCAAGACGCTGAACATCGACGGCACGGAAACCTTCGATGTCGTCGGCGAGCGCAAGCCGCGCGCGGATCTGACGCTGGTGATTCATCGCAAGAGTGGCGAGCGCGTCGAAGTCCCCGTGACTTGCCGTCTCGACACCGCCGAAGAAGTGTCGATCTATGAAGCCGGCGGCGTGCTGCAACGGTTTGCGCAGGACTTCCTCGAATCGTCCAAGGTGGCTTGAGCATGGCGCACGCACCGCAAATCAAAATCCCCGCCACGTACATGCGTGGCGGCACGAGCAAGGGAGTGTTCTTCCGCCTGCAGGATCTGCCCGCGGCGGCTCAGGTGCCTGGCGCGGCACGCGACGCCTTGCTGCAGCGTGTGATCGGCAGCCCCGACCCTTACGGCAAGCAGATCGATGGCATGGGCGGTGCGACCTCCAGCACCAGCAAGACCGTGATCGTGTCCAGGAGCAGCAGAGCGGATCACGATATCGATTATCTGTTCGGCCAGGTGTCCATCGACAAACCGTTCGTCGATTGGAGCGGCAACTGCGGCAACCTGTCCGCGGCGGTCGGTCCGTTCGCCATCAGCAATGGCTTGATCGATGCCAGCCGCATTCCCAGCAATGGCACGGTCAGCGTGCGCGTCTGGCAGGCGAACATCGGCAAGACCATCGTTGCGCACGTGCCCATCACCGATGGCGTCGTGCAGGAGACAGGCGACTTCGAGCTGGACGGCGTCACGTTCCCGGCGGCTGAAGTGCAGCTGGAGTTCCTCGATCCCGCGGCCGATGAAGAAGGCGCGGGCGGCTCGATGTTTCCTACCGGAAACTTGATCGATGATCTCGAAGTGCCCGGCCTCGGCACGCTCGAGGCGACCTTGATCAACGCCGGCATCCCGACCATCTTCGTCAATGCCGATGCCATCGGCTACACCGGTATCGAGTTGCAGGAAGCGATCAACAGCGACGGCAAAGCGCTCGCGATGTTTGAAAACATTCGCGCGCACGGCGCCATTCGCATGGGGCTGATCAAAACGCTCGAAGAGGCCGCCAAGCGTCAGCACACGCCGAAAGTTGCATTCGTCGCGCCGCCCAAGAGCTATGTTTCTTCCAGCGGCAAGCACGTGCAGGCCAGCGACATCGATCTGCTGGTGCGCGCGCTGTCGATGGGCAAACTGCATCACGCGATGATGGGCACGGCCGCAGTTGCGATCGGCACGGCAGCCGCCATTCCCGGCACGCTGGTGAATCTCGCGGCGGGCGGAGGAGAGCGGAACACGGTCCGCTTCGGTCATCCGTCCGGCACGCTGCGGGTCGGCGCCGAAGCCAGCAAGGTCGACGGCGAATGGACGGTCACCAAGGCCATCATGAGCCGCAGCGCGCGTGTCCTGATGGAAGGCTGGGTGCGCATTCCCGGCGACTCTTATTGAATGAAGCACACGGCGCGGCAGCCAGCCGCGCCGATTTGTGACGGCGGTCACGAAAAATCCCCGGCCGTCGCCATTTAAGAACTCCGAACGACCCGCCGCCTTCAAGGACTGAGAGCGCGAGGAACTGATTGGTGTCGCGCTCAAGACGACAACCACCAGGAGTTCAACATGCTTTCGCTTCACACTAACGCTGCTGCGCTGTCTTCGCAGAATGCGGTCGGCAACACCCAGAAGTCCCTGACCACCTCTTTGACCCGCCTCGGCACCGGCTATCGCGTCAACAGCGCGATGGACGACGCCGCCGGCCTGCAGATCGCGACCCGTCTGGACGCCCAGACCCGCGGCATGGCCGTCGCTCAGCGCAACACCCAGAACGGCATCTCCATGATGCAGACCGCCGAAGGCGCGTTCTCGGAAATGACCAACGTGCTGCTGCGTATGAAGGATCTGGCGACCGAAGCGTACAACGCCTCGTCGACGACCGATGACGTGGCCGCGCTGCAGGCCGAATTCGACGCGCTGGGCCTGGAGTTGAGCAACATCTTCCGTACCACGTCGTTCGGCGGTCAGCGTCTGTTCTCGGACGGCACCAACACCGACGGTACCGGCGGCCTGTTGTCCACGGCGATCACGTTCCAGATCGGCGCCAGCGCCGACGAAACGATGGATGTCGACACCGAGACCAGCCTGGGCGATCTCGCCACTGCGCTCGCTGACGTGAGCGCGAACTATGCGGGCTTCGCCACTCCGTCGGATGGCACGGAATTGACGGGTGACAACGGCATCATCACCACGATCAACGATGCGTTGACGGAAGTGGGCACGGTGCGTGCGCAGCTCGGTGCTGCTTCGAACCGCCTCGAGCACGTGTACAACAACCTCGGCAACATGATCCAGAACACGACCGCTTCCAAGGGTCGCATCATGGACGTGGACTACGCCCTGGAAACGTCGAACTCGACCAGCAAGCAGCTGCTGTTGCAGGCTGGTACGTCGGCCCTCAAGCAGAGCAGCAGCCTGTCGCAGCTGGTGATGTCTCTGATGCAGTAATGGTGAGCGCGCCGTGGTCCTGATGGCACGGCACTCACGCGACACGGGAGCCAGTCCGTGAAAACGGCTGGCTCCTTTTGTTTATAACGAGATGGCTACCTGGGGACGAGATGGCTGTGGTTGAAAGAGTCGCCGCGATCGTACAGCCGCGAGTGACACAGCAGCGTACCGGCGAGCGCAAACAGCTGCCGACGCCCGGTGACACGCTGCTGCTGACACTGGCCGATGCCGCCGGCGACGATCTGCTCGTGACCATGGCCAACGGCACCGAGCTGCGCCTGGTGGGATTGAACAAGCTGGGCGAAGGGCTGCGGCCCGGCGATACCTTGCTGATGCAAGTGCTGGCCACCGAGCCGCAGCTGGAGCTGGCCTTTCGCGAAGCGCCGAATGGGAACGCGAACGGCAGCTCGGCACCGCCCCTGACTCAATACAAAGCGATGCAGCTGGATCAAGCCGTGCTGAAGCAGATCGCGTGGCAATTGCCCGACCCCGCGGTTCTGGCGACTTCATGGCGAGCGCTCGCGCAGGATCATTGGACCCGTCCGCCGGGTTACGCCAGCGCCGATCAGGCGGGCGCGCGAACAGGTACGGCTGCCTTGTTCCGCGAAACCATGTTCACACCGAACCCGACCGTACACGATCGCTGGTTGCTGCCGGTGTACGCGTGGGCGGGAATGCAGCTGATGTTACGTCTGGTCGTAGCCATCGATCGGGCGCGTCGCAAGCCAGTGCGTCGTGGTTTGCCGTTGGCGCTGCAGCTCGGACTCTCGCCACCGACGATGGGCGGCATCGTGCTGCACGTCCAATCCTCGGACGACGATGTGGAATTATTGGTCGCCTGCGAGCAGCGTCCCAGTCTGCTCGCGGTTCAGCAGGCGCTGCCCGGCATCGCTTCGGCGTTGAGCCGCGCCGGTCTGCGGCTGCGGCGAGCGCAGGTTACGCAGGGCAATGCGCTGCTCAGTGTCGTGAACGAAAACTCATCGAGCATGCTGCCGCCGCATCTCATCGTCGAGCTGCCGTCGGCGTCGCTGTTTCGAGCCGCGGCCGAAGCCGCGATCGTGATCCTGCAGCTGCGGCCGCGCGCCGAGCTCAACTC
The DNA here is from genome assembly GCF_937958065.1 of uncultured Steroidobacter sp. Taxonomy (GTDB): domain Bacteria; phylum Pseudomonadota; class Gammaproteobacteria; order Steroidobacterales; family Steroidobacteraceae; genus Steroidobacter. Next base: position 3,650 of record NZ_CALFXI010000112.1, read on the forward strand.
TCGTTGATCATCCCAGCGAACCGATGATGCTGATGTCCCTGTGCTCTGGAATCTCGTTATACGAAAGCACGGCCAGGCCGGGAGCAAACAACCGGGCGTATCGTGCGAGCAGCGGGCGAATCTGCGGCATCACGAGCAGCAGCGGAGGCACGCCTTGTTGCTTCATCTGCTCGCGCATCACCGGCATGTTGGTCTGCAGCTGCGACAGCAGATTCGGATCGACCGGATAATTGTCCAGGGCCACCTTGCCCGATTGGGTCGCTTGATTGAGCGAGCCCAGCAACATGTTCTCCAGCTCGCCGGTGAGATTGAACGCCTTCATCTGCGGCGATTTGCCCAGAATCGAGCTGACGATCTGCCGGCGCAGGGCGCAGCGCACCTCGGCGGCGAGCAGAATGGGATCCTTGGTGGTCTCCGAGCTTTCCAGCAGCGTCGTGGCGATCGGCACGATGTCTTTCAGCGAGACGTTCTCCGCCAGCAGCAGCCGGAACACTTTCAACAGCTGGCTATGCGTGAGTGCCTTCTCGACCGCGGCCGACAACTTCGGCGACAGCGCCCCCAGTCGTTCGAGCAGAGCAGGCACGTCCTCGTGACGAATCAGCTCCGACAGATGCTCGCGTACCAGCTTGGACACATGCGTCGCAATCACGCTGGCGCCATCGACGACCTGATAACCCAGGCCCAGCGCATTGGCGCGCTCGGACGCCGCGATCCAGATGACCGGCATGCCATAGGCCGGCTCGACACCCGGAATCCCGTCGATCGTGCCGTACACCTGCGCCGAAGCGATCGCCATCAGCTTGTCCGGCTGAATCTCCGCCTCGGCGATCACGCTGCCATTGAGCAGCACCGAATACTGAGTGGGCGGCAAGGTGAGATCGTCACGCACGCCGATGGGCGGCAGCAGCAGGCCCATGGATTCGCTGATCTGCTGACGAATGCCTTTGAGCCGGCCATCGAGCGGCGCGCCCTGACCCCGATCGATCAGATTCACCAGCTTGTAGCCGACGCTCACCGTGAGCGGCTCGACGAACGGCAGGCTGCGCCAGTCCAGCTCGGGCGCCGGCTGCGCGAGGATCGCGGCCTCGGCCGCTGCATTCTCATCGGGCTTGGCGATCGCATGCTTGGTCATCCGCCACGCGGCGAATGCCAGCACGGCCGCAAACGTCAGGAAGGTCAGCCAGGGCATGCCGGGGATCAAACCCAGCACCAGCATCATGCAGGCCGCGCCCCACAGCACGCTCGGCGACGCGAGCATCTGCGAGCCGACCTGCTGTTCGAAATCGCCCGAGTCGCTGATGCGCGTGACGATGATCGCCGCGGCGGCCGACAGCAGCAGCGCCGGGATCTGCGCGACCAGGCCGTCACCGATGGTGAGCAGGGCGTACAGCTTGAAGGCTTCGCCGAACGACAGACCGTGCATCAGCGAGCCGATGATCACGCCGCCGACCATGTTGATCAGCAGCACCAGGATGCCGGCGATGGCGTCGCCGCGCACGAACTTCGAGGCACCGTCCATGGAGCCGTAGAAGTCCGCTTCCATGGCGACTTCGCGACGCCGCTGCTGGGCTTTCTCCTGATTGATCAGGCCGGCGTTCAGGTCCGCGTCGATGGCCATCTGCTTGCCCGGCAGCGCGTCCAGCGTGAAGCGCGCCGACACTTCGGAGATGCGCTCGGCGCCCTTGGTCACGACCGCGAAGTTGATGATCATCAGAATGACGAACACCACCAGGCCGACCACGAAGTTGCCGCCGATCACCACATGACCGAACGCTTCGATGACGCTGCCGGCCGCGTGCGTACCTTCATGGCCATGCAGCAGGACGACGCGCGTGGAGGCGACGTTCAGTGCCAGTCGCATCAACGTCGTGGCGAGAATGATGGTCGGGAAGACCGTGAAATCCAGCGGGCGGCGCGCGGTGACGCTGACCAGCACCACGATCAATGCGAGCACGATGTTGAACGTGAACAGCACGTCCAGCAGCACCGGCGGCAGCGGCAGGATGATCATTGCCAGCAGCGCCATCAGGAACAGCGGCACGGCCGCGCGATGCTGGCGGAGCGAGTGGGCGGTGCGGCTCAGAAAACTGTCGGACGGGGCGCTCATGTCGGGCTACCCTTCGAAACGTGGGAATGAAAGATCGCTGGGCAGCGTCGGCAACGCGTTGCGACGGCCCTTGCGGAAAGCCTGGATCTGCAGCACGTACGCCAGCACGCTGGCGACGGCTTCGTACAACGCCGCCGGAATCTGCTGATTCACCTGGCTGGTGTTGTAGATGGCGCGCGCCAGCGGCGGCAACGTCACGACTTCGACGTCGTGCTGGATCGCGACAGCCTTGATGTACAACGCCATCTCGTCGACGCCCTTGGCGACGACGAACGGCGCCTGCGCGCGCTTCTCGTCGTACTTCACCGCGACGGCGTAATGCTCGGGATTCACGATGACCACATCCGCGGTCGGCACCGCTTTGCGGACGGCGCCGCGTGACATCTTCTGCTGGATCTGGCGGATGCGTTGTTTGATCTCGGGCCGGCCTTCGGCGGTCTTGTGCTCTTCCTTGACCTCGCGCTTGGTCATGCGCTGCTCACGCAGGAACACGAAGCTCTGGATGGGCAGGTCGATCAGAGCGAAGACGATGAACACCGCGCATAGCGACATGACACCGGCGAGCATCAGGTCCGCGGCGCCCTGGATCGCTTCGGGCAGGGGGCGGGTCTGCAGTTGCAGAAAGTCGGCGACGTTGCCGCGAGCCACCCACCACAAGGTCGCGATCAGCACCGCCGCCTTGAGCATCGAGGCGAGCGTCTCGATCAGATGGCGCTGACTGAACATGCGCTTGAAATAGGAGAGGGGATTGAGCTTGTCGAAGCGCGGCTTCAACGGCGTCAGGCTCAGCACCGGGCCGCCCGGAAACAACGAGCCGAGCGCCACCAGCAACGGCAGGATCAACAGCGGCAGCACCATCTTGAACAGCAGCGTCATGCAGGAGGAGAACAGCGTGGAGTTCGCATTCTCCAGATCCCCGGGCTGCGGCATCGCCACGAAGCTGCGCGCGAACAGCTGGCGAAAATCCTCCAGATAGCCGGGCAGCAGAAACACCGTCAGCTGCAGGCACAGAAAGATGCCGATCGCGGTGGTCCAGTCGCGCGAGCGTGCAACCTGACCCTTCTCGCGGGATTTCTTCAGCTTCTGCGCGGAGGCTTTTTCGCTCTTGTCGTCCTGTGGGGTTTCGGCCATGGCGTCAGCCCGTCTTCAGGCGCAGCAGTTCGAGCACCTGCTGCGTCAGCCGTAAATAATGACCGGGCAGCACTCGCGCCAGATAACCCAGCATGAACAGCCCGAAGATGATGATGGCCGAAAAGCCCAGCGAGTACAGGTTCAGCGCCGGCGCGATCCGGTTCAACAGGCCGAAGCCCATTTGCACCACCATGGTGGAGAACACGACCGGGATGGCGAGCAGCAAGGCCGCGGAGAACACCCAGGCGACGTTGTATGCGATGTCGCGCAATGTGTTGATATCCAGCGGTCCGCCCACCGGCCAGGTGTGGAAGCTGGCACCGATGACCTGCGCCAGCACCAGATGGCCATCGATGCTGAAGAACACCAGGATGCACAGCAGATACAGCAGCGTCGCGATCACGTCGGAAGACGTGCCGGTCATGGGGTCGTTCATGATGGCCATCGACAAGCCCATTTGCGAGGACACCACGAAGCCCAGCATCTGCATCACGGCCATGGTCAGATGAAAGGCGAGGCCGAGGCCGAATCCGATCAGTGCCTGATTGGCCGTGAGCACCAGTGCCTGCAACGAAAACGGATCGATCGGCGCGACCGGCTGCGCGACGGGAATGAAAATCACCGCCAGCACGACCGACAACAGCACGCGCACGGTGATCGGCACCATGTTCTCGCCGATGATGGGCGCGGCGTTGAGCATGCCGAGCACGCGGCAGAACGGCCACCAGACCGCGCTCAGCAGATTCGGAAGTTGTTGGAGCAGCACCGCTTCCATGGCGTGTGATCTCAGCCGGTCAGCTGCGTCGCGCCTTTGAACACCGCGACGCAGAAGTCCATCAGCCGTGCCGCCATCCAGTGACCGCTCAAGGCGATGGCCAGCAACGTGACCAGCAGGCGGGGCAGGAAGCTCAGCGTCTGTTCGTTGATCTGAGTGGCGGCCTGGAACAGGCCGATGACCAGGCCGACCAGCATGCCTGGCACGACCAGCACGCTGACCAGCAGCATCGTCAGGCGGAGCGCGGAGCTGACCAGGTCGGCGGCGATATCGGCAGTCATTCGGTGCGCCTCGCTAATACGCCTGAACACTGCCGACCAGCGTCTGTACCGTCAGCGTCCAGCCATCGACCAGGACGAACAGCAGCAGCTTCAGCGGCAGCGAGATGACCAGCGGCGAGAGCATCATCATGCCCATGGCCATGAGCACCGAAGAGACCACCAGGTCGATGATCAGAAACGGTACGAACAGCATGCAGCCGATCTGGAACGCGGTCTTGAGCTCGCTGAGCACGAAGGCCGACAGCTTCACCAGAAAGCCGTGCTGCGTCGGGTCGGTAATGTGCGATTCGCCGGCGAGCTGCGCCATCTGCGCGAGCGCGCCTTTGTGAGTCTGCGCCAGCATGAAGCGCGACAGCGGTGCCTGCGCATTGCCCAGCGCCTGCTGAAACGTGATCGTCTCATTGTCGAACGGCACCAGCGCTTCGGTGTAGATCTGCTCGCCGATGGGGCGCATCACCAGCAGCGTCAGAATCAGGGCCACGCCGGTGACGATCCGGTTCGGCAGACCTTGTTGCAGACCGAGCGCCTGGCGCAGCAGCGCCAGGATGATCACGAAGCGGGTGAAGCTGGTCATCATCAGCGCCAGCACGGGCAGCAGCCCGAGCAGGGTCATGATGATCAGGACCTGCGTCTTGACCGTGAATTCGGTGGAGCTGCCGTCGTCGCTGGTGCCGATGATCTCGATCGGCGCCGCACCCGCTGCCGAGCACAGGCCGAGCAGCAGCACGGCCGCTGCGATCAGGCGCGGCCAATTCCAGCGCAGGAGGGCCTGCGCTTGCGGGAACGTCATGACGTGAGCGTGTCCAGATTCAGATCGCTGAGCTCGACCACTTTGAGGCCGTAGTTCTCGCCGCTGACGACCACTTCGGCGCGGCCGATCGCCGTGCCGTTGACCTTGATGATCAGCGGTTCGCCGGCGAGCGAGTCCAGCTCGATGACGCTGTTGCGCTCGATCTCGGCGAGATCCTGCAAGGAGAGTTTCGCGGAGCCGACTTCGAGTGTCAGCGTTACCGGGATCCGGCGCATCATTGCCGCGAAGTTGCGCTTCGGCGGGGCGGGAGCGGGCGCGGCCGCGGCGGGAGCTTCGTCCTCCAGCACATCCTCGAGATCAGCGAGCAAATTGTCGTCGGAAGGAGTCGATGCGGTGTTCACGTTGGTCAATCCCTAGGTCAATCTACATCGGCTAACGAAGTGAGGCACAGCTTGCCGTGGTGCTCGGCGACGCTGGCGGTGAAGAGGCGCGAGTCGCCGATCAGGACATCGGCGTCGCCCATGCTGATCGGCAATACATCCCCCTGTCGTAGATCGAGCAGTGTCCCGAGCGACACTTCCTTCTCCAGCAGTCGGGCCCGCAAGGTCAGCTGCAGGCGCGCTGGAAACGGCTTCGTTGCCGTGATCTGTTTTTGTCTCGAACGTTCGCGGGCCGGCGCCAGCGCCTGCAGCAGGCGATTCATCCAGACCGCGGAAATCTTCAGCAGCAATTCCCCGCTGATGTTGCAGCGGGTTTCGCTGAGCGTGAGCCGCAACAACCACTCACCGTCGCTTGCGCCCTGCAGGGCAGCTTCGGCGAATGTCACTTCGGCGGGTGTGCCGGTTTGCAGGCGTTGCACCGATTCGATCCGGCGCACCGCCAGCTCGGCGAGTTGTTGACCCAGCATGATGCCGAGGCGCTCTTCGGTCGCCGTCTCGGGCTCGTCGATCACTGGAGTGAGCGGCGGCGTGGCGCTGTCGGTCGCTGCACTCGTTTCGGGCAGCGGCGAGCCATATCGATAGCGCAGCAGGCACAGCAGCAGCGGCCGCTCGATTGCAAAGTGGACGCGTCCGCCGTTCGCGCCGTCCGCCTCATTCGTAACGTAGCTCAACCAGCGTTGCGAGTCTGCCGGAGCCGCGACGAAGGAGATTGCATCAATCTGGAAGCTGGCCTTGTAGCGTCGATTGATTCGCGCACGCAGAAAGTCGGCAACGTCGTCGCGCAACTGATTTGCGAAGTTGCCGAGCAGGTGCACGGGACGGCCCATGGTGCGCGGATCGATGACGGTATAGGGACGGACGTTGGGCGCTTTGTCAGTCATCGTTGCCACGTCCACCTCGCGTCGTCGGGAAGAAAAATTGTGCATGTCTTCTGACAAGTCATGCGTCGAGGCGGTTATCGCGTGTGCACTCCGAATTCTTTAGTAAGCAATGCACGAAGCGTTGGCCACTTGTGAAGCGCGTCACGAGTCGACCGCGAAAGCTCAATCGCGAGCACAGTCCGGTCGCCAATCGTCCGTTGCAGGCGCAATAGCGTCTGCGATTCGCGTGCTGCGTGACACGCTCATCGTCGGTCTCACCCGCCGGTTAAGGGTTGGCCGTAAACGAGCGTGCGCAGATGCGCTGAATCTGGCGGGAAAAGTGTGCGTCGTGTAGCAAAAGGCCGTACGCGCGCTTAACTCGAAGCGAGGGCGCGTCGATGCTGCTGCTACGGACGGCTCAGCGCACCGCGGCGTACCTGAGCGACCAAGACGAGTGAAAGGATTAAGCGATGCCCGTAACGCAGTTTTCTCATAGCCCGATGGCGGCCGCGATCGAAGCAGTTCAATCGCGCATTGCTGAAGACGCCGCGTCACTTCAGCAGCTCGTTCCACAACCCGCCAGCGCACCGGCGACACGCACCGATGGTTTCGCCTCGTTTTTCGAGCGAGCCGTGCACAGCGTCGATGCGCAGGACCGCGACGCCGGCGCTCGAATGGCGGCGGTCGATGCCGGCCGCAGCGACGACCTGGTCGGCGCCATGCTGGCCAGCCAGCAGGCCAGCCTGTCGTTCTCGATGCTGATGCAGGCCCGAAACAAAATCGTCGGCGCCATGGAAGATCTGATCAAGCTGCCGCTGTAGGCCTGCCCCAGTGACGAATACGTTGAAAGCAACCGTGGCCAGGTTCTGGCCACGCAGCGGTGCTGCGCAAGACAGCGCGTCCATGGAATGGCCCGCGGTGCTACGTGGCCTGATGCCACTGGTGTTGCTGGCGACCGTCATCACCGCGGTGGTGCTGATGTTCGCGTGGCGTGATCAGTCTTCATTCAAGCCGCTGTTCGGTGCGCGCGAGAAGGTCGCCGCCGCGGACATGATGTCCGTGCTCGACGGCGCCAACATTTCATATCGCATCCATCCCGAGACCGGTCAGGTGCTCGTACCTGCCAACCGGCTCGGTGAAGTGCGCATGCTGCTGGCGTCCAAAGGCGTGGTGGCACAGCTGCCGGCCGGCCTCGAGCTGATGGATCGCAGCGACCCGCTCGGCGTCAGCCAGTTCGTCCAGGACGTGCGCTTCCGTCGCGGCCTGGAAGGCGAGCTCGCCCAGAGCATCATGACCATCGACGCCGTCGATACGGCGCGAGTGCATATCGCGATCGCCAAATCTTCGTCGTTCGTCGTCAACACCGCCGAGCCGAGCTCGGCTTCCGTGGTGCTCGGCCTCAAGCCGGGCCGCCAACTCTCCAACGAGCAGATTGCCGCCATCGTCAAAATGGTCGCGAGCAGCACCACCGGGCTCGATCCCACCAAGGTGACCCTGGTGGATCAGGCGGGCAACCTGCTGTCCGCGCGCGTCGATCTCAGCGAAGGCTTCGAGGCCACGCAGGTCAACGATGCGGCCGGTCATTACCGGGACGACACGCTGCGCAGCGCCCAGAATCTGCTCGCACCCATCGTCGGCAGCGACAATTTCAAGCTCAGCGTCACGGCGGACGTCGATAACGACAAAGTGCAGGAGACGCACGAGCAGTACGGCGACACTCCGAAAGTCACGAACGAAACGACGCGTGCCGAGCAGGACACCGAGCCGCTGGCGCTCGGCGTGCCGGGCTCGCTCAGCAATCGGCCGGTCGACATTGGCGCCGACACCGAGGCTCCCAAAGAGAGCAGCACGGTGCGCAACGCGGCCACCCGACAGTTCGCCTACGACCGCAGCGTCACGCAGATTCAGCGCAGTCCTGGCCGGCTGAAGAAGTTGAGCGTCGCGGTCGTGCTCAACGACGCAGCAGCGCCATCGGGCAACGCCTGGAGCGAAGCCGAGCTGGCCAACATCGACAAGATCCTGCGCAGCGGCCTCGGCATCGACACCACCCGCGGCGACAGCCTGGTTGTTTCTTCGCTCGGCTTCCCGAAACCGGCACCCGTGCCGGTGTGGTGGCAGCAGCCCGATCGCATGATCGAGATGGGGGTGTATGTGGCTTACGCCCTGGCTGCGTTGTTCGCCTATCTGCTCATCGTTCGACCGCTGTTGCGGATGCTCAAGCGGCGCTTGGAACTGCCGGCGCCGACGATTCAACAGATCGAGGCGACGCCGGCGCCCGCGGCCGCAACTGCGAGCGCTGCAGTGGCAACGGCGCTGCCGACAGCGAATGCCAACAAGGGACCGATCCCGGTCGGTCCGCTGCTGGAGGATTACGACCTGCCGCCGCCGGGCTCGCCGGTCGATGTGATGGTCGATCATCTGCGCGCGCTGGCGGCCAAGGAGCCGGAGCGTGTCGCTGAAGTCGTGAAGCAGTGGGTGCAGAAGAATGTCCGACGCGAATAATGCCGTCGCTCAAGTGGCCGCTTCGCCGTTGGAGCAGGCCGCCATCGTGTTGCTGAGCATGGGCGAGGAGCCGGCCGCGGCCGTGCTTCGCTGTCTGTCGCGCGACGAGCTGCTGGAAGTGACCCAGGTGATGTCGCGCATCAGCGGCATCAAGGTCGAGGCGGTCAAGCAGTCGCTGCAACGTTTCTTCGATGAGTATCGCCAGCAGAGCGGCGTGCACGGCGCGTCTCGCTCGTATCTGAAGCGCTCGCTGGATCTGGCGCTCGGCTCGGATATCGCGGACAGCGTTCTCAACAGCATTTATGGCGACGCCATTCGTCCCAAGCTGGCGCGCCTGCAATGGGCCTCGCCCAAGTGGCTGGCCGAGCGCATCAGTCAGGAACACGTGCGCATGCAGACCGTGTTCCTCGCATTCCTGCCGCCGGCACTTGCGGGCCAGGTCATCGGCGCGCTGCCGGCCGGCACTCGCGATCTGGTGCTCGTGAATCTGGCGCGCTTGAACGAAGTCGATCACGAGTTGCTGGTCGAGCTGGACGAGCTGGTCGAGCGCTGTCTTGCCAGCCTGGGCTTGCAGAGCACCAGCGTTGCCGGCGTTCGTCAGGTCGCCGAGATTCTCAATCGCTTGCCGGACAACCGCGCCAAGATGGTCGAAGTGCTGCGCAGTCACGATGCCGAAGTGGTCGCCGAGATCGAGCGCAGCATGTACGACTTCTTCATTCTTTCGCGTCAGACCGAGGCGACGCTGCTGCGAATCATGGAAGACGTGCCGGTCGAGCAGTGGGCGGTCGCGCTCAAGGGCGCGGAGCCGGCGGTGCGCGATGCCATCATTCGCGCCATGCCGCGTCGTCAGGCGCAAAGCTTCGAAGAAACGATGCGGCGCAGTGGTCCGTTGTCACGCAGCCGGGTCGAGCAGGCGCGCAACGACATCATGGCGCAGGTCAAGGCGCTCGCCGACGCTGGTGAGATCGAAGTCCAATTGTTTGCCGAGGCGGTGTTGGAATGAGCCGGGTCTGGCGCTCACATCGGTTCACGGCGCTCGCGCAGCTGGCGGATCCGAATGCGTGGTCCGGGCCGGGCACGATGCCATCGCAAGTCACATCGGCCATGCATGATGGTTATCAGCGCGGCATGGAGCGGGGGTATCGCGAAGGTCACGAAGCCGGCATGCGCACTGGCCTGGACACAGGGCGGGCCGAAGGTCGCGAAGAGGGCAAGCAGCAGGGCATCGAGGCCGGCAAGCAGGAAGCGCTGGCTCGCTTCGAGCGCCTGGCGGCGCCCGTCAGCACCGCGCTCGAAGAGCTGAAACAGATTCAGGCCGATT
>NZ_CALFXI010000113.1 GCF_937958065.1 uncultured Steroidobacter sp.
TGCTGCGCGGGCCGCGGCCGCGGCCGGGCACGGCCGGGCTCGCCCATGCGCTCGTTGGCGCCGAAATGTTCGACGTGCTCCAGCCCCAACGTGTCGACACGCACCACGGCCCCACGCAGCAGCTCCGCGAACCTGGAGGCGTTCTTCTCCGAGTTGGCGCTGATTCCCGAAGCGTTCTTCACGTACAACAACAGGAACGGCGGCAGACCCTTGCCTTTGGCGACGTGTTCGCTCGGCGAGGCCTTGCGCCATTCGGCGCCATAAAGCATTTCGGATCGCTTGGCATCGATGTCGTGGACGTACGTGCCTTCATTGGCAATCACACCTTTCAACAGGCTCAGGTCCTTGCCGGCCTTCCTGAGAAAGGTTTCATCGGTACTGACCTGCGCCACCAGGGCCGCGCCCGCCGAATGTCCCATCAGGAAGATCTGATTCGGATCGCCATTGAACCTCGCGATGTTGTCCTGGACCCAGGCCAGCGCATTGGCGACGTCCTGAACGTTGGTTGGATACTTGCCTTGCGGCAGCAATCGGTAGTTGACGCTGACGAACACGAAGCCCAGCTTGCTGTTGAAATACTCGGGCTTGGGATCGAGGTCCTTGCTCGACGCCTTGTCGCCGACCCGGAAACCGCCGCCGTGCACGAACACCATCACCGGCACGTTCGGTTCCGGCGGGTCCATGGTGTAAACATCCAGGCTGGTCGCGTGACTGTCCTGCCCCGAGGTGTCGTACACGATGTCCGAGTACTGGATCTGCAGGATCATCGTGTGCGGCGGGTGTGACAGCCCGCCGCCGACGTGCATGTGCTTGAGCTCACGCTGATCCGCATTGGCATTCGCCATCACACCGAGCGCAGCCAGCAGCGCCACGATCGAGGTACGTTTGGTCTTCACGATGCTGCCCCGACTGGTTGTCAATTGAAGTTCAGCTTCAGGCTCACGCCGTATTCCCGCGGCCGGCCGATGGTGCCGTCGTCGACCAGCAGCAGCGGGCTGAAGAAGCCGCCGGTGGTGTAGCGCTCGTCGGTCAGGTTGGTGCCGAAGGCCGCCACCTCCCATTTGCCGCTGGAGTGGATGAACACGAAGCGCAGGTTCAACAATCCGTACGCCTCCTGTTCCCACTTCTTGCCGGTGTAGGTGGTGCTCTGGTCCCCCGGCACATAGCTGCGCATGAAACCGCTGGTCCAGTTGTAATCGCCGCGCATGACCAGATCGTTGCCGCCCGGCAAAGATGCCGTGTACTGCGCGCCGAGCGCGTACTGCACTTCCGGCGCCTGACCGAATTTGCTGTCCAGGGTGATCTCCGAGCCTTCCGCCACCTTGGTGTACTCCGTCTCCAGCAGGCCCAGCTCCAGGTTCACCTGGAAATTGGAGATCGGCTGATACACCACGCTCAGCTCGACGCCCCTGGCTTCCGCTTCAGCCGAGTTCTGGATCACGAACTGAGGCAGCACTTCGCCGGTGATTGGATTGCGCACCGTGCCGGAGAGCTGAATGTCCTGCCATTGCGTGAAGAACACGGTCGTGTTCACTCGCAGCGTGCCGTCCAGCCAGTCCGAGCGCATGCCCAGCTCGTAGTTGTTGATGGTCTCCGGATCGTAGGGAAAGTCGGTCAGCACCAGGCTGCCGTCGACCTGCGGGATGTTGATGCGCGAGATGCCGCCACCGTTGTAGCCCTGCGCCATGCCGCCATACACCATGATGTCGTCGGTGAATTTGTTGGAGAGCGCGAAGCGATAGGTGACCTTGTCGAAGGCATACTCGAATGGATCGACGCGGCCGGCGCTGGCGACCAGATCGCCCGAAGGCAGCTGACCCGGAATGTTCGAGCGCGGCGCCGTGTTCGGTCCGAACAGCTCGGTCCAGGTTGTGTTGGTTTGATCGTGATAGCGCAAGCCGACGGTCGCGGCCAACGTATCGGTGATCTCGTAAGTCACCTCGCCGAATCCCGCGAAACCCTCTTCCCGCGTGGAGATCAGGCTCTCGCTCGAACCGGGCACCATGATGCATGGAACGTTGCCGCTGGTCGGCACCCAGGAGGTGCATTGCGGAGAATTGGTGACGCGGCTGAAGTCGAGCTCGCCGGTGCGGAAATCCCAGAACGTCCAGCGCATGAAGCGCGAGATGTTGTCGGTGCGCCAGCCGTACAGGCCGGCGACATATTTCAGGCGGCCATGCTCGCCGGCGATCTGGAATTCCTGACTCAGGCCTTCGCGTTCCGCGTATGAGCCCTGCGAGAAGAAATCGACGTCGGAATTGTCGAAGTGCGCGTAGAACCACGAGTCCTGCCGAGTGTAGTTGCTCAGCGAGCTCAGCGTTACGTTCTCGTTGACCTCCCAATCGGCGCGCAGCGTCAGCGATCTGATGTCGATGTCGATGCCCGGACCGGCATCGAAATCCGAGGTGGTCTGCAGATCCCCGACCAGGCCGCCCGGGCAATTCGGCACCTGGGTGTGACAGTTATAGGGCCGACCCGCCAGCTCGTAATATTGATACGGCGGCACCTGGAAGCCGAAACCCGAATCGGGCCCGGGCGCGCCCGGATCGATCATCAGCAGCGTGTAGTTCGCCTGCGTGCCGATCTGTTTGGCGCTGTCGCCGGTCAAGCGAACGCGCAGTGCATCGGTGGGCTTCCACAGGAAGTCCGCGCGCAGCATCGTGTTCTCGATGTCGCCGAACTCCTTGTCGATGGTGATGCTCTCGACATAGCCGCCCCGCTTCTCGCTCGAGGCGGAGAACTTCGACAGCAAGGTGTCCGAGATCGGCAGATCGACGTGCAGGCCGATGTCCTGGCGATCGTAGCTGCCGGTCGCTGCGATGATGCGTGCCCCGAACTGCTCCGCCGGCAGCTTGGTCTGCAACCGAATGGCTCCGCCGGTGGAGTCGCGGCCGTACAGCGTTCCCTGGGGTCCGCGCAACACTTCGACCGACTCGACTTCGACCACACTGCGGCTCGACAAGCCGAGGTTGCTCTGCTGCCAGATGCCATCGACGAAGAAGCCCGCCCGAGGAATACCGCGCATCGAGAAGCTCGCATCGACGGCACCGCTCGGCCCGGCGCTCACCAGTACGTTGGGCGTCGCTGAAACGACGTTCTCGACACGCTCGATGCCACGCAGCTCCATCTGGCTGGCCGACAGTGCGGCGACCGACACCGGCACGTCCTGCACGTTCTCTTCGCGCCGACGCGCGGTGACGGTTACCGATTCGATGCCCGATGACTCGACGGTTTCCTGAGCGCGGGCACCGGGGGCGGCCAGCCCCGCTCCGGCACCCAACGCCGCGGACAAAGCCCAAAGCGCAGATCTGCTCCGATGAGTAAACATTGCTCGACACGCTCCCAGATAGTTTTGGATCGATGCGTACTTGTTGTATTCGCGGGCCCCTACGCCTTGACGGCGCTCCAATTCCCCGCGATGTATTTGGCCGACTTGAGCGCCATGGCGTGCGCGGTGAAAGTCGAGTTGATGGACGAGCTGGTAGGAAAGACGCCAGGTCCACCCACGAACAGATTACTGACTTCGTGACTCTGCGCGACCGCGTTCAGCACCGACTTCGCCGGATCGTTGCCGATGATGGTGCCGCCCATGATGTGCTGACCGCCCGGCGGTCCGGTCCACGCCTCGCGCGCACCCGCCGCCTTGAAAATCTTCACGCCCTCGGCGGCGGCCGTCGCCCAGAGTTTTCTGCCATTGGGGCTGATCTGATACTTGATCGACGCCACCGGCATGCCGTACTTGTCCTTGGTGGTCGTGGACCGATCAACGCGGTTCTCGTATAGCGGCTCGTCCTCGCACACGCCCACCATCGAGCCCATGTGACGCGCGCCATCGACCATGAAATCGTGCAGGCTCTTGCCGAAGATGTCCGGACGCGTCATCGCGATACCGAGCAGATCGTTCGGCTTCAACGCCAGCCCGATCTCCCATTGCCGGCTGCCGAACGCGCCCGACGGATCGCTCTTCTTGTCGAACGGGTCCTGGCACAGCAGCTGTCCGCCGGTCGCGCCGAGCGCGTTCTGCATGTCTTCGTTGAACAGGCCCGATACCGACACTGCCGGGTGCGACATCAGGTAGCGGCCGACCAGACCGTTCCTGTTGCCAAGGCCGTTGGGATGCCGGCTGCTCCCCGCGTTCAACATCAAGCGCGCGTTCTCGATCGTGAACGCGCACAAGA
>NZ_CALFXI010000114.1 GCF_937958065.1 uncultured Steroidobacter sp.
CACCTCAAGAATCCCCGAGTTTGGCACTGGATTTGGCACTGAGATTCGGTGCAGAGATGTTGAGATAACGTGGCGCTCGCTCTGTTGATGCTCGCACATTAGCGTTGTTACAGAGCCCCTGGGCGCTTGATCGGCGGGCTCCGCTTCTATCCTCAGCGCTGTGAATTGGGGAGGCCCCGGAATTCTGGAGCTGCCGCTGCGTTCGGGGATTGAGTACCTCGAAGAAAAACGCGAAGGAATCGTTGCACCACCGGCATCTGGAGTGTGTGCTTCAGTTCGGGCACTTGCACGAAAAATAGGTGCGGATCAGGATGCCTACGGACGGTTTGATGCGACACGAGTGACTGCTACCCCATTAGTTTGCTCCACCTAAAAATGCGTCGATTGCGGAAGCTCAGGTGGCGTGCTCTCGCTGCGCCTTCCCCAACCACAACCGGCGACGCTCGTTTGCCACTGCTGTGAACGACCCGCCCCAATGAAACTCTTCTCGACGTTTTCAGGTGCAATACCGTGGCACGGCGAGTAAATCCACAGTCGCGTCTCAAGCCCGAGAAAACGTCGTCAACGTTGCGGCCTGGACAGGCGCGGAATGTCGTCCGCCTTCGTGCCGATGCTCCGCGCTATCAGTGCCGCGGCCTGGGCTTGCCTGTGTGTGCCTGTCTTCGCCAGGATGCGTTTGAGATGAGAGCGAGCCGTACTGAGGCCGATGCCCATTGCCGCCGAGATTTCCTCAACGGAGTTGCCCCGGCCGAGGGCGGCGGCCACGGAGCTTTCGGCGCCTGTAAGCCCGAACAGATCGCGCAAACGTGATCGGGTGATGGGGGCTTCAGGGTCGCGGACAAAGATCAGTACAGTCGGCCGCTGCCGTCCAATGGGATGTGTCGAGGGCCGCAAAGGCACCACCTCCAGTGTCAACGGCAGGCGGTGAGTTCTGGGAACAGAGAAGGCCGCGCCGGGCTGGGCCGGCTTGCCAAGCGCAGAACCCATCGCTGCGCGGACCATCGCAAGCAGCTTGTCGTGTTGTGCCGGCTGCCGAAGCGAGAGGCGTCCGCCGATGGCCGCCAGTTCTTTATTCTCGCATAGCAGTGTCTCGGCCATCGCACTGGCGTGGATGATGCGGCAGGTGCCGTCAACTATGAACACACCGGTGTCCAAACGATCGAGTGCCTCAAGGATGGGGGCATGGGATCGGGATGCCTCCGCGAGACGCTGCCCGAGCCTCATCGCGCGTTGCAAATGGGTTAGCAGCGTCTGCGCGCGCATCCGGTCTGCTGGGGCATAGGCTCCGGCTTCGCGCGGTCGATGGATTCCGAGCACGCCGGTTGCGCCAT
This sequence comes from uncultured Steroidobacter sp., assembly GCF_937958065.1. GTDB lineage: Bacteria > Pseudomonadota > Gammaproteobacteria > Steroidobacterales > Steroidobacteraceae > Steroidobacter. The sequence continues at coordinate 1,332 of NZ_CALFXI010000114.1, forward strand.
CGGTTGTCGGAAACACGGCGCCAAGCATGTGATAGATGCCCAAGTGCCGTAGCCAGTCTCGGTAGAAGCCGCTGTGGAGCTGTTCTTCGGGCGTCACCAAATCTTCGTCCGTAATGATCTTGAACATGCCGTGGGCGAGGGAGCGTTCGACCCAAAGGTCGCGGCGGTGCCAGTGTTCGGCCCAGGCTTGTTCGCGTTCGGAGACGATCAGGTTCTCCGTACATTCGATCAGATTCACCCACGCACCATCGCCGTGCAGCTTCAGGACTGTGCTGGGTGAGCTAAAAGATCTCGCGATGCGCGCCGCCGTTCCGGGCCACAACGAATCATCCAGGGCCGTGTCATAGAGATGCGCAATCAAGCTCGAGAGCTGAGAATCGTAGAGATCAGAGGGCGGCATGATTTTTCAACGCTGCGTATCCCGTCGGGCCTGGCCAGGCCGAGTCAGTGATATCTCCCCTGTTTGGGGGATGAAAGCGTCCCTTGTCAGCTCAACAATGGTGCGATGAATCTACAACGGCGAGGCATCGCGAGCAAATGAAGGACTCCGTCCGGCTCATCAATATTCCACCTGCCGAGTGCGACTCGATGACTGATCGTGCCCCCAGAAGAATACCGTCGAGCGGATTTCGTCGCCGGGGCCTCGCCCTGACCGCGCTGCTTTGTTCCGCCACCGCCGTGCAGGCCGCTCCGGCCTGGGATATCGTCGGGCTGAAGCTGGGGATGACCGAGCAACAGGCGCTCGCGGCCATCAAGGCGCACTCGGCCAACGCGCAGGTCACCTCAAACTCCCTGAAATTCACCTATCACGACGGCGCGCGGCAACAGGAAACGCCATCGTTCACATCCGGTCTGATCGTTCGGATTCCGCAGGCAGGCCAGGACACCGAAACCATCCAGGTGGAATTCTCGGCGCCGCCCACCGACCAGCGAGTGATCAGTTTGCGCCGCACGCTCTCCAATTACGCCAACCCGCTGGCACTGGAGCGGATGATCGACACCGTCACGCAAAAGTACGGCAAGCCGAGCACAGAGTCGAAGTACGGCATCGGGCAGATCACCACGCAACTGGCTTGGGCGGAGGCGAACCGCAAGCCGTGTGGCAAGGTCGACAAGGGGCTGCTGCTGCCCCCGGTCTCACAGACGCCGGATTCGCTGAAGTGGTATGAGTTGCAGCAGAAGAACAAGCTGGCACCTGCCAACGGCGCCGATTGCAGCGCCGTCCTGCAGGCCAAGCTGACCACCAAGGCGGGGGGCTCGTCGGTCGTAACCATGGAATTTCAGATGGCCGATCCGGGTCACGGCGTCCCCGCCATGCAAGCGACCGCAAAGTGGCTGGCGGATCTGGAGGCCGAGGCGCGCAAGGTGCGACTCAATTCCGGAAATGCGCCAAAACTTTGATCGTGCCGACGGTTTATCGGTCACGCGCGATCAAAGGTACGGCGAATGGCGGTTTGCGCGGCGAGCATCGAAGGCCAGTGCGCCTGGTTCACTTGCGAGGAGAGCCTCTACCGCCGGAAAGCGGGCGCGGAACAGAGGCGACTTGATCGGGTCGAGAGAGTAGATCACTTTGCCGTCGCGATCCTTCACCTCGATCCGCAGCTCCAACCCAAGGCGTTCTGAGAGCTGCTGCCAGGTGACAGTTTCGGCAATGTCCTCGCTGAAGGCTGCTGCCGCATAAAGCTTGGCCGAGCGCTATTTTGGTTCCGCCGCGCCAGGGAATTGGGCTGATAGGATTGCGCTCGTAGGTTGCAGCGAGCGCACGGTGGCGGTCCGCCCAGATACCATCGCGAAGTGCATTCGGAGTGTGCTCCGAGAACGCCAGGGTTTGATTCATGCTGAAGGGAATGCTACGCAAGGAGCTGCGAGAGACGATTCGCTCGGTGCATGCGGGACGGTGGGTCGCACTGGAGTTCGACAGAGCGAAGCCGCAGACTCCCCGCCTTCTTCGAAGACCGTCCATTGGTCGTCGTGTGTATCGGGATAGAGCAGCATCATGCCGGCCTGACGAGGCGGGAGTTTCGCCGGTTCTTCGGCGATACTGACGCACACGCTTCTCGTGCTAGTCGCGCTGAAAATGTTTCTCATCACAGCTTGAGCGCGCGCTTGAGATCGTCGTGCTCGAAAGCGCTCGCCATGCGGTGGATCTCGGCTGATCGGGCGCCCACAGCTTTGGCGGTATCGCGCCAAGTTTTGGTCGCCGTCGCAACTTCTTTGATGATGGCGCGCGCGCCCGGCAGTGTGAGCCCGAAGAACTGCGAGGCGGACTCCAATAGGTCAAGCGAACAGGTGCCTTCATCGAGATCGATGTTCGTCGTCAGTACCCGCGCCTTGAGGTCTGTCGGGACGGGATTGAGGTCATAAGCCGGCGAGAGCGACCATCCTGCCTTGCCGCCCCAGAGGAAGCCGTGATTGCGCAGGTGGTCATCGACGTTAGAGATGAGTACGTTGAAGACGACGCGGCGATACAGAGCATGGGCGTCTGTCTTTCCCTGCGCGCCATGTTGGACAAGTGCATCGACGATTTCAGGATAGCTGCCACGCTCTCCATCGCTGCTCCCGATCATCGCCATTGCTGATAGAAAAGGAACGCGGATCGCGCCGTCGCGATCGAAGCGCCGCGACAACATGACCGCCTTACCTGCGACGTTGAGCAAAGTATGCTCTGGGGTGGCGATGCCGGCCAATCCGGCCAGTCGCAGGGCGATCTCCTCCCAGGTCTCCATGCTGTAGTCGTCGGTCTCTTTCGGGAACTTTGCAATGGCAAGGTGGCCATGCTGATCGATGATAGATGCTTTCGGGCGCGCGCCGCCCAGCGAAGAGCCAGGGGCGAAAATGAGTTGGAGATCTTCGTCAGTTTCCTCATCGCGGAGAATTCGCTCGGTGATCTGCAGCAGCCTGCCGAGCTCAATCAATGCGGGCACGCCAGCGCGGGTCGGCGCCTGAAATGTTTTTTCGCCGACTCTCCGGAATCGAAGCGCGCCTAGTCGCGTCTCGTCGGCGACGCCCAGCAGATAATCGCTTTCTGAGAGAGTGCGAACCGCGCGACCTTCGCGATCAGCTAGACGGCGTTCCGCTCGCTGCATGAGGCGCCGGCCCCAGGTGTCCGGTGCGGAGTCGCCAATCGAACCGAAAGTGGCCCGTCCGGCCGGCGGAGCGAAAGCACCACGCGTCAAGCCAAGAGCGGGCTCCAATGAGAATCGGTCAGAGGCCTCGAGCCAAGCTCGGTCATATTCGAACAGGATGGTCTGCGAGCCGCGGACGCGATTGCTTCTCGCCAGTCCAACCGGGCGCGTTCTTCCATCAAGATCGATATGCACCTCGAAGTCAGTCATCGCGAGATGTTCCGGCCGATCGCTTGAGATGGACGCGCTTGGGCAGCTCGGCACTGGCGAGAGCCTGTCCGATGGGATCGTTGCCAATGTCTGCGACCTTGCTCAGGCCGTCGAGCAGGCCGAGCGCTTGGAGCACACTTGCGTAGATGCCGATGCTGACGCTGGTGTCGCCAGTCTCGACCCTTTGCAACGTCGATCGGGAGGTGAAGGCACGCTCGGCCACTACTGCCATCGGCAGACGCCGTCGTCGGCGGGCGTCGTGAATATCCGCCCCCAGTTTGCGTAGCGCGCGCCGCACGCTGGCGGGGGGTTGGTGTGGGGTCGGCATATGCGAGCTTCGTGCGACAGAATAAGAGAATATGTAGCACGAAGATCACATTATTCCAACCGGAGAAACGGCAGATGAGCATCCGAGCGCCTCAACCCATTGGGGATTGTCCCGCCCAAAGCCCATTGGCCGAGTCAAATCAGATAGTTAGCCGGCTATTTCTGCCCATCTCACTCCAAGCGCAACTCCTTTCACTTTCATTTGCTTGCCAAATGAGCGAGCGGATCTGGATCGACGACTGTGGTCCGCAATAACCTCGTGTGACCGAATCTTGGCTGGGTCTATTTCGTCACGGACGCGCCAGCGAATACTCGCCTAGACGGGTGCGGCGACCACTAGGAGGGAGTCGCCGCGACGAGGCGCACGCCTTCTTCACACGAGAGTGGGGCGATGCTATGGGTCGCACCAACTACGATGATGAAGAGCTACTGGCCGACGGTCGCCCGCGGCGATGTCGTGGCGCCGCCGACGGTGCCAAGTTCCTCGTTCATCCGCGGTCGCCGGCCACGATCCGACCGTGTATCAAAGCGGGCTGCCAAACACGCGACGGCTTGAACTGGTCTCGGCGACTCGCTCGGCCATGGCACGGTCGCCATGCGCCTACCGGCCCGGTCGCGGCGACCCGAGGTCTGGAGCGGATCGCAAACGAACTGCTGCATCTCGATCATCGGTCCTATGGCTGCCGATAAACTTGCAACCTGCATGCTTTCGCCCAGTCGGCGTCTTCTCCGCTGCGCGGGCCCGGTGCTAGTATCCAGACAGTGGTAAAAAACTGCCTGTAACGTGTATCAACAATAACTAGTGGGCGCCGCCCGGTGTCACGTTACCGTCCGGTCGAGCGCAAGTTGATTTGATCTGGACCTATAGCATGAGACGATTTGTACTGATCGCCTGCTCGTTGCTGCTCGGTGGTTGCGCAGCTACGCATTCGAAAGCGCGATCCCTGGGACGCAGCGATACCTCAGGATTCGATGCCAGGGGAGCGTCGGTGAATGTGGATTACCGTTTTCAAACCAGCGGTATCTCCGCCGACTTCGTGAGTTATTCAGTGGCGCAATCTGCGTCAGAAAGTACCATCAGCAAACTGCGCGAAGCGCGTGTGACCGAAGTGAAGGCGCTGCTGGATGGCTATGGCTTCAGGGCCGTGTCCCAACCAACCGCCGACTACACCGTGCGCGTGATCGAGGGCGGCGAGGTGACCGAGCCGGATTCCGTCGGTCTGCTGCTGTTGAGCAGCTTCAGCATGCTGACCATCCCGGCTTCGTTTACCGCCACGCGCGGCTACACCTATGAGTTGTGGTCCAAGGGGCAGAAGCTGCACAGCATCGAGACCAAGACTGAAAAGAAGCAGTTGTTTGGTTTGATTGGCTTGCCACTGCTGGCGATCAATGTCGGAGGGTCGGGGATCGCGGCGCTCGCGTCGGCGCGCATAACAGCGTGTTGAGTCTGTGGATCGATCAAGGCTCGTTTGAATGACCACCGGGCGCCGTGTCGCCATCCGAGGCTTGTGTCTTGCAGGTCTCGGCTTATGGCTGCTGCCGGGAATCTCGGCAGCTCGCGAATTTCTGCCTGCGCCTTCGTGGCTCGAATCGGTGAAGGCGCCCGCACCGGTCATTGGATACCGGTTGGGAATGGTGGCCTGCGAAGCCGGCGCGGAATGCTCGCCGTGCGGGCAGCCGAGTGCGGAATATCTAACAGACGTGCGTGCTGCGCTCCGCGATGTGAATTTATTTGATCGTTCCTCGCCCAGCCGCATGAGTGTGGCCGTACAGATCAAACAACAATCTTCCGGCTACAATGACCGCAATGTGGGCACCTGTAACGCCGCGATCACTTATCGCTTTCGCGACGGCGAGCGCACGGTGTACGAGTACACCCTCAACGTTTCCGCGCTGATGGATGCCTTCACGGATGCGACCGTGAAGGCCGTGTTGACGGCCAGCGTCAAGAGTCTGGTGCTGAAGCTGCGGCGTGAGCATGGCGACGCGGCGTTTCTGGCGCGCGTCGGGACGTTGGAACAGGCAGTGGATCGTGATCTGGTCAACCACAGTCGTTCCATCGGTGGCGTGATGGCGCAAGGCTTCGTCAGCACCGTCGAGGGAACCATCGGTGTGGTTCAGGGGGTAGCTGAGGTCGGAATGGGGATGGTGGAGGTCGCCGCGTCGCCGGAGTTCCAGGCCGCAGTTCAGGAATCACTGGTCGAGCAGCAGGCCGAACGTGATCGGCAGGATGCCATGTTGCGTGATATTCAGCGGCAAGCGGAGGACCGGCGTCGCGTTGAGCAGGCGCGAGCGGAAGAACAGCAGCGAGCTGTTGCGGCGACGCCGGTAATGGCGTCGATGCCATCGGCTGCAACGACGGTGCCGACTACAGCCGCGTCGTCAGCTGAATGGGAAAAGGCGCAACAAGAGGAACAAGCGCGAATTCGGGCGGCGGCAGAAGAACGAGAGCGTCGTCAGAAGGTCGAAGCGGAACGTGCCGAGCAAGAGCGCAAGGCCAAAGAGGCGGAGCGCGTGCGTTTGGCGGAAGAGCGCAAACGGCAGGAAGAGGCCGCACGACAGCAGCGGCAGCGTGACCTGGAGAATTACCTCGCCGCCGAAGCTCGCTCCATCCGGATGCGCGCCATTAGCTGCGACGGCAGGTATCAGGCCACCGGTTCGCAGCCAAACGTCCGGCCGCGCCTGGCGAATTGTCTCCGAGTGAGCTACGAAGCGCGCTGTCCGGGCACTCCGCAGGGCATGGGGATTGCTGATCGGATCAACAACTATGTCGGCGGCGCTAGCTGCTACGGCGAAACGCGCGAACTTCCCGGCCGGCTGAATTGCCCGGTGGATGCGGTCATCGTTGAAGTGACCGAAGTGAGCCTCTGCCCTTGAGCGGCGGATGACGCGGGGGAACGGGGCATTCAGGTCTGGCCGGCGGCGGATCTGATTCCGAGATGTATCGGGGACTTGTGATCGGGCCAGCCGCGAACGAAGCGTTGACGCAGCAGATCCGACGCATTGACACCATGGTGAGGCAGGAGCTTAAGGACACGCCGGCGTACCGGCGCCTACAAACCGTCAATGGCATCGGGCCGATCCTGGCGTGGACCATTGGCCTCGAGGTCGGCGACATCCATCGGTTTGCGCGAGTGGGTCAGTTTGCCTCGTACTGTCATGCGTGCAGAGCTGCGCGCTGAGCAATGGAAAGAAGAAGGGCGAAGGCACCGTAAGAACGGCAATGCCTATCTGTCTTGGGCGTTTCACGAAGCGGCGCACTTCGCCGTGCGCACTCTGCCGCAGGCCCGTCACTACTATGAGTGTAAGAGCCGCCAGCGTAGTCGCATCGTGGCGATCCGAGCGATTGCACACAAGCTGGCGCGTGCCTGTTATTACATCCTGCGCGATGACGTACCGTTTGATGCCGACAAGCTTTTTGCACATTGAATAGCCGGCGAGGACGTAACCCTAGTTTCGCCTGGGTCAAAGCCCATTTTTCGATTGGCCGCCCTCGCCGCGCTGCTAACGTTATCGAGCAGGGCAATACGCCTGCGCAGCAAGTCCTGTTGGCCTGGCGTGCGTTGATACACAGCCCGACTTTTTGTAAGTACCCACTGACGAATGTTGCGCGGAAACCGAAGAGTGTCTGGGGCTCCGTTGAGCCAGGGGCGCAAACGTTCGCTCCACTCGGAGTGAACTGCGCCTTGATCCTGATGGGTGGCTGGTGCGCAGGCACAGGCGACACTATTGAAGAGACACGAATGCGCTTTGCCGCTCGAAAGGTCGAGCTATCCGATATCGATGACGACATCGGAGAAGAGCCACTGCGGCTTGACCTACGGCTGGCTGATGGGCGGGCGAAGCTCGTAGCACTCGGGCTCGAACCCTCGCTTCGGTTACTGGCGCATCGCTCAACAGATAGCCTTCTTGTCTGGTGTCGAAATCGACAAAGACACTGCGGAGTTACTTCTTTTCGCTAGCGATCCGCCTTCTGATTGCGGCGAGCTGAGGGCCGCTTAGGAACGTATTCATGCGGTCATGTGAAACTTTAGCAGCGCCGAGGCCGCTGACAATAATTCCCACCAGCCAGCCGAACAGCAGACCAATCAGCGCACCGAAGATGGCATTACCGAACGGATGACGGTGATCGGTCAGGTAGCCGATGATGGCGCCGCCAGTCACCAGCGCCATGCGAAACCTGCTTGCGATGCGCTTCTGCATGCGATGTTGACCGCATAACTGCTGCTGTACTACATCGTTTCGTACTCTCGTGTCCCCCGTGTCGTGATTGACAGCGATGAACGGCCACTGCGCGCCGTCACGGCCAATCGCGTAGCCGACGGTGACCAAGTGTCCTTCGCGCGCAGGAATGTCGATATCGCTCGGCGTAACGGTATGCTCCTGTCCGTTCGCATCCTTCAGGAAGAGATCGCTTTTTCCATCAGACGGCTGAGCACGGCCCGTTAAGTAACGAAGCGTCCAGCTTTCACCGTGGATATCGAGCTCGTTATGGTCGTTGTTGGACATCGGATACTCCAGAAAAAGGCCGCGAGAATAGTCTCGCGCTCGAGCGCGTATTGGAATCTGGTGAGCGCCAACCTGCATTCTATAAGTTTTTAATTACTCTATCAGAGCGCAGCGCTTCTCGACAACGGATACGGAAAGCTATGAGTTCATGCCTAAGACCCAATGTGGCAGGCCAAAGCAGCTGTTGCCTAATCAAGGCGTGTGAGCGCGCTCTCCATGCTATGTGCGACTGGCCTGGCCGAGAGAGTTCAATCGAGCATCACCGTGTGCTTGCGAGTACGTGCCGCATGCCTGGGTCACAGCGGCGTTGAGCAGATCAACGCTCATTGACCTTCCTTCAGGAGCCGTCGCCAGGCGCGATTGCAGTTTCGGTTTGGGCAGCTCACAGTTGTTGTAGATGCCCTGGAAGTCCCCCGGTATAGGCTTCCACTGGACACTCATTTGGGCCAAATTATGGCCATGAGGGTGTTCTCATGCGACGGAAGATCGATACACATACTGACGAACGAGGTCGTTGGTCCTCGAAAAAGAAGATGGACGCGGTGCTGCGTCTGCTGAAGGGTGAAGATCTGGATACGCTGTCTCGGGAGTTGCGGGTGAACGCCGCGACGCTGTCTTCCTGGCGAGAGGCGTTCCTGGCAAACGGTCTGGCCGGCCTGAAGAGCCGAGAGACGGATGCTCGGGACGAGAAGATCAACCAGCTGCAAAAGGCCCTGGCCGAAATGGCGTTGAATCTGGAGATCTCCAAGGAGATCAACCGGGTTTACGAGAGGAAGCACGGCCCTTTGGCCTTCGGGAAGTCGATGAAGTGAGGTGCGGCGTGTCGGCTTCCCTCGATCGCGTGGTGCCGCTGAACCGAGTGTGTATGATGACTGGCGTGGCGCGCTCGAGTGTGTATTTTGCTCGTCGTGCGAAGGTTTGCGCGCTGCCGTCTTCGGCTCGAACGGGCCGGAGCGGGAAACATTGGCTCAGTGACGACGAGCTGGTCGTTCACATTCGACAGGTGTTGGCCGGCACGCCGTTCCTTGGCGAGGGCTATCGCAAGGTTTGGGCGAAGCTGCGCTTTGCTGGCATTCGCACCAGCCCGGGCCGCGTGATGCGGCTGATGCGCGAGCACAGCCTGCGAGCACCGGTGAATTTCGGTGCACCGAAGGGGCCACGGTCTCACGAGGGCACGATCATTCCGTCTGCGCCGGACCTGCGCTGGGGCACCGATCTCACCGGCACATGGACCACTCAGGAGGGCAACGTCAGCGTGATGCTTACGGTTGACCACCACACGGCGGAGATCCTAGGCATCCATGCCGCCAAACGCGCCTCACGTTGGGAGGCGCTTGAACCGGGCCGCCAGGCCGTGCGTCGCTGCTTCGGCGCCATCCGCAAGAACGTCGCCAGTGGATTGGAGCTACGCCACGATCATGGCTCGCAGTACATGAGCTTCCACTTCCAGCAGGAGATCGAGTTCCTCGGCATCAGATCCAGCCCCGCGTTCGTGCGTGCGCCGGAAGGCAATGGCTGCGTCGAGCGAGCCATTCGAACGCTGAAGGAGCAACTGCTGTGGGTGAGGACGTTCGACACTGTCGAGCAACTGCGGCGTGCGCTGCTGGACTGGGCCGAACTGTACAACGAGCGTTGGATGATCCAGCGGCACGGGTACATATCACCTGCGCAGCGGCGACGCGACTACTACGCGACCGCAGAGAAACAAGCTGCCTGAGGAAACGAATTACTGCAACCGAGTGTCCAGTTGGGCCTTGACCGCTACAGGGGGCACTCCCGCACAGAAACCGGCACACCGGAATTGAGGGAAGATCGGAGGCGCCTAAGCCCTTGATTTTGGTGGAAAGGGAGGGACTCGAACCCTCGACCCCGGCATTATGAGTGCCGTGCTCTAACCGGCTGAGCTACCTTTCCAAGCCGTTTTCCGACAGTGGGACCGCGCGGAAGGGCGGTTCCCGAGAAGCGGGGGCGGCGATTCTCCAGGGGGGCGTCCGGGGTGTCAAGACGAACGCGGGGGAATGGCGCATTTCGGGGTGAAAATGCCCGCTTTCCCCGATAAATGCCCACGAACTGGCCAAAGAAAGGGCCCAGGCCCGCATGTCCCGCTCCCTGCTGGACGAGGCTTTTCCGCAAACCCCGGTTTGCTACAGTCGCCCGTCCAAGGGGGAGAGGTCATGATCAGCAGTCAGCGATTTTCAGTGCGGGGCAAAGTTGTCTTGATCACCGGCGCGTCGAGCGGGTTCGGCGCTCATTTCGCGCGGGTGCTGGCGAGTGAGGGGGCGAAGGTCGGGTTGGCCGCGCGTCGGGTGGATGCGTTGGAGTCGATCGCGGCGGAGATTCGCGAAGCGGGCGGCGTGGCTGCCACGGCCAGGCTCGATGTGGGGAGTGGTGCATCGGTGCGAGAGGCGGTGCAGGCGATCGAGCAGGCGTTGGGGCCCATCGACGTGCTGGTCAACAATTCCGGTGTGTCCATCGGCAAGCCGTTGCTGGAGCAGACCGAAGAAGATTTCGATGCCGTGTTGAACGTGAATCTGCGCGGCGCATTCCTGGTCGCCACCGAAGTGGCCCGGCGCATGAAGGCTGGCGGCAAGGGCGGAAGCATCATCAACATCGAATCCATTTTGAGTTTCAGGCAGGCGGGGCAGATCGCGCCGTACGCCGCATCCAAAGCCGGGCTCACGCAGCTCACGCGCTCGATGGCGTTGGAGCTGGCGCGTTACAAGATTCGTGTGAACGGCATCGCGCCGGGCTATTTCTCGACCGATATCAACAAAGAATTTTTCGATACCGACGGCGGCCTGGCGATGATCAAGCGCCTGCCGATGCGGCGGCTGGGCGAGCTCGAGGAGCTGTCGGGGCCGCTGCTGCTGCTCGCGTCCGATGCGTCGAGTTACATGAATGGCGCGACCATCGTCGTCGATGGCGGCCACCTGACCAGTCAGCTTTGAGCCTGTTTCCACGCGAGGTGGCGAGCCACAATTCGCCACATTGCTTCGCCGCCTCGCCATAGCGCACCACGGATTGCGACCGCATCCGGGCTTTGAATAGCACTCACGGGCAAACGTCACCCGCCTCCCACAGGGGAGCAACGACGGGGGTTCGATGAGGAGCGCGACTATGTTCAAGAAGGTGTTGGTGTCTGCGGTGGCTGTGGCGTTGACTGCGGGTGCGGCTCACGCCGGCGAAAAGAACGAATTCACCAAGGAAGAGGGTGTCGGCATGTTCGGCGGCGCGGCGGCGGGTGCCATCGTCGGTGGCCCGATCGGCGCGGCCGTGGGCTTCATGTTCGGCGGCATTCTTGGCGACAGCCTCGGCACCGCGAATCGGGCGCAGCTGCACGCCAGGCAGATGGAAGAGCAATCCCAGAAGCTCGAGCAGGAACTGATCGATACCCGCATTGCGCTGGCCAAAGCCAGCGAGCGCACCGGTGGCGATGAAATGCTCGATGCGCTGGCGCAGCGTCTGCATGCCGATGTGTTGTTCCGTACGAATGACGCGAACATGGAAGCGGACGTGGTGAGCAAGCTGGAGGATCTCGGCAAGCTGCTGGCGCTGCATGGTGAGCTGGAAGTGCAGTTGCACGGTTTCGCCGATCCGCGCGGCTCGTCCAGGAAGAATCTCGAACTGTCCCTGGAGCGTGCGAACGCAGTGCGCGAGGCGTTGATTCGTGGTGGTGCGGCGCCAGAACAGATTCAGTTGTCTGCTCATGGCTCGGATCTGACCACGGCGCCGAAAGGAGATCTGGAGGCCTATGCGTGGGAGCGTCGGGTGAGTCTGTCCATCCGGCCCACGGCCACCTCCGCTGTGGCGCGTAACGAGTGAGCTCGCTCGTGCAAGCGGCCGGCGGTCATCCGCCGGCCGTTTTCTTAACGGCTTCTGCAGTAGCCATGGCCCCTGTCACCTTCTACAGTGCGGATACCTCAAATGTGCTTAGCGAGCATCGTGATGTCCGAAATTGCCAGTTCGTTGATCGTGGACTTCGGTGCCACCGCTCCGGAAACCACGCATTCCAGGCCTCCGGCCGATCGTTTGCTTGCGGGCAAGCCCGAGCAGGTCGCCCGCAACTACTTCAGCGATAGCACCGGCCGTTTCTTCGCCGGCGTCTGGGAGAGCACGCCCGGCAAGTGGCGAGTGCGTTATTCCGAGAACGAGTTTTGTTATATCACTCGCGGCCGCGTGCGCATCGAGCACGAGTCGGGCCGCGGCTGGACCTTTTCTGCCGGCGCTTCCTTCGTCATTCCCGCGGGTTTCAGCGGTGTATGGGAGGTGCTCGAGCCGACTGCGAAGCTCTATGTGATTTACGAGCCGGAGTAGTGCAGGTCCTGGCCTGATTGCGCCAACGTGGGGCGCTCTGCCCCATCGGTGAGCAGCGCCTTCATCTGTTGAATTCATCTCTTTCCATAGTTCGGCCGCGCCATTGCTGGGCGATTGGCGCGGCAACGGCTGTCGCGTGCTCGTCAGAATGCCCTGGCATGCTTGGTGCATTATGAGTTTGCAAACATGGCTGTGGCGTTTTTGCCGCAGGAAAACGGGAAATCTGGCCGAGCTCACGAAACTCATACGACATGCCGGGCACGGTATGTTTCTTTCTCACCACGAAGGGGAGACCCATGCAACATTTCAGGATCCTGGCGGCCGTCGGATTGCTGGGGGCAGCAACGGCGGCGAACGCTGGTGTGTCATCGACCTGGACATTGGCGAGCGACTACGACTTCCGCGGCATCACCCAGTCCGCACAGGATCCCGCGATTCAGGGCAGCATCGATTTCGCTGCCGACAGCGGCTGGTATATCGGCACCTGGGGCAGCAACGTGGATTTCGGCCCCGCTGATGTGGACCTCGAAGTCGACGTGTACACGGGCTTTTCCGGCCAGAGTGAAGGTGGCTTGGGTTACGACGTGGGCCTGGTGTACTACACCTATCCGGACGAGAGCGATTACAACTATTTCGAAGCCTACGGCAGCATCAGCAAGGACTGGTTCAAGGGCAAGCTGTGGTATTCGAATGATTTCGGCGGCGACAGCACGCCTGGCGATACGCCCGCCTTCTACGCCGAGGTCAATGGCGCGTTTCCCCTGCCGCGGAATTTCTCCCTGCAGCTGCACGCCGGTTATAGCTTCGGCGACTATTGGGACAATTCGAACAGCGAATATTTCGATTACTCGCTCGGCTTCGGCTATACCGCCGGCAGCTTCAACCTGGGTCTGAAATGGGTCGATGGCAGCGATCTGAAGTCCGCCGATGGTACGCCGGGCGACGTGTTCAGTTCCGAGTCGCGCGTGGTGTTCACCATCGCGACCACGTTCCCGTGGAGCAGCAACAACTGAGCAACCGCGAAAAGCCTCGCAGTGAACCTGCGAGGCTGTTTCACGCGCTCGCTGAGCGGCTGGGCGATGCGGGCAATTGTTTGATGACGGCGGCAACCGCGTTCGGTGTGGAGAGCAGCACCAGCTCCTGCGCGCGCTGATCGGCGCTGGCCATGGCCGCAAACACTTGATCCATCATCACCGGTCGCGACAGCAGATAGCCCTGCAGTGAAAGATTCTTGCAGCCGAGGAAGCGTTCGAACTGCTCGGCGCGCTCCAGGCCTTCGGCGGTGACCTGCAGCCCGAGTCCGTTACACATATCGATCATGGCGCGAACGATGGAGCGTGAGCGCGCGTTCGTATCGATGCTTTCGATGAGGCTGCGATCGAGTTTGACGCGCGTCAGTGGCAGGCGCTCGAGCGAGGACAGCGACGAGTAGCCGGTGCCGAAGTCGTCTAGCGCGATCGCGACGCCGAGCGCGCGTAGGCGATGCAGCTGCTCGATCGTGGCGGGGCCGGTTTGCAGCACCGACTCGGTCAGCTCGATCTCGATACACCGAGGCGGCACATCGAACTCGGTGAGCAGTTCGCGCACCCGATCGACGAAGCGATAATCCAGCAATTGTCTCGGCGATACGTTGATGGCCACGCGCGCCTCTGGCCACGGCCCGCGATACCACTGCGCAGCCGCGCGAATCGCGGTACGCAGCACCCAATCGCTGATTTCCATGATCAGCCCCGATTCTTCGGCGACGCTCAGGAATTCGCCGGGCGGCACATAACGGCCGTCCGGCGTGCGCCAGCGGATCAGTGCTTCGACCAGCTGCGTTTGCAGCTCTTCGATGCTCACTTCGGGCTGGAAGAACAGCTCGAACTCGTTGCGTTCGATCGCGCGGCGCAGGTCCTGCTCGATGCGGAATTTGTTGGAAGCGCCGGCCAGCAGCGCCGGCGTGAACATGCTGGCACGGCCGCGGCCCAGCGATTTCGTATGGAACAGCGCGGTGTCCGCCGCGATCAGCAATGCTTCGGCATCCTGCTCGTGATCCGGATAGATGCTGGCGCCGACGCTCACGCCGATGATCAGCTCCCGGCCGTCCACATCGAGCGGCCTGTGGAACGCGCGAATGATCTGCTCGCTCGCGGCGCGGATTTGCTCGAGATCCTCGGCGTCTTCACAAATCACGGTGAACTCGTCGCCGCCCAGGCGGGCCGCGAACCCTAGCGGCTGTGCGGCGGATTGCAATCGTTGTGCGATTCCGCGCAACACGCGATCGCCGAACGAATGGCCGATGCTGTCGTTGATGTTCTTGAAATTATCCACGTCAAGGAACAGCACGCCGACGCGACGCTTGGTCTGCGACGCGCGTTCGAGGCTCGCGTTCAACAGCTTGAACAGCTGCCGCCGATTCGGCAGGCCGGTCAATGGATCGACCTCTGCCAGTTCCTGCAGCTGTCGCGTACGTTCGGCCACCTTCTCTTCGAGCTGATGATGCGCGTCTAGCGCGGCTGCCTGGGCCTTGCTCAAACGCTCGGCCATATTGTTGAAGGCGACGGCGAGCGAGTCGAGCTCCCTGATGCCGCCGCGCGGCACCGGGGTGCACGTTTCACCGGCGGCGAGTTTCTCGGAAGCCTGGATCATGCGGCGGACTGGCAGCACTACGCTGCGCACAGTGGCAATCGAAATCCACAGCAGCAGTGCGAGCACAGCGACGCTGATCCACGCCACGACACTGCGATCAGACTGTTCGTGTTGCTCCAGCTGCCAGGCGAGTGCTGGCGGCTCATCGGTGATGTTTGCTGCCGAGGGCTGAGATGGCTGCAGCGTGGCGGACTGCGCAGGAGCTATCTCCTGGCTCGGCTTCTCTGCGTTGCCGGCTGGCGGCTTGGTGGCGGGCTTCACGGCACCATCCTTCGGCATGCGCCCCACCAGCTTCGTCGTTTGCGCGACGAACTCATTGCCGGTCGTCACCAGGTCCTCGTGTGTCTTCAGCAGAGCGCCCCGCAGCTTGGTGAGCTTCGCGAAATCCTGCTCCATGGCCGCGAGCCACTCGTTGCTTTCGGCGCGACTCAGGCTTTTCGCGTTGTCGCGTAGAGCCTGTCCGAAAGCAGCTTCCGCCTGGCTGACGGGATCGAGGATTTCGGGGGCCGTGCTGAAGGAGCGCACGGCGGCTGCGAAACTGTCGCGCAGCCCGCTCATGCTGCTATTGAGTTGCACGAGCGATTGGCGCGCGACCACGCGACCGAAGATCTTGAACGCGCCGTCGAGGGATGCGTTCAAGCGTCCATTCATGTGCTCCAGGGTCTCTGAATATTCGCGCAGGAGCTCGCGGCGGGTCTGCGACAGCTGAATCCAGCGCTCTGCATTGCGCTTGTGCTGTTGAATCGCGGCAGGGACGGATTTGTAAGAGCGATTGCCGAGCGCTTCCGCGCGCTCCAGAAACTGCTTTGCGACACGGTCCACTTCTTTGCCGAGTTGCTGATAGCGCGCTCGATCTTCGACGGCGCTGGATTGCACGGCCGAGTAAACGGATTCATCGAATCTCTCTAGGGCGCGAATCAAATCGTCGCCGGACAGTGTTTCGGCGGGCTCTGATGCTGCGGCAACGGGCGCGGGCGGCGTGACGGCGTCTTTGATGAGAGGTGCAGGCGGCGGTTGTGCTTCCAGCGCTGGGCCGCTGATGATCGAAGTACTGCGCTCGACGATGAAGTTGGCGGCGCCGGCGAGTACTGCAACGCTGGCGAAGGCGACCATCAGTCGCGTCGAAATGCTCCATGACGAGAGTACGCCCGACGCAGCGAGTCTCGTGCGCGCAGTGGCGAGCCACTGGCGCCCTTCACGGATCAAGCGACTATGACGCACGTTACTTTTGGCGGGGGAGCGGATTTACTTCGGCAGCACCGTAGTGTGCGAAGCAATGCCCCGACTATCCAGGAGGCAATTTCCAAACTGAGGGATGCATCTCATCCTCGAACGAGCACTGCATCCAACAGTCGTGCCTCTTCGAAGCGCGCGTAAGGCCCGAGCCTAGGCGATCGTCTTCAAGACTTCTCCGAGCCGCGTCACGAGTTCGTCGATCTGCGCCGTTGAAATGATCAACGGCGGCGACAGGGCGATGGTGTCGCCAGTGGTGCGGATCAGGATGCCCTTTTCGAAGCATTTCACCAGCGCCTCGTAGCCACGCGCGCCGATTGCTGCCGCGCGCGGCTGCAGATCGATGCCTGCGACCAGGCCGAGATTGCGGATGTCGATGACGTTCGGCGATGAGCGCAACGAGTGGATCGCGTCTTCCCAGGTCTTCGCCAGTTCGGCGCCTCGGGTCAGCAGGCCTTCGCGCTCGTAGATTTCCTGGGTGGCAAGGCCGGCCGCGCACGCCGCCGGATGTGCCGAATAGGTGTAGCCGTGGAACAGCTCGATACCGTCCGGGCCCTGCATGAAGGCATCGTAGATCTGCTTGCGCACGAACACCGCGCCCATGGGGATTGCGCCGTTCGTCAGTCCTTTGGCGGTCGTCATTATGTCGGGCATCACGTCGAAGTACTGCGCGCCGAATGCAGTGCCCAAGCGACCGAAGCCGGTGATGACCTCGTCGAAGATCAGCAGAATGCCGTACTTGTCGCAGATGGCCCGCAGTTTCTGCAGATAGCCCTTCGGCGGCAGGATCACGCCCGCCGAGCCCGCCATCGGTTCGACGATCACCGCCGCGATCGTCGACGCATCGTGCAGCGAGACCAGTCGCTCCAAGTCGTCCGCCAGATGCGCGCCCCACTCGGGCAAGCCGCGCGTGAATGCGTTGTGTTCGAGGTCGAGCGTGTGACGCAGATGGTCGACGCCCGGCAGCAGCGCGCCGAAGAACTTGCGATTGTTCGACAGCCCGCCCACCGAGATGCCGCCGAAGCCGACACCGTGGTAACCCTTCTCGCGACCGATCAGCCGCTGCCGTGACGCCTGGCCTTTGACGCGGTGATAGGCCAGCGCGATCTTCAGCGCGGTGTCCACCGACTCCGAGCCGGAATTGGTGAAGAACACATGATCCAGATCGCCCGGCGTGAGCTCGATCAGTCGATTGGCCAGCTCGAAGCCGGCGGGATGGCCCATCTGAAAGGTGGGCGCATAGTCCAGCGTCGCCATCTGTTCGGCGACCGCGGCGGCGATCTCTTTGCGACCGTGCCCCGCGTTTACGCACCACAGGCCCGCGCAGCCGTCGAGTACTTTGCGGCCGTCGGGCGTCCAGTAGTGCATCCCTTCAGCACGAGCCAGCAGGCGCGGCTGATCCTTGAACTGCCGGTTGGCGGTGAAAGGCATCCAGAAGGCTTCGAGAGCTGCGCGCGTGAGAGCCGGGGACATGGGCACCGCCTGAATCGGGTCGGAGGATGGGACGGCCGAATGATAAGAAAAATCAACAAGCGGCTCAAATGTGTCCGACGAAAGGCGGGAAAAAAGCTGGATCGGGTGCCGTCGCGTCTATTATTCTAAACAGAATCCAGTGAGCGAGGCGGGCAATGAGCATCGATGTAGGCGGTCATCTGAGGGCGGTCCGCATGATGTACGGGCTGTCCCAGCGCGAGCTGGCCAAGCGCGCCGGCGTCACCAACGGCACCATTTCGCTGATCGAGCAGAATCGGGTCAGTCCGTCGGTGAGCTCGTTGAAAAAAGTGCTGGACGGCGTGCCGATGTCGCTGGCCGATTTCTTCACCTTGGATTTGCAGGAATCTCCCCAAGTTTTCTACGCCCGCGACGAGCTCGCGGACATCGGCGACCGCGACGTGTCGCTGCGGCTGGTGGGGGCGAAGCGCGCCAATCGCGCCATGACCATCATGCACGAGCGCTATCGTCCGAAGGCCGACACCGGCGCGGACATGCTGAGCCACAAGGGTGAGGAGGGCGGCATCATCCTGACGGGCCACATTGAATTGACTGTAGGGGGTCAAAGCAGGGTGCTCGGCCCCGGAGACGCGTACTATTTCGCCAGCGCGGTCCCGCATCGGTTCCGCAACGTCGGCGACGAGCCTTGCGAAATCATCAGCGCCAGCACGCCGCCGACGTTTTGACTTTCACCCGAACTTTTGACCCAGGAGCGCTCGAACGCGTCATGAAGACTACGGTTGCCGCCACTCAATTCGCCAGCACGCCGGACCGCACGGCCAATCTCGCCACTGCCGAGCGGCTGGTGCGCGAGTCGGCCAGGCAGGGCGCGAACATCGTCCTGATCCAGGAGCTGTTCGAGACGCCCTACTTCTGCAAGGAGCACGACCCGAAGTGCTTCGCGCTGGCGCTCCCGATCGAAGAGAACCCGGCGGTGCGTCGCTTCCAGAATCTGGCGCGCGAGCTGAACGTCGTGCTCCCGTGCAGTGTGTACGAGCGCGCCGGCAATGCGTTCTACAACTCGGTTGCGATCATCGATGCCGACGGCTCGCTGCTCGGCACGTACCGCAAGGCGCACATTCCCGAGAGCCCGGGCTATCACGAGAAATTCTACTTCTCGCCCGGCGATACCGGCTTCAAGGTGTGGCCGACGCGCTTTGGTACCATTGGCGTGGCGATCTGCTGGGACCAGTGGTTTCCGGAATCGGCGCGCGCCATGGCCCTGCAAGGCGCGGAGATTCTGTTCTACCCGACGGCGATCGGCTCGGAGCCGCAGGATCTGAGCATCGATTCGCGCGATCATTGGCAGCGCGCGATGCAAGGCCACGCCGCGTCCAACATCATGCCGCTGGTCGCTTCCAATCGCATCGGCACCGAGAAGGGTCAGAACTGGACGGTGACCTACTACGGCTCGTCGTTCATCGCCGATCACACGGGCGCGATCGTGAAGCAGGCGCCGCGCGAGGGCGAGGCGGTGCTCACGGCGACGTTCGATCTCGATGAGATCCGGAATTATCGGAACGCCTGGGGCGTGTTCCGCGATCGGCGGCCGGAGCTGTACGGCCCCATTCTGACGCTCGACGGCCAGCAGCGAGCGCGCTAATCCATTCTCTCCGGGCGGGAGAGACCGCGCGTGAGCGCGGCTAAGGGTAATTCATGCAAATTTTCGTATCGTGTCCGCCGGGCGTCGCGGATCTCACTGCCGCGGAGCTGCGCAATTGCGGCGCGACTCAAACTCGCGAGTTCAAGCTCGGCGTCCAGGCGGAAGGCTCGCTCGAAGTCGCTTATCGCGCGTGTTTGTGGTCGCGTACGGCGAGTCGCGTGCTGCTGCCGCTGGGAACGTTCCCGGCGGCGACTCAGGATCAGCTGTATCAAGGGGTGGCCAGCATCGACTGGCAGCAGCACGTCAACCCGAAGGGCACGCTCGCCATCGATTTCGGTGGTTCGTCGAGCGGCATCACGCACACGCATTTCGGCGCGCTCAAGACCAAGGACGCCATCGTCGATCAGTTTCGTGATCGCACCGGCGAGCGACCCTCGGTGCAGTTGGAACAGCCCGACGTGCGAATCGATGTGCGGCTCGATCGCGACCGCGCGACGGTCAGCCTCGATCTTTCCGGCGACAGCCTGCATCGTCGCGCCTACCGCGCTCGCGGCGTGGCCGCCCCGTTGAAGGAAAATCTAGCGGCCGCGGTATTGCTTCGCTGTGGTTGGCCGGCGATCGCGGAGGCGGGCGGCGAGCTGGTCGATCCGATGTGTGGTTCGGGCACATTGCCCATCGAAGCCGCGCTGATGGCGCTCGATGTTGCACCGGGATTGCTGCGCAGCTACTTCGGCTTCATTCGTTGGCGAGGTCACGATCGTGCCTTGTGGGATCGGTTGATCCAGGAAGCTCGCGATCGCCGCGAGTCCGCGGCGACGAAGAAAATCACATTGCGGGGCTACGATGCCGATGCGACGGCAGTGCGCGCCGCCATCGAGAACGTCGAGCGCGCGAAGCTGCGCGGCGTCGTTCATATCGAGCGGCGCGATCTCGAACAGTTGACGCGCCAGAGCGAAGCGACGACAGGTCTGGTCGTCAGCAATCCTCCGTATGGCGAGCGCATCGGCGAGCAGGAGCGATTGCAGGCGCTGTATCAAACATTGGGCGCGAAGCTGCGTGAGCACTTCGAAGGTTGGAAGGCCGCGGTGCTGACCGGCAACCCACCGCTGGCGAAGGCGGTAGGCATCAACGCACGTCGTACGCACACCCTGTTCAATGGACGCATCGAATGCCGGCTGCTGCGTTTCGACGTGACGCCCGGCGACTACGTCGGCGAGCGCAAGCCGCCGCCGGATGCCGCCGAGCTTCGCGAACGGCCGGGTGCGCAAATGTTCGCCAATCGTCTGCGCAAGAATCTGAAGACGATGCAGGACTGGGCGCGTCGCGAAAACGTCGATTGCTATCGCATCTACGATGCCGACATGCCCGAGTACGCATTCGCCATCGATCAGTACAGCAACGGCGATGGCGAGCGCTGGGTGGTCGTGCAGGAATACGCCCCGCCGAAGACGATCGAGCCCAAGGCCGCGCGCCAGCGGCGCAACGAAGCGCTCGCGGTGATTCCTCACGAGCTCGGTCTGGCCGAGGATCGCCTGTTCATTCGCGAGCGTCGCCAGCAAAAAGACGGCACGCAATACGAGAAGCTGGATAACGAGCGCGAATTTCACATCGTGCGCGAGCAGCCGTATCGGTTCGCGGTGAACTTCACCGACTACCTGGATACCGGCTTGTTTCTAGATCACCGGCTGACGCGTCGATACGTCGGCGAGCTGGCTCGCGGCAAACGTTTTCTGAATCTGTTCGCGTACACGGGTACTGCGACGGTGTATGCCGTGGGCGGCGGGGCCGCGTCCTCGACGACGGTCGATATGTCGCGCACTTATCTCGACTGGGCCAAGCGCAACCTGGCTTTGAACAATCTCGCCGGGCCCGAGCACGGGTTCGTGCAAGCCGACTGTCTGGCCTGGCTGCAAGAACAGCGCGACAAGTCGCGACGTTGGGATTTGATGTTCATCGACCCGCCGACGCATTCGCGCTCCAAGCGCATGGAGCAGGATTTCGATGTGCAGCGGGACCACGTCCAACTATTGACTCTTGCTGCGCAGCTGCTGACCCCCGACGGCACCATCGTGTTCTCGAACAATTACACGCGCTTTCGCCTGGATCGCGAGGGGCTGGCGGCCTTCGAGATCGAAGACATCGGTCGTCGCACGCTGCCGAAGGACTTCGAGCGTAATCCGCGCATCCATGCTTGTTATGTCTTGAGGCGCCGTTCGAGCGCGGATGTGCTTGCAGGAGTTACTGAAAATCCTGCTGGCCCGGCGGCCGTGCGCTGAGCGGAACCGACCCACCGCCGGTGGTTCGAACGTCCACCGGCGGGCGGCTGCGGCGGAACATGCTGCGCCAGAAGGGTGAAGCAGGCGTTTTTTCCCGTAAGAAAAGCGCCAAATACGGCGCTAGCTGATTGCCATGACCGGGCTGTTGCAGCACAATTGCGCCCGCGTTACAGACCCCTGATGGGCAGGATGCCCGCGTTCGGGTCCGCAGATCCGACCTCCTCTCCATAGTCGATTGTGAAGTGATTGTTATGAGCGGCGATCCGTTCCAGGTTCATTTTCATCCCAAGCTGGGCGTGGTGATCTACGACCCCGTCGCGCAGATGGGCTTGGCCCGCGAGCAGATGCGCCTGTTCAAGGTCGGCTCGATGACCTCCAGCACCTTCATGCGCGGCATCGTCAGCAAGGATCTGAGCGCCTGCACGGGTGAAACGGCCGATCAGAGCGCGGCCGCCGTGGATTCCTACCGCGCCGCTCGTACCGGCCGCCGCAAGCCGTACTGCGAACAGTGCCGCCGTCATTTCGGCTCGGTGGATTTCGCCGTGTGCGGTGATTGCAACGGCATCCGTTGCACCTGTGGTACGTGCAGCTGCGTGTCCAGCTCGCGCCGTCGCAAAGCTGCGTGAATCTTCCGCAGCTGGGATAATCGAAAGGCGCCGCTTGCGGCGCCTTTTCACATATGAACATTTTTCGTGTCTTCACCATCGAAGCTGCGCATCGCCTGCCGAACGTTCCGGCGGGCCACAAGTGCGCGCGCCTGCATGGTCACTCCTTTCGTATCGAGCTGCATGTCAGCGGCGAGGTCGATCCGGTCACCGGCTGGGTGATGGATTTCGCCGATGTGAAGCGGGCGTTCCAGCCCATCTACGACCGGCTCGATCATCATTACTTGAACGAGATCGAGGGCTTGGAGAATCCCACCAGCGAGAATCTGGCGCGTTGGGTATGGCAGCAGGCCAAGCCCGTGCTGCCGCTGCTGAGCAAGGTCGTGATCCACGAAACCTGCACCAGCGGCTGCGAATACCGCGGCGAGTAATCGATCAGCTCGTGAGTGTGGCGAAGGTCGTCTGGATGTCGGTGAGACTCACCGGCTTCACCAGATGCGCTTCGAATCCGGAGCTGGCCGAGCGTTGTCTGTCGCCGGCGAGACCGTAGCCGGTCACCGCGACCAGGTGTGCAGACGGGCAAATCGCCTTCAGACGACGCGCCACTTCATAACCATCCATTTCCGGCAGGCCGATATCCAGCAGCACGAACTGCGGGTCGAAGCTTGCAGCTCGATGGAGCGCTTCCGCGCCGGAATACGCAGTGAGCGTGGCGTGCGCTTCGAGTTGAAGTAACAATGCGAGCGAGTCGGCCGCGTCGCGATTGTCGTCGATGATCATCACGCGGGCCGGGCCACGGCTTCCGGCGCTTTCGCCTGGCAACCCCTCGTGAGGTTGAGTTGCGAGGGGCAGGCGAAGAGTAAACGTCGAGCCCTGGCCAAGACCCGGACTGCTGGCGGTCACTGTGCCACCCTGCATTTCCATGAGCATGCGGCACACCGGAAGGCCGATGCCGAGGCCGCCCTGCGATCGATCCAGGGGGCGCTCGCCCTGGACGAACAATTCGAACACACTGGAAATCAGCTCGGGCGGCATGCCGATGCCATCGTCGGTGATCGCAACGACCGCCGAGCCGTGCTCGATCATGGTCCGCACATGAATCTCGCCGCCAGGGTCGGTGTACTTGGCAGCGTTCGTCAGCAGGTTCGAGATGCACTGCGCGAGCCGCGCCTTGTCGCCGTACACCCAGAGCGGCTCGGGACACATGCTCAGGGTGAGTCGATGTTTCTTTTCCTGAATCAGCGGCTGCGTGGTGTCGAGCGCGATATCGATACACGATTGCAGGCCGAGGCGCTCGCGATTGATCTCGATGCGCCTTTGAGTAATCCGTGACACGTCCAGCAGATCGTCGAGCAGGCGGCCCAGATGACCGATCTGCCGCTCCACGATGCCGATCAGCGATTGTTCCTTCTCCCGATTCACCGTCAGGCGCGATAACGCCTGTGCGGCATTACCGATGGCGGCGGCGGGATTGCGCAACTCGTGGCTGAGCATCGCGAGGAATTCATCCTTGCGCGCGTTGGCGTCTCGCCAGCGAGCCTCGCTGTCGCGCAGCAGGCGCTGAGATTCGATCTGTTCGGTGATGTCGATGACGATTGCGACTCCCTGCACCGGGCGGCCGGCGTCGTCGACGACGAAATTGCCGAACAGATTCACCCAGACGATGCTGCCGTCCTTGCGGACATAGCGCTTCTCGACGGTGTAGTCGGTCAGCTTGCCGGCGATGACCTCACTCGCCAGTTGCTGATCCTGCGCGATGTCCTCCGGATGAGTGAGATCCTGCCAGCGCCTGGTGTACAGCTCCTCGGGGCTGTAACCGACGAGCTTGCAAAATGCGCGGTTGACGTATTCGAACCTGCCATCCAGCGAATTGTGAGCGACGCCGACGGGCGCATGATCCAGCAGCGCACGATAGCGGGCTTCGCTATGGCGGAGTGCCGCTTCCGCCCGCTTGCGCTCCGTAATGTTGGTGCCGGAGCTGACCACGCACTCGGGCCCCATGGGAAACAGCGTGACGAAAAAGTCCCTGTCGCGATGATGCGCTTCATAGCGAACGATCTGCCGGGTCTGCAGTACTTGCGCGGCCTGCGCGATCATCCGGCTGGCTTGTTCCGGATCGAACAGTTCCGTGACATGGCAGCCGAGCAGCTGGTCACGGCGATAGCCCAGCAGTTCCAGCGAGTTCGCATTCGCGTCCCGGTACCGGAAATCTACGATGGTTCCACAGGGGCCACGCACGGCCTGCAGGACCACGAACGACTCAGTGGGGTGCTCGAAGATGGCGTGCAACTGCGCATCGCGTTCGGCCAGGGCGTTCGCATGGCGGATTTCGAGCTCGCTGCGTGCCTGGGTCAGCGATGTGTTCAGCGCCTCGACATGGCGTCGTCGCTGGTGCAGCTCCACCAGCACCGAGACCTTGGTGCGCAGGATCTCCGGCACCACGGGCACGGAGATGTAATCGATCGCGCCAACCTCGTACCCCTTGAGCTGATCCAGCTCGGAGACATTCATGCCGGTCACAAAAATGATGGGAGTGCGCTCCCACCGCGGATGTTCTCGGATCAGACGGGCGGTCTCGAACCCGTCCATCTCGGGCATGTTCACATCGAGCAGGATGAGCGCGAACTCGCGGGTCAGCAGCTGCTTGAGTGCTTCTCTGCCCGACAAAGCGCGTACACACTCGACATCGATGCCGGAAAGCACGGCTTCATATGTCAACAGGCGAGCGGGCTGATCGTCGACCAGCAGAATACTGGGGCGGGGCCTGGCTTCGGCCGCTGCAGCGGGCGTGACACTGGCACCAGTGTCGGGCGTCGAGTGGATATCGGTCGCCTGGTTCATTCGCGCACTGAATGGCCCCGGCGCAGCTGCCGGGTGCACTTTGTCAATGCTTCAAAGTGTCGGAAGTTCCAGTAACGGTGCGCGAGACGCTATAACAAGTCGCGGGCCCGGTACCAGAGCATGGCCAGCACCAGCGCCGGCATCCGCAACAGCTGGCCGCCCGGGAAATTTCGATGCTTCAGGCGGGTGAACAGGTCGAACCGTTCAGCCTGCCCGGCGATGGCCTCGGCCGCCAGCCGGCCGGCGATCCCGGTCAGGGCGATGCCATGCCCGGAGAAGCCTTGTAAATAATAGATGTGCGGAGCAAGGCGGCCGAAATCCGGGGCGCGGCTCATGGTGATGTCGACATAACCTCCCCAGGCATATTCAACGCGGACGTCGGCCAGCTGGGGGAAGACCTTCAGCATCCGTTTACGCGTGGCCTCGGCCGTGTTGAAGGGATCCAATCCCGAATAACTGACCCGCCCGCCGAACAGCAAACGAAAGTCCGCCGAGCGCCGGAAGTAGTCGAGCACGAAGTTGATGTCGGTGACGGCGATGTTCTCTCGCATGAGTCGTTTCATGCGGAGCTCGCCCAGCGACTCGGTCGCGATGATGTAGGTGCCCACCGGCATGATGCGCGAGCGCAGCGACGGTACGAGTCTATTCAAGTAGGCGTTACAACAGAGCACCACGTAGTTCGCTCGGACCCTGCCGGTTGCAGTGCTCACGATCGCGGGCTGGTCGTAGCTGATGTTTGTAACGAGCGAGCGCTCGTGGATCACCACACCGGCGGCGCTGGCGGCGGCCGCGAGGCCCAGTGTGTAGTTGAGCGGATGCAAATGTCCGCTGCCCCGGTCGTACAGCCCGGCCATGTAACGTTTGGTTGCCAGCAGCGATTCGACCCGATCGCGCTCCAGGAATTCGAGCTGGCGATAGCCGTATGTTTGTTCGGCCTCGCGCTGCTCCTGCAAGAGCGCTTCACGTTGACGCGGCTTGATGGCGACGTGCATCTGACCCCAGTGCAGGTCGCAGTCGATGTGGTATTTCGCGACCCGATCGCGGATCAGTTGCAGGCCTTCCAGCGAGATGTCCCACATCCGTTTGGCATTCTCGGCCCCGACCTGCTCGACCAGCTTGCTCTGGCCGCTGGCGAATCCGCCGATGGCCTGACCGCCGCTGCGACCGGATGCACCCCAGCCGATGCGCTGACCTTCGAGCAATACGACCTTATAGCCGCGCTCGGCGAGATCGAGTGCCGTCGAGCAGCCGGCGATGCCGCCGCCGATGACGCAAACGTCCGCAGTCACGTCTCCCTGGAGCTGCGGATGTTCGGGCGCTGGATTCGCGGTCGCCGCGTAGTAGGAGATCGCTGTATTGGGGTCCGTCGTCAAATGATGCTCCGATGCCGGGCAGGATGATCCGATGTGGCGGGAAGAATGCCCAAATGCAGCAGTCGCATGGAAGTGCCGAAGCTGCTCAGCACGTGCGCGCGTACCACGCATATTCGAGCGGGCTGACGTGTGACTCGAATGCCTGCAACTCGCCACGGCGGGTCGTCAGGAACAGGCGGTGGAATTTTTCGCCGAGGTAATCGCGCATGATGCTGCTGGATTCGAACTTCAGCGCGGCCTCGGGCCAGGTGATCGGCAGGGTAGTGACAGCGTCGCGGTATGCATTGCCGGACACCGGAGGACCTGGGTCGAGAGCGCGTTGTAAGCCGTAGTGAATGCCGGCGAGCACAGCCGCCGTCAGCAGGTACGGATTCGCGTCCGCACCGGCGACACGATGCTCGATGCGCCGATTCTCGGGCGTGCTCGCGGGGATGCGTAACGCCACCCCGCGATTGTTCACGGCCCAGCTGGGGTTGAGCGGGACATACGATTCGGATCGATAGCGTCGATACGAATTCGCGGTCGGCGCCCAGATCAGCATCGCGTCCGCCATCGTCGCGGCCAAGCCGCCGATCGCATACTTCAGCGAAGCGCTGCCAGTGGCCTCGTTCGAGGCGAAGATATTGCGTCCGTCTCGATCGAGCAGGCTCACGTGAATGTGAGCGCCGCTGCCGGCGTGATCCATGTAGGGCTTGGGCATGAACGTCGCTTCCATGCCGTGGCGAGCAGCAACGCCTCGCACCAGTCGCTTGAATCGAATCGCCTGATCGCAGGCGAGCAGGGCATCCGCACAGTGATGCAGATTCACTTCGAACTGAGCGGGGCCATATTCCGCGAGCGCAGTGCCGGAGGGGATCTGCTGAGCGTCGCAGGCAGCCGAAATCTCAGCGAGCACCGCCGAGAATTCGTTCAAGTCGGCCATCGAGTTGATCTGGGTCTGATACTCGCGGCGACCGATCTGCGGCAGGCGCGGCGGCTGGGCGCGGCCATCGACGGTTCGCTCCGGGTCGAGCAGATAGAACTCGAGCTCGACGGCCACGACGGGCGTCAGCCCGAGGCCACTGAATCTCTTCAATACGTCGGCGAGCACGTGCCGCGGATCGCCATAGAATGGTGAGCCGTCGTGATCGATCATCGAAACCTGCAGCTGGGCGACACCTTCGCCATCGCGCCAGGGCACCGGCACGAGGGTGCCGTCGATCGGCAGACAGCGCCGATCGGCGTCGCCTTCGTCGAACCCGAGTCCGGTTTCCTGAATGGTGCCCCCGAGCACGTCGAGGGCGAACATCGAGCCGGGCAGCAGGAAGCTGCCCTGATAGATCCCGGGCAACTCATCGGCAGTGACGCGCTTGCCACGCGGAATTCCACACAAATCCGCCAGCAACACATCGACAAAGCGCGTATCAGGGTATCGCTGCCGAAAGGCGGTCAGCTGCACAGACGGGTCACTGACCGCCATAAGGGTTTACCTGTTTAAGATCTGGGTGCGAAAGGCGAGTCACAGGCGCGCCGTCGCGGCTCCGAGGATAGCGACGGGCAATCACCGGCGGCAAGAGGGCGGACGGCACCAGGGCTATGATAACTCCTTGAAAATATTGGCCTCTGAGCCCCTCGGTCATTCTCGGACGGGCGGCCCCAGCCGGGTTGTGGTTAAATGATGCCTCGCGACCACGCCACGGCTCTGGCGGGTTGTTAAAGATCTTAAACGTGTCAACTCGTAGGCCCCTTATCGGTATTCCGGCGGACAGGCGTCTGTTGGGCCACCATTACTTCCACTGCGTCGGCGAGAAATACATCGCCGCGGTGGCGGAAGGCGCTCAGGCGGTCCCGGTCCTGATTCCTTCGCTCGGCGACGGATTGGAAGCGCGTGAGCTGCTCGCCGACTTCGACGGCATCCTGCTGACCGGCAGTCCCTCGAACGTCGCGCCGCACTACTACGGCGGCGCTGCCAGCGAGCCCGGCACGCTGCACGATGCCCATCGGGATGCGACGACGCTGCCGATGATCCCGCGAGTGATCGAGGCCGGCCTGCCGCTGCTCGCGATCTGTCGCGGTTTCCAGGAGATGAACGTCGCGTTCGGCGGCACGCTGTGGCAGAAGCTGCACGAAGTGCAGGGCTACCGGAATCATCGCGAAGACATCGAAGCGCCGCTCGATGAGCAGTACGGCCCGGCGCACGAGGTCGAGCTGACCCCGGGTGGATGGCTCGAACGACTGGCCGGCGAGCGGCACTTGAAAGTGAATTCATTGCATTCCCAGGGCGTACAGACCCTGGGGCGCGGCCTCGTCGTCGAGGCGCGTGCACCGGATGGAGTGATCGAAGCCTTTCGAGTGGCGGACGCACCGTCGCTCGCGCTCGGCGTGCAGTGGCATCCCGAGTGGAAGTTCCAGGACAACCCTTTTTCGCGCGCCCTGTTCGCCGCTTTTGGCGAGGCCGCGCGCGAGCGTGCCCGCCGCGGCAAGGTGAGTTTATGAGCGCCATTCAACAATTCTTCAAAGAACACGGCATTTCGGAGTGCGAAGCCATCATTCCCGACATGGCCGGCGTGCCGCGCGGGAAGGTGATGCCGGCGGCGAAGTTCGCCGAGGAAGAAGGCATGCGTCTGCCCGAAAGCATCTTCCTGCAGACGGTCACCGGCGATTATCCGGATGACGAGCGCGCGATCAGCCCGTCGGAGATCGACGTGGTGATGAAGGCCGATCCCAGCACGGTCCGAGTCGTGCCCTGGGCGGCCGAGCCGACTGCCCAGGTGATTCACGACAGTTTCTATTCCGACGGTCGCCCGGTGACCATGGCGCCTCGCTACGTGTTACAGCACGTGCTCGAACTGTATGCGCAGCACGGGTGGGATCCGGTGGTCGCGCCCGAGCTCGAGTTCTATCTGATCGAGCCGAACACCGACTCGGACTATCCGTTGAAGCCGCCGATCGGCCGCTCGGGCCGTCCGGAGATCGGGCGTCAGTCGTACTCGATCGCGGCGGTCAACGAATTCGATCCGTTGTTCGACGACATGTACGCCTTCTGCGAGGCGCAGGACGTCGAAATCGATACGCTGATCCACGAAGACGGCGCGGCGCAGATGGAGATCAATCTGCTGCACGGGAACGCGCTGTCGCTCGCCGACCAGGTGTTCCTGTTCAAGCGCACGGCGCGCGAGGCGGCGCTCCGTCACAAGATGTATGCGACGTTCATGGCCAAGCCGATGGCTCGCGAGCCGGGCAGCGCCATGCACATCCACCAGAGCATCGTCGATCGCCGCACGGGCAACAATGTGTTCAGCGATGCTGAAGGCCGCCCGTCGCCGCTGTTCTTCTCGCACATCGCGGGCCTGCAGAAGTACCTCCCGGCCGCCATGTCGCTGTTTGCGCCGAACGTGAATTCCTATCGGCGCATCACGCGGCACTATTCCGCGCCCATCAATACACAATGGGGCTATGACAACCGCACCGCCGGTCTGCGTGTGCCGGTGTCGAATCCCAAGAACCGTCGTGTCGAAAACCGGATCGCCGGCGCCGACGCGAATCCCTACCTGGCCATCGCCGCTTCGCTGGCGTGCGGCTATCTCGGCATGGTCGAAGGACTCAAGCCGAGCGAGCCCATCACCGGCAGCGCATATGACTTGCCGTTCTCTCTTCCCCGCAACATCGAAGATTCGCTGCGGCTGCTGCGTGACTGCCGGCCGCTGATCGAGATCCTCGGCGAGCGTTTCGTCATCGCCTACACGGCCGTGAAAGAGAACGAATACGAAACCTTTTTACAGGTCATCAGCTCGTGGGAACGCGAGCACCTGTTGCTGAACGTATAACCCACCATGACCTACTTCCGTCGTTTCCGTTGATTCCCGCGCATCATCATGGCGTCCTCCATTCCCGAACGCAGCACCCGCGAATGGCAGGTGCTCGATGCGGCTCATTACATCCATCCCTTCACGGACCATGCGGCGCTGAGCAAACAAGGCACGCGGGTCATCACCCGCGCCGAGGGCGTGTACTTATATGAGTCGGATGGCCGTCGCATTCTCGATGGCATGTCCGGCCTGTGGTGCGTGAATCTGGGCTATGGCCGGCGCGAGCTGGCCGACGCCGCTTACCGGCAGATGCAGGAGCTGCCGTACTACAACAGTTTCTTCCAGGTGGCCCATCCGCCGGCAATCGAGCTGGCGCGCCTGCTGGCCGAAGTGACGCCGCCGCAGTTCAAGCACGTGTTCTTCACCGGCTCGGGCTCGGAGGCGAACGACACCGTCGTGCGCACCGTGCGTCATTACTGGAACGTGCTGGGTCAGCCCGAGCGCACGATCATCATCAGTCGTCACAACGCCTACCACGGCAGCACCATGGCGGGCGCCAGCCTGGGCGGCATGAAGCCCATGCACGAGCAGGGCGGCTTGCCCATTCCCGGCATCGTGCACATTCGCCAACCGTACTGGTTCGGTGAAGGCGGCGAGCTCTCGCCCGAAGAGTTCGGTCTGGTCGCGGCGCGCGCGCTGGAAGAAAAGATTCTGCAGCTCGGCCCGGAGAAAGTGGCCGCGTTCATCGGCGAGCCCATTCAGGGCGCGGGCGGCGTGATCATCCCGCCCTCGACCTACTGGCCCGAGATCCAGCGCATCGTCGACAAGTACGGCATCCTGCTGGTCGCCGACGAGGTGATCTGCGGCTTCGGCCGCACCGGCCGCTGGTTCGGCTCGGAACATTTTGGCATCCGCCCCGACTTGATGCCGATCGCGAAGGGCCTGTCCTCGGGGTATCTGCCGATCGGCGGCGTCATGGTCGGCGACCGGGTCGCCGCGGTCATGACCGACAAGGCCGGCGAGTTTCATCACGGCTTCACTTATTCCGGGCACCCGGTGGCATGCGCCGTTGCCTGTGCCGCGATCAACATTCTGCGTGAAGAGCGCGTCGTCGAGCGCGTTCACGACGACGTGGGTCCGTACTTGCAACGACGCTGGCAGGAGCTGGCAACCCATCCGCTGGTCGGCGAAGCGCGCATCGTCGGTTTGATCGGCGCGCTCGAACTGGTGAAGGACAAGGCGAAGCGCCAGACCTTCCCCGATCCGGGCGCAGTGGGCCTGATGTGCCGGGATCTGTGCATCGCCAACGGTCTGGTGATGCGAGCGGTGCGCGACACCATGATCATTGCACCGCCTTTGGTCATCACGCGGGCGCAGATCGACGAGCTGGTCGAAAAAGCACGCCTCGCTTTGGATCAGACCCTGCAGGAACTGGTGCGCCAAGGCCGAATTTGAAGCGCACGCCGCGAGCTGCCGAGCCCGCCAGATCCAGCCGGCCCAGGTTGTAGCCCACGCCCCTGTTCTGCGATACCCTCCGCGCAGCTCCGAGCCCCTGCGGTGGCACTCATGGGCTCGGCACAACCAACGTTGCGGGGAGTAATCCTGATGAGTAGGGCGTTCAACAGTTCACTGCGCGCCGGGCTGGCCGTCTCCACGATCGCACTGGCGGTCGCTGCTTGCGGCAAAAAGGAAGAAGCACAACAGGCCGAGGCTCCGGGTACTGCCGCCGCTGAAGAAAAAGTCCTGCACGTTTACAACTGGTCGGACTACATCGCCGAAGACACCATCAAGAACTTCGAGCAGAAGACCGGCATCAAGGTCACCTACGACGTCTTCGACTCCAACGACATGCTCGAGACGC
>NZ_CALFXI010000115.1 GCF_937958065.1 uncultured Steroidobacter sp.
CCGCGACCGCATCGGGCGCGAACTTGTGATTGTCGCTGATGTCTTTGACGGCATCGCAGTCGGAGACGACGTAGCCGTCGAACTTCCATGCATCACGCAGGCGCGCCTGTAACAAGAGATCGCTGACACACGCCGGCGCGCCATTGACGCGGTTGTAAGCGCACATGATCGATCCGGCTTTGCCTTCGACGATCGCCGCGCGAAATGCGGGAAGGTAGGTGTCTTCGAGATCGTGCGGCGACACGAACACGTTCGCTTCGTGGCGGGTCGACTCGGGACCGCTATGGACAGCGAAATGCTTGGGCGATGCAATCACATCGGGACGCTCGGGATCCGGCCCTTGCATGCCGCGCACGTACGCCACCCCAACGCGCGCCGTAAGAAATGGATCCTCGCCGTACGTTTCCTGTCCCCGCCCCCAGCGCGGATCGCGAAAGATATTGATGTTGGGCGACCAGGTATCCAGCCCGGTGCCGATGCGACCCAGTCGTCCCGTTCTGCGCCCCAGTGCATGCAGCGCGCGCACTTCGACGCTGATCGCCGCGGCGACCTGATTCACCATGGCTTCATCGAACGATGCGGCCAGCCCGATCGGCTCGGGGAAATTCGTGGTGGGCACCGGGCCCATCGCACCGTGCAGCGATTCGGTCCACCAGTTATAGGCCGGGATCTTCAGGCGCGGGATCGCCGGCGCCGTGTTCAGCAACTGCTCGACCTTCTCATCCAGTGTCAGCTGCGCGACCAGCGCTTTCGCCTTTTCATCGGCTCGCGCGCGTATGGATGCCTGATCCGCCGTAGACGCCACGGCCACGCCGCTGGCGGCAACTGCCAGGCAGAGCGCCAGAAACCCAGTTGGAATGTTCCGCAAAGACATGCCGCTTCCTTTCATCACGCACCCCGCAAGATCTGCATCACCCGGGCGCGGATCTTCTGATAGTTACTCGGCTGCAACGGCCCGAGCACGCCGTGCTGATCCGCTGGCAGGTGCGCCAGCGGATGGCCATGGGTTCGAAACACGAAATGATCGAAGAACGCCTTCCATGCCTGCCGTTCGGCGGGCGGGCGCTCCGAGATCGCAATCATGCTCAGCAGCATGGTGATGGCCGGAGCATCCGGCCCGGCACTGAAGGCGTCCCACCAGTAGTTCACCAGCGCGTTGAACGACGCAGTTGCCTCCACCTGATGCCACCACAGCTTCGGCACATAGATGGCATCGCCCGCCTGCAACTCGGCGACCAACGCCTGCTCGCGAACTTCGCGGAAGCGCGGATATCTTGGATCATCGGGAGGCGCGGCCGCCGCGAGGCTCACCGGCTGGCCGGCCATCGTGTGATCGATGGGACTGATATAGAGCCGATCGATCGTCTCCGGAGCATACAAGGTGAAGCGGCGCGTTCCTGCGACGACACAGGCAAGATTGTCCATCGTGTCGTAGTGAGCCGAGACGTTCGAGGCATGCCCCAGCCAGATGCGAGGCGTGACGTTCGTCTTCAGCACCGATAAGGAATTCTCGGCTGCAAAGCCCGGCAGATACTGTTCGGTCGGCACCGAACCCAAATACATCGAGCGCCCGGTTGCCTCCACCGAGGTCGCGACGATGCGCTCGACCGCGTCGCCAAAGCGCATGAGAGCGCGTGAGAAGTTGAAGCCTCGAAGATCGTCGCTGTAGTAATACTTGCCCGCGATGCGCGACTCACCGACAAAGACCTCCGCCTCGCCGCCGGCGTCGAAGCGCGCCAGGTAGTCTCTGAGCTCACGCGGCGAGCGCCTGCCAGCCGACACCGCGGGCCATGCAGAGACCAGGCCTCGTATGACTACGGGGCGGCAGGGCTCGGCGACCCGACTCAGAAACGAGTCCGGATCGGTGAGATCCCGAGCCGCGATCTCCTGGGGCGCGAGTGCTAGCGACATCCGGCTTTGGAACAAAGGTGAGCACCGAAGAACGGCAGCACATGATTCTGGAAACGATCGCCCAGCCTGTTGGTATGGTCGCCGGCATACACCTGGAAGCTGTTGGCGATCCCATAGGCGTCGAGCACCTCGTGGAGCTTCGCGGTATCGGCGCGCAGTCCGTCCTGATCGCCGACATCGATTGCGATCGCGTCGTAGCGGCGGATGTTTCCTATGTACTGATGAATGAACGCGAGCGGCGCGTTGGCCGCCCATCTCGCCAGGACATCGGCCTGCGCGTCGCCGGTGGGCAGATCGAGAAATAGCGGAGGATTTGTCGGATTGGGGGACCAGGCAGCCGCCGCGGCCAGCTGGGCACGCGCGAAGAACGGCAGCTTGGCCGAGTCAGCGGGAGTCTGCACTTCCGCGAGGAGCTTGCTGTTCTCGGCGTTGGCAGGCCCGACGGACCGCGGCGAGAGACAGCAGGGGCTCATGATGTAGAGGCTGCCGAACACGTCCGCATGTTTCATTCCGATTCGAGTGGCGCCGTAGCCGCCCATGGAATGACCGGCCAGACCGCGGCTGCGCCGTTCGGGAATCGTGCGGTAATGGGCATCGATGTATGCAACCACATCCCGGGCAATGAAGCTCTCGAAGTCTCCCGTCGTGATCGAGCCCGAATACATCGAGCCGTTGTGCACGGTCTTCGAATCGGGCAACACCACGATCATCTCCTGGGCGCCGCGCGCGAACGCGCCTTCGATGGTCTGCGGCGCATGGATCTCGCGAGACCATTGTTCGGCGCCGATCGAATATCCGTGCAGCGCATACAGCACGGGATACCGGCGCTTCGGCTCCTGTTTGTAACTGGGCGGCAGGAACACCAGGACGTCACGCTCGACCGCATTGCCTTCGAGATTGCCTTCGATCGAGCTCGCGTGAATCTTGATGGATTCGAGCGTGACCGGTTTGGCGCCGGCCACCGGCGGCGGCGCTTCGGTCTGCATCTGCGCCTGTGCCCAACCGGCGAACAAGACGCTCAACGACAATACGATCCAGCGGGCAGCTCGAGTCTTCATCATCCGCGATCTCATCAAGTCCGGGCTTTGCGATTCTTGAACAGCCGGGGCGCGAAGTCGTGCAACGCGCGCCGCCAGGTCTGCCACTCGTGGTCCGTGCCTTGCGACTCCACATAGACGTGCTCGATGCCTGCCGCGTTCAGGCCTTCGTGCAAGCCCCGGATGCCGGATCGGAATCGTTCGGATTCGGCGGTCCCGACGCCCAGCCAGAGCACATGCACCTGCTTCGCGAAGGCGGCCGCGTCGGCGAACACGCCGTTATAGTCCGTCTTCGGATCGAACTTGCCCGCGCCAGGAGCGAGCAGCCCGCCGGCGCCGCTGAAGCCGCCGATGTGAGAGAACAGATCGAGATGATTGAGCGTGATGTGGAACGTTTGCATCCCGCCCATCGACAGGCCCGCCATGGCGCGGTTATCGCGATCGGCGCGCGTCCTGAACGTCCTGTCGATGAACGGAATCAGCGCCTGAGTGACATCGTCCTCGAACGTTTCAGCCATGTCCTGCATCGCTTTGAGCATGGCCGGCGAGCCGAACGCGGTCGTCGACATATCGGGCGGAGCTTCGCCGGCTCGCCGCGCATAGCCGTAAGCCATGACGACGATCATGGGCTCGGCCGCGCGTGCCGCAATCAGGTTGTCCAGAATGAAATTCGCGCGCCCCTGGCGGATCCAGCCGGTCTCATCCTCACCACCGCCATGCTGCAGATAGAGCACGGGAAAACGCGCTTTCGGTTGCGTGTCGTAACCCGGCGGCAGATACACCAGCGCATGTCGCCAGGTTCCGGTGACCTTGGAGTGATACCACACCTCACGCACCTGGCCGTGAGGAACGTCCTGGATGGAATAGTAAGTCGCACCCGGCTCCGGAATTTCCACGGCGCTCGCATGCCGTGAGCCGCCGAAGAATGCCTGACTGCCCGGGTCGGAGACTTCAGCGCCATCGATGACGACGGTGTAGTAGTGGAACCCCGGAACCAGCGGCTCGGTGATCACGGACCAGAAGCCGTCGGACTGTTTCTCCATGTCGACTTTGGGGCCGTTCCAGAAATTCAATTTGACCTTCGTCGCGTCCGGTGCTCGCACGCGCACCTGCACGCGGCCGGCATCGTCCACGCGCGGATACTGCGCGCCCCACACGTTGGTGCTCGCGGGTCGGAAGTCGCCGCCCGCCTGCGCCCAACAAATATTCGCCGCCAGCGCGCAAACGATTGCCGCCATCCACTTCATGACTTCCCCCAAACGTCCTGCAGAATCTATCGTCTCAGCGATCGCCGGCCAGTCTGCGATTGCGCAGATGCGCCAGGATCGCCAGCTGGTTGAGCGAGCCGGCGATCGTGTAAGCCAGCTGCAAATGACCGTTGCGGAACAGGCGCAGCGCATTGGCGTCATCGAGCTCGCGCAGCGAATCCCTGCTCACCGTGTACAGGCCCTCGAGCTGCAAGCGCTCGCCGTCGTCGAAGCTGAACGAAACGTCGATGGGCTCGAGCAGCTTCAGGCTCATCAGCTCGCGCACCAGCACCGCAGTCTGTTCGATCCCTTCGTGCAGCTGCCCCAGCACTCGCTGGATTCGTCGCAGCGCCGTGCCCGGCTGCTGGCCCTCGTCGAACAGCGGCTCGCCTTCGGTCTCGCTGAATCGCGGATTGGCACGATCGATGGCGATGCGTTCGCCCGAGATGAAGAAACCGTCGCGCTGCAGGCTGAGCGGCTCGAAGCCGCCACGCTCCTCCGTGCTCTTCAGCGCGCGCTCGCCCGGCTTCAGTGCAAGCACCGCGCCCGCATAGAACGCACCCGTCGCCGGATCCTTCGAGAACAGAATCGGGCAGGAGATGGCCGCGCCGACAAATTCACTGGGCACGATCTGGACGAAATGCGGTTCCGGCGCCTTCCGGGACGACACCCGGAGGTGTCCGTGATCCTGCGGATTGAGCAGCTGGTGAGTGGTCATGGTGCTGGCTTCTCTCATACCGGCTGCAGACCGTGCTGAACGATCTTGCGAATCAGATCGCGATGTCGAGGCAGCCCGGTGCGCAGCTTGTCGATCTGCGCAGCGTTCTCGCGCATCGCACGCTCCGCGGCACTGGCGCTGCCAGCCACGATCTCCGGCTCCAGCTCGGTGCGAAATCCCATGCCGTACAGCACATACTGATAGCTGGCGGCCGGGAACACTTCCTCGATGCGATCGAACTCATCGTGATACCAGGGTGATTGATAGCGCCACAGCAACAGCAGGTGCTGCAGGCGTTCCGGAATGGTTTCGGGCCGACGGTTGTCACGCCAGAAGTCGGTGTCGTCGCGCTGGGTGAGCGCGTAGTGCAGCTTGAGAAAATCGATGATCCTGCCCCAGCGATATTCGGTCGTGTTGTTGAAGCGGGCCGCGATCACGTCCATCACCTCGCGGCACACGGGCATCTGCTCGGCAATCAGCTTGGCCGACATTTCCACGAGCACGATCGCCGAGGATTCCAGGGGCTCCAGGAAGCCCGCCGACATGCCGACCGCGACGCAGTTGCGCTTCCAGAAGATCTGCCGGTGACCGGAGCGGATCGAAATCCGGCGCACCGGCAAATCCTTGCCGGCCGGGCCGATGTAGTCGCGCAGCTCGCGTTCCGCCGCGTCGACGGAAATGTGGCGACTGGAAAATACGTGCCCCACGCCGCGGCGGGTGGGCAGCCCGATATCCCAGATCCAGCCGGCGGACTGCGCGGTCGAAATGGTGTGTGAGGCGATCCGGCTGGACTCGGTTTCGTAGGGAACCTGCACGGCCAACGCGGTATCGCAGAACAGGATGTCGTTGCAGTCGATGAACGGAACGCCCAGCGTCTCGCCGATCAGCAGCGCCTTGAAGCCGGTGCAATCGATGAACAGGTCGCCCTCGATCTCGCCGGCCGGTTCGGTCTCGAGGCTGCGGATGTCCCCGTTGTCCGTCAGATGCACTCGCTTCACATCGGCGAGCACATGGCGCACGCCGAGCTTTTCGCAGCAATGTCTCTGCAGAAATGGCGCGAACTTGCCGGCGTCGAAATGATAGGAATAGTTGGCCACGGCCTCGTACTCGGCCGTGGCGATGGTCTTTGGCGCGAGGCCATCGTCGCAGATCCGGCCTTGCGGACACACGGCATCGCAGAAGCTGCGGCCGTCGTTCCTGGCCAGCCAGTGCGGCACCAGATTGATCTGATTGAAGCTCTGCGGAAGCATCAGTGGATGGTAGTAACCATCGTCGCTGGCACCGGTCGTCCAGCGCGCGAACCACGCACCTTGCTTGAAAGCCGCGTCACACTGCCGGAACAGCTCCGTCTCCGACACGCCGATCCTCGCCAGCGTGCTTCGTAAGGTCGGCCACGTGCCCTCGCCCACGCCGATGATCGGCGTGGTGGGCGACTCGACCAGAGTGACGCTGAAGCTCGCGGGAATCCGGCTGCGATGCTTGGCTGCGATCACGCCCGCCGTCAGCCAGCCGGCGGTGCCCCCACCGACGATCACGATTCTTTTGACTGCTTGCACCATAGCCCGATGACTCACCGCTGGCGCCGATCTCGGCATTCGAAAAAGGGGGAGGGGCCGGCCAGGGGATATGGTTCGACCCCTCCCCTTGCCGATTACATCCGGAAGCGCGCCCCCAACGCGTAACGGCGCCCATAGGCGAACACGTCCAGCAGCTGGTTGTCAAAGCGGCCGTGCGTGCTCATCGTCTCGTTCGTGACGTTCAACGCCTCGAAGAACACGTTGAGCTGATCGGTGAGCTGATAGCTGGTGCTCAGGTCGATCTGCAGGCTCGAATTGACGAAGGTCGGCTCGGCGCCGAACGCACCGGTGTTCTGGTTCTGACCGAACTGCAACAGGTATTCGTCGCGCCAGTTGGCGGCGACGCGCACCTCGAAGCCGTTCCTGTCGTAGAAGCCGACGAAGTTCGCCGAGTCCGCCAGACCGGTCACCGCGAAACCGCTCTGCGAGATGTCGTAGCGGTTGTACGGCTTGTCCGTGTCCACCAGCGTGATGTTGGCGTTGAAGCCGAAGCCCGTATCGCCGAACACGTGCTGCCAGGCCAGCTCGAAGCCGTCCACCGTGGCATCAGGCCCGTTGACTCGCTGCGCGACCGTGTACACCGCCGGCTGGCCGGTGCTCGGGTCGATCACGTCATTGATGGTCTGACGCTGCGTGCCCTGCACGATGAAGTTGGTCACATCCTTGATGAAGTAATTGATCGACGCATACGAGTTCTGCTGGTAGTACCACTCGACCGCGAAGTCGAAGTTATCCGACAGATACGGCTTGAGCGCCGGGTTGCCGCCATCGGCGGTCAACGCGCCGATACGCGGCAACGCGCCCACGTTCAGCACCGGCGTCAGGAAGTTGATCGCCGGCCGGGTCAAGGTCCGCGACGCGCTGAAGCGCGCATGAATCTCGGGCGTCACCTCGAGCTTCATATCCATGCTCGGCAAGAGATAGGAGTATTTGCTCTTGGTCGAGATGGATTGAGCGTCGGTGTACGTGGTCGAGAGCAGCGTCGGGTCGGCTTCGCTCACGGTCAACAGAACCGGCAAGCGGCCGATACCGGCGGAAGTCACGTCGGTACGCTCGTTGCGCACGCCGGCACTGAAATGGAACGGACGACCGGCGACTTCGACCTCGAAGGCCGCACGCACGAACGCCGACCACGTCTTCTCGGTGATGTCCTGGAAGGTGCCGGGATCGAGCGCCAGATCGAGGCTGCCAGTGTACGTGCACAAGCCCACGTTGGGAGCGTTCTCCTGGTCACAACCGCCGTAGTTGAACCCGGGGATATTGGTCTGCCACGGATTGCCCAGACCTTCCAGATACCCATACAACCCGCGTGGGTCGTACATGAGCAGTTGCGAGGGCAACGCGCCGCCGCCGGAGAAGCCTGGAATGAAGCCGCCCGTTCCAATCGTGCCTCGATACAGGCTGGTCGGAACGATCACGCCAGAGCTGCGTCCGGAAGGCGCGCCGTAGCCGGACCAGGCCTGCCAGAAGTTGTTGGTGAACGTATTGCTCTGCTGCAGCTGGAAGTTGTCGTTCACATAGGAGGTGCCGACATCGAGCCGCACGCCGTCCTGCTGCCAGGTCGCCGTGATGCGCGCCTGCTTGAGCTCATCGGAGTTCTTCTGCGCCTGGCGCACCAGCACGTGCGAACCGATGATGGACGGATCGAGATAGCGCGCTCGATCGCCGTTCGGACCGAACGTGGTCATCTGCGGCAGGGTGTTGCTGCTGTCGCCCAGCACGCGCACGCCCATGGCCGTGCCCAGGTCGCCGCCATAGCCGATATTGGCGTTGTCGACGCCCTCGCCGTTCGGGTTCTGCTCGCTCTTGGCATACGAGGCGTCGATGTCGAACGACAGGTTGTCGGAGGCATCGAGCTTCAGATTGATGCCGATCTGATTGGTCTCGCGCACTTGGGTCGTGAGGCCGGCGTTCAGATCCATCGGCGTGCCCGCCTGGACGAAATCGACCACCGTGCCGTTGTCGTCCATCTGCACGTTGCGCAGATCGTTCAGTCCGAACCAGAGCGCGAAGCCATAGGTCTCGGTGACCAGCTTCTGGCGCGAATAGTTGTCGTCGACGGTGAGCAGCACGCGATCCGACGGACGCCACTGGAAAGCGATGCGGCCGTCGATTCGCTCATCGCTCACTTGCGACTGTTCGGCGCCGTACTGCTGCTGCCACCAACCCACTACACTCTTGTCGTCGAGCTGGTCCTCGGTGCAAGTCGGGGTCATCTGACAGGGCGCGAACTCGCTGCCCACCCAGCCGGAGACGAACACTCGATTGGTGTCGGTGGTGCGCTCGGTATAGATCACGTCGGCCAGGACGCCGAAGGTGTCGTCCGCGAAGGTATTGCTGAACAACACGCCCGCCGTGGGCTTGATGTCGCCCGCCTCGTCCTGCATCGAGCCCGAGGCACTGGTGACGAAGCGCGGTCCCGGCTGGTCGAACGGCTTTGGAAACATCACGTTGACCGTGGCACCGATGGAGCTCGCGGACAGAGTGATATCCGGCGTCTTCATCACGCTCAATGCGCCGACGAAGTCGGCTCCGACCGTGCTGAAATCGACCGAGCGTCCGCCGGCTGCCGTCGAAATGCGGCGGCCGTCGTACAGAGTTTCGTTGAAGTCACCGCCGAAGCCACGCACCGTGATACCCGTCGGCTCGCCTCGCGTGCCGGCGCGCTGGATCGACACGCCCGGCACTCGTTGCAAAGAAGCCGCAACGTTCGAGTCGGGGAACTTGCCGATGTCCTCGGATGAAATCACGTCGACCACACCGGTCGCCTCGCGCTTCATGTCCAGGTTCCGCTGCAAGGACTCCCTGATACCGGTAACAACAACTTCCTCAAGTTCACTGGTATTACTGGGCGCAGACGAACTCTGTTGCGCCTCAGCTGGCATCGCGCTTGCTAGCGCTACCAAAATTGCGGCGCGTAAAACGCCATTCCTGGTCATCGACTGCATTGATTATTCCCCCTTTGAAGTCCCACCCTGTTTGGCGGGTGTGGTCAATTGCGTACTTATCACCACGACAGCAGACGCGTCAATACATGCACCGATCGATCAACTATTTTCGAAATGCCGGGACGCCGGTCGCGCGGGTCGAGCGAAAGGTTTCGGTCGCCGCGCGGGCTGCGCTCGACAAGAAAGATCCGCAGGAAGCCGTTTCACGACCGGACATAAGCTTCGCGGCTGCCGGCTCGAAAGAAATGTTCGAGCGCGAACCGCGTCTCGAAATGGTTGCAGCCGCGCCATAACGGACCGGCGCACCGCCCGATTCCGGCGGATCCAGAGACAGTTGCGCAACCAAAACGGCCCCGAACACGACGCCCCCTGCTGCCGTTCCCTGTCCTTCCGCGCCCCCTTGGACGGATCGGAGTGCACGGCTGATGTTGTCACTCTCTCCGACCGACGATACACCCTTTCACAAGTACAATCTACTTCATTAATGAAATGCACCCCGAAGCGTGCCGGAGGGGATGCG
This sequence comes from uncultured Steroidobacter sp., assembly GCF_937958065.1. Lineage (GTDB taxonomy): Bacteria > Pseudomonadota > Gammaproteobacteria > Steroidobacterales > Steroidobacteraceae > Steroidobacter. The sequence continues at coordinate 9,959 of NZ_CALFXI010000115.1, forward strand.
GTAACCGGTGGCAGACGCTGATCTATACTCGGCTGATGAGCGCCACTGAAAACAAACCACGCAAATACAGCGCGCCCGCCCTCGAGAAGGGTCTCGACGTGATCGAGCTGCTGGCCGCGCGCGGCGGACCTCTGACCATGTCACAGATGGCCGCCGAGCTCGGCCGTTCGGTGGGCGAAGTTTTCCGCATGATCGAAGCGTTGATACGTCGCGGCTATATCGCGGACGCCGAGTCCGGCGAAGGGCTGGAGCTTACCGACAAGTTGTTCGCTCTCGCGCTGGCGCGCGCACCGACCAGGAATCTGCTCGAACATGCATTGCCGGAGATGACGAAGCTGACGCGCGCGATCGGCCAATCCTGCCATCTCGCGGTCGCGAGCGACGAGCAGATGGTCGTCATTGCGCGCGTCGAAGCGCCGGGCAATGAAGGATACTCGGTGCGAGTCGGCAATCGCCGGCCACTGGTTGCGTCGACTTCGGGGCTGGTGCTCTATGCATTTCAGCCTCCAGAGATTCGAGCGGAGTGGCGCGCCCGCCTTGCCCGTACGGTGAGCGGCAGTGCGTGGAAAGCATTCGAAGCGCGGGCCGCAACGGCGCGAACCCGAAAACACGTTCGAGCAGACAGTGATGTCACGCGACACATCATCGATCTGTCGGCACCCATCATGTCCCCTCAGGGCGTTGCGGCAGCACTGACCTGCCCATACATCGAAACGCCCAAGGCGCGTCCCATCAAAGACACCATCGCCGCCATCCGGCGCGCGGCAAATGAGATTGCCGCGAAGCTGTGACTCGCATGCCGATTTAATAGTGCAAACCGTTTTATAGCTGATATATAGTTTGCACGCGCCAGTGACCACCGGCGCTTCAGTCCACTTACGACTTTCACACTGTCATGCGCAGTCCTCGAAGAGCCGAGGCATCACAGCCTCAGTGGGCGGTTCCGCTGTCAGACCTCGCCGGGTCGATGCATGCCGCCACTCCGGGTTCCTCCGTTCACAGAAGAATCGCGGGCGAGCTGGGCTCGTCCATCCTGTGCGGCCGACGAGCCGTCGGTTCGCTGCTGCCGAAGGAAATGGATGCGACCGTCGACTTCGGCGTATCGCGCTCCGCGTATCGAGAGGCGGTGCGCATGCTGGTCGCCAAGGGACTGGTGGAGAGCCGGCCTCACCGTGGCACGCACGTAACCGATCGACGGCACTGGCAGATCCTCGATCCCGATGTCTTGCGCTGGGCCTTCAACAGCGGACCCAGCCTGACTTTCATCCAGGAATTGTTCGAGCTCCGAGGCATCCTCGAACCGCACGCCGCCGAGCTCGCGGCGCGTCGCCGGACTCACAGACAAATTACTTCCATGGGCCATGCGCTGGAAGAGATGGCGCGTCACGGACTCGCGTCCGCCGCCGGCCGGGCAGCCGATGAACGCTTTCACGAAGAGATCCTGGTAGCGACAGGCAACCAGGCCTTGATGACGCTGTCCGCGTCGATCTGTGCCGCCATTCACTGGACGACATATTTCAAGTACCGGCGTCAGGAGACGCCGCGTGACGCAATTCCCGATCACAGGAAACTCTACGCCGCCATCGTCGACGGCGATGCCGATCGCGCCGCCCGGGCCGCGCAAGATTTGATTCAGCTCGCGCTCCAAGATACTCGCGCGTCGCTCGGCAGCGATGCAAACAAAGCACGCTCCGCAGCGAAGAGCGGAAAAAAGCGAGGCGCCTGAGGAATCAGGATCCCGACTTTGCGTTGTCCAGCAACGCGCCGCAGTTCTCATGCTCCGCCAGACCCGGATCGACGAAGGCGATGATCGAGGCGATCGGAGTCAGTGCGACGCCGATCGCAGCAGCCACGGCGCCCTGCTTCGCCACCTTGCCGACATCCACGCCGATGCTGGGATCGCGCAAATGACCGTTGACCTCGACCGGAGTGCGCAGCCGGGCGATGCGCACTTTTTTCGGCTCGCCTTTGATGGAAAGATCGAGCTCCTCGGGCCCGAGACGAATTTCGCCATGCCCGGTGATGCGCACATCCTGCGTGTCGAAGACGACATTGTCGGCGCGCATCCTGCCCTCCTTCACTTCGAACTGAGCGACTCCGCAGCGAATCGCCGCTTTCTCGTCCTTGCCTTGCAACAGCAGCCCCAGGCCGCGGGCCACATTGATGCCGGTGAGCTCGGCAAGCGCGGCGTTGACCTGACCGCTCGGTAGAATCAGCGACACGCGTCCATTCGCACCCGCCATCAGCGCGTGCACCGAATCGCCTCCGCCCTCGATGATGGCTCGTCCCTGGATCACGCCTTCCAACGGCGGCTGCGCGTCGGGCTGCTTGCCTTTCAACTGATCGAGCTGCACATCCCTGATTCGAATATCCAACTGCGTCTCCGGAACTTCACCGCGCGCGTCGATGCGAGCGGTGCCACTCAGCTGACCCTGCGGCATCTCGAACTCGAATGGAGCGAGTGACAGCAGACCGTCATCGAGCTTCACGTGGAATGCCACCTTCTTGAACGGCACCGAGCCGGCGTCGATGGTGCCCGCCTGAAAGCGCACGTCTGCATCCATTGCGCGCACCCGATTCACCTGCAGATGAGACGTTGGAAACAGACGCGCGTTGGGATCTTTCGCCTTCGGCTTCGCTTCGGCGGTCGCCGCAGGCTTGGATGCCTCACCCGGCGCCTGCAACGATCCCGCAGTCGTGGGCTTCGAGCCCAAGCTCGCCGCCAGGTCGGCCAATCGCAGCTGTCGAGAGCGCAGATCTCCCGTAACCACCGGTCGCTTGCGCGACGCATCGACGGTGAGCTCGCCGGTGAGATCGCTTTGTCCGATCCTGCCCGCGAGCCTGGTCACTTTGAACATCTGAACATTCCGCTCGACATGCGCGGTGAGCTCGAATGGAGGCGTATTGGGCAGCGCGAGCTGTGTCAGGTAATAAAGGTCGGCCAGGTCGCCGCCTTTGGCATGGACATTCAGACCGAGCCGTCCCAGATCGAACGGTTTTTGCACGACGCCATCGGACTCGACGCGAATGTCCCCCGCCCGCATTTCGAGCTTGAAGGGATACGGCTCGTCGGGATCCAGGTTGATCAGCGGCCCGCCGCCCACGTTCAGATTGAACGGTTGTTCGTTGATGCTGCCTTTGCCATCGATGCCAAAGGCAAACTTCTGCTGCTCGCCCATGGACTCACGCGCCTGCACGGTGCCATCGACTTTCAGCTTGAGGATTTCGTCTCGAATCGTGAGGCGGCCCGCTTCGATGAGAAAGTCGCGGATCACCGGAAGTTTGGGAGGTTCGCCCGCCGGTGCATTGCTCGGGCGCGTACTCTCGAATGTCCAATTCGCGCGCCCCTGGGCATCGCGATGCAAGTACACATCCGGCCGAACCAACTCGACGCGCGGCAGGATGACGTCTCCGACGAACAACGGCAGCAGTTTTACCTGCACCGCGATCCGCTCGACGCGCAGCATCGGGCGCTCCGGCTCCCACGGCGGATTGCCGACAGTGAGTCCCTCGACGCTTGCCCGGGGCGTGAGCGACAAAACATGCACGTCCAGCGCCCCTTCGATCTTCACCGGACGGCCGGAGCGCTCGCTGGCCATGCGCTCGATCGGCCCCTTGAGCCAGTTCCAGTCGGCGAAGGCCAGCAGCAGCACCAACACAACGAGGAGTCCGCCGAGGCCGATGGCAGTCCACTTCAGCACTGCTCGCCAGCTCGGTGCCCTCAGACGACGCTTAGGGACGTTGGCATGCATCTCCAGGCTCGTGTAACAGGTGCAGCGTGACTTCGTAACGATCGGGCAGCCCTCACCGTTCCTGCCCGGACCAACGGACCACTTGCTCGCAACCGATTAGTGCGTATCGTTCGGCCCGGTCCGTTGGGGAACATCGCGCATGAATACCAAGACTTTACTGACTTGCTTGATCGCTCTGGCCGCCTCCGCCAGTGCGGCTGCCGCCGACCGCACGACACTCGCCAAAGAGGTGCGCGACGCCGAGCAGGCATTTGCGGCCACGATGGTGGCGCGGGATCACAGCGCCTTCATGCGACATCTCGCGGAGGACGCCGTGTTCTTCGACGGTGAGAAAGCGATCCGAGGCAAAGCGGCGATCGCCGCTGCATGGAAGGGCTACTACGAGCGCCCGAATCCGCCGTTCTCCTGGACTCCCGAGAATGTGGAAGTGCTCGACACCGGTGAGCTCGCCTACAGCAGCGGCCCGGTGTTGGATCCCAGCGGCAAGCGGGTTGGAACGTTCAATTCAGTCTGGCGTCGCGAACCCGACGGCGCATGGCGCGTCGTGTTCGACAAGGCATGCAGCGCATGCGATTGCATGAAAACCCAGGGCGGGTGAACGTCGCGCCTGATCCACGGCTACCTGAGCGCCAGCCTCGCTGATTGAGCACGCCCGGCTGGTCCGGGCGCGATGTAGTGCTACTCTCGGCACCAGAGCGGCGGCCCGGTACCGAGATGAGCGCAGAGGATTCCACGACAAACCCGGCTAGCACGACCAGTAACCCTCCTGCCCTACGATCCTTCGAGCGGCCCGCTCGATCGCGCCGATCTGTTCCAGCTCGTCACCGCATGGAAGAACAAATCCGCGAGGCACAACAGTTGAATCGACGCGTCGAAATCCTCGTCGAAGGCGCAGCTGACAGCGACGCGAGCGCTCCCGTCATTCCACGATGCCCCAACGGTGGATCAGGCTCGTGCTCGACAGCGCCGTGAGCTCACTTCACTCGCCGCGCAATTGCATCCCAGTCCTGCACGTTCCAGCGACGTAAAGTGCATTCCATGACACCGGCGACGACGGCCGGGTCCGCAGCGACGATGGACTGCGCAATCGCGTCGCTCTCTGCTTCGAACACCGCCGCGCCGCCATCGTCCGGAAAGCCGCCTGCCAGCCGCAGCTTTCCCTGCAAATGCAGCTGCAGAATGTAGCGCCCATGCTCGCGCAACGGCTGCGACGCGGTCGGCTGCCCCTCGATCCAGGCGGGCCCTGGACGATAAATCGCGAGGTACAGATTCGACGCAGGCGCGGCCTTTTCTGCGCCGTGAGCGGCAAACGGCCGCAACAGGAATGCCGCTGCTCCGGCAAGCGACAGCCGGAATAACACTCTGCGCTCCATGATCTTATGCATGTGCCTGCGCCGTCCTCACTGACTGCCGGCAATACTGCATCGTTCGGCGCAGCCGCGAAAGTGGCAGAATCGACAATATCATGGTGAAAACAGACAGCCCGGCGGCCATCGGCAGCCTCGCTTGCGAGGGTTGTTCGGCATGGCTCACCGCCGGATCGATCGAGCGGTTCGAGATCGCGAACGCAGCTCGTGCGGCCAACGAAGGCCGGCGCGGAGTGCTTTGCTCGTGACGCGAGAAGGGCTGGAGCGAAATCAAATCGCGATCTACTTCGCGTCGGTGGCCGTAGCCGCAACGGCAGGGCTGCTCGCACCGGCGGCGACTGCGGGGCTGGATGTGTTGGTGACGCCCGCGATCGCGGTGCTCATGTACGCAATGTTTCTGCAGATTCCGTTTCTGAGTCTGCGTGACGCATTGGGCGAGCGCCGCTTCGTCGGCGCGTTGCTGCTGGCCAATTTCGTCCTGATTCCGTTGCTGGTGTGGGTGCTGACGCGGCATCTTGCAGATCGCGAGGCGCTACTGATCGGCGCACTGCTCGTGCTGCTCACTCCTTGCATCGACTACGTGGTCGTCTTCACCCATCTTGGCAAGGGCGATGCGAAGCTGACTCTGTCGGCCACGCCGATCCTGCTGTTGCTGCAGTTTGCGCTGCTGCCGGTATATCTATCGCTCATGCTCGATGACAATGAAGTCTCATCGATTCCTTTCGCGCCTTTTCTCGATGCGTTCTTGTTTCTCATCGTGGGACCGCTGCTTCTGGCTGTTGCAACCGAAGCGCTGACGGCCCGCTCGCATGCTGTGCGATCCTGGTGTGACGGATGGTTGTGGATGCCGGTTCCAGCGATGGCCGCCGTGCTGGTCGTGGTCATTGCGTCTCAGATCGACGGGATCCGGCAAGACGCAACGACGCTGATGGCAGTGCTCCCCGTCTACGCGGGCTTCGTCGTGTTCGCACCTATCATCGGCGCGCTGGCCGCGCGCACGTTTCGCCTGTCTACGCCGGCCGCGAGGGCCGTGGCGTTCAGCTCGGCGACGAGAAATTCACTGGTCGTCTTGCCTCTCGCACTGGCACTGCCGCCGGAGCTGAGGACTTTGGCCGCGGCCAGCGTCATCGCACAAACGCTGGTCGAGCTGATCGCGGAATTGATTTATCTCAAGGCGATCCCTGCCTTGGTGCGATGAGACTTCGGTCGGCGGCTACTCGGGCGCAACCTCCGTGCACAGGAATTTCGTCTCCAGATAATCCTGCATGCCGTAGAACGAGCCTTCGCGTCCCAGCCCGGATTCCTTGACGCCGCCGAACGGCGCGACCGCCGTCGAAATCAGGCCGGTGTTGTGCCCCACCATGCCGTAATCGAGCGCCTCCGACACTCTCCAGGAACGGCTCACGTCCCGGGTATAGAGATAGGCCGAAAGGCCGGCACTGGTGTCATTGGCCAGTTCGATCGCTTCCTGCTCCCGCTCGAAACGAATCAGTCCGGCGACCGGCCCGAAGGTTTCCTCCCGGAACAGCTGCATCTCGCGCGTCGCATTCGCGATGACGGTGGGTTGAAAGAAATTGCCACGGATGCGCTGCCCGCCGGCGAGCAACTGGCCGCCGAGACGGGTCGCATCGTCGACGTGACGCTGCACTTTCTCGACGGCCGCCGCGTTGATCAACGGGCCCTGATGAGTCACGCCGTCCAGGCCGTCACCGACCACGAGCGAGCTCACGCGTCGTGCCAGCCGCTGGCCGAACTCTTCGATGACACCGCTCTGCACCAGGAAACGATTGGCGCAAACACACGTCTGACCGGTGTTGCGGAACTTGGAGGCCAGGGCGCCCTCGACGGCGGCATCCAGGTCGGCATCGTCGAACACGATGAACGGCGCATTGCCGCCCAGCTCCAGCGAAACCCGCTTGACCGTGTCCATGCAGCGGGCCGCGAGCATCTTGCCCACGTGAGTCGAGCCGGTGAACGTGAACTTCTTCACCCGCGGGTCGGTCGTGAGCACATCGCCGATCGGCTGCGGCTCACCAGTGACGATGTTGAAAACGCCCCGCGGCACACCGGCCTCGTGGCTCAGCTCGGCGAGCGCCAATGCGGAGAACGGCGTCAGCTCCGAAGGCTTGAGCACGACCGTACAGCCGGCAGCAAGCGCGGGACCGACCTTGCGCGTGATCATCGCGGCTGGAAAATTCCAGGGCGTGATGGCGGCCACGACGCCGACCGGCTGTTTCAGCACCAGCAGCCGCTTGTCCGGCAGGTGCCCGGGAATGATGTCGCCGTAGACCCGTCTGGCCTCTTCCGCAAACCACTCGATGAACGAGGCGGCATATGAAACCTCGCCGCGAGCTTCGGCCAGCGGCTTGCCCTGCTCGGCGGTCATCAAGCGCGCCAGATCTTCGCGGTGTTGAATGATCAACTCGTACCAGCGCCGCAGGATGGCGGCCCGCTCGCTCGCGCCACGAGCGCGCCATCCTTTGAATGCTTCATGAGCGGCCGCGACCGCCTGCTTCGTCTCGTTCGCGCCCAATGCGGGCACCGAGCCGAGAGTCCGCCCGCTCGCGGGATTGATGACCGCGATTGCTTTCGACGACGTCACCCATTCGCCATCGATATACGCCGCCTCACGCAGCAGCTCAGGGCACGCGAGCGCGAGGCGTTCGCGCTCGGCGGTGGAAACCTCGATGCTCATACTCGCCTCACGCTGCCGCGATGGCTTCGGACAGAATGGCCAGACCGCGCTTCAGGTCGGCATCTTCGATGGTCAGCGGCACGAGGATGCGCAGCGTCTCGCCGAACGTGCCGCAGGTAAGCACGATCAATCCGCGTTCGAGCGCCAGTGCGGCGATACGCTTCGCGCGAACGCCGTCCGGCTCCTTGCTGTCACGCGACTTCAAGACATCGAAGGCCAGCATCGCGCCGAGCCCGCGCAGATTGGCGATGGGCGCGCCGTCCTTCGCAGCCAGCCTCGATTCGATGCTCGAACGAATGATCTGACCGATCTTGTTGGCGCGCTCGAGGAGGCCTTCCTGTTCGATGACCTCCAGCACGGCCAACGCCGCGGCGCATCCGATCGGCGAGCCACCGTAGGTGCCGCCCAATCCGCCCGGCTCCACCGCGTCCATGACAGCCGCGCGCCCGATCACGCCGGAGAGCGGGAAACCGCCCGCCAGAGATTTGGCGACGGTCACCAGGTCGGGCTCGACGCCGCTATGCTCGACGGCGAACATGCGACCGGTGCGGCCAAAGCCGGACTGGATCTCGTCGGCGATCAGCAGGATGCCATGAGTGTCGCAGAGCTCACGCAGCGCCTGCATCAGCTGCGGCGAGGCCACGTGGAAGCCGCCTTCACCCTGCACCGGCTCGATGATGATGGCCGCGACGCGCTTGGGTTCGACATCGCCGTAGAACAAAGACGCCAACGCGCGCTTGGTATCGTCCAGCGTGATGCCGCGATGCTCGATCGGGAACGGCAGGCGGTAGATCTCCGGCGCCGAAGCACCGGCACCCTGCTTGTACGGAACGATCTTGCCGGTGAGCGATGCCGTCATCATCGTGCGGCCGTGGAAGGCACCGGTGAACGAAATCACCGCCGAACGGCCGGTCGCGATGCGAGCGATCTTCACCGCGTTCTCGACCGCCTCGGCACCCGTCGTAAACAACACGCTCTTGGCCGGCCCTTTGAACGGCGCGAGGGCATTCAAGCGCTCGGCGAGCTGGATGTACGACTCGTACGCCATCACCTGGAACGCGGTGTGAGTAAACATGTCGAGCTGATTGTGAACCGCCGCGAGCACGCGAGGATGACGATGACCGGTCGCGAGCACGCCGATGCCGCTGGCGAAGTCGATGAACTGACGGCCGTCGACGTCGGTGATGGCGGCATTCGTGGCGGCAGCTGCGAAGTTCGGCGTGGCAGTGGCGACGCCGCGTGCCACGGCGGCCTCACGTCGAGCGAGCAATGCGGCGTTGGAAACAGATTTGTTCATGATGTCGAGCTCTGAAGATTGGTTGAGAGATGGATTCAGTGTTTTCCGGGCGCACGGCGCCGTAGGCGCGGAGTCAGCTCCGCACCGTGCACGAGCCGAGAATCGAATTGACTACTGGCGTTGTTGCCGCGGCTGGGCCGTGGCGACTCGAGCAGCCTGTTGTGACTCGAGCGAGCTGATGAGCTCGGCCTTGGCGGCATCGCCATCGGGATGTTGGATGAACACCTGCGTGAACTTCGCGTCCAGCGCGGTGGAAATCGCGGTGTTCTCGCCGGTCTTGGGATCCGGATAAGCATCCGCGAAGCGACGCAATGCCTTGTACAGCGAGATGCCCGAGATCTGCCCGTTGCTCAAGTGATGCGTCGAGTCGTTGCGGATGAGCTGGCGATACCAGGTGTCGATGTCGGCATAGCCGGCCAGCAGCCCCTGAGCGTGGGTCGGGGATACCTTGAGCACCAGCCGCATGTCACGGATCAACTGGAACGAGGGCACACTCAGGTTCTGCCACGGAATGATCATTTGCCGCGTCGGCTCGGTCGTGAGCACGCCGCCTTCGATCCTGCCCTTGACCTGCTGAATGAGCTTCTTGCCCCAGCGCGTATCGATGCGCTGCGTGCCGCCCGGCAGCACTTTGTTGCCGGTAGCGTCGGTCAACAAGCGATCCCGGCCGCGGAAGATCGTCACGGTGACATCATCGTCCTTCTCCCAGCTGTCCACGCCGTTGAGCTCGATGATGGTGCGGTTGAACGTGTCGGAGGTGATCGCTTTGTTCTGGAAGATCACCTCCACGCCATCGGGCCCGCGAAAGCCGATGATGCAACCGACCGCGCGATACACCCCGTTGTCGATGCCCGGCGTGCCGTCGGGATGCGTGAAGTCGTTCGGGCCGACCTTGCCGTCCAGGTTCAGGCCATAGGAGTACTTGCCCTGCACGGCGTGGAACTCGGACAGGTCGGGGCCCGGAGAGGGCCACCAGGTCTGCCCTTCCAGCTTCAGCTGGCTCTCGACCACGTTCACTTTGCGGCCGCCCGGAAACAGCTTGGCGTACTGCTCGCGGGGGCCGTCGTTGAAGCCTTTCGGACATTCCTCTTTGCCGTTGGGCGTCTGATACACGGACCAGAACAAGTCCGTGAGCGCATAGCCGACCGTGCCGCCCGGCGGAGGCGGCGGCGCGCTCGTAGCATCACCCGCCGATGCGCCCGCGCCCACCAGCAAGGCGGTCGTGACCAGCGCGGCAGACAATCCAGGGCGGAAGGAGCGACTCACGTTGCACATATGACTGATCCCGAACGTCAGAGAGTGCCGCCGAAATAATCGTCACGGACCCAGAAGGCTTTCAGACCGTTGCGTTGTCCACGCCACTCGCCCGTGCCTGCGCCGTTCACGTCGCCGGGCTGCAGGTCGCCGATATAGGTGTAGACAGGTCGATCGCGATACGCCCACACGCTGATGGCGCCGCTCTGCCCGGGCGGCGCGATGTGACCGGTCATGGGATCGATGGACATCACCGACCAGAGGCGGCTGTCACTCTTGGCGCCGGGCTCTGCCTTCACGTACGGCCAGTTGCGCAGGCACTGCTCGACGCTGCCGGCACCACACACGGCGAGACGATAAACCTGCGTGTCCATCGGATGCTCGCAGCTGAGCTGATGCAACGAGTCGTCGCCGCAAACATAGGTATAGATCGTCATGCCCCGGCTGTCGGCGAGCACCTGGCCGGCCAACGTGTCCTGGATGGTGAAAGACGCTGGACGCGGGCGCACCGTCTGCACGTAGACATTGCGCCAACCCGGCTCATCGCTGCCTTCGAGACTCCACAGCTGGGTCTCCCCTTCGCGGGTATACAGCGGCTGGTTCCTGAAAGCCCACTGCCGCACGCCCGGCGAGGGCGTCACCATCGTCCAGTCACCGTGCGGCTTCGCCGTCTGCGGTGCCAACACTGGTTTCCAGCGCTGCAGACACGCGGCATCGCAGGCACTCGGGTCTTCGGGCGTGTAGACCGAGTAGTTGCGATCGGTCGTCAGCAAGCGGCCGTTGACCGTGGTCGTCACAGCGAAACCCGGCGGCACCAGCGGCGGCGGCGAGACCGGCACGCGGATCACGGGCGAATCACCGCGATGACGACGCGATGTGCCTCCCAATACATCCCCGGGCTGGCGATCCAGCACCGACGTGTAGAGCGGCTCTTCGTCGTAGGCCCATTGTTTCGTCCCGTCCTTGCGCTCGATGATGGACCACTTGCCGACCTTCTCCGCGCCTTGCGGCGCGAGTACCGGCGGCCACAGATCCGTGCAGCTCGGGCGCTTGTCCAGCTCCGGCAACAACACGCCGGGCGGATACGGACTCATCAGCCCCGCCGTCTCCTTGAGCACCTCGTCGTAACAACGTGGCGTGCCTTTCTGTTCGCCCGCGAAACCGTTGCGTAACAGACGGGCCGGCCAGGAATACAACGTGCGTCCCTTCTCGTCCGCGAACACCGGCCCTTCCAGCTCGGAGATTTCGACGCGGAATCCCGGCGGCATGGGCACTTCCAGATAGTCGCGCGACACGGCCGGCGCCGCTGCCGGCGTCGACCCCTTGGCCGGGGCGCTGACAGCCGGTTGCGACAGCAACACGGCCGCCAACGCAATCATCGGCAAGCCCGCGCTACGCGCCAGAGCTTTTGTTTCCAACCACGAGTCGGTTCGCACGATCCCCTGCACTTTGCTCACGTTCTGGATTACTCGCGGCTCAAACCAGGATCTCGCCGATCTCTTTGGACGTGTTGTTGCTCTGGTGGCCCCAGGACGGCGCGTCCACCCCCATCAATTTCATGGCCGTATAGCCCGCGCGAGTGCCCGGCGAGCCGCCGCCGTCGATGTGCAGACCGGTCTTCACGCGGCCGCCAGCGCGGCCCGCGGTGAACATCGGAATGCCTTCGATGGCGTGCGTCTTGGCGAACGACTGATCGGTCAGCGCGAACACGAACACGTTGTCGAGCAACGTGCCATCGCCTTCCTTGACGCTGGCGAGCGCCTGCACGAAATACGCCCATTCCTCCATCGCGCGACGGGTGTACCAGGAGACGTTCGGCTGGCAGTGCTGATGCTCGTCCACCGCCTCTTCGTGCGTGGCCGTGTGATGCGGCTTGTCGTAACCGGGCTTGGTCGTTCCCGAGAAGGCGGCCGCGTAGAACATGTTGAACACGCGCGTCTGGTCGCAGGCGACCGCCATCAGCATCAGCTCGGTCATGATCCGATGACGCTTGGAGACCAGGTCCGCGTCCAGACCGGCCGGCAGATCCTCCGGCTTGCCGGGGACCACGCAGGCCGCCAGCGGGTCGGGCTTGCGCAGCTGCAGATCGAAGCGTCGCTCCAGATCGCGCAGGCCGGTGAAGTACTGATCGAGACGCGCGCGGTCCTCCGCGCCCAGCGTCTTGGTGAGCGCCTTGCTCTCTTCCATCACGCCCGACAACACGCTCTTGCGCGCCATCACGCGCGGATCAGGCTTGAACTCCGCGGCATTGGGATTCTGGAAGTCCTCGCCGAACAGGCGCTGATAGAAACGGATCGGCGACCACTCCGGCGTGTTGACCGAGTTGCCGTTCTCGTAGCTGAAGCTGTCGCGCACGTCGCCGGTGGCATTGGCGCACAGGTTCTTGAAGCGGGTTTCGTTGCCGATCTTCTTGGCGATGGTGACGTCGATGGTTTCGCCAGGACGATTCTGGGCCGTGAGCGGCGCGATGCCGCTGCGCAGGATCACCCAGCCGGTGTGATGGCACAGGTTGGGCGCGGCGTCCTTGAAGACGTGGAAATTGGTCAGCAGGTTGATGTGCTGCTGGACCGGCTTGAGCGGTGCGATCTCCGGCGGCAGATCGAAGTTCGGACCGGTTTTCTTCGGCACGAAAATCGCTTCGCTCATGCCCAGCCCCCAGGACCAGGTGCCGAAGCGCTGCGGAATGGGCCGGCCGTCGGCCAGCGCCGAGCCGTTGTCGTTGAGGAAACAATTGAGCATGGGCAGCGCCACGCTCACGGCGGCGCCGTTCAACATGCCTCGCAGGACGCGACGTCTGCTGAAATCGGTCATGGTCCGTTCTCCGTTCAACGAGTATTCGTGTCAGCAGGCTGGACCGCCGTGGCAGTCGAGCTCGCCAATGTAGTGTCGGGTTTCGGCGGCTTCGGCGGGCGCACCTGCGAGAACGCCGCGCTCAGCGCGATCTCGCGCAGCAGCTCGGGGACGCGGTAGCCGTCCTTGATGAACTGCTCTTTCAGATACGCGAGGATCTGCCGGTCGCGGCTCATCGATACCGGCCCGCCCACGCCAAAGCTGTACATCCGGTTGACGATGCAGGACGGCAGCATCGGATGATCGCGCAGCGCCACGTTGAGGCCGTCCACATCCTTGAATTCGGTGCCGTCCAGATCGCCGCTGGTGTCCAGCGCCGCGCCATTCTCGTTGTCGCGGAAGCGACCGGCGCCATCGAAGTTCTCCAGCGCCAGTCCCATCGGATCGGTGATGAGATGGCAGCCGGCGCAGGAAGGATTGGAAGCATGCACGGCGAGACGCTCGCGAGCGGTCTTCAGGCTGGCATCCGGATCCTCGAGCAGGGAGAAATCCACATTCGGCGGCGGCGGCGGCACTTTCTGGCACAACACCAGCTCACGCAGCGCCTTGCCACGAAGCGTCGGCGAGCTGCGAGCCGGGTGCGCGTGCGATGCGAGGAAGCTCACCTGCGTGAGCAATCCGGCTCGCGGGCTGCCTTCCGGAAACTCGTACGGAACCCAGCCATCCACCGCCGGCACTTCATAGATCGCCGCGAGGTTCATGGACATGAAGGTCTTGCGCGAGGTGTAGAGATCGCGATAGTCCTCGTGGCGCGTGATCAGGTGATCGACGATGGTTCGCAACGTCTGCTCGCGCGCATCGGCCAGCGTGCTGCCGGTGACGGCGGGATACGCCATCGCGTCCTTTGCCAGGCTGTTGAACTTCTCGAACTCGAACAGATCCTCGAAGAAGGCACGCACGCCGTGCTCCAGGCGCGAGCTCTTCAACATCGCATCGACGATGCGCTCGCGGCCTTTGCGAGTCTGGATCTCGCCGCTTTCGGCCGCACGCAGCAGCTCGTCGTCGGGCGCCGAATTCCACAGGAAGAAGCTCAGGCGCGAGGCCAGCGAATAGGCATCCAGCCGGTACCGTCCCTTGTTGTCCGGATCGGGCTCGGGAACATCCACCACGAACAACATTTCGGGGCTGATGAGCATGCCCTCGAGCGCGGTGCCGAGGCCGGCATAGAAATCTTTCAGATCATCGGCGGTCTGCCCGGCGATGCGCACCAGTTCGGTGACCCGCGCTTCCGGCAGGGGGCGGCGATACAGGAGCCGGCCGGTGCTGCTGATGAACTGAGTGGCGCACTCCGCATCCGCGGCCTTCGGCGATTGCGGCTTGCAAGGCACGAGGAACTCGCGGTGGGCTTCATCCACCACCTTGCTGGCGATCGCGGTTGCCGCCTGGTGCAGCTGGCCGAGCTGATCGGAAGTCAGACCGATGGAAGCCGCGCCCGCGGCGAGCAGGCCGTCGGTTCGAGGCATCGGCGGGAGTGGCGCCGGAACTGCGGCGCTGATGTCCTCGCCGAAAATATTGGCGATGGTTTGCGAATATTGCGAGGCGGACATCAGGCGAGCCCGCGCCGGCGAGTCGCTTTCCTGGGGACCGCGCCCCGCCCCGCCCGAGCACGCGGCGAGAGCGCCTGCGAGTAAGACCGCACCGGCTGCCGCACCCGCGAACCGCCACCTTCGACCCAACATCGGCACGTTACTCACACCAATCTCCGTCAAACCGCGGACGGCCACCATTCGAAACCTCAAACCCGCCGTCAGAATCCAGTCAGACTGGATAAATGCGGCAATTCATCGACTTTGAGATCGAATATTGCAGACATACTAGGTTTAAAAAGACAAATTGCAATAGTCAAGCGCCCGGCCACCAGCATATGTTCGGAAACACACCAGCCAGACCGCATTTCTGAGAAATACCGCCGGGCTGGCCTCGCATTATGCTTGCGAGGCCGGGAAAAACTTACCGTTTCCGCGCGATATCCGGGTAATGCCGGCCGCCGACAGTTCAGGGCCGGGCCGCCAGGGCTTTCGCGATGGCTGCCGCCGTCTCCGAGGCTCGTTGCTCCAGCAACTCCCGGCCCCAGGCGAGCGCCTGCTGCCGGTCGGCGATGGAAACACCGTCGATGGTCGCCTTGCCGGCTTTTACACGCTGCTCCCAGCGCACGCTGGCCGGATCGGCCAGCATCATCAGCAGGGTGCTGGCGGGATCGTCATGGATGCCGTCGCGCACGCCGGGCTTGGTCAGCCCTTTCTTCAGCAACAAGTTATCGGCGCTCTGCCAGCTGGCGTAGTACTCCGGGATGTAATACGCGCGGGCCGACGACCACTGTTTGTTCAATTGCTCGGCGACCCGGCGCATGCCGTCCTGATTGCTGCCGCCGTTGTCGCTGATGAACACGATGTGCTCGAAACCATGCGCCTGCATGCTTTGCGCGATGTCGGTGATGATGGCTTCGTAAGTCTGCTGCCGCACGCTGATAGTGCCGACCGAATCCATGTGGCCGGTCTTCTTCTCGATATCCCCTTCGGGTACGAACGCGATGATCGGCGCGCACAGCGCATTGCCGAGCTTGCGAGCGATGGCTTCGCAGGTGGAGCGCAGCACGTAGTTGTGTTTGCCCAGGGCCAGCCAGGGCCCGTTCGGCTCGACGCCGCCGGTGGGGATGATGATCGTGCGCGTGCCGCGCGCCATCGCGTCGCGTACGTCCATCCAGGTCATCTCTTCGAGCCAGACGATATCCGCCTGCGGCAGCGGATTCGGCGTGTCGGCACAGTTGTAGATGCTCTTGGCGCAGTTGCCGCCGCCCATCGAGCGGGGCGCCTCGGGCGCGGCAGCGTTCGCGACCGCCGAGAGCAGCATCGCCGCGCACAGCAGGCCGGCCTTGTTAGAAAAATTCATTGTGTTCGTCCCCCCGAGCCGATGAAAACGCGCGCAGTACGGAGCGAACGATGTCGCCCCATACTGCACGCCCAAACTGCTACATCTTCACCCGGAAGCCCGCGCGGAACACGCGGCCGAGAGAGTCGTAGACGCTCGCGTTGGTGGATACCGTGTCGAACGGCACGCCCCCCGGCCCGCCCACCGCGATCACCGGATCCTTGTTCGCGATGTTCTTGACGTTCAGGAACAACTCGACCTGCGTATCCTGATCCGCGCCGAGCAGCATCTTGTACGTCATCGCCCAGTCGAGATAGATCGCGCCGGCCAGATCGTTCTCGTTGATGGTCGGATTGGCGATCGTCGATTCCGGGCAGCCGCTCGTGCACTCGATCATCGCGTTGCTGTACACGCCCGAGCTCACGCCACGTGCCGTCAGCGCGCTGCTGAACGACAGGTTTTCGTAGCCCAGGACCGCGGTCCAGCGCCAGTCCGGCGAAGCGGTGCCGCCGTAGTTCTCGCCCGCGTAGTCGACCGGCACGGTGAACGTGTCGTTGCGATAGTTCTTCAAGAAATGCGTCGCGATCAGGCGGAACGACACGCGCCCGTCGTCGAAGCCCAGCGAGGTCAGCGGCAGGTTGTAGCCGGCTTCGATATCCACGCCCTTCACCAGCTGCTGCGCCAGGTTGATCGGCGTGATGCGAATCGTGTTGCGCGGACCGGAGTTGTCCAGGCGCAGCGGCTGCCCGTCGTTGATCAGCTGGCAGAACTGCTGATTGCCCTGCGCGCACAGGTCCACCACCGCCTGGCGGCCGACCGTGTTGATCGCGTCCTTCAGGTCGATTTCCCAGTAGTCGATCGAGGCGCTCAGTCCGGGCGCGAAGCGCGGCTGGAACACCACGCCGAAGCCGGTGGAATCGGCCTTCTCGGGCTTCAGATCCGGGTTGCCGGTGGTCACGTCCTCGGTCAGGTAGTTCAAGCCGTCGACCGGATTGTTGACCTGATTGTTCTGGCGAGCCCCCGCGTTGAACAGGTCATTGATGTTCGGCGCGCGAATGTCACGCGAACGCGTGAAGCGGAAGCGCACGTCGTCGACCACCGAATAGGTCAGACCCGCCTTCCACGTGGTCACGAAGCCGGAGGTGCTGTAGTCGGTGAGACGTACCGCGGCGTTCAGATCCAGGGCGCGCGCGAACGGCAGATCGACGGCCAGCGGCACGGCGGTTTCGAAGAACCCTTCCGTCACGTGGTACTTGCCGAAGGTCGGCCGATAGTTGCCGGCGAAGAACTCGGCGGCCATGTCCTGGGGCGTCGACCAGCCGCTGGCGGACTCGCGACGATGCTCCAGACCGGTCGCGATCGAGACCGGACCGGCCCAGCTGGAGAACGGCGTGGCGCTGATCGACGCGGCCACCACGTCCTGCTTGAAGGTCTGATCACGATGCGAGACCTGGCCGGCGACGTAGTCGATGGCCGCCTGCGAGTTCACACCGGTACCGAACGGGTTGTAAGGCACGCAGCCGTTGTTCGGGTTGGTGAGCGTCGAACGGCACACGATGGCGCCGGTGTTGGGATCGAGCCTGGCATCGAGCGCTTCCTGGAAGCGCACCAGGTTGAGGCTGTTGAGCGCCGATTCGGAAGCGCGCGATTCGCCGTGCTGGTAGTAGGCATCCCAATTCCAATCGACATCGCCGACCGTGAAGCCGCCGTTCAGGCCGATGACGTTGCGAAGCACTTCGCGGCCGGTGTCGATCACCACGCCGCCCACGTCCGCCAGCGAGCTGCCCATGTTGAGGTTGCCGGTGATGCCCAGCTGCGCCACGCGAGCGGCCACCGAGGCCGGCATGAAGGGATTGTCGGCGGCCACCATCATGCCGCCGAAGTACTGGTCGTTCGGATAGGCATGCGACTTGTTGTCGTTGCTGTACCAGTTCGACTGGATGTAGGCCTCGACGTTGTCGGTGATCTGGTAGCTCAGTCGCGCGAACAGGTTCTGGCTGGAGAACTTCGGCTCGATCGACTGGCCGATCTCGTGCAGCGAGGTGGAGCGCCAGGCGCCGCCCTGCATGGCGCTGCCGGAGATCAGGTCGCCATACTGGAACTGATAGGGCGCTCCGCCCTGACCGAACGCCGTGCCTCGCAACGGGCCCTGCGTGATGATGCCGCCGGGAGTCATGTTCTGAGGGGCGATCTGCGGCAGCAGCAGGCGGCGCGGCTGGCCGTTGGTCGCGGTGTAGTACGGGTTGTTGATGATCTGCCAACCTTCCTTGTTCCAGGGACGATCGCCGTCCAGGATGCCTTCCTGCTGCTGCTGCTGACCGCTCAACAGCAGGTGGCCGCGGCCGTCCGCGAACGGCGTGCCCATGGTCATGGCCACCTTGTAGTTGGCGTTGTCGCCGTAGCTGGTGATGCCGCCCGACACTTCGCTCTTGAAGCCGGTAAACTTCTTGTCGAGGATGAAGTTCACCACGCCGCTGACCGCGTCCGAGCCGTACGCCGCCGAAGCGCCGCCCGTCACGACCTCCACGCGCTCAATGAGTTGCGAGGGAATCGTGTTGATGTCGACCAGGCCGGTGACCGTCGAGGGCACCGAGCGCTGACCGTCGATCAAAACGAGCGTGCGATTTGTCCCGAGATTTCGTAAGTTCACCGCGCTGGTACCGGCGGTGCCGGCGCTGACGTTCTGAGTGCTGCCCTGGGGAGTGTAGTTGCCGGAGAACGCGGGCAGCGTCGTGAGATAGTCGATCAGATTTGGCGTAGCTTGTTGCGCAACCTGCTCGGAGCCCACCACAGTCAGTGGCGTCGGGGCTTCGTAGCCATCTCGCACCAATCGGCTGCCAGTGACAACGACCGTGTCGAGCTGCGTCGAAGCGGCTGGCGCGGCCTCTTCCGCCGCTGTCGAAGCGTCCTGAGCCAGTGCCGGGCCGGCGACCAGAGCCGAAGCCAACACGGATGCGACCGCGAAACGCAGGCCGCAGCGAGCCGGCGAGTCGCTACCTACTCGATAAAAAGCGCGCGAGAGCATTCCCCACCCCTCTATTTTTTGGGAAATCAAAAATGCAAATCTTGGCGGTCGCAACCGTCAATTTGTTTAAAAAATTAGGGCTTCTTTGCCAGATATGCATGTATACTAGGCATATCGTAACAAATTGCAAGCGGCACAGTTGCACCAAACAGTGGCACTGCAAGGGCTCCGATGCCCTGCCGTGGGGCAGCGACTCTGGCTGACGTTGACTCCGCAATGGCTTGATCCAAGACACATTCGATAAGGCGACACTCGAGGCAGTGGGGGTTCGGTAATGGCGCTGGATGTATTGGTCTTCATTCTTTATGCGCTCGGCATGCTGCTGCTCGGCTGGTTCGGCCTGCGGCGCTCGAAGACCCAGGAAGACTTTCTGGTCGCGGGCCGCAATCTCGGACCCGGCATGTACATGGGCACGATGGCCGCCACGGTGCTCGGTGGCGCCTCAACGATCGGCACGGTGCGCCTGGGCTACGTCTATGGCATCTCGGGCGTGTGGCTGTGCGCGACCATCGGTCTGGGCATCATCTTTTTGAATCTGTTTCTCGCGCGCCCGCTGGTGAATCTGAAGATCTTCACCGTCACGCAGGTGCTCGAACGGCGCTACAACCCCATCACCCGCCAGGTCAGCGCCGCGATCATGTTTGTTTATGCATTGATGATCGGCGTGGTCTCCACGCTCGGCATCAGCACCGTGATGCAGGTGTTCTTCGATCTGCCGTTCTGGAGCGCCGTGCTGCTCAGTGGCGGCCTGGTCGTGGCCTACTCCACGATCGGCGGCATGTGGGCACTGACGTTCACGGACATGGTGCAATTCATCATCAAGACTGTCGGTCTGATGCTGCTGTTGCTGCCGATCTGCGTGTACAAGGTTGGCGGCTGGGATCAGCTGGTCGCGCAGCTGCCGGACACCGCATTCAACTTCGCCACGCTGGGCACCGAGAAGATCATCACTTACTTCCTGATCTATACGTTCGGCGTGCTCATCGGTCAGGACATCTGGCAACGCGTGTTCACTGCGCGCTCGCCCTCGGTTGCGAAGTACGCCGGCACCGCCGCGGGCATCTACTGCGTGATCTATGGACTCGCGACGGCGCTCATCGGCATGTGCGCGAAGCTCCTGTTGCCCGATTTGGAAGATCCAAACAACGCATTCGCATCCATCATCCAGGTCGCGCTGCCTGACGGTATCCGCAGCCTGGTGATCACCGCCGCGATGGCGGCAATGATGTCCACCGCCAGCGCCGGCCTGCTCGCCGCGTCGAGCACGCTCACCGAAGATCTGCTTCCCAAGCTGCGCGGCGGCAAGGAATCGGATCTGCGTGTGAATCGGCTGTGCACGCTCGTCAGCGGCATCGCCGTGCTCGGCATCGCATTGGTGGTGGACGACGTTCTGAGCGCGCTCACGCTCGCTTACAACATCCTGGTCGGCGGCATGTTGATTCCGCTGATCGGCGCGATCTTCTGGAAGCGCGCCACCGCTGCCGGTGCCACCGTGAGCATGGTGCTCGGTGCCGCGACCGCCGCCGTATTCATGTTCAAAGACGGTATCGACGCCAACACTCCGATCTTCTACAGCCTGATTGTCGGCCTGCTCAGCTACACCGCCGTAAGCCTGATGTCCCGCCAGTCCGCAATCGCTGTGAGATCCACCTGAGCATCACACCACACCGGCATCACAAAGTATCGAGCAACGCCGCTTGCACGGAACGCAAAGGCGAGTTTCACAGAGGTATCCAGATGGACCGCGACGAACTGCAGCGATTGCGCGCCAAATATTCCGGCGACAACGACAAGACGACTTACGACCCGCGTTTCCGCCGCGTGGTGGACCAGATCTTCAGCAACGAAGGCACGCGCGAGGCGCCCTTCGCCGGCGTCCCCACATTCATGTCCGCGCCGCACATGCCGGACATCAGCGATAGCGATCTGCGCAAACTGCAAGTCGCCGCGGTCGGCGTGCCAATGGACCTCGGTGTCAGCAATCGCAATGGCGCCCGCTTCGGACCGCGAGCGCTGCGCACGATCGAGCGCATCGGGCCCTACAACCACGTGCTGGATTGCACGCCGCTGAGCGAAATGCGCGTGGCCGATATCGGCGACGTGCCGTTCCGCAGTCGTTTCTCGCTCGAAGGCTGTCACGCGGACATCGAGCAGTTCTTCCGTCGGATCGTCGGCGCGGGCGTCGCGCCGCTCGCGGTCGGCGGCGATCATTCCATCACTCATCCCATCCTGCGCGCCGTCGGCGCGAATCAGCCTGTCGGCCTGATTCATATCGACGCGCATTGCGACACCGGCGGCGAGTACGACGGCACCAAGTTTCATCATGGTGGCCCGTTCCGGAATGCGGTGTTGGACGGGGTGCTCGATCCGAAGCGCACCATCCAGATCGGCATCCGCGGCGCCTCCGAGTATCTGTGGGAGTTCTCCCGCGATTCGGGCATGACCGTGGTCCACATCGAGGACTTCACTCGAATGGGCTGCGAGGCAGTCATCGCGCAGGCGCGCGAAGTCGTCGGCGACGGCCCGGTCTACGTCACTTTCGACGTCGACGGCCTGGATCCGACGTTTGCTCCGGGGACCGGCACCCCTGAAATCGGCGGACTCTCTACACGCGAGGCACTGCAGCTGCTGCGCGGACTGAAGGGATTGAACGTCGTCGGCGGCGACGTCGTGGAGGTCGCTCCTCAATACGACGCCACCACCAACACCGCTCAGGCGGGCGCGCAAATGTTGTTCGAGATCCTGAGCCTGATGGTGTTCAGCCCTTCGATCGGGCGACGTGCAGTGACCTAGATCGCCGCGGGCGCGTCCGCGACGCGCCCTTCGGCAGGCGCAGCCACACCAATGAACAGTGCGAGCTTAGGGGGAGCCAGGCAATCGTGAATCAGACCGTAGCATCAGATCATCAAGGGCCGCGGCACGGACGAGCATCGGTCGCAGCCCTGCTGTCGATTTTGGCGTTGGCACCGAGCGTCATCTCACATGCCAGCACCGGCGCGAAGCCCGCACCGAGCGCGGCCGAGGCGCCGCCAGCTGCTACGCAGAGCAATCTCGAACGGGGCGAATGGCTGGCGATCGCGGGCAACTGCGAGACCTGCCACACCGCGCCGGGCGGCAAGCCCTTTGCGGGCGGCCTGCCGTTCGAAACGCCTTTCGGCAAGGTCTACTCGACCAATATCACTCCTGACGAGCAGACCGGCATCGGCCGGTGGACGCGTGAAGACTTCGCCCGCTCGCTGCGTCATGGAGTGCGGCCGAATGGCGAACATCTGTATCCGGTGTTCCCGTATACGGCGTTCACCAAGATCACCGACGCCGATGCCGACGCGCTGTACGACTACATGAAAAAAATCCCGGCGGTGCAGTACACGCCGCCGGCGAACCAGATGTCGTTTCCTTTCAACCAGCGCTGGCTGCTGGGAGCCTGGAAAGCGCTGTTCTTCGATGAAGGCCCATTCGAGCCGGATCTCGAGCGCTCCGCCGAGTGGAATCGCGGCGCGTATCTGGTCGACGCGCTGGCGCACTGCTCGGCCTGCCACTCGCCACGCAACATGATGGGTGCCGAGAGCAAGAGCCATGCGCTGACCGGAGGCACCTACACCGACAAGATCCCCGGCGGCGAGCTGCGCAAGTGGTCGACTCCCAATCTCACTTCCGCGAGCAACGGCCTGGGGGCCTGGTCGGTGGACGACCTCACCGCCTATCTCGCCACCGGTCAGAACTCCTTCCTGACCACGTTCGGCCCGATGAACGAAGTCATCCTCAACAGCACGCGGCGCTTGCCCGAAGCCGATGTGCGCGCGATGGCCGTGTATCTGAAAGACGTGCCGGCGAACGAAGGCAAGCTGCAGGGTCCGGCGAGCGCCGAAGAACTGAAGACTGGCCGCATCCTCTACAACGTCTACTGCGGCACCTGCCACCTGCCCACCGGATTGGGCGGCGAAGACATCGGCTCGCGGCTGGCCGGCGGCAGCCTCGTCGTGCAGGCGAGCGATCCGGCGGCGCTGATCAACGTCATTCTGTACGGGCCGCAGCTGCCGGTGCCGCATCTGCCCTCGAAGCGCTCCAAGGTGATGGAAGCCTTTGGCGACCAGTTGAGCGATGAGGATGTGGCACTGATCGCAAGTTATATCCGCAGTTCCTGGAACAACAAGGGCGGCCGAGTCACGCCCGCGCAGGTTGCCGAGCAGCGCTGAGACTCGCCAGCGGAGCAACTCGGAGACGAACAGATGCTGACTTGTGGAGAGCTGCTGGTACAGCTGCTAGAGAGTTATGGGGTCGAGGTAGTTTTCGGAATACCCGGCGTCCATACAGTGGAGTTGTACCGCGGATTGCCGGCTACGCGGATCCGTCACATCACACCGCGCCACGAACAAGGCGCGGGTTTCATGGCTGATGGTTATGCACGCGCCAGCGGCAAGCCGGGTGTGTGTTTCATCATCACAGGCCCGGGCATGACCAACATCATGACGGCCATGGGTCAGGCGTACGCCGACTCGGTGCCGATGCTGGTGATATCGAGCGTGAACCGGATCTCGGAGCTCGGCCTCGGCGGCGGTCGATTGCACGAGTTGCCCTCGCAACGACAGGTGATCGCGGGCGTGTCCGCATTCAGTCACACACTGATGCGACCGGACGAGCTGCCGGCCGTGCTGTCGCGCGCCTTCGCGATATTTTCGAGCGCGCGGCCCCGACCGGTGCACATCGAGATTCCGATCGATGTCATCACCGCCAATGCCGGGCACGTCAATCGCAAGCTGGGCGCGCTGCCGAGCCGGCCAGCGCCCTGCCCCGACGCGATCGCACAGGCGGCCAGCATGTTGAAAGCGGCCAAGCGGCCGGTGGTGTTGCTCGGCGGTGGAACCTGCGATGCCAGCGCCGAGGCAACCGCTCTCGTCGAAGCGCTCGATGCGCCGGTGGCGAATACCATCAACGCCAAGGGAGTGCTGCCGAAAGACCATCGCCTGTGCGTCGGATCGAATCAAAGCCTCGCCCCCGTGCGAGAGCTGCTGCTGGATGCCGACGTTGTGCTTGCTATCGGCACCGAGCTCGGCGAGACGGATTACGACGTGGTGTTCGACGGCCAGTTTCGACTGGGTGGCGCTTTGATTCGGGTGGACATCGATCCCGCCCAGCTGCACACAAATTTCATCGCGGACATCGCCATTCTCAGCGACGCCAAGCTCGCCATTCGTTCGTTACTGCACCATCTTGGTTCGCCAAAGCCGAGAGGCACTGACAGCCCCGGCGCGATGCGCGCTGCGAAGGTGCGTCGCGAGCTTGCGCAGCTCTGGCCGAAAGCATGGCAGGCACAACGCCGCACCCTCGATACGGTGCAAGAAGTGCTGCCAGGCGTCCTCATCGCAGGCGACTCCACCCAACCCGTTTACTCGGGCAATCATATCTACGAGCCCACGCAGCCCCGCTCCTGGTTCAACTCCTCCACCGGCTACGGCACGCTCGGCTACGGCCTGCCCGCCGCCATCGGCGCGAAGCTCGCTGCGCCAACGCGACCGGTGATCGCCCTGATCGGCGATGGCGGTCTGCAATTCACGTTTGCCGAGCTTGCATCCGCGGTCGAGGCCGAGGCGGGCATCATCGTATTGCTGTGGAACAACTACGGCTATGGCGAGATCAAGCGCTACATGGATGGACGCGGCATTCCCCAGATCGGCGTCGACATCTTCACGCCGGACTTCATCGCAGCGGCGCGCGCGCTCGGCTGTGACGCCGAGCGAGCCAGCAGCTTCGAGCATCTCTCCGAGCTGCTCCAACGCGGCGCTCGCGCCAAGAAGCCGCTCCTGATCGAGATGATGGAGTCGGCAGACTTCATGAACACGGAAATCTAGCCCGTGAGCAACACGCATACATTGAACGAACATTTCATCGGCGGCGAGTGGGTCGCGTCGGCCAATGCGGCCACCCTGCCCATCATCAATCCGGCAACGGCGGAGTCCATCGGCACCCTGACATTGGGGAATGCCGCAGATGTCGATCGCGCCGTTCGCACGGCGCGCAATGCTTTCGCGAGCTGGAGCAAGACGTCTGGGAAAGAACGCGCGAGCTATCTGCGTGCGATTGCCCAACAGATCCGGGATCAGGCCGAGTCGCTGGCCCGACTGTCGTCGCTCAACAATGGCAAACCATTGGGCGAGTCACGGATGGATATGAGCGATGCCGCTGCCACGTATGAGTATTACGCAACGCTCGCCGAGCAATTGGACGCGCGCCAAGGCGTATCGGTGCCCCTGCAGGCGAGTGAGTTCGCCTCCACGACATACCTGGAGCCGGCGGGAGTGGTCGGCCTGATCGTTCCGTGGAATTTTCCATTCGTAACTACTGCATGGAAGGTCGCACCCGCACTGGCCGCGGGCTGCACGGTCGTGTTGAAGCCTTCCGAGATCACGCCGCTCGTGGAATTCGAGCTGGCCAACATCGCTCGAACCATCGGCCTGCCGCCAGGCGTGCTCAACATCGTCGCCGGTGACGGCGCTGGCGTGGGCGCCCCGCTCGTCGATCATCCCGAGGTCGCGAAGATTTCCTTCACCGGCAGCAACCGCGTCGGCGAGCGGGTGATGCAATCGGCCGCTCGACGCATCGCCAACGTGTCGCTCGAGCTGGGCGGCAAATCCCCGATTCTGGTGTTCGAGGACGCCGATCCACAGCAGGCGGCGGAGCTCATCGCCGCTGGCATATTTTTCAATTGCGGACAGATGTGCTCGGCCACCTCGCGCCTGCTGGTGCACCGTGATGTAGCACAAAGCGTGCTCGAACGACTCAAGGCAGTCGCCGAAGCCACGCTCGTTGGAGACGCTTTCTCGGAAGGCGTGACCATGGGCCCGTTGACGAGCGCCAACCAGCTGCAGACTGTCTGTGGTTATATCGAACGAGGGCTCGCCGAGGGCCTGAAGCTGCTGACCGGCGGCGCGCGTTTGCCCCGGCCCGGTTACTTCGTCGAGCCCACGATCTTCCTCGACGTGCCTTCGAGCAGCGCGCTGTGGCGAGAAGAAATCTTCGGGCCCGTGCTCTGCGTCCGCACGTTCGCAACGGAGCAGGAAGCCCTGGAGCTGGCGAACGATAGCGATTTCGGCCTCGCCGCCACCATCGTCACAGCCGACATGGAGCGCGCACGACGCGTCGCTCGGGGTTTGCAGGCCGGGCACATCTGGATCAATGGCCCGCAAGCGGTGTTCCCCGAGACCTCGTGGGGAGGCTTCAAGCGCAGCGGACTGGGACGCGAGCTCGGGCCGTGGGGCCTGCAGGCCTTCCTCGAGGTCAAGCAAGTCACGCAACCCGTGCAGTAAGCCCTCCTCGCCCGTCTGCATCGCGCTGCCGCCGAGCTGATTCAGCACGGCGGCAGCCCTCCCCGGCCAACACTCGACACGAAGCCGCCGCGATCGCATAAACTGCGCGCGCCCATTCACTTTGCGGACGCTGGTCACGCGGCAGCGCCGATTGTCTGTATGGATCAACTCACAAAAAAGATAATCCTCATTCTACGGCGGCACGGACGCAGCTCGTTTTCGGACATCGCGCGCGAGTTGGGCATTACCCGCGAACAGGTGGCGAGCCGGGTCAACCCGCTGTTCCAATCGGGCGAGCTGCGCGTCATCGCCGCTCCGCACCCGCGTGTGCTCGGGCTGAATGTGAGCGCCCATTTCTCCATCAAGGTGAGCGGCTCCATTCAGCCGGTCATCAAGGCGCTGGAGGCGATGGAGTCGCTGGTGTTCATTTCGATCGCCACGGGCGCTTTCCAGGTGATCGCGGAGACCGGCCTGCCCAGCATGACCGACCTGCGCCAGCAGATCGCGACGATCCGCGCCATCAAGGGCGTGACCGATGTGCAGGTGCTGATGTACGAGCGACTGCTCAGCAGCTTCTTCCTGGGCGAGGAGCCGGAGTCGTTCAACTACAACTTCGACGAGTACGACATCAGCATCATCACCATCCTCCAACAGGATGGGCGGGCCAGCTATGCGGATATCGCGGAGCGCGTCGGCCTCTCCTTGAGCGGCTGTCGCATCCGTGTGCAGCGGCTGCTGGAGTCCGGCGTGATGCAGATCGGCGCGATCAAACAACGCTCGGACATGACCGACGATCTGCTGTTCGGCATCGGCATCAACGCGCACGGCGATCTGCACGACGTTACGAAACTGCTGCGGGCGGAATCGGGACTCGAGTTCATGGCCCGCACCGTAGGGCGCTACGACCTCATCGCGACCCTCAGCTTCAATTCGCTGCGCGATTTCAACAAGCTCATTTCGCGGCTGCTGGAGTTGCCGACCGTGACCTACTCGGAGCAGTGGCTGCATGTCCAGCTGGTGCGCGAGCGCTATGACCGGCCACTGGAACACCTGAAAGTCACCCGGGTGTAACTCTCCTGCAACAATTCATCTTCAGACTGGTTATCGTGCAATTGTGAGCCTTATCTACTTCATAATAAATTGATATTGCATTTCAGGCCCCTGTTATCGAACATACCGTAACAGAGGGCGCCGCGCTTCGCCGCTCGCGGCCTCGGGCACACCGCCACTACTGTTGGGAGTTTCAGTCAGGTGTTTTCAGTCTCCACCGGACAGCTCGGCAGCCGGGCTGCGCGCGCCAGCCAGTCGGCGCGAGTGTTAGCGACCCTGCAATCAGATCTGCTGCAAGCTGCGCACGGGCCGGTGACGGCCGGAAAGATTCGAGTCGGTCGTCAGGTCCATCGATTGACCTGGCGCGATGGACGCGAGCTGCGATTCATATTCGACCTGGATGCGGGCGCCGTGACGCTTTCCGGCCTGATCAGCACCACTGCCTCGGGCATGGGTCAGCGCGATGTGAGGCAGCTGTTACGACCGTATCTCACACCCGAGCGCGAGTTGCTCGATCCCCGCAAGGGAGAATTGCGGGCATTCGTGCAGCACGGCTCCTTGTCGTTGTCGATCACCGTGTTCGACGACGCGTTCGAGTACTGCACGAGTGCGCTGCTGCGCATTGCCGATCGTATGATCGAGTCACGAGCGCTCTGAGAACGCTCAGCCCTGCTCGGCCTTGCGGGCGGCAGCGGCCAGCATGGCGCGGCCCAGAGTCTCGTCGCCCTGTGCACAAAGCGCCTCCGCCGCGCTTCGAATGTCGCGCACGTCTTTGTTCTGGCTGAGCTTGGCCTTGCCGACCAGACGGGTGATCTCGATCTCCAGACCGACGATCTGCTTCAGCATCGTCTCGATGTACTCGGGCGGAGCATCCGTCATCTTCCAGGGAACGGCCTGCGATGCTTCGTGCTTCCGAGTCAGCCGCGCGACATTGCCACGGACGTAGCGCTCATCGTCGTGGACTGTGATGCGCCCATGGATGTGCGCCACCAGATAGTTCCAGCTCGGCACCTGCTTGTGGTGCTCTTGCTTGCTCGGATACCACTGCGGCGAGATGTATGCATCCGCCGCTCGAAAGACGACCAGGACTTCATCGCCGGCCGCAACGTCCTGCCAGACCTTGTTGTTGCGTGCGACGTGACAGCGCAGCACGCCCAGCTTGCCTTGGCTCCTGTCCAGCTCGAAGGGAATGTGGTTGGCATCGAGCCCGCTCGCCCCGTGCGTTATCAGCACGCCCAGCGGACTGCTCTCCACCAGGTCGTAAATGGCCTCGGGCCGCGATTCATCGAAATGGGAAGGAACATACATGGTGACGATCTCTGCGTTGCGCCGGCCGCGAGACAACGGCTCGAGCATCCGCATCATCGCACATCGCTCCTATTCCTCGAAGCGAGTCGCGCTGTCGCGATCGCGCTCGTAGCGCCTCGTCAGTGGAAACGGCGGCAACCAGGACTCGCGACGGCAGATCCAGAGCTCGTACGTCGGCTGCAGTTGGTCAGGCGCATCCAGCGCCCCGAGATTCACTTCGATCTCATCGGCGCTGCGTGAGAAAACGGACGAGCCGCAGCGGGGACAGAAAAACCGTCCCGCGTAGTCGCGTGTTTCGCCCTCGATCGTCACGGCTTCCTGAGGAAACACCGCGGATGCGTGAAACAGGGCGCCATGATGTTTGCGGCAATCCAGACAGTGACAGATGCCGACCCGGTACGGTCGTCCGGACGCCACGATTCTAAGGTTGCCGCACAGGCAACCGCCGGTGTAGCGATCCATGGTGCGTCTCCTCTAAACGGCAAAGCAGGATTCGGCGCGGGCGTCTCCCGCTCATCCGACGCATTCATTATCTGCCGACCGCAGCACGCTTGCAGCACTCAGCAAACCGCAATCGCAAGTTGCGCGCGGAAGGCATAGCGGGCCGACGTCCAGAAACCGCAAGCGGTTTTTGTGAGCCGTTTTTGCCTCCCTTTACGCCTGTTCCAGTGAGCCCTGCTTGCGCGGCCCGGGGCCAAAGCAGGACCGGCGCCTCCGGGCGCATTCACTCAAATCCTTATGGAGAGAAAATGAAGACCCTTGACATCATCCGCGCGTGGAAAGATCCGTCGTACCGCCAGAGCCTGACGGCGACCGAGCTGGCCTCCCTGCCGGCCAATCCCGCCGGTCAGATCGAGCTGAGCGACGCCGAGCTCGATAGCGTTGCGGGCGGCCGTGACCGTACGTACATCTCCAACAACACCTGCACCATCAACGACAACATCTGCTGCTGCAGCGGGCCGCTGTGCGCCCCGTGGTAATCGATTAACCACGGCGACCGGGCGGCCGGCTGCCGCCATTGTTGCGGCAGTCGGCCGTCCTTTCAGCAACCGCGACAGCTTTGCGATGGAGTCGGGCTCGATGAATTCTGCACAGATGGACACGGCGCGCTGGTACCAGGCGCTGAATTTGAGCGAGCGCGCGGCGTTACCAGGATGCGCTGACACTCAAACCAGAGATGACCGCTCCGAGCGCGGCCGGGCTCGTCTGCAGCGTTGGCAATCGCAGCCACAGTTCGCGGCCGCCGACTCGCTCGAGGCCCGTTTGCAATCCGACGGTCTCACCCTGCAGGACTTTGAACGACTGCTGGATGAGCCGGCCGAAGCGCTGGGCCAGCGCGTGCAAACATCGCCGGACTGGCTCGAATACATTGGCACCGCATACAGCAGCGCGCATTCGCTGCTGGCACCGTTGGAACTGTCCTCCAATGTGAAGGAAACGCTGTTCGCGCGCACGTTGATTGCGGCGAATCCATTGATTGCACATACCCGTCGAGCGCTGCGGGCGGACCTCGAAACCCATTCGGCCTCCTTGCTGGCACTGGGCGTGAGCGTGGCTGGAATGGAGCAGCTGTTGTACGAGGCGCTGCCCCGGCAACTTCTCAGCATCGCTTCCCGCACACTGGTGCTGGAAATGCACGTTCTGAAACTCCAGCAACGACTCGCGGGCGAGACTCCCCAAGACCGCTTCGAGAGCTTCATCGAGCACCTGCAATCGCCGCAGACCTCACTGGCGCTGCTCAACGAATATCCCGTGCTCGCCCGCGAGCTGGTCTCCTGCTTGCGGAACTGGCACACATCGAGCGCACGCCTGGTCGCGAATCTGTGTGACGATTGGGCCGACCTCGTCTCGATGTTTCCAAAAGCCGGCGCTGCAGGCGCCCTGATCGATATCGAAGCCGGCGCAGGCGATCGTCATCGCGGCGGTCGCGCCGTCGTGATTCTCCGCTTCGCGAGCGGATGGAAGCTCGTCTACAAGCCACGCTCGCTGGCCGTGGACGAGCACTTTCAGCGCTTGCTGAGGTGGGTCAACGAGCGCACGACAGGTCTGCAATTCCGCACGTTTCACACACTGACGCGGCCGGAGCACGGCTGGTCCGAGTTCATCGACCGGCACACAGACCTGTCCGCGAGCGAAGCGCAGCGCTACTTCCGCCGTCACGGCGGCTATCTCGCATTGTTATATCTGCTCGAAGCAACGGACTTTCACTACGAAAACCTCATCTGCGCAGGCGAGCACCCGATCCTGATCGATCTGGAGGCGCTGTTTCAACCGCGCTTGCAGGACGAGCGACGCAACGATGCCAGCGACGTGGCCGGTCGCGAGATGAATTATTCCGTGCTGCGCGTCGGGCTGTTACCGCAGCGACTGTTCACGGACGGCAAGCGCGAGGGACTCGACGTGAGCGGTATCGGTGCTCTGGCGGGGCAAGTGACTCCGTTCGAGCTGCCGCTCTGGGCCGCAGCAGGGACCGATGAAATGCACCTGGTGCGCAAACAGGGCACGTTCCACGGCTCACCGAATCGGCCTCGCATCGACGGCAGAGAAGTCGACCCTTGCGAGTACATGGAAGACATCGTCGCGGGCTTCGAACACGTGTACCGCGTGCTCATGGAACATCGACCGGAGCTGCTGGATGCGAAGGGACCCATTGCTCAGTTCGCCGACGACGAGGTACGAGTGCTGCTGCGGGCGACGCGCACGTATGCCCGCGTGATCCAGGAAAGCTTCCACCCCGATGTGCTGCGCGACGCACTCGATCGCGATCAGCTGTTCGACGCGCTTTGGAGCCGCGTGGAGCATCTGCCCGGTTTCGAGCACGTGCTCGCAGCGGAGCGACGGGAACTGTGGAACGGGGACATTCCGGTGTTCACGGCTCGTCCGGGCGGGCGCACGCTGTTCACCGGCGACGGTCGTGCCATCGAAGGCTTCTTTTCCGGGTCGAGCCTGGAACTGACATGCCGCCAACTGCAGCGACTGAGCGAGGGCGATCTGTCACGCCAGTCGTGGTACATCCGCGCTGCCATGTCGACCATTGCGGCAGGCGATATCGAATCGAACTCAGTGGCCGCCGTAGCCCGGCGCCGAGCGAATCCCGCGACGCCCGCCGAGCCGTTGCCTCTGGCCATCGCTATTGGCGAGCGCCTGCATGAGCTGGCGATTCGCGGCGAGCGTGACGCCTCGTGGATCGGACTGGCACTGGTGAACAGCCGCAGCTTCGATCTGGCACCGCTGGCACTGGATCTGTACGACGGCCTGCCTGGCGTGGCTTTGTTTTTGGCTTATCTCGGCAAAGTCACCGAATCGAGCCGCCACACCGAGCTCGCGCGCGCCGCTGTTCAAGCGATCCGCTCGCAACTGCCGAAAGCGCGCACCTTCGAGAAGTCGGTGGGCGCGTTCAGCGGCTGGGGAGGAATCATCCATCTCTGCACCCACCTCGGTCAGCTTTGGAATGAAGACGAGCTGCTCGCTGAAGCACATGCCATCGTCGATGCTTTGCCGCCGCTGATCGCGGCAGATCGAAATCTGGACATCATCGGCGGCGTCGCCGGCTGCGCACTCACCCTGCTGAATGTGCACCGGATCACAGGCAGCGAACCCGCATTGCAGGGCGCTCGCCTGTGTGGCGAGAGGCTGGTGGAAACAGCCGAACGGCAGGACATCGGTGTGGGCTGGATGACCAACGTGCCAGCACCCGCGCCCCTGGCGGGCTTTTCGCATGGCGTTTCCGGCATCGCGTGGGCGCTGTTGGAGTTGGCCGCTGTTACGGGCGATCGTGCGTACCGTGAGCTCGCTCATGAAGCACTGGCGTACGAGCGCACGCTCTTCAGCGCCGAACACAACAACTGGCGCGACATTCGCAGCTGGAGCCGCACCGACTCGATGACCGAGAAATTCCAGTATGCCTGGTGTCACGGCGCGCCCGGCATCGGGTTGTCACGCATGCTCATGCTCAGGCATCTGCAAGACCCGGTGATTCGCTCCGAGGCACGCCGTGCGCTCACCTCTACCCTCTCGCACGGCATCGGAGGAACGCACTGTCTATGCCACGGTGCGCTCGGGAATATCGATACGGTCTTGTTGGCGGACCAGGTATTCGGCAAGTCGGGGCTCGGCGATGAGCCGGTGAGTCGGGTGCTCAATGACGTGGCCACTTCGGGGCCCCGTTGCGCGAACCCGGCCGGCATCGAATCGCCCGGACTGATGACGGGCCTTGCAGGGATTGGCTACGGCTTGTTGCGACTGGCCGCACCAGCAATCGTCCCTTCGGTGCTGACGCTCGCCCCACCTGCAGCTACATCCCGGGAGGAGTTGCTCGCGATCAGGCTGTGCAGCTGAGGTGCCGCCCCTCCGCAACGATTGCAACTTCGCCGGGACGCTGGGTACCCTTATGAGGTCAAAGGAACCTCATGCCCCAACGACTCCCGCTTCTAATGTTGCCCGGCCTGTTGTGCGATCAGCGGCTGTGGCGTGATCAAGCTCGTGATCTTGGCGACATTGCCGAGCCGACCATCCCGGACCTCACGCTCGACGACAGCTTGAGCGCCATGGCCAGGCGCGTCCTCGACGCCGCGCCCGAACGATTTGCGTTGGCCGCGCTCTCGATGGGCGGCTACGTCGCCTTCGAAATCCTGCGTCAGCAGCCGGAGCGCGTGACGCGACTCGCGCTGGTGGATACCAGCGCCGCGCTCGACTCGCCGCAACGAGTCACGCAACGGCTCGCTGGCATCAAGTCGCTCGAGCACGGTCGCTTCTTCGGCGTCACGAGTCGCATGCTTCCGCAGCTGGTTCATGCCAGGCATGTGCATGGGCCCATCGGTAAGGAAGTCCAGGCCATGGCAAAGCGGGTCGGCGGCGATGCGTTCCTGCGTCAGCAAAACGCCATTCTGAATCGGCCCGACTCGCGGCCATTGCTTGCATCGATCAACGTTCCCACTCTGGTTGCCGTGGGTGATTCGGACATTCTCACACCGCCGAGCGATGCCGAGGAGATGCATCGTCGGATCGCAGGCTCGACTTATTACGTGTTTGCTGCGTGCGGTCATCTGCCGCCAATGGAAGTGCCCGACGAGACGACACAGCTGTTGCGCCGCTGGCTGCTTGAATAAATTTCATGACCAGTGACGACGACGCCACCGTATAGCGCCGCATCGCGGGCCGGCGCATGATCGCCGCATGGCTCGCATCCCTACCCTCGTCATCGGGCTGGCCGGCACTCTCTTGCTCGGCAGCTGCACCACTGCGAAAACACCGGCCACGCCACCGCTGTTGCGCTTCCAGATCGACGAGGGGCGCAACATCAACAGCTTCGTGCGCGAGGGCGCGGTGGCTGCACACTTATTGTTACGATCGGGCACCGACCCGCGCATCCTCGTCGCCTTTCCTGCCGGCAACAGCGGCGTCGGTCTCTGGTTCGGCAACAGCGACTCGTCCGTGGAATGGACGCTGCCCCGACCTCCCAGCCTCTTGAACGACAAAGATGCCCAGGGCCGCCCGCTTCATGGCATCGAAGCGGAAGTCAGCGCCGATACCGGGAAACTCGGCATTCACGCAGCGGTACTGTCATCGGTGCGAGTGCTGCGTGACTATCAGGCGCTCGGCACCGTGCCGGAAGGTATCGCGGTGGCACCGACTGTCACAGGCAATCGCATCGTCTGGGCCAGAAACAGGCTCGACGGTGCGCCGGGCTATCGGCTCTCGATCGAAGCGCTCGACGGTGCCCGCATATCGAACAAAGCCATCACCAGCTCGGATGGAAAGCTGCGCCTGAAGATTGAAGCGTTGACCGGCGAGAGGCCGCTGACCGCGATCGACAAGACTTCTCTGCTGACCGCAACCGCCGCGCGCGACACGCGCGCTCGCGACGTACTCACGTTTCTGAGCTATCGGGAGAAATATCTGGCCGGCTCCTGGCGCTTCGATACCTACTTCGGCCGCGACACCTTGATGTCACTCACCCTGCTCACGCCAGTCCTGCAGCACCTGGCCATCGAGAGCGGCATCGGCTCGGTGCTCACCCGATTGGCGCCGGATGGCGAAGTCGCCCATGAAGAAGACATCGGGGAGTTCGCCGTGCTCCGCAACTCCAGGGAAGGCCGCGGAGCGGTCGATACGCCCATCTATGACTACGGAATGATCGATGACGACTTCATGCTAGCGCCGCT
The DNA here is from genome assembly GCF_937958065.1 of uncultured Steroidobacter sp. Lineage (GTDB taxonomy): Bacteria > Pseudomonadota > Gammaproteobacteria > Steroidobacterales > Steroidobacteraceae > Steroidobacter. Next base: position 44,893 of record NZ_CALFXI010000115.1, read on the forward strand.
CACGGCAAATTGGTTGCTGGACAATGAGGGCCGCACCCGCGCGCCAAAGTTCTTCGCGGAGAAGAATGCCGCGGGCGTGCGACAAGGCGACGCCCTCGTAAAGAACTTGCTTTGGGTGGTGGAACGCACAGCGGCGTTCGCAGCCGATCCCAAACCCGCGAACCTCGTCGGTCTGAAAGAAGGCCGCATGACCGGGCAATGGCGCGATAGCGAGGAAGGCTTGGGCCGGGGGCGTTATGCGTATGACGTGAACGCCGTGTTCGTCCCGGCGGCGCTCGAAGCCATCGATCGACTCGTGCAGAGCGGTTTGCTCGACACGCATCTCTCGGATTCCCAACGTCGCACTTTGCAGAAGGCTCGCTCTCAACATGCCGTGTGGTCACGCAAGGCACCACCGATGTTCGTTGTCACCGTACCAGCGAAACAGGCGCGGGATGAGGTAGCCGCATATGCCGCTACCATCGGCGTGGATTCGGAAGCGCCACTAGCCGCACTCGCCAGTGACCTCGGCGGGCAATCGTTGACGTTCAATGCGCTGGCACTCGACGCGAACGGCAAGCCGATTCCCATCATGCATTCCGACGACGGATTCGCACTGCTGTTCAGCAATCCCACGCCCGCTCAGCTGCAGCGCTCGATCGACGCGATCATGCGTCCATTTCCAGCAGGTTTGATGACGCCTGTCGGCTTGCTGGTCGCCAATCCGGCATTCACCGATCGAGAGACGCAGTCTCGCTTCGGCAACGCGGCGTATCACGGCACGGTGGTCTGGTCATGGCAGCAAGCAGTGTTCGCGGCGGGACTCAGTCGTCAGCTCGCAAGAACTGACCTGTCGGCTGACCTGCGCACGCGACTGGAGAGCGCGCGAGCTCAACTATGGAAGGCGATCGATGCGACCAATGCGCTGCGCTCTTCGGAGCTGTGGTCGTGGTCGTTTGCGAATGGTCAGTATCGTCCCGAAGCATTCGGGCAACACGACACGCATGCGGACGAATCGAACGCGGCTCAGCTGTGGAGCACGGTGTTTCTATCGTTCCAGAACGGAGAATGGCTGGGCGCGAAGCCCGCGAAGTGATTCATCGATTCGTGGCAGCGCCGGCCGCGGCGCGCCGGCGTGAAATCACGACCGGCACGAGCGACGCAAGCAACAGGAAGCCGATGACTGCCCAGGCGGGCGGCAGCCAGGATTGATCTTCGGCCGCGGCTTCCTTCTCGATGAGCTGCGGGCGCGCGTTGGCGACCGCTTCGATCTCGACATCCACGCCGTGGCCTTCGGCGGCATACGCGGAGATCCGATAGCGGTGGCCCTGAGTCACCGGGAAGCTGAACTTGCCGGAATCGTCAGTCTCCGCAGTCACGACGGCCGCATTCGCCGTCGAGAGGTCGAGCAGTTCGACAGGCTCTCGCACGGCCAGCTCACCGTTCGAGTAATACACCGTGCCTTCGATGTGGTCGCCCACGTGCCTGGCATCGAGCAACAGCCCGTGCGCGGCCGCCAGACCCGGCATGAGGAGCACCAGGCAAGCAAACGCGCGAAGTCTTGCGATGATTTGCATGGCGTTATTTCGCATCGAACCCGAAGGAATATTCATAACTCAGCTCCGTATATTTTGGATTGCCGGCGACCGCAATCCGCTTGCCGGCCCACAGCCTGTTGAAACCTCGCTTCGGCACGAAGGCCGCGATGCCATTCGCATCGGTCACTGGATCCGCCGCCGTCCCCTCCTCGCCGTGACCGAGCTTTACACCGGCGACCGGCTTGCCATCCTGAAGCACACGCACCCGGAACGGCTGATTGGCGACCGGCTGCTGCGCCGACAAAGGAACGACTTCGAATGGCTGGCCGAGCGTTTTCGTCACCAGCGGCGCCCAATCCAACACCGTCTTGTGATACTTCACGGCATAGGTGGCACGCGTGGCGCCGGGCACTTCGTTCATCGGCTTCTCGACGCTCGGGCCGGTCGCCGGACGCGCGTGAATGCCATTGTCGAAGTGCATCGAGATCAAAGCCGGCGCGCCATCGACGTGCAGCCGGACACCATCGTCGGTCACATCCTGCTTCACATCGAGCTTCTTGCCCTGCTTGTCGACGGCCTCGACCTGTTTGATCTTCTCCGGCCTGTAGGTCTCCAGCTTGCCGGCGTGCCCGCCAAAGAAAACCTGGTAATCGCCCTGGTTCTGCGGCACCGGTTCGAGCCATACCGTGTGTGCCATGGCGGTCGAGCCGCAACACGTGAGCACGGCGGAAAGAATCAGCTGGCGTGATCTGTCGAACATTTCAATGTCTCGCTAGAAATCGAACTGGATGCCGGCGCGCACGGTGCGCGGCGAACCTGGAGCGAACAAGAGCTGACCGCCGATGACCGAAACCGACGTCGCGTACTTCTCGTCCGTCACGTTGTCGAGCCGGGCGTAGACGCGATAGTTGCGCACTCCGCGATGCGTGTACGAAACGCCGATGTCGAGCAAGTCGTAGCTCGCCGCTTGCAACGTGTTCAGCGCGTCGACTTCGTACTCGCCCACGTAGCGCCAGAAGGCATTCACAGCCCAATCCGCGAATGGACGGAAGGTTGCTTCGAGACTGCCGGAATGCTCGGGCACGCCGGGCACAGCCAGGCCCAACAATCGCGCGTCCGCATTCTGATCCACCTTCGCATCGGTGACGCCATAGACCGCGCTCAACTCGAAACTCTCGACCGGTTTCCAGCGCGCGCTCGCTTCGATACCTTCACGCAGAGTCGCGCCGTAGTTCTCGTAGATGCCCGGCGAGACCGTGCGCACTTCGCCCGTCGACTTCAGTCGATAGCCGGCGATGTCGAGCTCGAATGCGGCGGCGGCGACGCGCATCCCGATCTCTGTCTGCCGGAACACGTTCTCGTCGAGCGGCTGACCGCCGATTGCATATTTCACGAAGCCGTTCGCCAACGCGAAGCCTTCCGCCCAGCTGGCTCGCAACTGCAGCCAGTCGGTGACCTGCGAATGCACGCCCACCTTCGGACTCACATGGTCGGCGTCGTTGAGTGCGCCGCACGGATCGGTGCCCGTCTCCGCTCTACGCAGCTCACAGCCACCGGTGAATCGATCGGCACGCAAAGCCAGAGACACCTGTGCGAGCGGGTGCACATTCGCCCTGACCTCGCCGAACGCCGAGACGCTGTTGAGCTCGGTCTCACGATCCGACTGCGCCGGCAGCACGCGGCGACGATGATCCAGGCCGTCGAAGAACTTGTACTCGGTGGACTCGCGGAACGTTTCTACGCCAGCGATGTAGCTCACCGGAATGGACGCCAGTGCCGTCACGCCATTGAGGCTGGTGCCGGCGCCATACACGCTTCGATCGTAGGTTTCTTCGCGCTGACGCCAGGCCGTCGCATTGATCGGCCGCGAGAACCAGCGCGTGAAATCCTGCTGAGTCGTGTACGCGAAGGTCAGCAGCTTCAGCTCGTCGCTGATCTGATAGTTCACATCGCCGCGGACCGTCAGGAATTCCTTGTCCGCACCGTCGTTCTGGGTGTTCGGATCGATGCCGCGAGGATCCGACAGGAATTGAGCCTCGGTGAGATAGGAGGCCGAGTCGCTCTCGGATTGCAGATAACGTGTCGACAGCGCGACCTGCAGATCCGGCGTCACCGCCGCCGACCAGCGTCCCGAGAACGTGCCGCGATTGGTCTTGCTCTGCGGCCGATAGCTGTCGGTACGAAACAGCTGTCCTGCGAGATTGACCTGCTGTGTCTCCCCGAGCTTCGCGCCATAAGCGGCTTGCAGGTCGACGGTGCCGTACGAGCCCAGCGACAGATCCGTCTCAGCGTAGTCGCCGCTCTTGCGCGTCTGGATATCGACCAGACCGCCGCGATTGTAATTGCCGTACAACGCCGACACCGGGCCCTTGAAGACGGTGAACGATTCGATCTCGAGCGGCACGACCGTGTTCAGATCCACATAGCCGTCGGCGTGCGACATGGCTTCATTCAGAGGAATGCCATCGATGACCGCGCCCAGATCGCCGCCGTGGCCGCCGTTGCCGAAGCCGCGAATCACGATGTTGCTCGCCACCGAACCGAGTTGCAGATCGCGCACGACCATGCCCGGCACGAAGCGAAACAGATCATCCACATCAGGCAGCGCCTGCTCGCGGATGGCAACTGTATCGAGAACCGTCGCGCTGTACGCCGAATCTTCGGAGCGCAACAACTGGCCCTTGACGACCACTTCATCGATCGTCGCCACTTCCGCCGCAGCAACGAACGATAGCGATCCTAGCGCGCAGGCCACCGCCCATCGCAATACGTTATTCGACATATGCATCGCCACGACCGTTCTCCATCACGACGGGTACGAAACGCCTTCACTCAATGCAGCCACATCCTGCGACGACGTGACGTAGCCATGAACTTGCATCACCAGCAGCACTGCACTCGCCGCGATCAGTGCGCCGTTGGTCGCGCGCGTGAACGCCGGGAAAGCTGTGCTCGTGCGCCAGACCCTGACGACCGCGGTCATCAGCGCGAGCGCGGCGATCTGACCGAATTCGACGCCGACATTGAAGGCGATGATCTTGGTCACCAGCTCCGGATCCTTCGCCAGCGTCATCTGCTGCAATCGGGTAGACAGGCCGAAGCCGTGAATCAGCCCGAACACGAACACCATGAACAGCAGATTCGGCGCGGGCCGGCCGAACCAGCGACGAAACAAATCCAGATTCTCGAACGCCTTGTAAGCCACGGTGAGCGCGATCACGGCGTCCACCAGATACGGATTGGCCGTGATGCCCGCCAGCGTCGCGAACAACAGCGTGATGGTGTGACCTGCCGTGAACGCCGTGATGAACACGACAATCTGACTGAAGCGCGTCAGAAACAGCATCACGCCGAGCAGGAACAGCAGGTGATCGTAGCCAGTGAGCATGTGCTCGGCGCCGATCCACGCGGCATCGGAGAAGCCGCCGATCAACATGCGCTGCTGCGCCTGTTCGCTGACGGAGTGCGCCACCGCGCCGGCAGCGGCGAGCATCATGCCCGCCGCGCCGCTCACAACACACAACAGCTTTGAAAATCGATCTCTCACCGCGCCTCACACCCTTCTCGAGTTATTCGCATCGAACCGTCCGAGGCGCGAGCAGGTGTATGATGATTTCAGAATATTTCACACCTGTTTCAGAGTAACAACTTTTTTGTTGGCCCCTGCATGACGCACGCGAATGCGTGTATTCCTTTGAGTTATGCTGCCGGCCTCGTTCCCGAGCACAGCCATGCGACGACTCACCATTTCCATCGACGACGAGCTCGCCGACACCTTCGATCGATTCATGCAGCAGAAGGGTTACCAGAACCGCTCCGAAGCGTTTCGCGATCTGTTGCGCGGCGAGCTGGACCGGGACAGCGTGGACCAGGGCGGCGCGCACCATTGCGTGGCAGCGCTGAGTTACGTCTACAACCACCACGAGCGCCAGCTCGCCGGCCGGCTCGCACAGCTGCAGCACGATCATCACGACGTGACGGTCTCGACCATGCACGCGCACCTGGATCACGACAATTGCATCGAGACCATGATCCTGCGCGGCCATACCCAGGAGGTGGTGCGATTCGCACAGGCCCTGATCGCCGAGAAGGGCGTGCGCCATGGCAAGTTCAACGTGATCCCGGTGGAGTCGGAAGCCAACGGCCGGACGCATCACGCCCACCATCATCACGTCCACTTGCGACCGCACCGCTGAAGCCGCGATCATCTCGGTGCTGGGCAGGACGCCGAATGTGCCGGGCAGGATGCCCAAATGTGCCGGGCAGGATGCCCAAATGCAGCGAGCACAGGGACGTGCAGGAGCTGCCAGCGAGCACAGGGACGTGCAGTTGACGAATTCTCCGTGGAGATGACCGATGCGATCCAAACTGTTCACGCCGGCTCAGGTCGGCCCGCTCACGCTCGCCAACCGCATCGTGATTGCGCCCATGTGCCAGTATTCAGCCGACAACGGCTGCATGACCGACTGGCACCTGATCCATCTCGGTCAGCTGGCGTTGTCAGGGGCCGGGCTGTTGACCATCGAAGCAACCGCCGTCAAACCCGAAGGCCGAATCACGTATGCCGACGTCGGGCTGTACTCGGAGGAGACCGAGAGCGCGATGCGACGGGTGTTGGAATCGGTGCGCCGCTGGTCGGATATGCCGATCGGGATTCAGCTCGCGCATGCCGGCCGCAAGGCGTCCACGGATTTGCCTTGGAAAGGCGGTGCGCAGCTGGCGCCCACTCATGCGCAGGGCTGGCAAACTGAAGCACCCTCAGCGCTGGCCTTTCACGAAACAGACAATGCGCCGGCCGCTTTGGATCGCGATGGATTGAAAGACGTTCGCGATGCCTTCGTCGCCTCTGCGCGCCGCGCCGTGAACCTCGGTCTCGACGCGATCCAGTTACACGGTGCGCACGGCTACTTGCTGCACCAGTTTCTGTCGCCGCTGTCGAATCGACGCACTGACGAATACGGCGGCTCGCTCGAAAATCGCATGCGCTTTCCGCTCGAAGTGTTCGACGCCGTCCGAGCGGCCGTGCCCGCCGACAAGCCGGTCAGCATCCGCGTCTCGGGAACGGATTGGGCCGCCGGCGGCTGGGACATCGAGCAAACCGTGGAGTTCGCGCGAGCGCTGGAGGCGCGCGGCTGCAACGCCATCCATGTTTCGAGCGGCGGACTGACACCGTCGCAGAAGATCTGGATCGGTCCCGGCTATCAGGTGCCGCTGGCACGAGCAGTCAAAGCGGCGGTGAAGATGCCGGTGATCGCAGTGGGACTGATCAACGACTTCGAGCACGCCGAATCGGTGCTCGTTGCCGGCGATGCCGATTTCATCGCGCTCGCGCGAGCCATGCTCTACAACCCACGCTGGCCGTGGCACGCCGCCGCTCACTTCGGCGCGCAGGTGAAAGCGCCCGATCAGTATCTGCGCTCTCAGCCGGCGCGATTCCGTGGCTTGTTCGATATGCGCGCGGACGACTGAGCGCCCCTGCTTCGCAGGTTACAGGGATCGTTGCGCCCGGATGTTGTCTGCCTGCTCCGGATGCAGCTCGCGCATGAGCGCGTCCAGCTTCTCTCGCTGCTTGGTGTCTTCGTAGAAGCGAACCACACGGCTGCGGGCCAACTCGCGCGTCGCTGCATCGACTCCGTCGGCGACGGCGAGGATGCGATAGCTTTCAACGATCTTTCGTTCGGCCTCGCGATGCTTGCCTTCTTTATGCAGCACCTCGCCGAGCGCGCTGGTCGATCGCGCAGCTCGCCATTCGGGCGCCCCGGTCCGCATCCAGCGATTGGCCGCTGCCGTGAAATGGGCTTCGGCATCGGCAAGCTTGCCAGTGGCCGCCAGGACCTCGCCAAGGTAGTGCTCGGCGGACGCGACGTATTGATGGTCGGGAGGCAGGCTCTTGCCGAACAATTCGAGCGTGTCGCGCAGCAGTGGCTCGGCCTCCTCGAACCTCGACTCTCGTATCAGCACCGTCCCCAGCATGGTCTGCAGAAATCCTATTTTCGCATACGCCGTGCTGTTGGCATTGCGATGGATCGCGATCGCCTCTCGCACCAGTTTCTCGGCGGCTTCAGTGTTCCCTTGCGCCAGGCGCACTTGAGCGAGCGACGACATGGTTTCCGCCACCGCCGGATTGGATTTGAACAGCGCTCGCTGCGTCGCCAGCGTGCACTCGTAAATCGGCGCGGCCGCTGCGAGCTTGCCCTGGTACAGCAGCGTTTCGGCGAGCACGAAGTCCGCTTTGACCCGATCGGGATGGCGTACGTCGACGGATTCATAGATCCCGACCGACTCGCGCGCGACCGCCTCCGCTCGAGCATAGTCGTCCAGCCAGGTATAGAGGTTGGCCTGTTCGCTCAGAATGCTGGCGATCTCCGGATCCCGGGGGCCTTTCACACGGCGCATCAGTTCCAGCGCCTGGTCGAATGCGGCGAGCGCCTCGACGGGGCGACTGCGCATCGTTTCGAGCCGACCGATCTCCGCCAGCAGCTTCGCCCTGGCCTCCTCGTCGGTCTCTCCGAGGCTCGCCATCAGCGCTTGCGCCTGACCGAAATGCTCATCCGATTGTTGCGCCAGTCCGGCATCCCGTTCCGCAATCGCAAGCTCGATCAGAGTGGTCACCAGCTTCGGCCCCTGGCCCGCGGCTTCACGCCGCAGTCGGAGCGCCTTCTCGAGCTGATCGACGGCTTCGTTGGGCTCGCCCAG
>NZ_CALFXI010000116.1 GCF_937958065.1 uncultured Steroidobacter sp.
TCAACGTGGTCTTGCCATGGTCGACGTGGCCGATGGTGCCTACGTTCACGTGCGGTTTGGTGCGTTCAAATTTCTCTTTGGCCACGGCGGCGTTCCTCTGTATCTATATCTTTGAAAAATAGCTCAAGTTGTCTGTCTGCTGGCGCGCTCGACTCGATGCGTCAGGGGCGTCAGCCCTTCTTGGTAATCACGTTGGCGACGTTCGACGGCACTTCCATGTACTTGGCGAATTCCATCGTGTACGTGGCACGCCCCTGGCTCATCGAGCGCATGGACGTGGAGTACTGGAACATCTCGGCCAGCGGCACCTCGGCGGTGACCACCTTGCCGGAGATGGAATCTTCCATGCCGACGATCTGGCCGCGACGGCGGTTCAGGTCGCCCACGATGTCGCCGTAATAATCCTCCGGCGTCACCACTTCCACTTTCATGATGGGCTCGAGGATCACCGGCCTGGCATTCGACATGGCGTCCTTGAATGCCATGGAGCCCGCGATCTTGAACGCCATTTCGTTCGAGTCGACGTCGTGATACGAACCGTCGAACAGGGTGACCTTCACGTCCACGACCGGGTATCCGGCGAGCACGCCGTTGGCGGTGGCTTCGCGGATGCCCTTCTCGACGGCCGGGATGTATTCCTTCGGCACGGCGCCGCCGACGATGGCATTGACGAACTCGAAGCCCTTGCCGGCTTCGTTCGGCTCCAGCGTGATCCAGACGTGGCCGTACTGACCGCGGCCGCCGGACTGACGCACGAACTTGCCTTCCTGGTCGACCTTGGCGCGGATGGTTTCACGGTAGGCGACCATCGGCTTGCCGACGTTCGCTTCCACCTTGAACTCGCGCTTCATGCGATCGACGATGATCTCCAGGTGCAGCTCGCCCATGCCGGCGATGATGGTCTGGCCGGACTCCGGATCGCTCGACAGCCGGAACGACGGATCTTCCTTCGCCAGGCGCTGCAGGGCGAGGCCCATCTTTTCCTGGTCGGCCTGCGTCTTGGGCTCGACCGCGACCGAAATCACCGGCTCGGGGAAATCCATCTTCTCCAGCTGGATCGGATGGTCGGGGTCGCACAGCGTGTCGCCCGTGATCACATCCTTCAGGCCCACGGCCGCGGCGATGTCGCCGGCGCGGACTTCCTTGATCTCGTTGCGGTCGTTGGCGTGCATCTGGAGCAGGCGGCCGATGCGCTCCTTCTTGCCCTTGCCCGGGTTGCTCACAGTGTCGCCGGAGTTGAGCACGCCGGAATACACGCGGAAGAACGTGAGATTGCCGACGAACGGATCGTTCAGGATCTTGAACGCGAGCGCCGAGAAGCGCTCCTCGTCGCTGGCCTTGCGCGTCGCTTCCTTGCCATCGGGCAGCAGCCCCTTGACCGGCGGCATCTCCACCGGCGAGGGCATGAACTCGATGATGGCATCGAGCATGGCCTGCACGCCCTTGTTCTTGAACGCCGAGCCGCACATGCAGACGACGATCTCGTTCCGGATCGAGCGCTCGCGCAGGCCCTGCATGATCTCGGCTTCGCTGAGCGAGCCTTCTTCCAGGTATTTGTTGAGCAGCGTCTCGTTGGCCTCGGCCGCGGCCTCGATCATCTTGGCGCGCCACTCGTCGCACTGCTCGCGCATGTCCGCGGGAATCTCGCGGTACTCGAAGCGAGTGCCCTGGGTGGAATCGTCCCACCAGATTTCCTTCATGCGGATCAGATCGACCACGCCGACGAACTTGTCTTCGGCGCCGATCGGCAGCTGAATCGGCACGGCATTGCCGCGCAGGCGCTGCTGGATCTGCTCGACACAACGCAGGAAGTTGGCGCCGGCGCGGTCCATCTTGTTGACGAACGCGATGCGCGGCACTTTGTATTTGTTCATCTGCCGCCAGACCGTTTCGGACTGGGGCTGCACGCCGGCCACCGCGCAGAACACGGCGACGGCGCTGTCGAGCACGCGCAGGCTGCGCTCGACTTCGATGGTGAAGTCGACGTGACCCGGGGTGTCGATGATGTTGATGCGATGTTCGGGGAAGGTGCCGTCCATGCCCTTCCAGAAGCAGGTCGTGGCCGCGGCGGTAATGGTGATGCCGCGCTCCTGCTCCTGTTCCATGTAGTCCATGACGGCCGCGCCGTCATGCACTTCACCGATTTTGTGCGATACGCCCGTGTAAAAAAGAATGCGCTCGGTCGTCGTCGTCTTGCCCGCGTCAATGTGGGCAGAGATGCCGATGTTCCGATAGCGTTCTATGGGCGTAGTACGAGCCACTAAAGTCTCTTGAGTATCTTAAGTATTCCGCTTGTCTCTGGCGGGGTCCCCACGAAATCGCTCCACTGATCGCATTGGTTAGCACGTAGCTCACGCGATTTCGTGGGGTGCCCTTCGTGGGGTGGCTATTACCAGCGGTAGTGAGCGAACGCCTTGTTCGCTTCCGCCATGCGGTGCGTGTCTTCACGCTTGCGCACGGCCGAACCGCGGTTTTCAGAAGCGTCCAGCAGCTCGGCCGCGAGGCGTTGCGCCATCGACTTCTCGCTGCGCGCGTTGGCGGCTTCGATCACCCAACGCATGGCCAATGTCTGGCGGCGCGCCGAGCGGACTTCAACGGGCACCTGGTAGGTGGCGCCACCGACGCGGCGGCTCTTCACCTCGACCGTCGGCTTGACGTTGTCGAGCGCCTGCGACAGCAGCTCGATCGACTGCTCGTTCGGCTTGCCGGTCTTCTCGGTGATGCGATCGACCGCGCCGTACACGATCTTTTCCGCGACCGACTTCTTGCCGCGTTCCATGACCATGTTGACGAACTTGGCCAGCAGCAGGCTGTTGAAGCGCGGATCCGGAAGAATCGTGCGGGTCGGGGCCGAGGCTCTACGAGACATGAGGTACTACCTTCGAGATTTCGTTGTGCACGCCTTCAACGTGCAGTGATGGGTGGCGCCGGTTATTTCTTCGGGCGCTTCGCGCCGTACTTGGAACGGCCCTGACGGCGGTCGTTCACGCCCGCGCAGTCCAGGGTGCCGCGCACCGTGTGATAGCGCACGCCCGGGAGGTCTTTCACACGACCGCCGCGGATCAGCACCACCGAGTGTTCCTGCAGGTTGTGGCCTTCGCCGCCGATGTAGCTGATGACCTCGAAGCCGTTGGTCAGGCGCACCTTGGCGACCTTGCGCAGGGCCGAGTTCGGCTTTTTCGGCGTCGTCGTGTACACGCGCGTGCAGACGCCACGCTTCTGCGGGCAGGCAGCGAGCGCGGGCACCTTCGTCTTGTAATTCGGCAATGAGCGCGGCTTACGGACGAGCTGACTGATACTGGCCATAACCTAATGATTCCTAGAGAGAACACGAAGCCGCCCAGCTCATCGCTAAAGGCGGCCTAAGTAAATTCGGGTGACTGGCGGGCGGAAGATGGTCGGCGCCGGCCTAATCAAAGGCGCGGGATTGTAGGAATGTGACCCTGCAGTGTCAACGGCTTAGAGGCCCGACATTGGCTTTTTGCAGGGTCCGGCGGGGGAGGTCACCCTCCCCCGCGCCACTTTCTTACTCCGCGGAGGCTTCGTCCGACACTGACTCCTCGGTATCCACGCCACCGCCGCCCATGTCCATGAAGCCACGGCCGCTGCTGGTATCCCGGCGACGACGACGCGAGTGGTAGAACGAGCCCGTACCCGCCGGGATGAGCCGGCCGACGATGACGTTCTCCTTCAGGCCACGCAGGTCGTCCTTCAGACCGCGCACGGCCGCTTCGGTCAGCACGCGGGTGGTCTCCTGGAAGGAGGCCGCGGAGATGAACGACTCGG
>NZ_CALFXI010000117.1 GCF_937958065.1 uncultured Steroidobacter sp.
AGGGCGAGGCCGCAGCGGGTTAGCCGTGGGAGACGACGACCGCGCGGCAGAACGCTGCCGCGCGGTCGTTCGTTGTCATTCCGGAAGAATCCGCAACACCACGCGACGATTCCGGTCTCGCCGCCTCGCCACTTTATTAGATCCAAATCGGATGGATCTCTGGCCGTGATGGCACGTGCCGCGAGCCTCATCCGTGACCGTCATCTCATTTGCACGAGCTCCCCGCCGTTACGCTCCTGTACGTTTTGTCGCAGAGCGCAGGCTGATCTATCAACAGCCGCGCTCGTCCAGAGGAGAGCAGAAGATGAGCGGAATCGAGCGGCGGCCATTGAAGGTGGCGATAAACAGTGCTTTGCAGACGGCGCGCTTCATGCGCCGGAGCTCGTCCGCAAGCGCCCTTGCGCTGTTGGCAGTGTCTGCAGTCGTACTATCGCCTCAGGCGAGGGCGGTCGAATACTTCGTAGCCAATCAGACGGATCTGCAGAACGCCATCAACACGGCGAATACCAACAACGATACGGCTGCGGTAATCAAACTTACGGCTGACATCACCGTGAGCACCGCACTGGCGAACCCCACAGTGCCGATGCAGATCGACACGCAAGGCTTCACGTTGGGCGGCATCAGCTACTCGCACAACAACGACCAGACGATGACGCTGTCGGGCACGATCGTCGCTGCCGCAAACACGCGCGGCGTGGCCATCAGCAGCTCCACGGTTCGCTCGTCGATCGTCAACAACGGATCGATCACAGGCGGACCCGGACCCAATATTGCGGGCGCCGGGCTTGTGGCGACGGACTTTGTGAACAACGGCACCGTGAAGGGTGGATACGATGCCGGCGCTGCCGGCTCCGGCGTCTCAGGTGGGCGCGCCACGCATATCACGAACTACGGTCTCATCGAGGGCGGTGACAGTGCAGCCGGCGATGGCGGCAGAGGCGTTTCTCTGTCCACGCCGGGCGGCGGCGGCAGCCTGACCAATTACGGCATCGTGCGGGGCGGTCAGACGTCCAGCACGTCAGCAACTGGCGCGGTCGGCGTGTACCTAGTAGCCATAGGCGGCGGCACCCTCACCAACGCCGGTACGATCGAGGGCGGCAGCAATTCGGCGGGCGTTGTCGTGCAGGCCCCCAATTCGCCGATCATCAACAGCGGCCACATTCGTGGCGGCCTCATCAACGGTGGCGCCACTGGTGAGCGTGCCGACGCCATCAGATCGACCGGCGCCACCATTGTGGACCTCGAACTCCGGGCCGGCTCGAACATCGAAGGCAACGTTGTCGCCGGCACCTCGGGGAACGACATCCTGCGACTGGGCGGAACGGACGACAGCAGCTTCGACGTGTCCGCGATCGGCGCGACGGCACAGTACCGAAACTTCGAAAACTTCGAGAAGACCGGCAGCAGCACCTGGACGTTGACGGGCGAAGGCACCTCGCCTACACCGTGGCAAATTCTGGAAGGCACGCTGCAAATCGGTGCTGGCGACGCGAGCGGCAGCATCATCGGTGATGTCACGAACAACGCCACGCTCGTCTTCAACGGCTCCGGTGCGAACGCGCTCCATGGCGCGATCTCGGGCACCGGTGTCGTGCGTCATTTGGGTAGCGGCTCGACACTCCTCACCGGCGCGGGTTCAACGGTCACAACGTTGGATATCCAGAGCGGCTCGCTCGAGTTGGCGGCCGGCGCAAGCCTGTCAGCGAGTGCGATCACGGTCGCGGCGGGTGCGACGCTCCGCAATGCAGGCACGTTTGAAGGTACAGCCGCAGATGACACCTTCACGCTAGCAGGCACTTTGATCGGGTCCGTGAGCTTGCTCGACGGCAACGATCACGTGCTGATCGCCGAAAGTGCAGACTTCTCGCAAGGCACTTTCGATGGCGGCGTGGGCAGCAATACCGTGGATCTCACGAACACCAGCGCGGCGACCATCGCTGCGACCACCTTCACCGGCTTCGAGAGCCTGGTCAAGCATGGCGGCGGCGCGCTGACGTTCGAAGGCGCGGTCGCTGGATTCGCCGACCACATCTCGATCGCCGAAGGCAGCGTGAACCTGCAGGCTGCGAGCGTGCAAACGAATGAGTTCCGCATCGAGTCCGGCACCACGCTCACGGGAGTGGGCTCGTTCAGCGGCAACTTCCATAACGGGGGCGTGCTGTCACCCGGCAACAGCCCTGGCGTAATCCATGTCGCCGGCAACTATGCGCAGGCTGCCAATGGCGTGCTGATCTCGGAGATCCTTCCGAGCGGTGCGGACCAACTGCTCGTCGCAGGCGCCGCGACGCTTGCCGGCACGCATAGGATCAATGTGGAGTACGGGCTTTATCTCGACGGCACGACATATTCGCTGATCCAGGCGGATGGGGGGATCACCGGCGACTTCGCATCGGTCGAAATGAACCAGAGTGCGCTCATGACCGCGGAACGCGAACTGAGCGCGAATGCGCTGACGGTGAGCTTCGCGCGTCAGCCGATCACGAGCATCGCCGATCCGAACAGCGGCCGTGGACGGTTTGCTTCCTGGCTCGAAGAGCAGATCAGCGCAGGCACCCTGACGCCGACGATGACCGAGTACATCGATTCGTTGTTGCAGCAGCCGACGGCCGAGGGCGCACAGGCGATGCTCGGTGACCGCGGCGAGCCGGTGGCGAGCGTAAGTCAAAACAGCGTCTCGCTGCTTGGGGCGGGCTTTACGCGCACGGTGTTCGATCGCTTTACGCAGGGCGAGTCGGTGGAGTGTGGTCGGGTGGAGCAACCATCGAGCGATTCGCTCAATTGCTTCTGGGGGCGCGGAATGCGCCAGTGGGGCCAAACGGCGGGCGGCTCGCGCTATGACTGGACCACCAATGGCGGACAGGTGGGTATGGATCGAAGCTTGTCTTCGGGCTGGACGCTCGGCGCCACGTTCGGTTACGCAGATACGGGTATTCGTGACCTGTCCGGTGGTCGCAACGAACTGCGATCGAAGCTGGCTGGCTTGTACGCAAGCTACGCGCCCGGGCGGTTGAACCTGGGCATGAGCGCGTTCTACAGCGGCAACGACAGCGCGACTCGGCGCAACGTGTTCGTCGGGGCCACCCGGCAACAAGCTCGTGAGGATTTCGATAGCGACAGCTATGGCGTGGGCATCCGTGCGAGCTATCGGCTGACTGGCGATGCAGGCCCGTTGGTTCGTCCGTATATCGAAGCTCTCTATGATCACATCGATGCGGCCGACTTCAGCGAACGAAACGCGGGCGAGGGCAATCTCGCCGGGCACGTGCACAGCCGCGACGGTCTGCGCGGCACGGTTGGTATGCAGCTGGCGGACACCTTTGAAGGATATGGACGGCTGTTTCGCCCGGCGCTCGACATTGGCGTGACGCATCAGTTCGAGGACGACCGTTCCAGAATCGAGCTGCGGCCGTTCAGCGATACGCCAGCATTCCGCACTGTTGGGCCGGCGCTCGATCGCACGTCCTACATCGCGCGCGCATCACTCACGCTGTCACTCAGCGAAAACGCGGCCGTCGCGTTGGGTTATGGCGGAGAGTTTGCGGACAACTACGAGCAGCTGGAAGGGAACTTGAACATCCGCATCGCCTGGTAATAGGCGACCCGCGCGTGGGGAGACGATGACCGCGCGGCAGAGATCTGCCGCGCGGTCGTGAGTCGTCACTGCGGCAGTATCCGCAACACCACGCGACGATTCCGCTCCCGGCCCGCCTCGGTGCCGTTGTCTGCGATGGGCTCGCTCTTGCCGTAGCCGCGAACCGTCAGCTGGTTCGTCACACCTTTCTCGACCAGATACCGTCGGACCGTCTCGGCACGTCGCTGTGACAAGCCGAGATTGTAGGCCTGCGAGCCCATTCCGTCGGTATGCCCGGCCACTTCGACGCGCACGTCCGGGTTCAAGCGCAGCGTCGCGACCGCCTGATCCAGAGTGACGAACGCCTGCGGCTGCAAGCGATCGGAATCGTAATCGAACGTGACCTGCGGCAGTTCGATCTCGCTCTTCAGGTCACAGCCGCGCGCGTCGACGCGTGTTCCCGGTGCGGTGTTCGGACAAACGTCGGGCGTGCTATCCGGGACCCGATCGTTGTCGCTGTCGCGATCGAGCTCACAGCCGTCCCGATCGACGGTCTTGCCAGCGGGCGTGCCGGGGCAACGATCCGCGCCATCCAGAACGCCGTCGCGATCTTCGTCCGCCGGTGGTGGCGGCGGCGGCGCGGCCGGTGTTTGAACCGGTGCAGGCCGCGATCCCGAACCAAACGCATATTGCAGACCCAGGCCAAACAGATAATCGAGGCGGCTGCCAGCATTCGTGTCGTCGTAACGCGCGCGAGCGTCGAGTCGCAGGAACAGCGCGCGGCCGTCATCGTTGGATCGATGTAGCGCGCCGAGCAATCCAAGCCCAGCATCGGCATAGGGATCGGTTTCGGAGTCAGAGCCGATGCGGTCTTTTCGCTGCGCGCCGAGGCCGACCAGCAGGTAGGGTGCAACGCGCGCTTCGCGCCGAAACACTCGCAGAGCGTTGATGCCTGCGGCGTCCATCGTCAGATCGTCACCGATCGAGCTATCGAAGCGGCCACGGAACAGGTTCAGCTCGATATTCCAATCGGGATGGACCTCGAACCCGGCTGCAAAAGTAAACGCGGCAGCGTCGTCGGCGGCGCGGTCGTCATCGAGGCGGGTGCCATTGAGAATGGGGGCGACGTAAAAGCCCGAGCTGGGTTGAGCCTCCTCGGCGGTGCAGGGGAGCGCGAGCGCGACCAGAGCACTGATGGCGATTCGCAATGGCAGGCGCGTGTTGGTGATTCGCAGGGTGTTGTTCATATATATGAGTGAGTCGATCGAAACAGGACCGATGCTGCCGGCATGGTAGCCAGGGCTGCTCGCGAGGCGCCACGCGCCGCGCAACAGACGAATGCAATTTGCACTCAATCATCGCTGCGCTCGGCGGCGTAGCCTGAGGCGGTCAGCCAGGGCGCCAGTTGCATCATGTGGGGCGCGAGCTGCTGCAGGTAGTGTCGATGGCGACCGACCGAGCGTTCGTTGAGGGTTTCGCTCACCTGCGCGTAGCTCGGTGTGGCCGGGTAGCGGCGTTGTTCATGGAAGCTGAGGCAAGCAGCCTCGAACGGCAGCTGCAGATGATCGAGGAGCTGGCGCACTCGTTGCTCCGGTTGGCGCACGAGGTCCTCGTATCTGATGGTGACCTCCTGGAGATCCAGCTCACGGCGATAGTGCTGCGACAGATCGAACATCGCGCACAGGTGTTGCACGATGGTTTCGATGCGATATCCGCAGTTGAAGCCGTGAGTGAGCTCGTGCGACAGCATGGAGACGCACACATCCAGCGGATGGCGCACCACGCGCACGATCTTCGCGTTCGGGAATGCCATACACACCAGCGGCAGCCACAGCTCGTTGAACGGCATCTTGTCCGTGAAGAATACGGCCCCGGGCCGGAGCAACCCGCGCGCTTCGGCACGAGAGAAATAGTAGTCGCGCAGCAGATTGGCCACGTGCCGGTAGTCGGCGCTCCACATTCGGGCCAGGTTTTCCGGGAAGGGCGCGGCGTCCGGACACAGGCGCTGAACGAATTGCGACCACTCGCCGACGAATGTCAGCTCTCCTCCAGCGCGCACGGCGGAGTGACTGGCGAGGATCTGTTCGACCAGTGTCGTGCCCGAGCGCGGCAGTCCGAGGATGAACACGGGTTGCGCAGTATCTCCTCGCAACGTGGCTCGTGGCAGCAGCTCTACATTGGAACGCACGAAGAACTGCTTCATGCGCGCGACCAGCGTCTCGACCACCTGCGACTGATATTCCGCGCCGCCGGCTCGAGCGAGCTTCGACTTGCCCTCGACCCAGTCGCGCCATGCGTCGCGATGACGGCCGAGTCGGTCATACAGGCGTCCGCGTTCCAGCTGCGCGCTGCCGTTGAGATCGGCCGATCGCTCCAGCAGCGACAGAGCTTGCGCATGCTGTCCACTGCGGATGAGGTATGACACTCGCAGCATCTCGACGTCGCGTGCGGATGAAACCGCCGCGGCCCGATCCAGCAGCTCGCCAGCTTTGCGCAGGTCGCCCTGCATCTCGTGCAGCTTCGACCACTGCGCGAGCACCTGGACGTTGCCCGGCGCCAGCGCATCGGCACGTTCGAAGCAAGGCCCTGCTTCGTCCGCACGGCCCTGGCGAATCAGGTTGATCGCAAGATTCGCGAGCCAGGACGCCTGCGGAGCGTCGAGCTCGAGCGCGCGACGAAAGTGCCACTCGCCGGAGGAGAGATCGTTGAGCTCGGACAGCACGATCCCGAGCAACGCATGCGTTTGCGCGCTTCGCGGATTGACTCGCAGCGCGCCTTGTGCAGCCAGATAAGCACCTGGCAGGTCGCGGCACGCCAGAGCTTCACGCGCGCGCTGGAGCGAAGAATTCAGCAGGTCCGACATGGCTCGATAGTGACGCGTTCGACGCGCGATTGTTGAGGACCGGCGCGCAAAAAGCGAATGCGGCGCCGCTGACGAGCGAGATAGGTGCAATTTGAATCCAATCGGGGCTCGCCGCGCACTGCCGTCTGATATAGGAAGCCGAAATCCAGCGGTCTAACAACATCGAGGTACGTCTACGCGCTCAACTGCTGCGCATTTGGGGTGCATCGTCAACTGGTTGCGCAGTCAACTTCATCGCCATCTCCGTGGGCATGTTGTGATCGAACACAAAGAACGTGTGTCGCGCCTGTCCCTACACTCAATCGTTGCGTCAGTTCCAGTAGTCGTGGCTCGCCTGGTCGAGGATGCGGGTGGAGCGCGCCGCTGAGCTGTCGATGACGATGAGGCGAGTGATGGCGCGGAGCAGGAGAGTGCAATGAATCGAATCTATCGCGTCATCTGGTCGAAAGTGCGCAACGCATGGGTGGTTGCCTCGGAGCTGGCGACCTCCCGAGGCTCCAGCCGCGGCGGCACCAGACGTCGCAGCGGGTGCGATCATCGCTGGTCGCCACCGATTTCGCCGCTACGCATGGCAGTGCTCGCGGCCCTCTTCGGGCTGCACGCGCCAGCACACGGCGCCGATCGTTACTGGGATATCAATCGCACTCTGCCTGGCCTCGGCGGCGCGGGCACCTGGGACGTGACTTCGTCGTATTGGGGAGCGGCCAGCGACGGCGTCGCCGGTCCGTACTCGGCCTGGAGCAATTCAGCGCTGGATGACGCGTACTTCACCGGTACGGGCGGCGCGATCACGCTCAACACGCCGATCACGGCGCACAGCCTGTTCTTCACCGCCAACGGTTATTCGCT
This sequence comes from uncultured Steroidobacter sp., assembly GCF_937958065.1. Lineage (GTDB taxonomy): Bacteria > Pseudomonadota > Gammaproteobacteria > Steroidobacterales > Steroidobacteraceae > Steroidobacter. The sequence goes on from NZ_CALFXI010000117.1 coordinate 7,287, forward strand.
CAGTGGCAGCACGCTCACGCTCGCCGGCACCAATCCCACGATCACCACCAACTCGAACGTCTCCGTCTCGATCAGCTCCGTGCTCGCCGGCACGGCGGGCCTCACCAAGAATGGCGCCGGCACGCTGGGGCTGACCGGCAACAACACCTTCAGCGGTGGCATCACCGTCAACGCCGGCACCCTCAGCGTCAATGGCAATGCAGCGCTCGGCGCGTCGAGCAATGGCATCACGATGGCGGCCGGCACCGTGCTGACCAGCAGCGGCTCGCTGAGCGGCCGAACCGTGACGTTGAACGGCGGCCTGGTCACGCTCGGCGGAACAGCGGGCTCGGCGCGCTTTACCGGCGCTGGCGGCCTCGATGTGACCGGCAACGGCGTGAGCTTGACCAACGATACCAACGACTACACGGGCCAGACGCGCTTCCGCACCCACGGTTCACGCTCGTTCACTTCCATTGCCGACCTCGGCGTCGCGAGCTCGCTCGGCGCTCCGACGGATGTCGCATTGGGCACCGTCGTGTTCCAAGCGCAAAGCAACTACGCGGATTCGCTGAGCTACATCGGCGACGGCGACAGTTCCAACCGCAATTGGCAGATCTCCAGCGGCGGCGGCGGCGCCTTTCCCGCCACGGCATCGTTCGTCAACTCCGGCACCGGCACCCTGAGGATCACAGGAAGCATCACCGGCGTCGGCGGCATCGCGCCCATCAGCTTCAGCGCCAATACCGCCGATCTCGAGCTGCTCGGCGTGATCGGCGACAGTGCCGAGCGACAATTCAACTTCATCGGCAGCAGCACCGCCCGCAGCATCACTCTCGGCGCTGCCAACACCTATGCCGGCAATACAAGCATTGCTGGCGTGAGAGTGCGCGCTCCGGTGCTGGCGAACATTGGAGAGAACAGCTCCTTTGGCACCGGCGCCGGTACTGGCGGCGGCCGGATCAGCGTCGGTGGCGTCCTGAGTTACACCGGAGGGGCAGCCACTACAAACCGTCGATGGTCATTCGACGGCACCCTCAGCAACGATGGCACTGGCGCGCTGACGCTCACGGGCGATGCCGATCTGGTCGGTGGTGGTGCGACCTTCGGCGGCAGCTATGCAGGTGCCGCGAACACGATGTCGGGGATCATCGCCGGCACGGGCGCGCTCGCCAGCAATGGCGCGGGCACCTGGGTGCTCACCGGCGAGAATACTCGCACCGGCGCCATCAACGTTCGCAGCGGCACTTTGCGCGCCGGCCACGCTTCGGCGTTCGGCACGACCACCGGCATCGACATCGACGGCGGCACGCTGGATCTCGCCGGGTTCGATCTCGAAACAGCGACGTTGACCGGCGACGGCGGCACGCTCGCGCTGGGCACCGCGAATCTCACGTTCAATGCCGCCTCCGGTACCACTGGTTCCTATGCCGGCAGCATCACGGGTGACGGTGGCATCTTCAAGCGAGGCGCGAGCACGCAGACGCTGACGGGCTCGAATCAATATACCGGTGACACGACCATCGCCGGCGGCACGCTGGTGCTCGATTTCTCCGGGTCCGGCCCGACGACCCAGATCATCTCGAGCAATTCGACGCTGCATCTGGCCGGCGGCAATCTCGTCGTCACCGGTGGCGCGAACGAGAACAACATCCAGACATTCGACGGCGTGAACATCACGGCCGGCACCAACAACATCAGCGCCACTTCCGGGACGAGCGGCAGCATCACGCTCAACCTGGGCGCCGTGAATCGCAGCGGCGGCCTGGTCGACTTCGATCTGCCGAGCAATGGCTTCATCACCACCACCAGCGACGCGCTCGGCGGCTGGGCCACCGTCAACAACGGCAGCAGCTACGCCAAGGTGGACGAGGAGGGCCGCATCCTCGCCTTCACCGACTCGGACTACACCATCGAGAACAACCCGACCGCCTGGGGCGAGGGCCAGTTCATCAGCGACGACAGCACGGGCTTCAACTCACCGACCAGCCTGGATATTCCGGACGGCGCGCTGCAACTCGGCGGCTTGCGTTACACGGCGGCGAGATCCACGACGCTGACTATCGCCGCCGGCGATACGCTCGGCATCGACGGCGCCATTCTGGTCACGCCCACCGTAGGCGCTTTCAATCAAACCATCGACGGCGGATTTTTGACCGGCATGGCCGGCGGCGGCACGCTCGGCGTGCAGCAGAACAGCGCCGGCAGGTTCTTCATCGGCTCGCAGATCACCGACAACGGCGGTGCCATCGGCTTCACCAAATCGGGCAGCGGCGAAGTCGTGCTGTCCAATACCGGCAACGATTACACCGGCGCCACCATCGTTACGCAGGGCACGCTGCAAGTGGCCAGCATCGCCAATGGTGGACAGGCGAGCAGCATCGGCGCGTCCTCGGCGGATTCCTCGAACCTGGTGCTGGAAGGCGCCGAGCTGCGCTACATCGGCGGCAGCGTGACCACCGATCGCGGCTTTACCCTCAATCGCTCGGGTTCGATCGCCAGCAGCACCATCGGCGTCGCGACCACCGGCGCCGACCTGGAGTTTACCGGCGTGGTGACCGGCAGCGAGGGCGCGGGCTTGATCAAGACGGGCGCCGGGACGCTTACACTCTCGAACGAAGCGAACAACTACACCGGTGTCACGAGCGTCAACGTCGGCACGCTCTCCATCACGACGCTTGCCAACGGCGGCGAGGCGAGCAGCATCGGCGCATCGAGCAGCGATGCGAGCAATCTGGTGCTCGCCGGTGGCGGTCGCTTGCAATACACCGGCGGCAGCGTGGTGACCGATCGCGGCTTCAGGCTCAGTGGAGGCAGTGGGGGTGTCATCGAAGTCGCAGATGCCAACACTACTCTCACTTTTGGTGGCACCGCCGAGGGTGTTGGCTCCGCGCCGCTGCGCAAGGAAGGCGCCGGCACGCTCGTGCTCGCGGGCACCAACACATACACCGGCACTACCACGGTAAGCGGCGGTGTGCTTCGCGCCGGCTCGGAAACGGCATTCGGCTCAGCGTCCATGATGACTCTTGCGGACACCGCGGGAGTGGCATTGGATCTGGCGGGGTTCGACAACAAGGTCGGCGCGCTCTCGGGCGGCGGTGCGAATGGGGGCAATGTGCTCCTCGGCGACGCCACGTTGACGATCGGAGGCGCGAACGGAACGTACAGCGGCGTCATCAGCGGCGACGGCGGAGTGTATAAAGAGAACGGCAGCACCCAGACCATGGTCGGCTGCAATCACACCTATACGGGCCCGACCACGATCTGGGCCGGTACCCTCAGCGTGAACTGTCTCGCCGACGGCGAAGCGCCGAGCGGCATCGGTGCTTCCACCAGCGATCCCTCCAATCTGGTGATACGCGGCACGCTGGAATACACCGGCGGCAGCGTCGATATCGATCGCGGCTTTCAGGCTGCCGGTGGCACGTTCAGCGTGGCCGATAGCAACGCCACGCTGGAGATCACGGGCCAGGTGACGGGCACGAACTTCTGGAAGGGCGGACCTGGCACGCTCGTGCTCACCAACAGCGCCAATGCGCAATCGGATTTCACAGGCATGTCCGGCGGCACGCTGCGCGCGGCGTCCAGCGGCGTGTTCGGCACTGGTGGCCTGCGATTCAACGGCGCGAACTCGACCGTGGATCTCGATGGTTTCGATAACACTGTGCGATACATCCACACGAACACGGAGGTCGCGAACCAACTCATCGAGCTCGACGGCGCGGATCTCACCATCAGTGATGGCGGTGGCACCTACTCCGGCGCCATCAGCGGAGTCGGCAACCTGATCAAGAACGGCGGCAGCACGCAGGTCCTCAGCGGCTGCAACTCCGATTATGACGGCAGCACGACCATCAATGGCGGCTGGCTGCAGGTCAACTGCCTGGGGAACGGCGGCCTGGCCAGCTCGATCGGCGACTCCAGCGCGGATGCCGCAAATCTCGTCATCGATAGCGGACTGCAGTACAGCGGATCGGGCAGCACGACCGACAGGCAATTCACGGTCGGCACCTCGGGAGCGAGCCTGTCGGCCTCCGGCACTGGCGCGGTGAACTTCACCAGCACCGCGCCGATCACGTACACGGGCACGAATGCTCGTACCCTGACCCTTCGGGGCACCAACACCGACAACAACACGCTCTCGGCGCTGATCACGAATGCAGACACGGGCGTGGTCCGGTTGACCAAAACGGATGGTGGTACGTGGGTCCTGGGCAACGAGAACAATACATACAGCGGCATCACGCGTATCGACGGCGGCGTGCTCGCGGTGACCAAGCTTGCCGACGGCCTGCAACCGAGCAGCATCGGCGCTTCCTCGGGCGCCGCGACCAATCTGGTCATCGGCAACAATTCGACGCTGCGTTACACCGGCAGCACGGAGAGCAGCACCAATCGTCAGTTCACGCTGTCCCAAGGCGTCACTTACATCCAGTCCTCCGGCCTCGGCGCACTCAAGTTCACCAACATCGGTGGCGTGGTCCTCTCGGGCGCCGGAGAGCGCACCATCGCGCTGGGTGGCACCAACAGCGGCGACAACACGATGGGCGGCACCATCGCCGACGCGAGCGCCACTGGCAGAACCACGCTGGCGAAGAACGATTCGGGCACCTGGATTCTCACCGGCAACAACACCTATACCGGCAACACCGTCATCAACGCCGGCAACCTGATGATCGGCAACGGCGGTACCACCGGCAACGCGGGCGCCGGCAACGTGATCGTGGATTCCGCCGCCTCGACCCTGTCGATCAATCGCAGCGATGCCTTCGACTTCAACGGCACGCTCAGCGGCCCAGGCAGGCTGGCGCAGATCGGGACCGGGACCACGCGGCTGACTTCGACGAGCAACAGCATCGGCTCGACCACGGTCAGCGCCGGCACGCTGGAGGTCGATGGCGCGCTCAGCTCGTCGACAATTGCAATGAACGGGGCGTCCACTCTGAACGTGGACGGCACGGTAGAAGGCGCAAACGGTGCCGCCGCGACGTTCATCGGCGACAGCGGTGCGAGCATCATCAATGTGAGAGCCGGCGGCACGCTGGTTGCGAGCGGCGATCTCGGCGATGGTAACGATGTGCTGAGCCTGACCGGCACTCTGAGCACGACAGCGGGGGCGCTGAATCTCGGCGCCGGCGACGATACGTTCACCTTGAATGACGGAGCCGTCATCAACGGCCTGGGCGTGAACGCAGGCGCTGCGACGCTCGGAGACGTCCTGCTGTTGAACAATGCGGGGGCACTCACGTTCAACGGCGGCACGACGATGGGGTTCGAGACCCTGGTGAAACAGAACACTGGTGTCGCGACCATGACCGGCACGCAGACCTTCAGCGCGGGCACGACGATCGATGCCGGCACGCTCGACGTGGATGGCACGTTGCAGACCGGCGCTGTCGCTGTAAACAACGGCACGACGCTGAACGTCGATGGCACCGTGCAGGCCACCACCGCTGCGCTGAGCGATGGCGCCACGCTGAACGTCAATGGGCTCATGCAGGCCGCCGGAGCAGCGCCGACCGCAATTACCGGCAGCGCCGGTGTCAACACGGTCGTGGTCAATCAAGGCGCTACCTTGCGGGCAACCGGCGACCTCGGCGATGGCGACGACGTGCTGGATGTCGCGGGCACCTTGAACACTGGCGGCGGCATCTTCTCGCTCGGCGCTGGCAACGATACGTTCGTCGTGCACGACACGACGGTCGTCATCGGTACGCTCGACGCCGGTGCTGGCGACGACATGCTCAACGTCAACGTGAGCGCTGGCAACGTCGTGCCGCTCGGGAGCACCACGGGTTTCGAATCGCTCGGCAAATCCGGCCTGGGCTGGCTGGCGATCAACGGTGCATCCGATTTCGTGGACGTGCAGGTCCAGGCGGGCGTGCTCGATGTGACATCGACCGGCAGCATCGAAACCCACCTGGCCACCGTGAGCGCGGGAGCGACTCTGAACGTGGATGGCTCGTTCCGGTTCACATCGGCCGGCGATACCTTCACGGTGGCGGGCAATGTCACAGGCACTGGCTCCATCAACATGCTCGATGGCGACGACGTCCTCACGATCCAGGACGGAGCGAGCATCAACATCGCAATCGATGCGGGCAATGCCGTCACCGGCGACATCGTGGCGCTCGATAGCGCGAACGCGCTCACGTTCGATGGGACCAACATCACCGGTTTCGAGCAGCTCGTGAAGCAGAACGCGGGCACGGCGACGCTGGCCGGCACGCACCAGTACGACAGCGCGACGATCAACGGCGGCACGCTCCGCGTCGCGGGAACGCTCAATGCCGACAGTGTCGCGTTGACGGATGGCACGCGGCTGACGGTCGATGGCACGGTGCGCATGGATCCACTGGCGCCGACTACGATCACAGGTTCAGCCGGCGTCAACACGGTAGTCGTAAACACGGGCGGGTACTTGCTCGCCGCGGGCGATCTCGGCGACGGCGCCGACGTGCTCGATGTGTCGGGCACGCTCGATACGGGAGGTGGCACGCTCTCGCTGGGTGACGGCGACGACTCGTTCGTGATTCACGACGGCACCAACGTCATCGGCACTGTCGATGGCGGAGCGGGTATGGACACGCGCGTTTACGACATCAATCTCACAGCAAACGTTGGCGCATTGGCGGGCTTCGAAGGCCTGACGAAGATCGGCACCGGCGTGCTCAACATCAATGGCCCCGGCGCCTCGGTGTTCGAGCAGGTCCAGGCGCTCGGCGGAACGCTGAACGTTGCCGCGGGCGGCGACGTCGATGACGTTTCGAGCACGACCGTGGGTGCGCAAGGCACGCTGCAGGTAGACGGCACGTACAGCGGCACAGCGGGCAGCGACACCTTTACTGTGGACGGTCGCGTCATCGGCACTGGCACGATCGATCTCGGCGATGGCGACGATCTGCTAACCATTCGCGACGGCGCCACGATCAGCATGTCGATCCACGGCGGGGCCGCAAACGACACTGTCGCACTCGACAGCGCAGTCGCGCAGACATTCGCGGGAACTTCCGTGACGGGCTTCGAAAGGCTGCTGAAACAAAACGTCGGCACCGCGACATTGATCGGCGCGCACAGCTACGACAACACTACCGTGGAAGGCGGCACGCTGCAGATCAACGGCAGCGTCGAGACGGACACGTTGCATGTATATGACGGCACGACCGTGTCCATCGACGGCACTGTGCAAGCAGCTGGCGCGACGCAAACAGTGATCACCGGCAGCGCCGGGGTCGACACGATCATCGTGAATCAAAGTGGCAACCTGCTGGCGACCGGCAACCTCGGTGACGGTAACGACGTGCTCGACATCATCGGCACGCTCGATACTGGCGGCGGCACGCTGTCGCTCGGCGACGGCGACGATTCCTTCATCATCCACGACGGCACCATCGTTCTCGGCACGGTGGCCGGCGGAGCGGGTCTGGATACTCGCGTTTACGACATCACAGGCTCCGCACAGCTCGGCGCACTACAGGAGTTCGAAGGACTCACCAAGCGCAACACGGGCACGCTGAACATCATGGGCCCGGCGGTCACGACGGGTCTGCAGGTCGTCGCGGTCGAGGGCGGCACGCTCAACATCGGCGCGGCCGGCAATGTGACAGGCGTGGAGGAAACGACGGTCGACTCCGGTGCGACGTTGAATGTCGACGGCGCTCTCGGCTTCACGGCCGGCGCCGATACGTTCACTGTGGCCGGTACTGTGACCGGCGGCGGCATCATCGACATGCTCGATGGCGACGACCAATTGACGTTGCTCGACGGCGCGGACTTGAGCGGTCTGTCGACTGCGATCGATGGCGGCGCCGGCGCGGACACGTTGATCATCGATGTCGGTACGAGCGCGACATTGGGCGGTGCGACGGGCTTCGAGACGTTGATCAAGCAAGGCGTCGGCCACGGGATCATCGCTGGCCCCGCCGGCTCGATGTTCGACAGTGTGTTCGTGCGCGAAGGTGTGCTGGAAGTGGCGGCCGGCGCGGTCGTGGATCCGGTAACGACTGTGGTCGACGCCGGTGCGACGATGCTGGTCAACGGCATCTACAACGGCACCGCCGATGCCGATACCTTCACGCTCTCGGGCACGCTCGCCGGCGACGGCACGATCGACCTGCTCGACGGCGACGACACTCTGACCATGAATACTGGCTCGGACGTGACGTTCACCGGCGTATTCGATGCCAACGCCGCGAGCTCGGATCGATTCGTGTTGTCGGGCGCCGGTGAAGATAGCTTCGACGCGAGTCTCATCGGTACCGTGTTCCTGAACTTCGACGAGTTCCGCAAGGAGGGTGCGGGCACGTGGCGCCTGACCGGCAGCGGTGCGCAGCACTGGAACGTTGCCGAAGGAACCTTGATCGGCGACAGCACGAGCCTGGCGGGCGACATCGACAACGCCGCGACGGTGATCTTCGATCAGGCGACGGACGGCTCGTATGACGGGGTGCTGTCGGGCAGCGGTACGCTGATCAAACAGAACAGCGGCACGTTGGCGATGACGGCCACTCATGCGTTCGCGGGCGATACGCAGATTCAGAGCGGAACCTTGCAGGTGGACGGCGTGCTTCCGGGCATGATCAGTGTTGCCTCCGGTGGCACGCTTTCGGGTGTCGGCACGGTCACGAACGTGACGGCGCTGGCAGGCGGGGTCGTTGCGCCGGGCAATCCGACTTCTCCGTTCGGCACGCTCACGATTGCGGGCAACTACGACGGCGCTGGCACCGTAAGGATCAACACGGAGCTCGGCGACGAAACGTCCGCAACCAGCCGGCTGGTCATTCGCGGCAATGTCACTGGCGCGTCCACCGTGCTCGTGAATCGAACCGGAGGCGACGGTGCGGCCACAACCGGCGACGGCATCGGCATCATTCGAGTCGACGGCGTGAGCGCGGCCGACAGCTTCCGTCTGGCGCAGCCCGTACAGGCAGGTGCGTATGAATATCTGCTTTATCAGGGGGGCGCCGCGGACGCGAACGACTGGTATCTGCGGTCCGAGTTGATCGGCGGCGCACCGGTCGATCCGGAAGAGCCGCCTCCGCAGGCATTCCGGCCGGGCGTGGCGGGGTATGTGCTCGGCCATCAGGCCAATCTCGAGTATGGCTTCTCGGCGCTCGGCAACTTGCGCGCGCGCGTGGGCGATCAGGGGCGTGTGGGGCGCGGCGAATCAAACAAACATGCGGCCGATGCATGGATGAGAGTCTATGCACACGAGCTCGACATCTCGGGCACGCGCTTCAGCGCCGAGGATCTGCGGATGAATACGGTGCAGTTCGGTACCGACGTATATTCGCGTCAGGATGGCAACGCGAGCGTGCATGTCGGCGTGATGGCGAGCGCTGGCGAGAGCACGACGACCTTCCTGGACACGGCGCGAGCGGCAGGCGGACTGTCGACGCGTGCCGGCGAGGTGGAAGCGGACGTCGTGGGCGGCGGCTTGTACTGGACTCGCCATGGCGGCAACGGTGGCTACTTCGATGTGGCGGCCCAGTTACTGCACTATCGCAACCGCTACCAGGATCAGTATCTCGCGGCGAGTCACCAGAGCGGCTGGGGCGGCACGCTGTCGGCGGAGATCGGCAAAGCGTTCGCGCTTGGCGGCAATTGGCTGCTGGAGCCGCAGCTGCAGCTCGCGTATCAACGGATCGAGCTCGACGGCTTCACGGATCAGGTTTCGGCGGTGTCCGCGGTGAATGAGGACGCGCTGCGCGGCCGCGTGGGGTTGCAATTGTTGCGTGCCCCGAGTCGTTGGCTCGGGATGGACGATGCTTCGCCGTACGTCGCAGTGGGCGCGCAGCGGGATTTCAGGGATGCGGACTCGATCACGGTCGGCAACACGATCCTCGCCGAGGAGCTCCCGGACACCACTGGCGATGTGAGCGTCGGTTTCAACGGCAGCGTGCGTCCGGGCATCGAGTTGCACCTCGACCTGCGGTACCAGAAGTCGAGCGAGGGAGAAAGGGACGGCGTGCGCGGCAACTTCGGGTTCCGGATGTCGTTCTGAGGTCGTGGACGTGGGGCGCCCGTGTCAGGGGCGCCCCAATCGTCTGCAGTCTGCATCAACTACATTCAGATTGAATGCATCTCCGGCCGCCCTGGCCGGCGTCGCGGGCATCATCGTGACCCCGCTCTCATTGGCACGAAATCCCGGCCGTTACTCTTGCGACGTTGGTTCGAGAGATAGCAACTTGCAGCGTCAGCAATTTCAAACTTTCAAGGAGGCGCGCGGAGGCGAGTCGACGGGACCGAATGTGCTGGTTGCGCAATCGGTGCCCGACAGCAGCCTGCGGTTCGCCTCGCTGTTGCGCCAGGCATTCCCGAAGGGCTGGGTCACGGTCAGTGGCTCGGTTCGGGATGCCGTCGCCATTCTGGAGCACCAATCGATCGACCTCGCGGTGATCGATCCACGGCTGCCCGATGGCTCGGGCCTGCATGTAGTGCAGCGATCATTGCGTGCGAGCCCCCTGACCCGAAGCGTCATCACCCTGGCTCACCACGACGAGATCTTGCTGATGGAAGCGCTAGCGGCCGGCGCGCTGGGCTATCTGCTCGAGCATCAGCCCGACGCGGTTCTCATCCGGCAGCTGCAGTTGCTTGCCGAAGGAATACCGCCGCTTGCGCCGCCGGTCGCGGCGCGGCTGTTGCATTACTTCACGGCGCGACCGACGAATGCCGAGGCGATGGTCGCGTTCGGTGCACCGGCGCTCAACGTCGTCCTCACTCAAGCGGAACGACGAGTACTGCAGTTGAGCGCCGACGGTGCCCAGATCAGCGACGTCGCTGAAGAGCTCGAAATATCGACCGATGATGTCTGCGGATACGTGAAGGGCATCTATTTGAAGCGCCACGCCGCGTCGCGCGCGCAGGCAGCAATCGGCTTCCGGTATCCGAGCGTGGCGTAACGCCACACTCGAATGCCAGCGCTTCCACATCGGAATAACGATGCATGGTCGATGATGGAAACCCTGAGATGGCACGTCGTCGGGGACGCGCTGCTTTGCATCGGCACTGAATCGGCTCCGCAAACAAGCCTGGACGCACAACTGTGAGAGTTGCCCGGTTTTGAGCACGTGGGTTTTTTTGGTTGCATTCGGATGTCCGGGCTGATCGACGGACGTGTTTTGTCGAGAGGAGAGAAGAAGATGAGCGGTATCGAGCGGCAGCCATTGCAGGCTGCAGTAAAGCGGGCTTTGCAGATGGCGTGCGAGATGCGTCGGAGATCGTCCGCGAGCGCCGTCGCAATGCTGGCCGTTTCCGCCGTCGTACTCGCGCCTCAAGCGAGAGGTGACGACTATTTCGCGAGCGACGAGACGGAGCTCCGCGACGCCATCGACGACGCAAACCTCGATCCCGAGGCGAGCGCGACGATTACGCTCAATGGCAATATTACGCTCGCGAGCACTACAGCGTTTTCCGCGCTCACCAAGCCGATCACGATCAATACGAACGGCTACACCCTGGCGGGCCAGAGCGGCACGAATCCAGGCGGCACTCTCGAGTTCTCCGGCAATACGGTCTCGGTCACAGGCACAGGTGAACTGAGGGGCGGCAACGGCCTCGCGAACGGCGCCTCAGCGGCTGGCGGGGCCGGGCTCCGGCTGATCGATGGCTCTGCCATCAATACCGCCTCGATCATGGGAGGAACCGGCGGCGACAACGCCACCGCCGGCGCAGGTACTGGCGGGATAGGCGTATGGGTCACGAATGGATCGTTGACGAACGACGGCTCGATCACAGGAGGCGATGGAGGAACGAAAACCGCTGGAGACGGCCCTTCGGGTGGTGCGGGTGCTGGCAATACCGGCGTCTACATCACCAATGGCTCGTTGACGAACAATGGTCAGATCACGGGTGGACGCGGCGGCGACTACACCGGTACCTTCAACTTGGGCAGCGGTAACGGCGGCGCCGGCGCCCAGTTCATCGGTGGCAGCCTCGTGAACAACGGCCACGATCCGCGGCGGCGAACCGGGCACTGCGCCTCAGTTCATTGGCGCAAGTGGTAATGGCGTGGTGCTCTCGAGTGGAGCGACCTTCGTGAACAACCAGGGCGCGCTCGTCGAAGCCGGTTCATCGACAGGCAATTCCCCGCGGAACGGCCTCTCGATAAGCGGCAATGGCGAGCTCACGAATCACGGAACGATTCGGGCTGGTACGGCTTCACAGGTCCCGAACGGCGGTACCGGAGTCACCGTGAGTACCAGCGGAGCGACGACGGTCAAGATTACCAACACCGGGACGATCGAGTCGTTTGGTGCAGGGACCGCAATAAGCGCCGGGAGCTTCTCGAACGTCAACTTCAATGTATCCATCATCAATAGCGGCACGATCCGAACCGGCACGGATGCAGCCACTGCAATCCATTTCCCTCGATCGCCCTCGCAGCGAGCGTTCTCGAACTGCATCCCGGATCGGTCATCGTGGGCAACGTCAACGCCCCTGCCGCCAATGCCGGCGACACGCTCCGCCTCGGCGGCACCGGCACCGACACCTTCGACGCCTCTGGCATCGGCAGCAAGTACACCGGCTTCGCGATCTTCGAAAAGAACAACGCGAGCACTTGGACGCTCACTGGCGCGACGACCGCACTCACACCCTGGCAATTGTTGGGTGGCACGTTGTCGATCTCGCAGGATGGCAGCCTTGGCGACGCGGCCGGCGGGCTCACGTTCGACACCGGCACACTGCAGAACACGGGCGCCTTCACATCCGCGCGCGCGGCGACGCTCAACGCCGGTGGCGGTACGTTCGATACCGTCGCCGATCTCACCTGGAACGGCCTGATCGGCGGTTCAGGCTCGCTCACGAAGACCGGCACGGGCACGCTCATTCTCACCGCGAACAACGGCTATACCGGCGCGACCAACGTGAATGCCGGCACGCTGCGCGTGAACGGCGATCAATCGACGGCAACTGGACTCACGACGATCGCGAGCGGCGCCACACTCGGCGGCAGCGGCACGATCGGCGGCGCGGTCATCATCGCGGATGGCGGTCGCCTCGCCCCGGGCAACAGCCCCGGCACGCTCACCATGGGGCCGCTGACACTCAACGCCGGCTCGGTGCTCGACTTCGAGCTGGGTGAAGCGAATGTCGTCGGCGGTACGTTCAACGATCTAATCAACGTCAACGGCGATCTGGTGCTCGATGGCGTGCTCAATGTCACACCCTCGGCGGGCCGCACCTTCGGCGCGGGCGTCTATCGCCTCATCAACTACACCGGCAACCTGACCGATAACGGCCTCGAGCTGGGCCTGATGCCGGCCGGATCGAACAATTACATCCAGACCTCGTTCGCCAACCAGGTCAACCTGGTCAATACGCAGGGCCTGGTGCTGAGCTACTGGGACGGCGCGGCGGACGCACGTAATAACAACACGGCCGGCGGTGGCAGCGGCGTGTGGCAGGCCAGGAGCGGCAACGACAACTGGACCACCCTCGACGGCTCGCTCAATGCAGGTTATGAGGATGGCTCGCTGGCCATGTTCTCGGGCAACGCCGGCACGGTCGTCGTCGATACCAGCGAAGGCGAGATCCGCGTGACCGGAATGCAGTTCGTCGTCGACGGCTATCGCGTCGAAGGCGATGCCATCACACTGACGAGCGGCCTGAACTCCATTCGCGTTGGCGACGGAACGGACGCGGGCGCGGCGTTCACCGCGACCATCGCATCGGCCCTGATCGGCGATGGCACCATCGACAAATCCGATCTCGGCACGCTCGTGCTGACCGGCGAAAACACCAACTCAGGCGGCGCGAGAGTATCGTTCGGCACGCTGCAGATCGGCGACGGCGGTACGTCGGGCAGCATCAGCGGCGATATCGTCAACGAGGCCGTGCTGGCCTTCAACCGTTCCGACGATGTCACATTCGCCGGCGCCATCTCCGGCGGCGGCTCGCTGAACCAGATCGGCGGCGGCTCGACCACATTGACCGGCGTGAGCTCATACACCGGCGCGACGACGATTACTTCAGGCACGCTCGCTCTGAGCGGCGCTGGCAGCATCGCTGCGTCGAGCGGGGTCGCGAACGACGGAACATTCGATATCTCCGCAACCGATACAGGCGCATCGATCACGACGCTCTCCGGCAGCGGCTCGACCGTGCTGGGCTCGAAGGCGCTCACGCTCACCGCTCAAACCGGAACATTCGCTGGTGTGATCGATGGCGCGGCGGGCGCGCTCAACGTCGCCGGCAACGGCGCCTGGACACTCGAGGGCGCGGGGTCTCAGATCGGCGCGCTCAACGTTCAGCGCGGAACGCTGGAGCTTGCGAGCGGTGCAAGCGTCGTCACGCAAAATGCGACAGTGGCTGCCGGGGCGATCTTGCGCAACGACGGCACGTTGACTGGCACCACTGGCAATGACTCGCTGGCGCTGGCTGGCACATTCGTTGGCACCATGAGCTTCCTGGATGGCGACGATCACTTGCAGATCACCGAGGGCGCGAACTTCCTGGAGGCCGCATTCGACGGCGGCGCCGGGTCCGACACGCTCGAGCTGATCTACAACAGCTCGCTGACCTGGTCGGACACATTCGCAGTGACCGATTTCGAGCAGCTGATCAAGCGCGGCCAGGGTGAGCTGATTCTTTCCGGCACGGTGGATACGTTCAGCGACAGCATCACGGTTGCCGAAGGTAACGTCCGACTCTCGGGTGCGAACATCGTGACGAACGAGTTCCGTATCGAGCAGGGAGTGGGCATGACCGGCTCCGGCTCGCTGAGCGCGAATTTCGTCAACGCGGGCATGCTGTCTCCGGGCAACAGCCCGGGCACGATTCACGTGGGCGGCAACTACTCGCAACCCGCCAGTGGCGTCCTGATTTCAGAGATCAGCCGTGGCGGAACGGATCTGCTCGATGTCGCGGGCAGCGCGAGCCTCGGCGGCACGCATCGGGTCAGCGTGGAATACGGCATGTATCTCGACGGCACGACGCATACGGTGATTCAGGCGGGCGGCGGCATCACCGGCGACTTCGATACGATCGATATGAACACCAGCGCCTTGATGACCGCGGAACGCGAGTTGAGCGCGAACGCTTTGACACTGAGCTTTGCGCGCCAGCCGATCACAAGCGTCGCTGACCCGAACAGCGGGCGCGGGCGGTTTGCGGCTTGGCTGGAAGAGCAGATCGCCGCAGGCACCGTGACGCCCACGATGACCGGCTACATCGATTCGTTGCTACAGCAACCGACGGCCGAGGGCGTGCAGGCGCTGCTCAGCGAGCGCGGCGAACCGGTCGCTACTGTGAGTCAGAACAGCGTCTCGATCCTCGGGGCGGGCTACGCGCGCACGGTGTTCGATCGATTCACGCTGAGCGAGTCCGTGCAGTGCGGCCAGGCACAGCAGGGCTCGGCCGACACGCTCAACTGCTTCTGGGGCCACGGACTGCGTCAGTGGGGCCAGGCGGGAGGCGACTCTCGTTATGACTGGACGAGCGACGGCGGACAGTTCGGTGTCGACCGAAGCCTGGCTTCGGGGTGGACGCTGGGTGCCACGTTCAGCTATGCCGATACGGGCATTCGCGATCTGGCCGGCGGTCGCAACGAAGTGCGTTCCAAGATGGGCGGACTGTACGCAAGCTACGAGCCCGGACGGTGGGGCCTGGGCATGACGGCGTTCTACAGCGGCAATGACAACTCGACCCGGCGCAACGTGTTGGTCGGCTCCACCCAGCAACAGGCGCGTGCGGACTTCGACAGCGACAGCTATGGAGCGGGCATCCGCCTGAGCTATCGGCTGACCAGCGAAGCTGCGCCGATGCTTCGCCCATACATCGAAGCCTTCTACGATCACATCGAGGCCGCGGACTTCAGCGAACGAAATGCCGGCGACGGCAATCTCGCTGGACGGGTGCACGGTCGCGACGGCCTGCGGGGCACCGTCGGCTTGCAGTTGGCCGACACCTTCGAAGGGTATGGTCAGCTGTTCCGTCCGTCGCTGAATCTCGGTGTGACGCACCAGTTCGAGGACGACCGTTCGACCATCGATCTGCAGCCGTTCCGCGACAGGCCAGCGTTCCGCACTGTCGGCGCTCCGCTCGATCGCACGGCCTACATTGCGCGAGCCTCGCTCAATATGTCGCTCGGCAAGAATGCGTCGATGGCGCTCGGCTATGGCGGTGAGTTTGCGGACGATTACTCGCAGCACGAGGGTAATCTCAGCTTCCGGGTGGCCTGGTAAGGGCCACTCGCTCACCTGACTGGAGGAAGTGCTCGCGCTCATTCGCCATCAGGCGTTTGAGCGCGGTCTGCAGCTCGGCAATGTCGACATCCCCGTTCGTACATCGACAGAGCAGCGGCTCCGGGCCAATGTAAGCTACGATCGAACCGTTCTGGTATCCGATCGAAAGAGGCTCATACGATGAAATTCCGCTATCTCTTCGTCGCAGCGCTGGTGTGTGCGCTGGGCAATACGGCGCCCGCTCTCGGTGAGCCCGCGGTGCCTACAGGAGATATTTCCAAACGAGGGCTGACGAAGAGCGATTTTCCGCGCTGGAAAGAGCTGACGCCGAACGTTTATGCATACGAGGACACGCTCGGGCCGATGCACGGCGTCACCATCACGTCGGTGAGCCTGGTCGTGGTGACCACGGACGGTGTCGTCGTGGTCGATGGCCAGAATGATGTCGCGCAAGTGCAGGCGATGGTCCAGAACCTCAAGAAGATCACGCCCCAGCCCATCAAGTACGTCGTGATCGCATCGGACCATACCGACCACGTCGGTGGGAACTCCGCATTCAAGGCGGCCTATCCGGAGGTCGTGTTCATCGCATCGCCGGTGTCGCAGCAGCGACTCCTGAAGCGCAACCATCCAGCCATGCAGACCGTCGCAGATCAACGGACGCTTCGCGTCGGCAAGACCGACATCCAGATTCTGAATCTCGGCCGCGCACACACCGGTGGCGACCTGGTGGCGTACCTGCCGGAAAGCAAAGTGCTGTTCATGGGCGAAGTCTATCTGCACCACGTGTTCCCGGCGCTGACCTCGGCCTACCCGACCGAATGGACGGAGGTCATTCGAAAGACACAGGCGATGGATGTGAGCTGGTATGTCCCCGGCCACGGTTTCATTGACGATGCGGCCACCATGAAGCGCGATCTCCAGCAGTCGCTCGCGGCCCTGGAGTACGTGATCGCCGAGGGCAAGCGACTGCACGCCGCAGGTGAGCCGTGTGAATCGAGAACCAATTGCCCGGCGGTGCAGAAGGCGAATTGGGGGGCCTACGGCGACCTGACTCTGCGTGACATGCAGGCGCCGATTGCGCTGTCGAAGGTGTACGAGGAGATCGAGGGACGGCTGCCGAAGTAATGGGGACGGGCGACGATGAGCTCAGCCGGCGTCATCGTCGCCCGTACTCGTTGCTGGAAAATCGAATTCACCTTGCGTGCGGAATCGCATGCTGTTCAACGTCGTGCCATTGAGCTTGCCCTTCATCTCATACGTGATCGTGCCGGTTCCACCGCGCCGGATCATGTCCATTGCCTGACGCGCCATTCGTAACGCCGACACGGTCATTGGCACGCTGATGATGGCGTCACCGAAGCGCGGCACGCTTCCTCCGGCGTCACTGACGCCGGTAGCGAAGGTCTTTCCCTGCACGTTCATCTCGAGGGCCACGCCGTTGTAATTGACTGGCGAGTCGTTTGGGTTCTGCACTCGTAGCTTCACGAGCATGCGCAGCTCCAGTCCCTGGCCCTGGAGCGGCTCGATGCCAGCAACCGTCACCTGGAGTGGATCGCGACCGCGAAGCGCCGCGCAACCCTCCGACGCCAGCACTGCGACCGCGAGCGCAGAGACTAGTATGAGTCGTCGGACGATCATGCCATGGATCTCTCACCGAATTTCGCCGCGTCGTGAGCGAGTTTGCCCGTCATCGGCAGTTGCTCCAATAGGTACACCGCGAGCCAGTGCTTGCTGAAGTGCTGCGAGAGAAGCCTCGGTACCGCTGATGTCGAGGAACGAAGGCTTGCTCATGCATCGAGCGGCGCAGGAGGCGTATAAGGGTTAACGAGAGGCGAGATGAACGCACTGACCTTTGTAGCTTGCTGTCTAGCAGCGCTGGCCGTGGTGCTTGCCGGTTGTGTCGGTACGCCCCCGCCTTCGCGGGCAGCGATCGACGGCGCCGCCAAGGCGCAGATCACCGTACTCTATGACGCCTTTGGCAAGGTCTCCGCGATGCGCAAGGACTGGGGCTATGCTGCGCTCATCGAGTACGGCGGCAAGCGCATCCTGTTCGATACTGGCAATCGCCCAGACATCCTGGCGCAAAACGCGAGGGCCAAGGGCATCGACCTTTCGAAGCTCGACTTCGTTGTCATGTCGCATCGACATGGCGATCACATGGGCGGGATGGCATACCTTCTGAGTGTGAATCCCAAGGTGAAGATCTACGCACCCAAAGAGAGCTTCGGCATCTATGGCTCTGAGCTGCCCGGTGCCTTCTATCGCAAGGACGCTTCCCTGCCGGCGCAGCAGCGCTACTACGACGGCACACCGCCCGAGGTCATGCGGTTTGGCTCTGCCTGGCCTGATGCTAACTTCGAGTTGGTGGACAAAGACACCGTGATCGCGCCGGGCATCCATCTGATCGCGATGGTCTCAAATAAGCCGGGCACGTTGGAGCTGCGCGAGCTATCGCTGGTCATTGACACGCCCGAGGGAGGCGTGATCGTGGTGGGCTGCGCGCACCCTGGTATCGAGAAGATCGCGGAGGCGGCAGCGAAGATCAACCCGCGGATCCATTTTCTTGCCGGCGGGTTCCACTTGGTCGTGGCCACGGATGACGAGATCGAGAAGATCGTCACCGCCCTGCGCGATACCTACAACGTGGCATACGTCGCGCCCGGACATTGCACCGGCGAGCCCACGTTCACTGCACTCAAGAAGGCCTTCGGTGAGCGTTATCTTTATGCCGGCCTTGGCACGACATTCGCGCTCGGTATCACGCCGCGTCCGATTGGCGACGTTGCTCAGCGTAGTGCTGCCGGTGTCTCTAGAATCTACACGGAGAAGACGAAGCCGACTCTGGGGAGGACGGTTCGATATGGGCCGCATGCGACCGCAATAGGCTTGGGATTGTGAGTCAGCGGGGCACGGCCAGCGGAACGCACCTGAGCGTTCCGCGGCCGGCAATTTGTAAGCGTGAGATGTGCCGCAATCAATCCGCGGCGAAGCAATAGAACAGACCATCGCCACCTGTCGCCTGCAGGTTCTCTTGGCCGCAGCCGCGCGACGGGTGCGAAGAATTCCATGACGTCGGCGCCGGGCCGCCGCCCTGCCGGTCGTGATGGCCGACCAGGGCGCTGCCATCCGCGGCATTGCTGGTCCAGTTGCGGCAGGTCGTGTCGCCTGAGCGAGAGGATGCCCGGCCATCCGCCTCCGAGCCTGTAAGAATGTCGTGTTTGTTCGGCGTATCGCCGCGACCCGAGACGATCTCGCCCTTCTCCGTCAGCGAGTTCTCCTTGCTCAGCTTGTTGGCATCGCTGTGCAGATTGTCCACGTCGGTTGCGACGACAACGCCCTTGGCGTTTTTCCATGGGCCCTTGCCGATTCTGTCTCGCGCATTGACCGCTGCTGTCGAGCCGCTTGCCGTCGTGCTCAGATAGGCGCGCCAAGTGCGTTGACCGGCACCGACTGCTGCGGCCAGTTTCTGACAGTGCGCATCCGCGCCCGCCAGTCCTCCCAAATCAGCTCCATTACCCGATCCCTTGCTCGTGATAAAGAAGCTCAGCGATGCGTTGGTTGCTTGTTCTGCCGCCATCCCCGTGCAGCTCAGCAACGTCAGGCCAATGGCACAAGCGGTGGCTTTCAATTCTTTTTTCATACGCATTTTCAACGATCTCCGGTACAGATGATGGGAGAAGGCCCTCGACGAATATAACCGCGAGCCGCGCCGTTCAGCGAGGCCCGCGGCGCTTGGCCTGCGATGGCGACGGTGGTGTCGCCACCGCCGCCGAACGTGTGGTCGTTACTTTCCGCCAGCGTACATCTGTACCAAGCGATGCAAGAACTCGCGTCCTTCCATCAGGGACTGCACGCGGATGCGTTCATTGAGACCGTGCGCATTGGTGGTGGCGCCGTCGCTGAAAATGCCGGAGACACCATAGGTCGGAATGCCGGCTGGAGTCATGAAGCGACCATCGGTGCCGCCGCTGGCCTGCGCAGGCAGCACGGGCACGCCAGGAAACATCTCCTTGGTCAGCTTCTCGATGGGCCCCAGGATCTCCGCGGTCAGCGGCGGGGGCGGCGAGGCCTGTTCCGGCGGCGCCTGGAAGCTCACCTTCACGCCGGCGTCGTTGATGACACGGATGAGCTGTTGACGAATCTCCTCCGGAGCATGACCCGGAAAGATGCGGCAGTTGATGTTGGCCTTGACGCTCTGGGGCAGGGCGTTGGGTGCGTGGCCGCCCTGGACCATGGTGGGCACGCAAGTCGTGCGCAGCGTGCCGTTGAAGCTCGGATCCTGTTGTACGCGCTGTACCGCGTCCATGTCACCGTTGGCAGCCGCCTGCATGGCTTTGCCCATCTCGCCGCCGACGATGGCGCCGTATTGGCGGAAGTAGCCGCGCGTAGTGTCGTTGAACTCCACCGGGAACTGGAACTCGACGATGCGTTCGAGCGCGCGCGACATCTGGCCGATGGCATTGTCGGGCGTCGGCCGGGACGAGTGGCCGCCCGGGTTGGTGACTTCGAGCGTGAAGTCCTGATACAGCTTTTCGCCCGCCTGCACGCCGTTGTACTGGTATTTGCCGGTGCTGGCTTCATAGCGGCCGCCGCCGCCCTCGTTCAAGGCGAACGCGGCGTCGATCAGCTCGCGATGTTCCTTGACCAGATACTGCACGCCGTTGAACACGTTCGGCGTTTCCTCGCCGCAAGTCAGCGCGAGCTTGATGCCGCGCCGTGGCTTGTAGCCTTGCTTGCCCCAGCGAACCATGGAATCGGTGAAGATGGCCGCCATGGCTTTGTCATCGGAAGCGCCGCGGGCGTAAAAGAAGCCGTTCTCCTCGGTGAGCTTGAACGGATCCCGCTCCCAGTCTTCGGCCTTGGCTTCGACAACGTCGATGTGTGCGAGCAGCAGGATGGGCTTCAACTTCGGGTCCGTACCCGGCAGCAGGGCGACCAGGTTGCCGTCCTTCGGCCGGTTCGGCGGGACGATCACGTGCAGTTGGCTCTCCGGATAACCTGCCGCGGCCAGCCGCGCTTTCATTGCGTTCGACGCGTCGGTGCACGAGCCCGAGGACAGCGTGGTATTGATCTCGATCAGCTCGCGATACAGCTCGCGAAATTCCGCTTCACCGGCACGCGCACTCTTGGACGCTGCCGTTTGCCGACTGGCGGTAATGTCGGCGTGAGCGGCGCTCGCCGCGAGCAGTGCCAGAACGATGCCGACTCGAACCTTCGAACGCATGGGGTCTCCGCATCCACTATGAGAAAAGAGGGTGAGCGGACAATAGCAGAACTTTACGCAGGTCGCGGAATGGTCGCGGATCCGCCGTGTCAGGATGCCTCGACGCGTCCCGTGATCTTCATGTCGCCTTCAGTCGCTTGTCTCCATCTCGATCGAGAAGGCAGTCGATGAAGGCGCGCAGTGCCGGCTGAACATGGCGGCGGTTCGAGTAGTAGAGATACAGGCCGGGCATGGTGAGAGACCAATCGGCGAGGACGCGCTTCAGCCGCCCGCGTTCCAATGCCTCTGCGATCCCATCGTCGTTATACGCGTAGAGAATGCCCAGGCCCTGCAGGGCCGCGGGCACGACGATGTCCTGGTGATTGGAGATCACCGGGCCGGCAACGATGGCTTCGATCTTCTTGCCCTTCTTCTGAAACTCCCATCGGGCGATCGTGCCGCTGCCCGGAAAGCGCCAGTTGATACAGGCATGACGGTGTAAATCGGCGGGCGTTTTAGGTTCGCCGGCACTCGCCAGGTACTCAGGCGACGCCACGGCAAGCAGCTTGATATCGGCCGTGAGGCGCACGGCGATCATGTCTTTCTGAAGGCGTTCACCAACGCGAATGCCGGCATCGAACCCGCCGGCGACGATGTCGCTCAAGCCATCGTCGATCACGATGTCGAGCACCACCTCGGGATGCATTCTATGAAAACGTCCGAGCCGCGGCGCGATGATCTTCTTCGCCGCCATGCTCAGCGTGTTGATCCGCAGCGTTCCGGCAGGTCGGCTCGTTGCACCGACTGCCTGCGCAACGGCGTCATCCATTTCGCGGAGCATCGGCGCGATGCGCGCGTGAAGGCGCCGCCCCGGCTCCGTCGCCGCAACACTTCGAGTCGTGCGATTGAGCAGTCGAACCCCGAGACGAGATTCGAGCTGACGAATGATCTGGCTCAGCGCCGAGCGTGAAATCCCGAGATGATCGGCCGCGCGCGCAAAGCTCGCCCGATCGACCACCGCTACGAATGCTTTCAGCTCGGCGAATTCGGATCCACGCATTGTGCACTGATCTCTACATAGCCTGGGTAGATAATAAGCGATTCTCTTATCGGTCAGGGTCGGTCATCTTGGCGTCTCCAGAGCTTGAGGAGACCGCAATGAAAGACCTGAGCCTTCCCGAACCTATCGAGGCGTATTTCGAAGCCGACAGACGCGACGGTCAGGCGGTGGCGCGATGTTTTACGAACGACGGGACGGTCTTGGACGAGGGTCGGACGCACTCGGGTCCTGCGGCCATCGAAGCGTGGAAGACCGCGGCATCCGCAAAATTCTCGTATGTCGCCGAACCCTTTGCACTGGAGAAAAAGGAACGCCAGTACATCGTGACAAGCCGAGTCACGGGAAATTTCCCGGGCAGTCCGGTCGATCTTAAGTACACCTTCACGCTCGAGCGGGGCAAGATCGCGTCACTGGAGATCACGCCATGAGCTTCGATCTGCAACTCGCGGGCATGCGGGCATTGGTGACCGGCGGGGCTCGCGGCGTTGGTGCGGCGGTGGTCCAGGCGCTGGCGGAAGCAGACGTGCGAGTCGTAGCTGTCGCGCGCTCGCTGCCGAGCCGCGCGGTCGAAAACGTACGCTATGTCGCCGTGGATCTTTCGACGGCTGAGGGCGCGTATCACACTGCAGAGTCAGTGCGTGAGCATCTCGGCGGCATCGACATCCTCATCAACGTGGTGGGCGGTTCGACCGCGCCAGCGGGCGGGTTCGCCGCGCTGGATGATTCGGAATGGTCGAAGGAGCTGGACCTGAACCTCATGTCTGCTGTCCGTCTCGATCGCGCTCTGCTGCCCTCGATGATCGCGCAGGGTTCCGGAGTGGTCATCCATGTCACCTCGATCCAGCGGGTGTTGCCATTGCCGGACTCGACCATCGCTTACGCTGCTGCCAAAGCTGCCTTGTCTACCTATAGCAAGGCGCTGTCGAAGGAAGTCACGCCCCAAGGCATCCGCGTCGTGCGGGTCTCTCCGGGCTGGATCGAGACCGAAGCCGCAGTCGCGCTTGCCCGGCGCCTCGCCGCTCAGGCCGGGACGGATTACGAAGGCGGTAAGCAGATCATCATGAGGGGATTGGGCGGCATCCCGTTAGGACGGCCTGCGCAGCCACGCGAAGTCGCAGACCTCATTACGTTTCTGGTCTCGCCCCGAGCGGCTTCCATATCGGGGGTGGAATACGTCATCGACGGCGGCACCGTGCCGACTGTCTGAGCGTCGAGCTGCGCCGGCAACGCTGGTTTGCCGCGCAGCCGTGGTACAGAATGTGGCCGTTCATCGATTCCGCCACCGTCGTCCTGGGGCCAGGGGAGCACGTCATGCGGGGTTACAGCCACAGCGCTCAGATCGAACGACGTGAGTCCCCCGGACTGCGCGGAATCACCGATTCGCTGAATCTGCAACGCGCGCCCGTCTTGCAGACGAGCACCGCCTGCAAGTCGGGCCTGGCGTTCATCGAGCTCGCTTCGGATCGCGACCATGTCGGAACGACCGAACCGATTCGCGATGATGCCTTCTTGATTGCTCTGCAACTTCAGGCTTGCCCGGATTTCGACCTGTACGCGGATGGTCGCTTGATTCGTCCTCGCGAATTCGAAGCAGGCGCGGTGGCCATCTTCGATCTCAGAACGAACCTCGCGATAGATCGTCGGGATCCGTTCCATGCGGTGGACCTGTATATCCCGCGCAAGTCTCTCGACGCGCTCGCCGAAGATGCGAACTCGCCGGCAATCGACGAGCTTCGCCATGAGCCGGGCAAGGCGCTGCGAGATCCCGTTGCTCGCCACCTTTTGCTCTCCATTCGGCCGGCACTGGCTGCGCCGGGCCAGGCGAGCGAGCTGTTCGTCGACCATCTCGCCATGGCCCTGGCAACGCACGTAGCGCATACCTATGGCGGCATGCGTGCAAGACGGGACGCGAAGATCGGCACGCTGGCGCATTGGCAGGAGCGACGCGCGAAGGAACTGCTCGCTGCGAACATCACAGGCAGCATCGCGCTTGCGGACCTGGCGAAGGCGTGCGAGTTGTCGATTCGACATTTCACACGCGCATTCCGGGGATCGACTGGCCTGTCGCCGCATGGCTGGCTGCTGCAGCTGCGGATCGAAAAGGCGAAGCACTTGCTGATGAGCTCTCGCCGCATGTTGGCCGACATTGCACTCGAATGCGGTTTCGCCGACCAGAGTCACTTCACCCGTGCATTTCAGCGGTCGGTGGGATCGAGTCCAGGTGCGTGGCAACGCATGCATCGGCGCTAGGCACGCTCGACTCACGGCCCGATCGTTCAATGGGCGGCTCGTTCGTTCAGGAGGGACGAATGTGAGTTCGCGACCATCGCTTCTCCCCAACAACCTACCGGCGGAGAAGCGTCATGAAGAACACACGGATCCTCGCAACCGTCGTCGCAGCGGCTGCGCTCAACACCACAGCTGACGCGCAATCACCCGCGGCTGCGTCCGGCGGAAATCCCGCAAAGAACGTCGTGCTGGTACACGGTGCCTTTGCGGATGGTTCCGGCTGGCGTGGGGTCTATGACGAGCTCACCCAGCGCGGGTATCGCGTCACCATCGTGCAGAACCCGCTGACTTCGCTCGCCGATGACGTTGCGGTCACGCGAGCCGCACTCGATCGCCAGAACGGCCCGACCATTCTCGTCGGACATTCATGGGGAGGAACTGTGATCACCGAAGCGGGCGTGCACAAGAACGTGGTGGGCCTGGTTTACGTTTCCGCGCTCGCGCCCGATGCCGGCGAGTCGACGGCACAACAGTACCAGGGGTTCGCGGCGACGCCCGATTTCGTCATCGAAACGCACAAGGATGGCTTCGGTTATCTGAGCCTGGAGAAGTTCAAAGCCGGCTTTGCCCGAGACGTGA
This sequence comes from uncultured Steroidobacter sp., assembly GCF_937958065.1. Lineage (GTDB taxonomy): Bacteria > Pseudomonadota > Gammaproteobacteria > Steroidobacterales > Steroidobacteraceae > Steroidobacter. The sequence continues at coordinate 32,584 of NZ_CALFXI010000117.1, forward strand.
GCGATGCGGACGCGGCCTTCATGCGGGATTCACAGGTGCCAATCAAGATGTCGGTCTTCGAGACCAAGCTCGAGAATGCCGCGTGGCGAACCAAGCCCAGCTGGGCGGTGATCGCAACCGAGGACAGGGCATTCGATCAAGCGATGCTGATCCATATGGCAGAACGCATCGGAGCGAACATCACCAAGGTCTCCGCCAGCCATGCGGTCTTCATGACGCAGCCAAGGGTGGTTGCTGGCGTGATCGATCGCGCAGCCAAGGAATCCGCACTGAAGTTGGCGCCCGGGTAATACCATCATGTCGAGCACTTCTGATGGCACCTCGCCGCTGGCAGACCGATACGATTTCATCGTCTGCGGCGCGGGCTCCGCCGGTTGCGCCCTGGCGGGCCGGCTTGCAGAAAATCTCAGCGTGAGCGTTCTGCTGATCGAAGCCGGCGGCACCGATGACGTTCCCGAAGTGCTCATGCCCGGGCAGTGGCCGCTCAATCTGGGATCTGAACGCGACTGGCAGTTCGTGGCAGAGCCGAACGCACATCTCAATCAACGTGCTATTCCGCTCAATATGGGGAAGGTGCTTGGAGGCAGTTCCAGCATCAACGTGATGGTGTGGGCGCGCGGACACCAGAACGATTGGAACCACTTCGCCCGGGAGGCTGACGACCACGCATGGGGCTATCGTTCGGTACTGGATATCTATCGTCGTATCGAAGATTGGCAGGGCGCACCCGATTGCCTTCGCCGCGGCACCGGTGGTCCAGTGCACGTGGACACGGTTCGCAACCCGCAACCCGTGGCGATAGCGATGGTCGATGCAGCTGGATCTGTCGGCATTCCTCCGTTCGATAGTCCCAACGGTGCGATGATGGAAGGCCGCGGCGGCGTTGCGATCAACGATCTGATCGTGAAAGCGGGGCTGCGGTCTTCCATTTTCCGCTCGTACATCTTGCCGAAGATGGACCAGCCCAACCTTACTGTTCTGGTGCACACGCAAGTAAGCAAGCTGGTATTGAGAGGTACAACGGTTGTCGGCGTGGAAGTGATGCAGGGCTCTCATCGCACCCGGATCATGGCGGATCGCGAAGTGATCCTGTCGATGGGCGCCATCAATACACCCAAAGTGTTGATGCAATCCGGCATCGGTCCGGAACCGGAGCTCCGCCTGCACGGCATCCGCGTCATCCAGCACCTGCCTGGCGTCGGGCGCAACCACCAGGATCACGTTTCCTTCGGTTGTATCTTCGAGTCGAAGGAACCGCTCGCAGTCGGCAATGGCGGCTCGGAAGCTACCCTCTACTGGAAGACCGACCCAAGCCTCGACGTCCCCGATGTGTTCCATTGCCAGCTCGAGTTCCCGGTCGCCACGCCGGAAACCGCGCATCGCGGTGTGCCCGAGCACGGCTGGATGGTCTTCGCGGGACTCTCGCATCCGAAGAGTCGAGGGACGCTGCATCTCACGGGCCCGGACGCGCACGATCCCATTCGCATCGAAGCCAACACCCTTTCGCATCCTGACGACGTGAGAAGTGCGATGGCAACGATCGAGATCGCCAGGGAGATGGCGCATGCACCGGCATTCGGGAATCTGCTGAAGCGCGAAGCCATGCCAGGCAATCTGGGTGCGTCCGAGATGGAAAGTTATATTCGAGATTCGGCGGTGACGTTCTGGCACCAGGCCTGCACGGCGAAGATGGGAACCGACTCGGCGTCCGTCGTGAACGGTCGGTTGCAGGTCCATGGGATAGATCGATTGCGGATCGCGGATGCCTCGATCATGCCGAACGTTCCGAGCGGAAACACAATGGCTCCTTGCGTGGTGATCGGCGAGCGCGCAGTCGAAATCATCAAGCGGGCGCACGGCATTTGATGCGGAGAGTCGCGCGCAATTGATGTTTCGTTGAAGGCGTCGCGAAGCTATGGAATCTTCCGGACGAGCTCGTCAATGACCACGCGGATCCTGGCTGGGAGCGTAGGCGTGCGCGGCCACAGCAGGTTGACGGGCAGTTCGCCGCCCGACATCCCGTCGAGAACGGTGATGAGCTTTCCGCGTTTGATGTCCTCTGCGACCAGCCACAGAGGAAGCTGCGCGAGGCCGAGCCCAGCTTTTGCGGCGGATGACATCATCTCGAAATCGTGTAACTCGTGCTTCACCGGGATGACGTGCGGGACAACGGTGCCGTCCGGCTGCTTCAAGAGCCACGCGACGTGGTGCGAGTGTCGTCAGCCGACGATGCAATCGTGCTTGGCCAGATCCGAGGGGCTCATGGGCGTGCCACGCGTCGCGAGATATCCCGGTGCTCCACAAATGACGAGGTGCTGCACGCCAAGGGAGCGTGCAACGAGGTTGGGTGTGTCGTCCAGACTGCCAATACGCACGGCCAGGTCGATTCCCTCCGCGAACAGATCGGAGCGCCGATCGGTAAAGCTCACAGCGAGCATCAGCGCCGGGAAGCGCGTGGCCAGGTCGACCAGCCGCGGCATGACGACGAGGCGACCGAAGGCGCTCGGCACGTCGATGCGGACGCGGCCCGATGGGGCGTCGCGCGAGAGCTTGAGAGCATTTTCGCCATTGTCCAGCTCTGCCAGCGCGCTCATGCAGTGATCGAGCCATGCTTCGCCATCCGCGGTGAGTGTCAGCCGGCGGGTCGTGCGATGAATCAATTTGGAGCCGAGTCGCGCTTCCAGCCGGGACACGGCGCGGCCAACCGCTGATTTGGTCACCCCGAGCTCCTTGGCTGCGGCGGTGAAGCTGCCCAGGTTTGCGACGGCAACGAATTCGGCGATGCCGTCGAATCGTGTGTTCATACGGATATTGTAGCTCCCAGTGCAACTGTGAATGGACGGCGCGAGGCCTACTCCTTCGGTGGGTCGTCCGCAAAGATGCGATCTGTCGAATTACCTGGAGATCGCCTCGATGCCTTCCTTGTTCAAGCCCTATGCCATGGGACCTATCCGATTGGCCAATCGGATCGTCATGGCGCCGATGGAGCGCTCCCGAGCGCGGAATCCTGGAATGGCGCCGGATGCAAACACCGCTGTGTACTACGCGCAGCGCGCCAGCGCCGGCCTCATCATCACTGGAAGTATCAGCATCAGCATCGAAGGGCACGGCTGGGGTTTCGCGCCGGCGATCTTCACACCTGAGCAGGTCAACGCGTGGCGGCGCGTGACCGCGGCCGTACATGCAAAAGGAGGCGTGATCTTCGCCCAGCTCCGGCATGCTGGCCGGGCGACGCATACCAGTCTCGTGGGCGGCCAGCCGCCGGTGAGCTCGACCGATGCGCAAGCGCAAAACACGATCACGTTTGCAATCGACACCGAAGGAAAGCCTGCGATGTTGCCCCAGAGCAAGCCGCGTGCATTGAGAACAGACGAGCTCCCTCGGATAACGTCTGAGTTCGTGCAGGCGGCGCGCAACGCCATGGCTGCCGGGTTCGATGGGGTCGAGATACACGCTGCCAACGGATACCTTTTCGATCAGTTCATCAATGGGACGCTCAATACCCGTAACGATCGTTACGGAGGCCGGTCCATCCAGAACCGCCTGCGCTTTACGCTGGATACGCTCGATGAGGTGACAGCCGCCATTGGCAGCGAGCGAACTGGGATCCGCCTGTCTCCATTCGGTCGCTATAACGACATCCCGCCGTTCGAAGACGAGGCGGAGACATACCTTACGCTCGCGCGAGAGCTATCACGCCGCAAGCTCGCGTATCTGCACATGAGTGATCAAACCAAGTGGGTCGAAGACGCGTCCATTCCAGAAGGCTTCCTGGAGGAGTTGCGTCGGGCGTACGAGGGCACGTTGATCCTCGCCGGCGGCTATCTCAGAGAGAACGGTCAGGCAGCGCTCGACGCCGGCCACGCAGACCTGATCGCCATTGGCAAACCGTTCCTTGCGAATCCTGATCTGGTTGATCGGTTGTGCAACCACTGGCCACTCAATGAACCGGACCGGGCAACGTTCTACTCGGCGGGCCCCAAGGGCTATACCGACTATCCGCATTATCAGCCTATCGCGGTGATGCGGCCGAAAGCCGCATCATGTGATGCACATTGATTGCAGAGCTCGGGCTGTGACGCGCGGCGCTTTCGCGTGGATGTTTGGGCCGCGCATCGTAGTGTCGATGTTTTCATCACCTCCACGGTCAAGGAGTCACTCATGATACGTCGTGTATTTCTCATTACTGGCGCGAGCAAAGGAATCGGACGCGCGCTCTCACACAGGCTCGCGGATGCGGGGCATCAGGTCGTGGGCGTCGCTCGCGGGGAGGACTCTGATTTTCCCGGCACGCTGGTCTCGGTCGATCTCGATGACAGCAAGTCATCCGGAGAGGTCTTCGCCGATCTCGCGCGGCGCTATTCTTTTGACGGCGTCGTCAATAACGTCGGGCTGGCGCGGCTGCATCCGGTGGGCGAGATCGATCTCAAGGACGTCGACGACATGCTCCGGGTCAACGTGTATCCGACGGTTCAAACCTTGCAGGCGGTCCTGCCGACTTTGAAGGCGAAGGGCTGGGGCCGCATCGTGAATGTCACCAGTCTCGTGACGATAGGCGTCCCGCTCCGCAGCGGCTATGCGGCCGCGAAAGCAGCCATCAACAGTCTGACGCGCACCTGGGCGATGGAGCTGGCGGAGACGGGCATCACGGTAAACGCGGTCGCGCCGGGTCCGGTGGAAACGGAGATGTTTCGCCGCAATACGCCCGTCGGAAGCGAGGCCGAGCGCCGTTTCCTTTCCACGATTCCCATGCGGCGACTCGGCAAGCCCGAGGAGATCGCCGCAGCGATTGCCTTCCTGCTCTCGGAAGAAGCCGGGTTCATCACGGGACAGATCCTGTTTGTCGACGGCGGTGGATCGATCGGCAGAACCGCCGTGTGAGAGATCGACCGCGCCCGCCGCGGCCCCATGACCTTGGAATAGAGCAACTGGAGTTCCGATATGCGTTTTACTGACAAGACAGTTCTGATTACCGGCGGCGCGAGTGGAATAGGTTTCGCCGCGGCACAAGCCTTCGTCGCAGAAGGTGCTCGTGTCGTCATCACGGGCCGCAGCGCGACAGCGTTGGAAACTGCCCGCGCTGAGCTGGGTGAGCGAGCGCTCGCCGTTCTGAGTGATGCGGCCGATACCAGCGACTCCCGTCGACTCGCAGAGCTGCTGCGCTCAGAGGGGCTTACGCTGGACGCGGTATTCATCAATGCCGGCATTGCCCGCTTCTCACCCATCGCCGACGTGACGGAGACGCTATGGGACGAGACATTCAACATCAACGTTCGCGGAGCGTACTTCCAGATCCAGGCATTACTTCCGCTGTTGAATCGGGGCGCATCCATTGTGCTCAACGGATCGGTGAACGCACACATCGGCGCGCCAGGCTCCTCGATCTATGCGGCAAGCAAGGCTGCGTTGATCTCGCTGGCGAGAACGTTGTCCGGCGAGCTCCTGCCTCGAAACACCCGGGTAAACGTCGTGAGCGCAGGCCCGATCGACACGCCGCTCTACGGAAAGCTCGGGCTCGATGCGGCTACCCTGGACGCGACGCGCGTTGCGATTCAGAAACAGGTGCCCATCGGCCGTTTCGGCAGGCCGGAGGAGCTGGCTACGACCGTCTTGCACCTCGCGGCCCCGGAATCATCGTTTATCGTCGGCGCAGAAATCGTGGTCGACGGAGGGATATCGGAGATTTGAAAGGGCAGCTCGGCTCGGTCGTGATATCGATGGTCCTTCTGGAATCAGCGTCAACGATAACACGGGCTCGATGCTAACGCGGAGATTCGTCCAGCACGCCGAGAGCGGAAGCGTGGCAGGTCGGCCACCGCGCTCTGGGATGGGCCGGGATGCCTGCGCGTGAGGGGAGCGCGGCGGATCCATGGCCCGATGGATAGCGCAGTTGGGAGAAACGAATGAAGCGCCGAACCCGGAAGCCGTATGCCTGCTCTGTCCGTAGGCTATAGTGGCAGTATCGAATGCGCTCGCGCGGTTGGTGGAGCGGCCGCACGGATTGCAACTTTGGGCGTCTGGTTGGAGCTCTCGTCGGTCTGGCCGATCACTACATCGATCTCCCACACGAAAACTATGACAACTCGCACGCAAGAATCCGGCGTGATTATCAGGTCTCTTTATCTCTTTTTGGTCCTGGTCGCCAGCGTCACGGCTGCGCGGTCGGCATCGGCCTGCTCCGTCGTCGCGCATTACGTGCGACCGACCAATTTCGAGCTTGTGCAAATGGCGGATGCCATTGTGGTCGCGAGCGCGCTCGCGCCAACGGCTGGAGATCAACGGCGTCGGGTGCGCTTTCGCACCCATGAGAGCATCAAGGGTCACGGCCCGTCCGAGTTCTCCATCTCGGGGCAGCTCGGCAAGCCCGTGCCCAGTGATCCCGGCGAGCTCACCGAACCCAATCCAGAGGCTTATGCGGGGCCGTGCATTCGCTGGACGTTTGCCAAGGGCAAGTCTTATGTCATTTTCTTGAAACGGGATGACGATGGTCAGTTCAGCCAGCTGGGCTACCCGTTCACCCGTCCCAGTGAGGATTATTTCGGGCCCGCCTCGCTCTGGGTGCGAACGATCAAGACGTATCTCGATGTTCAGCAGCGCTTCCCGGCCATGGAGCAATTGGCCGAGCTGGAACGGCTGATGATGAGCGCGCGGTCCTCGCCGAAACCGGACGATCGCAAGTTTGCGAACGACATAGCGGACCACCTCCAATCGCGTTCGCCTTACAAGCCAACGGAATATCTGCTGGCAACTTACGAAGCTCTCGAGCGTGGGCAGACTCCTAAATTCGCGCTGCGATCGCCATCCGAAGATCGCGAGAAATCGGTGGCGCAGGAGCTCACAGACAGTCTGTTCGGCATTGAGGTCCCCAGCGAGCTTGGCAGGTCGGAACAGATGGAATTCGTGCTGACCTCGCTGGTCGAAGGCAGTCACGTGGGTGCGGCCGGACTGTTTGAGCGACTCATCACTGCGGAAACTACGAGCCCTCGTACATTCGGACTGGCGCTGCGCTTCCTTGCCAAAAACGGGCAGTTCGAACGGGCGTTCGAAGTCATGCGGACACGCGGCCTGGCCTTGCTCCCGCAGCTGACGGCGAAAGACGCTGCAGATCTGATTCAGGGCATTGCAATAGCCATGCGTGGTGAGGATAGTCTGGAAGGCGACGAGCGTTGGCGAAGTCACCCGACGATCGCCGCTCAGTGGCCGGAGCTCGCGTTGCGCCTCTATTGGTATCAGCAACGAGCCTTTGGTCCGGACCACACGATCTCATTCGATGATGCCATCGACAGCCTGGCAGTGACGGACTACCGCTCCCGTCCGGAACTCACGCTGGCATTGGCGAAGAACTTCGATTCCGACGTCGAGAGCTGGGCTATCGCGGAGCTGCTCGGAAAGGAGCCGGTGCTTACGACTGCCACAGTTTCGGAACAGGATGAAGGGGATGCAAACATTGAGAAAGATCCTGCATTCCTGCCTGTCCAGGCGTTGGTACTTGCTTACGGCCAAGAACGCAACGCCGCCATTCTCGATGTGTTCTGTCAGAACAAAAATCGGCGCGCGCTCCTGATCCGAGCGCTCGGTCGCTGGGCGGATACGCTGGATGAAGGGCTCATCATTCGTATGATCTCCTCTCCGGTACTCAGCGACGAAGAGCGCGATCTGTTCGGAATGGCGCTCGCCGAGCTGCACGGGACGCGCACTGAGTTCGCGCGCCGCTCCGGTAACGTTGGTGGCTGGTTCGATTTGGGGCCCGATTGGTATGCCTTGCTCAAGGACTTGCTACAGGGCCACGTGCAAGCGAAGAATCCTCTGCTATGTCCGGCCGCAAAGGCAGCAGATTGATGTCGCCTATGATTGGATTGGGGCCGGTGCCTCACGTGACCCCTCCGCGAGATACTACGTGCGGAGCCGGACTCTTGTTAAACACCCGTAGCAATCGTCCAAGAAGCCAATGCAGGCGACATGCGAGGACGCACGTAAATGGCTGTAGCAGGGTGGAAGGGGAGATCGGGCCGACCCGGCCGGGCCATCGGTCCGGCGGCGACGATTACACATAACGATGGGCGTTCCTCGAGCGAATTCGGCAAGGGGAAGATCGGGCCGAATGGTCGTAATGGCGTGAATTGCGGAGCGCGGTCTCAAGATATCGTGTGTCCTGCCGTTTCAGGAACAAACGGTGTCTCCGGGAGGGCCGGAATGACGATTCACGGATTGAACAGTATAGCGAGCGCGGCTATTCAGGTCGGCGCCGCAGACGCAGCGGGCTCCCGGGTAGGCCAGGAGACAAAGGTCGCGCCGGCGACAGCCGCCACCAGCGCTCCCGGTCCCGCTGCGATCTATCATCCCTCGAAGAGCGAGAGCCCATCGGAACTCGGCGGGCTCGGCGACATCAAGGTCTACAGCTGGGATTCGAAGGTCGAAGAAAACGAGCGGATGCTCATCGAATCGATGGACATCTGGATCCAGCAACTGCCCGCGGTCTCCGCCGGACTGCGCAGGGCGTACGACACCGCGACTGCAGATTTGTCCCCCGAGCTCTTGAAGAAGGATTGGGGATTTTCCGTATCGAACGGTGAGCTCATCGTTCTGGAGGGCAGCGATGCTCTCTCCGATGGGGAATTGGCCACGTTGAAACTCGCACTTACCGAGCTCACGCCGGCCGCGAATGCCGTGGCAGAGACCACCACCCGCATGATCGTGCTCGATCGCGGCACGTACGGCTTCAGCAACCGCATTGGTCGCTTCGACGTCTCAACGGAGAATTTCGCCGACGTCGTGGATCTACGCAAATATCTGCTCGCCCACGGTCCCAACGGGAAATACAACCAGGCCAGAGATCCTTCGGATCTGGAGAGCGTCTTTAGCATGGGAGGATGGGCCATCATGGATCAGATCGAAGCGAACGCCGCGGTGCGCTTCTCCATCCCGAAATTTCCGTTCTGAGCTTGCGCAGAGTCCGGGCGCTGTTGCCCGGACTCTGCGATCCAACCTGTCGTTGCTCTACTGAATCGTCTGACGACAGATGTGTCCGAATGTCACGCTCGGCACATTCGGGCCGCCCACGCCTACTTCTCCTGGAATGGTGTGCGGGACATGGATCAGCCATGCACCGACGTCATACTCCGTCAGCCACAGATAGCCCTGACCGGTATGCAGCACATCTCCATTGCCAAAGCAATCGGGCAACGTGAGCGAGCCGCTCGCAATGCCTGCAGAGTTGCTGAACGCCGGGTGCGCGGCCGTTGGAATCTCGTCGGCGCCCAGAATGAAATTCACCTGCACGCCTCGCACCGGATTGCCCTTCGAGTCCAGCACCCGTATCGACCAGTTGAGCTGATTGTGGGCCTGGGTCACCAGCGGTGACGGCGTGGCGCCGAGCGGCACGGGCACGAGATTTTCCGGGCTCGATACATTCACCATGTCCGACGCGCGAACAAACGAGCCGACCACGAGCTGGTAGGTGTGCGCAGTGTTCAGCGGCACCGAAGCAGTTGGAGAGACACGCAGATAGATCGTGGCGGGTGTCGGCAGATTGGAGAACATGGAGTCGGTGTTGGCGCTAATCGGCGACCAGAAGCTGCCAGTGAAATACTCCAGCGTCCACTCGCCGAGGCCGAACGTATCGTCCATGCGCACGAACACGTCCTGACCGTACTGCGCGGTGTACCTGAAATAGTCCACGTCCTGTGCGCTGTCCATGTTGCCGATCATCGGCGTGCGATCATCCGGGATCACCGTGGCCAGTTCCGGCGCGTCGTTGAGCTCGTGCGCGTCGGCCGCCGTGTTCAAAATGGCGCCGAACTGGAACGGGGACCCATCCGAGGCATACGCGTCCATGAGCCAGTAGTAGTGGCCCGGCTCGGTCAATGCAAGCAGAACCTCGTCCGCATTGCCGACCTGATCCGACGTGCCGAGGACCGTCAGCGTGTCATTTTCCTCGTGCCGGACCAGCGTCAGCGCGAAGTCCGTGCTCGCATTCTGGCCGATCAAGAACACCTGTGTCTTGGCTCTCTGCGTGACCTGGAAGTGATAACAGTAGGAGCCGCCCGTCGTGGTGCCACTGAGTGTGTACGCCGTATTGACGGAGAGCGTTGGGCACAGTGGTGTGATGGTGCTTATCGCCGAAGGCGCAGAGACGCCGCTATCGATGTCGTCGGCGGCGACCTTCTGAGCACCCGACGGCGGGCGCCGGGCCGTTGTGGGCTGTGTCGTACCCACGGCCTGCGCAGCGATGTAGTCGTATGTCGTCTGGGGTTCGGTTGGCACAGCAGGCGTTTTTGTCGAGCGTTGCCTCGACAACCCCTGAAGCTGTTGCGGGGCTGCCGAAAGCGATGCAGTCGCGCGGGCATCGGGGACCGGCGTTGTTGCAAAAGACGTGGCGCTGGTGAACACACCCCAGGCCAACAGAACGGGAGCTATTACCGGCGCACGACATCCAGAACGGATGCGCGCGAGCGTACGTGAGAAAGTCGATCTTCTGTCCATGAGAATCCCTCCTTGGGAATTCTGATCGTCCGGACTCTTCCCGGAACGATCATGCGATCAATGAATGGAAATTTGCTCCGCTATGAATCGAGTCCTTCTGAAATAACGGATATCTTCGTAACGCGCACAGCCCGAAGGCCTGTGTGCGTTGGCATTGTTAGCGATGGTATGCGACGGTTGAAATCATGGATTGCACGCTGCGCGCCTTGCGTAAAAACCCGATTTCAGCTTTGAGGTGGAATCTGGGGTGGTGTATACGGCGCGTGTGCGTCAGTTGGCGTTGAAGGGGCAAGCACGAGCATCTTTTCTTCGGTGCGGATAAATTTCGAGCCCGTGCATTGCCTGCCGGGCCCAGGATTCTGGCCAATCAAAGCCCCGCTGTTGGGAAGGGAGGGGCTCGAAAACTCGACCGCGATTCGTAGAATTCGTAAGTTACGGAATTGTGGTTAGATCGGGATCCCCGGAATGCCTCAAGAGTCCCCGGGTTTGGCACTGGATTTGGCACTGGGTTCGGTGCGGAGTAGCTGCGGCTGTCGTGGCGCTCCAAACATGCAGCGGGCTGTATGTGACTGGGAACGGATGCGCTGAGTAGCGAATTGAGTATCGCCTTTCTCCGGCGAAACTCGCGACGCCAGTCTTATCTTGAGAGCCGCCCTTATATTGCGACTTTCATGGTTACGCGTGGACTCACGTGAGATAGGCGGGCCAGTTTATTTGGCGGCAGGTTGTTCGTCACAGGGCGTGTAAGGCGTGCGGTGGTCCGATGCAATTTCTGGCGTCGCTAGACCTGCCAGAAGTCGCTCCAGAGATTGGCGTCGCCGCCTCATTGTTAGCGTTCCAATGCCAGAACGACCCCGGTATGTGCGACGAATGGGATGCCGATGCCGGAGGTAACAGAGTGCTGCTCGTTCAAGAAGGTGCTGCCGTTGAGATGGTTGTTCCTCCGGGGCCGACGACGCTGTCCTCCGTGACAAAGGTGGCCTTAGAGCCATGGGCGGTCGATCCAGAAAACGAGAGATTGGATGCCTACCTTTCCGCCGTTGCATCTCGTTCGGAGATTCTGGGCATGGCGGGCGGTGAGCCTGCCTGGCTGCAGGCTGAGGAGACTCCGCCTTGCGTGTGCGGTCAGCAGATGCGTTTCGTAGCCCAGATCGATAGCGGTGCTTCTGAAGAAATCAACTTCGGGGACGGAGGAATTGGCTATTGCTTCATCTGCACCGAATGTCCAACCCAAGCGAGATTTCTGTGGCAGTGTTTGTGAGGGGAGTTGCTAGTCACTGACGCTGAGTGCGTCTCAGAAGAAACAGCCACATCATGGCGAGCGCGGCGAAGACATCGAAGCTTCCGCCGCCGCCACCATTGCCACCCGAGGGCGAAGCCGGCGGGGGCGTGCTCACGGAAACGGAGGCTGATGCCGAATTGTTTGCGGAGATACTGTCCGGTTGGGCTCCCTCGATCTTGGCACTGATCGCCACCGAGCCGCTGGTTGCGGGCGTCGCGCGCACGCGAATCGCGGCCGTTCCGCGAGTTCGCAGGATGCCGATCTTGCAAGTGACGAGGTTGCTGGAGATGGTGCACGTACCCACATCACTGGTAGCGGAGGTCACCGATGTGCCGGCCGGAAGCTGCGTCTCTACCTGGACCCCCGTAGCGTCGAACGGACCTGCGTTGGTTGCCTTGGCCGTGAATTCAAGCTCTGACCCCGGTGCGACGCTTGCAGGCGACTCGATAGCCAGCTGCAGGTCAGGCTGGATGGACATCTGCCGGACACCGCCGCCGGTCGTCGCTGCCAGCACCAGATGCGCCGGGTCGGAGGCGACAGTGATCGATACCGCGCCGCCTGCGTCGTAGTAGTCAGGCATGAGCCGCTGAAAGCTCACGCCGCCGTCGACGGAACGCACCATGTTCGCGATGACACCTGGCGAGTCGATGTAAATGATGTCCGGGTCGACGGGATCGATGGCAATGGCGCTGACCGGCGAGTTGGTCACTCCGGGAAAGAGTTCGAGCGCCTGCCATGTCTTGCCGGCGTCGGTGGTTTTGAACGCACCTTCGTTGGTGCCGACCAGCAGCGTCTGCGAATCGGTGGGGTGGGCCACGAGGAGCGCCCCGCGCTTCTCGAGTGCCGTGGGGGTCAGCGACCAGCTCTGGCCACCGTCGAGAGATTGATAGACGACGCTGTTGATCGATGTTCCGGAGGACACTGCTGTGTACAGCGTCGTTCGATCGGCGGCCACCGCGATGTCGCCAACTGCGGTGTTTGCAGGCAAGCCATTGCCCACTGGCGACCAGTGATTGCCGAGATCACTCGAGCGATACAGGCCATCGCTAGTGCCCGCGTACAGCGTCCAGGCGCCGTTGTGGACAGCCGCCAACGAACCGGTTTCCGCCGGAGGCGGCGTGGCGGCCGCGGTCCAGTGGGCGCCCAGATCCGATGAGAGTGCAATTTTCCCGTCGCGAAAAGCCGCGACCAAGGTCGTTGGCAGTGTCAGTATGGCGACGGCTTCAGTGGCCGGTTCGCTGGGCGTGGCCGGTGTATCGACAGTGAAATCCACTGTGTCCTCGCCGGGGCGCAGGGCACCGATCTGGTTGCCGGGGATCGGAAAGAAGATGTGGCCGGAGGAGTCGGGTGCTATCGAGAACCGGCCGGGCGAGGCGGCATGGATGCCGTGATCGATGCGCTGCCAATTTGCTCCGCCATCGATAGTGGTGAGGATGCCGGTGTCGCCGAAGAGATATAGACGCGAGGCGTCCGCGGGATGAATGGCGAAACGCTCGCGACCGAGGTTCGGCCTTTGCGGAACCGGCAGCGCAGTCCAGGTGTTGCCTCCATCCGTCGTGCGCATGATATTGCCGTCATGGCGCCCGGTGGCGTAGACGATCTGTGAATCGCTCGGGTCGATGTCGATATCTATCACATCGCCGGTAAGCACCGTTCGCGACGTGGCGCCTGCATCGTCACTGACTCGCAGCGATGCGTTCGTGGCGATCCAGAGGCGACTGGTGTGCTGGGGATCGATGGCCATGGTCAGTACACCGTCCTGATTGGCGAGATCCGGGGCCGCGAAGGCCACCATCCAACTCGCGCCAGCATCGGTGCTGCGATAGACGCCGTCCCAGGTGACTGCGTAGACGATCTGTGCATCCGATGGATCGACGCAGAGCTTGAGCACGTGGGTGTCGGCGTCGCCAGGCAACGTGCTCCGCAGCTGGCGTGTGCGGCCGCCGTCTGTGCTGAGATAGATGCCGAGATTCATGGTGTAGTAGATGGCGGAGCTGTCCGCCGCAGCGGCGATTGCAGAACTGTGGGCCGGAAGTGTCAGGCCCGGCGCGAAAGCGCCCATCGTCACACTCAGTGTGACGCCCCGATCGTCACTGCGCAGGCCGTTGCCATATGCCGATGCAATGTGCACCAGGTCGGGAGCACCGTCCGCGACCGCGAGCGCCGTCGCACGGAAGTAGTTGCCCAAGGTCGTGGGGGGAGCTGTGAGTTGCCAGGAAGCGCCGGCGTCGCTGGACAGGTAAAACCCTCCGGAAGTCGCGGCATACATCGTCGCGGGATCGGTGGGATGAAAAGCCAGGTCGAGCACCAGGCCTCCGTCCGGTCCCACCGATGTCCAGTCGTTGACGCCGGCCTGAGCGGCGTTCATCCCGGCGAGCAGGGATGTAAACATCACGAGGCCGCACTTGGCGCGGTCGCGGATCTTACGTAATGCAGCTGGCCTACCCGTCAGCGCGTCCGTGATTCGCATGAGCAACTCCGCTGATTCCGTTCCGGCGATTGGCATCACCGCTCCAAGAGCCTACGGAGCGCAGGGTGCATGCGTCAGGATTACAAGTCAACGAACTCCCCGTCACGATCGCCATCTGCTGCGAGAGACCCGCAGGGGCAAGGTTCAATCAAGAAATGCATGTCACGTTGAAGCTGGCCGGGAAGATCAACCATCTGTTCTTTCGCGAGGATGGCACTCGTATACGCGATCTGAACCATCCTTAGGATCGATGGCGCTGGACGTTGATGATGACCGTGAAGCCCGCTACCGCGAGCCGTATAACACCCGTCATTCCTTCGTGAGCTGGAATCTCATGCTCGGGAAGAACCTGCTCTGGGTCGCCAGGCAGGACGCACAGCGTGCAGACCATGCTGGACGTTTATGCCGCTCGGATTGAGGGCTTGCAGGACGCGGATCTAGAAGCCATATCGGGCCATGGCGGCATGCCCCACGCAGCAGGTCGCACACGCTCGCTGGTGCCCAATTTCAGCCCTGGCCGTCCTCGGGTGTCCCCAGAATTTGGCAGTGGTATGGCAGTAGGTCCCCGCCGTGATGGGCTACGACGCGGAATGAGAGGGGAATTATAGGGTGGAAGGGAGGGACTCGAAAACTCGACCTCGATTCGGAGAATTCGTAAGTTGCGGAATTGTGGGGAGATGGAGATCCCCGGAGTGCCTCAAGAATCCCCGGTTTTGGCACTGGATTTGGCACTGAGGTTCGGTGCTGAGAAGACGTCACGATCGCCGTGCGTTTCAATCCACGTAAACGATGATGCGCGCCGCGACAGCGCCGCTACCATACTGAGCCGACGAGTCGGAAGGATCGCCGATTTTTCGGCGATACTCAGTATGCGCTTCACCAGTTAAAACTTTGCCTGAAATCGAAACAACCGTGAGTCAATTGAGCAGCATTGAGTGCGACGGATTTGCGATAGTTTCTGGCGTTCTGGATGAGCGCACTCGCCTCGATCTCATTCGGGATGTGGAAGGATTGCTGCTTGAATCTCCGGCCGGTGTCCGCGGACTTGCCGCCAAAGTGCCGAGCGTCGCTGCACTGGCACGGTCAGCTCCCGTTCGTTCTCTGGTCGAGCCGGTGCTTGGTGCGCAAGCCAGGTTGGTCCGCTCGATCCTCTTCAACAAGAGTTTGGATGCCAATTGGCAGGTGGCGTGGCATCAAGACCTCGCCATTGCGGTCGCAAGTCAGGAGGAGGTTGAGGGTTATTCATCCTGGTCGGTGAAAGAAGGCGTCGTGCATGTCCAGCCTCCGGTGCAGCTTCTCGAGCAGATGCTGAGCGTACGACTGCATCTTGATCCGGCCGACGACACAAATGGAGCGTTGTGGGTGTCTCCTGCTTCGCATCGTGCAGGTCGGCTGCCAGCCGGTGAGGCGGCGAGCGTGGCCCAGCGCAACGGCAAGCATCTGTGTGTGGTGCAGGCGGGCGATGCGCTGCTGTTTCGGCCACTCATTCTTCATGCGTCGCGAAAGGCCAAGTCGCTCAAGCCTCGGCGAGTTATTCACCTGGAGTTCGCGGGTGCATCGTTGCCAAAGTCACTTGCGTGGGCCGAGGTTGCCGCTTGAGAAGGTCCTGCCCGCAATGCGCGATGTCGCCGAGGTGCAAAGGTCAGAGCAGCTGCCCACGCTTGACCGTCTGTCCACGCGGCGTGGACAAGGCCCATTCGTGGACAGCGCGTCGCTCACCTGGTGCATTCGTAACGTGCGATAGCGAAACAGAAAAACCTATAAAGGTTCGCGCATCCAAGCCGGAATATCGCGCTCGCCATGAAGGACGCGCCAAACGTCCACATGGTCATCTCTTTCGACGTAGAAGACGAGATGCGGATACTTCCGCAATGGCCAGCAACGTAAGCCGGGCAGATTCAATTCATGGGCATACCTGGAAGATCCAGTGCCCGGATGACGGCTGATATGACTGTACGCTCGCTCCAGCGCATCAATGAAGCCGAGGGCAGCTTCCGGGGCGTTCTCGCTCAGGTAATAGTCAATCGCCTCGTCTGCGTCCTGCTTGGCCAGTTCGCGCGGAACGACGGCCTTGGGCATTACCGACGAGCGCCAGATTTGGTGGCCCGGACTCTCCGGCGCAAGCCCTCGAAATATGCGTCGTCGACCGGCTTTGTCGGGGCGGACGACGCGCCGGCGAGTAGGAGACTGCGCAACTGCAGGCGATCCTGCTCTTTGCGTATGAGCTCACGGACGTACTCGCTGCTCGTGCCGTAGCCGCGCTGATTGACCTGCTCGTCGACGAAGTCCTTGAGAGAGTCTGGCAAGGAGATGTTCATCGTAGTCATGAGCGAATGGTAGCGCTGTTGGCAAATTTTGGCAAACTCGGGTTGCCCTTGCGGCTTCTTGACCTTGATGCGATGAAGTCGATTGGTTGAGACCCAGCTTGCCGAGATCGCTAAAGCTTCCAGCGTGTGCCAACGTTTACAGACGATCCCGGGTGCCGGGGTGCTTGGCTCGACCGCATTCGCGGCCGCAGTCGGCGATATCACCCACTTCCGAAGCGCTCGCCGGTTCGCCTCGTGGTTAGGGGTCACGCCGCGAGAACATTCCTCCGGTCACATTCGTCGTTTAGGGTCGATCAGCAAACGCGGCGACGGATATCTGCGGCTGTTGCTCGTGCATGCGCGCGATCCGTCCTGTACTCCGGTGCGGCCGCGGTACGGGCAGGGCGGCCGCTGGATGCCTTAAGAGCCTGGGGGCTGCGTGTTCGCGACAAATGCGGCCACAACAGAGAGGTGGTAAATGGATGGAGCGCCATTCGGGAGCGGCTGCTCGTCGAGGACAGCATCAACTTGCAGATGCCGTGGGGAGATTCGTCAACCAAATGCCGCCGCCGCGCACAGAGAATGCTTGGTTGGCGAAAGAGCTACTTTAGCTGGCGAGCCAGGTTCGGTCGAAAGACAAGCCGCTCGTTCGCTAGTACACACGTCTCGTATCCTCACGAGACAGTCTGTACCTTCTATCGGCCCCAAAGCAGACATGTTGGTTCGCTCGGTAGGGTTCGCAATGTGCCAATTGCGGACGGATACCCACGGGAATGGACGCGCGCCTTATCACCAATCAGGCATACACGGCTACCTGCGTCTGGTCGTATCCAGCCTTGCGAAAGCCGTGAACTACGCCCTCCCCGAATTCGAACAGTCTTGCTATCAAGAGACTAAATCGCCACTCGCCTATCGACTCGGTACAAATTGTCCGAAGCGGCGATGTATTGGCGGCGAGCAACAAGGGGGGAATGATTTGGACGTCGACGTACGCCACTGCAACAGTATCGATACCGCCACGATCTCAATAGAGCCCGGAAGGCTCAACATTAAGTACGGGCCGAATGGCACCGGAAAGAGCACCATGGCCAAAGCCATTGAACTAGCTGTTCGTGGAGCCGATATGGCGGAGTTGACGCCGTTCAAGCACCGTGGGAAGGATGCGGCGACAGCAAAGAAGCCCGAGGTAACAGGGCTGCAGGATATCACCTCGATTTTTGTTTTCAACGAAAGCTACGTCAACCAATTTGTCTTTCAGCAGAACGAAGTCGTCAAGAATAGCTTCGACATCTTCATAAAGAGCGCCGACTACGACAGCAGAATGGCGGCAATCGAGGCGTCCGTCGCAGGTATCAAGGACACCTTCAAGAAGAATGAAGATCTCGATCAGGTGCTGAAGGACTTGGCGGATCTCAGCGACAGCTTCGGAAAGTCTCAGTCCGGAATCTCGAAGGCTGGCCGGCTGAACAAAGCCATCGGTGGCGGAAATAAGCTGGAGAACATTCCGGAACTGCTTGTCTCCTACACCGGTTTTATCAAGAGCAACGCGAGCGTCAAATGGATCGGATGGCAGCTTAAAGGGAAGGAGTTTCTCGAAATTGACTCCAATTGTCCTTACTGCGCCTCTTCCATTGAGGGAAAGAAGGAGACGATACTCGCGGTCGGTAACGAATATGATGCAAAGTCCATTGAGCACCTGATTGGATTGCAGGCGGTGTTCTCTCGGCTTGGAGAGTACTTCTCCTCGCCATGCTCGGACGCTGTCGCGAAAATTCTGAAGAACAAGAACGAGTTGTCGAAGGAGGAAAAAAACTACCTTGTCGAGTTGAAGGGTCAGGTCGATACGCTTCGGAGCAAGTTAGAAGCCCTGCAAACCATCTCCTTCTTCTCGCTGCAGGATATCGCGGTGCTTGAGGATCGAATCCGAGGCCTAAAGATAGACCTTCAGCTCCTCACTCATCTAGCGTCCAAAAAAACAAAGTTCATTGTCGACCAGATAAACGCGTCCTTGGATACCGTTCTGACGAGTGCAGGGAAACTGAAGGGCGAGATCAACATCCAAAAGAAGGGCATTCAGGACGCCATTATCAAGTACAAAACCGAGATCAATGAGTTTCTTCGCTACGCTGGTTACAAATACAAAGTCGACATTCAGCCAGACGGTCAATCCTACAAGATGAAGTTGACGCATGCGGAGTTCGCCGGATTTATAGATGATGGATCCAAGCACCTCAGCTTTGGGGAACGGAATGCCTTCTCGATTGTGCTCTTCATGTACGAATGCTTGACGAAGAATCCGGACCTCGTGATCCTGGATGATCCCATCTCGTCCTTCGACAAGACGAAGAAGTTTGCGATGCTGCAGATGCTCTTCCGTGGAGCTGGAAGCCTGCAAGGTAAGACCGTACTTATGCTCACGCACGATCTTGAGCCCGTGATCGATTTGGTCAAGAGCCTGAGTCACACCTTCAACCCAACGCCGGTTGCTGGCTTTCTCTGCGCGAAGAAAGGCGTCGTCACAGAAACCGAGGTCAAGAAGAGCGATTTGCTCACCTTCGCTCAAATATGCAGGAAGAACATCAAGACTGTGCCCAATGACGTGATCAAGTTGATCTATCTGCGCAGGCATTACGAGATTGTCGACGACAAGGGACTTCCCTATCAGATGCTGTCTAGCTTGCTTCATAAGAGTCCAGCGCCGTCGGTGAAGAATCCAGTTGATCAGACCAAACGAGAAATGACGGAGGCGGAGCGCGCTACCGCTTCTGCAAATATCCGAGAGGAGTTGCCGTCGTTCGACTACGCATCGCTACATGCGGTCGTTGTCGATGACGCCTTGATGAGGGCCGCCTATGCGTCTGCGTCGAACGGCTACGAGCGTCTTCAGCTATTTCGAGTTATCAAAAACGACAACCACGACAACGACGTGGTCAGGAAGTATGTCAACGAAGCATTTCATATCGAAAGTGAGCAGATCATGCAGCTGAATCCGCATGCCTTCGACTGGATTCCTGAGCACATCGTTGAAGAGTGTAACCAAGCTTTGGGGATCCCCTAGCCGCGAAGATCGCCAAAATTGACTCCAGTCAGTGTGTCTCCGGATCATCCACTTCCCGGAGGCGAATTGCAGTGGGCGACTACGCTCACTGCAACCTCGGCTGCAGGCGGCTCGAAGGATAACGATACATCAATGGAGTAAGGCAGTTCGGCTGCCGAAAGTCCGTTTTGAAGAAGTCCCCTTCTGGCTCCCTGGAGTTACCCCGTCAGGCCGGACAGGCTGCGGATTGATGATAACTGCGGATGAACTCACGAGGTGACTTCATCCGCAGTCCCCGATGGGGATGGTTCTCGTTGTAGTCTTCGAACCATCCTGCAATTTGCGATAGCACTGACTCCGCGGTCCTGCACTCGCTCACGCGAGCGTCCCTCCCAGCGTATTGGCGCTGGATTGGCACTGGAACCACGCTACGAATGCGTAACTCGCGGAATGCTAAGGGAAATGTATGGTGGAAAGGGAGGGACTCGAAAACTCGACCGCGATTCGTAGAATTCGTAAGTTACGGAATCGTGGTTAGATGACATCCCCTGAACACCTCAAGAATCCCCGATTCTGGCCCTGGATTTGGCATTGGGTTCGACAGGGCGAAGCCGCAGACTGGTTTTCTACGAACACCATAGACGGTCATCCATCTCGCGATAGGGAAGCGCTTCCTCACTGGATGGAACATGTCGCGCGACACGTCCATCATCCGGCAGGCCTGCGACACGTTGCGCAGCAACCGCATGTCAGTCGTCCCTTCTATCTCAGTCCCGTCGATGAGATGACGAGTTTGTCGATCTCATCGCCAGAGCGGCCCGCCAGGCATCCGATCGAGTCTCCGGCCAGTGCGGCGAAACTGCCGTTGATCGCGCCTTTGCCATACGGACCGAATTTTCTGCCGCGATTTGTGTGGAAGATCAGTTGATGGACCCGGCTGGCGGAGGTGTACTCGATCTTCGTGAACGTCTCTCCCTTCGGCAGCGTGATTTCAGCTTTGTACCTCCCGCGACCGTGCGCGGGCGCCCATGCACCGTAGTTGTATTGGAACTGCAAACCATCGATGCGGTCGCCGTAATCGATCTTGAATCCCGTGAGCGCGCCGCCCTTGCAGACCTGGATGTCGCTCCACTGTGAGCCGCCGCCACCGCCCACCGCAATGGGTCCTGCCGCAGGTCCGGGTGAAGACGAGTTGGGAGCGCCTCTGCGACGTTCGGTGGATCCGTAGTTGAGCCAATGGTCCATCGCAGCCTCGTAGTTCTCGATGCCCCAGGCCCGCTGCAAATCGGAATAGCGATCCAAGTAATCCGCCACGCTGAAGTCTGCGCTGCCTTGCCGACCCACGTCGTAGCCATCGTCCAGCCAATGGTCCAATGCGCACTTCAGATCCTTGCCGCATTTTGCTTTGACGTCCGGATAACGGTTCAAGTAATAGCGCGCGCTGAACTCCGGGCTGCCCTGGCGACCTTCGTTGAATCCGCTGTCGCGCCAGTGCGTCGCCAGATCCATTTTCGCCTTCACGACATCCGGATTGTTGTCGTAGTAGTAATCCCAATCGAACACCGACGAGGCGAACTTCGGATCGGGACCTTTCTTATGCTTCTTCTTCTGGCCGAAGAGCTTCTTGATGCCGTTACCGGCGTCGTTGAACGCCTTCATGGCGCCGTTGGTCGACACGTTCGCGGCCGAGCGCGCCGCGTCCTTCGCCTTGTTGTATTCCTCCTCGGCCTTTTTCGCGGCCGCGGCCGCCTCTTTGCCGATTCGATTGAGCTCGGCATTGGCCGCGCTCGCTGTATAGCCAGCCAACGAGCTGCCGGTGCTGGCCACCCACTTGTAGGCCGCCTCCAGTTCCTTGCCGATGCAGTTCTGGAGTTTGGCCGGATCGACGTTCACGCCCGGAAGATTGTCCAGCAGGCTCGACAGATTCAATTGCGAGTCGAGGTTGATCGTTTGCTTGAGCTCGAACGGCGTCGCGCACGTGGCCGGGCTGTCGATGCTCAGCTTGGTCGGCTCGAGGCTGACTTTGAGCGCGCGCCCCAGTGCATCGCCCTGCATGAAGATCCGTTGTTCCTTTTGGGTAATATCGGCGCTGGCGTACATGTTGATGCCGGTGCGTCCGAGCGGACCCAAGTTGAGGTTCAGCCCCGAATCGACGATGCCGTGCAGGCCCGTCTCCCCAGCCGTGAAGCGAACGCTGGCCAGCTTTTGCTTGAGCACCGTCAAGTCGCCGATGGCCTGAAGATAGGGGCCGCTCAGCTGCTGTCCGGTCGAGTCGGTCGAGCTGGCGAACGGACCGAGCACCAGCATGTTGAAGAAGCTTTTGTGCGGGAAGGGCTTGGTGATGTCGCCGAAGCGGTATTCGGTGATGTGGTTCGGATTGCGAATCTCGAACACGGACAATGGCTTCATCACCAGCATCAGCTTGTCCTTGTACTTATCGATTCCCTTGATGAAATTGCCGCCTGGCGCCTTGGGCGTCGCCATCGAGACGCACCACCACGCGTAATCCTCCAGCGTGAAGGTCTGCGCCGTGATGCCGAACTGGAAATCCGCAAAGTCCACGTAGCCCGCCGGGGAGGTAGGCGTCTGAAAGTACGTGATGAAGTTCTTGCCGTTGGGCAAGACCATGTTGCCGCGAAAGCCGAGCACGGTATGTGACGTCAACGAGAACGTCGCGTCCGTCAACGTGAGATCTTTCATGCCGAGGGGCCCGTGTATCACGGTGCCGGGCCTCGGCTGCAGCTCAACGAAGAAGTCCGGTAGATCCTTCGCGACCTTTTCGACGTTTTTCATGTCGGCCGCCAGCTGCGCAGCCAGGGAGGCACTGCCGGCGGCATCGGTCGGCACGGGAACGACCACACCCGAGCGCAACGTGAAATCCTGCGCCTTGACGTTCATGGTCTGCTCGATCACCTGCTTCATCGCGCCGCCCAGCTTGATTTTCGCAGCCACCTGAAAGCCACTCACGAAGTTGAGCGACGTGACACCGTAGTAACTGTCAGCCACGATTTTTTTGAAATCGGCGGGCATGTCGCGGATGTCGAGTGCGTAGTCGACCGTCGAAAGTGAGAAGATAGGGTCCGACAGCGTCGCTCCTTGCAGCCGCTTCCATCCGGTATTGTTGAACACGGGCGGCAACTGGATGTCGCGATCGACCACCAGGAGCAGCGCCTGCTTGGCGCCATCGCCGAAGAAGTAAAGCTGCAACGGGATTTTTCCGACGCCCGGGACATCTGCCGTCGTCTTCGCGAAGTAGCCGCCGTTCTCGCCCTTCTTGAGTGCCGCATGCAGATCCTGCAAGGCGGCCGACATGCCAGGCATGGGAAGGTTTGCCACCGCCTCCTTCAAACCCGGTAGAACGGGCGGAGCATCCTGCGCTCGCGCGCCGCCCCAATTGAAGGCCGCCAGCACGAACAATGCGGCGAAGCGTGTGATGTAGCGTGTGTGCATGTCAGCGACCCGTCGTTGAGTTCTGCGTCCAGCGCTTATCGCGAAGACAGCGTGCTGTCCTCGTACGCGCTCGAGCCGCGTTGCTTGATCAGTAGTAAAGAAAGCTCAGTGCCTGCCGCAGTCGCTCGGCAGTGGTTCCCGTCCGATCCCAACGCTCCATCGCGACATCGCCTTGACGAAACTGCCGGAAGAGTTCCGAGCCGCTCAGGTAGCCCACGATCGATTCGACGTTGGAGGGAATCCGTGAGGCGAAGCCTAGCCGCTCGCGCAATGCTTGCTCGCCCGCAGTCGTCGCCGCTTCACCCTTCGCGGCGTAGATCGGCGCGCGCGGTGTGATCAGGATGAGCGCCGAGCGCTGAAAATCCGTGTTCCGCTGCGACGAGAAGACGTATTGCGCCAGGGGCACGTCTTGCAAGCCCGGCACGCCCTCGCGTGACTTGGAGTTCTCCTTTTCCGTCAGTCCGCTCAGCACCAGTGTATCGCCCAGCTTCATCACGACGTTGGCGTCGGTCGATGTTTCGGAAATGTCGAACCGATAGGCGAACCCGTTGCCCCCGCCATTCGGAACGACGAAGGTGCGCTGCGCGTGAACCTTGAGCTTGACCATCCCCTCGGCCAAAAAATTCGGCGTGACGGCCAGAGAGACGCCAAAGCGCTTGTCCACCGGTACCACGGATGCGCTGCCGAGCGTGGTGGTCGATAACACGCCGGCGTTCACGTTGATGCCGGCGAAGAACTCGGATGGCAGTCCCTCGATCGCGGCCAGGGTTGGACGAGCGAGGACCTCGTTGGTCGACGATGCCGCGTTCGCAATATTCAGCGAGTACGACAGCGCCGGGATCGTGACTTGTTTGGTGATCACCGTGCGACTGACTGAGGAGCTGTCGAACGACCAGGAGTATCCCGGCGCGCTCGCCGACCCGAGTTGCAAGGTGAGTGCATTGAGCAGGTTGATGCCCTTGCTCGTGCTGCTCGTTTCCTGTGTGGCGATGATGACGACATCGACCAGCACCATATCCGGGGAGCCATCGAGCGCGGTGGCTGCGGGACTTTCTTCCGCCGGCATCGCGCTCTCCATGCCTGACGTTGAGTCGAGCGGCGGTGCCGGCGCTCGCACTTCAGGCGCTACGAGCGGCACTTGTGCCTCGACTTCCGGTTGTCGAGGGGTGACCGTGAATGCCGCCGCCTGTTGATAGCGAACATCCGCCACTGCACCACCCTCGAGCGCGGCACTTCTCGATCGATAGACCTCCTGCCACTGCGACAGGCGCTGTTCGGCTCGCTCGGCGAGCAGCGGATCGACGTTGGCTTGCCGCAGTTGCGATTGCATCTGTGCCGCTACGGCGAAGTTTCCGCACGATGCGTACGCCGCGACGGCGGAACGAAGGAATGTGGGGTCGGGATTCGAGACATGGTTCCGGTACTGGTCGGCCATCGCGCACGCCATGACAGGATCGCCGGACAGATACGACGTCACCATGAGCCCGTACATGGACACCGTTGAGTCGGGCGCCAGCAGCAGCACCTGCGAGAAGCTTTCTTTCGCCCGGCTGAATTGCTTCAGGTCCAGAAACGCCAGTCCCAAGAACTCTTGCGCGATCCAGTTGCTCGGGTCCAACCGCAGCGCCGTGCGATAGCCTTCGATCGCTAGATCGCTTTTTTGAGAATCGCCTTGCCGGGCTAGCAAGTGATAGACGAATCCATTGAGGAAGTGCAGGTACGAATCGCGCCCGTCGAGCTGTAACGCGGCGTTGATGGCCCTGCTCGCACGCGGCAAGTCCATCTTCCTGATGAGCTCCATCGCCTGTATCGCCTTGACTGTCGACTCCGATGTGATGCCCTCAGGAGGTCGCAGCGAGGACTCGTCGATGAGGTCCGCAAACACAGGCGGGGCGCTCGAAGCATGAGGTTGCCGGCCCACGCTCGTCTGCGACGCACAGCCCGTCAACGCTAGCGCCACACAGGCGGCTAAAACCCGACTTCTCGTCACCGTCATCGTTGTACTTCTTTGAGCGTATGCCTCTCTGAATGTCGGACCAAACGGCAAAAACTTGAGCCACATGCATCGGTTGACGACTCAAAGGTAGTGATGAGGAGCAGTTCCAGCGATGAGAAAGGGGATTGGCGTAAGACATACCCTTAGCGATGAAGCTGCGGAGGACAGGTAGCTCGACTGTTCAGAGGCGAAGCACTTTAGCGCGCGGACGTGAGGGTGCCCGCGCGGATCACAGCGGCCGATGCGTGGCGAACATGATCGCCACCGGCCTGAGCTTCTCACGTGGAGTTTGTCGATGCGCCCTCGCGCCGACCCATATCGTGCTGGTTCCATCTTGTGGACGAGCCAGAGATCTTTGTTTGCCTGGACGGCGCCAGGTAGCGTGTCGTGTCTGGGGCTCATATGAGCCAGGGGTAACTCACAAGGTGGGGACGGTTCCCCGGTAGCCTTGATCCTGATGGGTGGCTGAAGCGCATCCCTGCGCAATCAATCAAGCAGAGACACTAGCGGACGTGGCGTTGACATTCGGCGGTTCCCATTTCGGCCTGGATGCAACCTGCTGGGATCATGAGTCAGTGACTGGAGATCTGTTCGATGATTTCCTCGATATCTATGGCGACATCGCAGGCGGGTTGTGGCTGTACGAGCGCGAACACGTCGAGGCGGCGGTATTCGAATGGTCCTTGGGTGCCGGAGGGCTTGGTGTCCAACGGCATCGAGCGCAGGCAGCAAACGCGGGCTCTATGCCATCCAAATCAATTACTTATACCGGGATGGGGGCCGACCACTTGAATGCCTGCGACGTTATTACTATTGTAGTAACGTAGATCGGGATGGGCTCTGGCGGCCTAGCAAGGTGAAACATGGTGGCGCTCAAAATCCGCAAGGTGGGAAATTCGCTCGGACTGGTACTTCCGAAGGAGGTCATCAGCCGCCTTCGCACCGGTGAGGGGCAGGATGTGTTCCTCGTCGAGGGCCCGAACAACACCTATCGCATTACGCCGTTTGATCCGGCCTTCGAGAAAAAGATGGAGAAGGCCGAGGAGATCATGGCGCGCTACCGGAACACGCTCCATGTGCTCGCCAAATGAGCGAGCCGATCTGGATCGAGGAGGATCTAGTATTGGCGATCCACGATCGGCTGCTCGTCGAGCATGGTGGTGCTGAGGGCGTACGGGACGCCTCGCTGCTTCAGTCTGCTCTGCTGAATCATATCGCGTACGCCAGCTCGGACATTATTGAACTTGCCGCCAAGTACACGGCAGGCATCGTACAGAATCATCCGTTCGTTGATGGCAACAAACGCACCGGCTTTGTGATCGGTGTGCTGTTCCTCGAGCTCAATGGTTGGTTATCGATTCACGGCCAGCGAGGAAGCCGCCGCACAAGCCGTCCTCGAGCTGGCGGCCGGCACTGTTGATGAAGCAGGCTTTTGTGAGTTTCTTCGCGCCAATGCGCGCCAACGCAAGTGACGGCGACCGAGGGGGAGCTGAGGGGACGTAACAGGACTCGTATCGAAGCCTTCAATTCTTTGCGATGTGGGCGTCAAAGAGAAGGGTGAGTTTCGCGGATTATTCGGGCGAAACTCGCCGCGCGCGGACTCGAAAACTCGACCCCGGTTCGTAGTATTCGTAACTTACGGAGTTGTGGTTAGATGAGATCCCCGGACCACCTCAAGAATCCCCGAGTTTGGCACTGGATTTGGCACTGAGATTCGGTGCAGA
>NZ_CALFXI010000118.1 GCF_937958065.1 uncultured Steroidobacter sp.
AGCACATTTCCGCGACACCGCCCGGCGGCTACCGATTGCCTGAAGCCTCCACCAACGGTTCCGCGTCGCCGGGAGCGATCTGCCTTCTCGCGGCAGCTTCGCGATACATCGACGGGATGGCGAAAGCAGGTTCACCAGGGTGCCACGAATAGCGCAGTGCTCCGGCGTTGGAGCCAACCCCTAACGCGCTTGCCTGAATCCTCCACCAACGGTTCGGCGTCGCCGGGAGCGACCTACCTTCTTCCGGCAGCTTTGCGGTACAGGGACGGGACCGCAACAGCAGGGCACATCAGGGACGTGCGGTGAGGAGCGCAGTGCGCTCCGGCCGAGCCCGGTGCCGGGAGGAGGTAGGTCGCTCCCGGCGACGCTAGCCACAACGCCTCTTCGCCTCAGCGCCCGGCGAGATAGCTCGCTGACGGCGCCGCAAGCCACCGACGCCTCTTCGCGTCAGTATCAAGATCAGTGCCTGCGATCCGACGCTTCCGTCGTCGGCGTCGCGGCGTTGGCGAACAGCTGTTCGACGTCGACCGAATCGAACCGATACGCCCGATTGCAGAAATCGCAGCGCACTTCGACGTGGCCCTGCTCCGCCAGCACCGAGCGCACTTCTTCCGGCCCCAGCGCTTTGAGCATGCCCACGACTCGTTCGCGAGAGCAGCGGCATTTGAAGAACACCGGCGCCGACTCGAACAGGCGCACATCGTCCTCCGCGAACAAGCGCCGCAGGATGTTTCGATCGCTCAACGTCTGCAGCTCTTCCGGCTTCAACGTGTCGCCAAGCAATTGCACTCGGTTCCACGCGTCATCGATTTCGGCTCGATTCATCTCGTGCACGCGCGAACCGGCAATGCGCGACTTCACCGAGTCATCCGACAACCGTTGCAGCAACAACCCGGAGGCGCCGTGCTCATCCGCATGCAGCCACAACCTCGTCGGCAGCTGCTCGGACGTTTCGAAGTAGTTGCGCAGACAATCCGACAGCCGCTCGCCCGTCAGCGGCACGATGCCTTGATAGCGCTGCGACAGGTCTTCGTTCTCGACCGTGACCGTCAAATTGCCTTCCCCCGAGAGCGACGCGAGATCAGGCCGATACTCTGCTTCCTTGTAGCGCGCCACGGCGCGCACACCCAGCCTGTCCGAGCACTGCGCCAGCATCAGATGCATCGGCCCCTGCCCCTTCAGCTGCAAGCTCAGCGTGCCCTCGAACTTCAGCGTGGCTGCCAGCAGCACCGAAGCGGCGACCGCCTCGCCGAGCGTGTCACGGATGACCCGGGGATACTCGCGGTGCTCCAGCAAGGCGCGCCACGATGCGTCCAGGTGGACGATGTGGCCGCGAATCGGAAAGTGCTCGAACAGAAATCTGTGCAGGCAATCGCGATCGTGCATGACGGGAGTGGCGACCGGGGTGACGGGAAGGCGGATGATGTTACTCATCCGCCGTTAGATTAGCCCGCGAGCTGGTTTTTCAATAGACCGGCTGGTGGCTGAAACGGCCTATCCGGCAGCCAGCTTCTTTTTCAAAAGCTCGTTGACCTGCGCGGGATTGGCCTTGCCGCCGGTGACTTTCATCACCTGGCCGACGAAGAAGCCGAACAGCTTGTCCTTGCCCGAGCGATAGTCCGCCAGCTGCTTGGGATTGGCCGCCATGACCTCCTCGATGGTCTTTTCGATGGCCCCCGTGTCGGTGATTTGCTTCAGCCCCTTGGCCTCGATGATGGTGTCCGCATCCTTGCCTTCGGCCCACATCGACTCGAACACCTCCTTGGCGATCTTGCCCGAGATGGTCTCGTCGGCGATGCGCGCCAGCAAGCCCGCGAGCCGCTCGGCATCGATGCGCGTCTGCGTGATCTCGATGCCGTCCTTGTTGAGCGCCGCCGACAGCTCGCCCATGGTCCAGTTGGCCGCGAGCTTCTCGTTGCCTTCCAGATTCTTCGCCTTCAGCGCCGCGAGCACGGCTTCGTAGTAGTCGCCCATCTCGCGGCTGGCGGTGAGCACGCCGGCGTCGTACGCGGACAAGCCGAACTTCTCGATGTAGCGCGCCGCCTTCTGATCCGGCAGCTCCGGCAGCGTGGCGCGCACGCTCTCGATGAAGTCCTGCTCGATCACCACCGGCAGCAGGTCCGGATCCGGGAAGTAACGATAGTCGTTGGCCTCTTCCTTGGAGCGCAGCGAGCGCGTCTCGCCCTTGTCCGGATCGAACAGGCGGGTCTCCTGCACGATCTTGCGGCCCGACTCGATCTCTTCGATCTGGCGCGCGACCTCGTAGTTGATCGCCTTCTCGATGTAGCGGAACGAGTTCAGGTTCTTGATCTCGCAACGCGTGCCGAACTTCTCCTGGCCGACCGGGCGCACCGAGACGTTGGCGTCGCAACGGAACGAGCCTTCCTGCATGTTGCCGTCGCAGATCTCCAGATAGCGCACCAGCGTGTGGATCTTCTTCAGATACGCGACCGCCTCCTTGGCCGAGCGCATGTCCGGCTCGGAGACGATTTCCAGCAGCGGCGTGCCGGCGCGATTCAGGTCGATGCCCGAGGCGCCATGGAAGTCTTCGTGCAGCGACTTGCCCGCATCCTCTTCGAGATGCGCGCGCGTGATGCCGATCACCTTGACCGTGCCGTCCTCGAGCAGAATCTGCATCCTGCCCTTCTCGACCACCGGCTTTTCGTACTGGCTGATCTGATAGCCCTTCGGCAGGTCGGGATAGAAATAATTCTTGCGCGCGAAAATCGAGCGCGGCGAGATCTGCGCGGCGATGGCGAGACCGAACTTCACAGCCATGCGCACCGCTTCGCGATTCAACACCGGCAGCACGCCCGGATAGCCCAGATCGACCAGGTTCGCCTGCGCGTTCGGCGCGGCGCCGAACGCCGTGGCGGCACTGGAAAAGATCTTGCTGCGCGTGGCCAGCTGCGCATGGATTTCCAAACCGATAACGGTTTCCCAGCTCATCATTCGTAACCCTTAGGAATGGCTCGGTGCCACGGCGTTTCGTTCTGATAGCCGTGCGCCACGTTGAGCAATTTGGCTTCGGCGAAGTGCGGACCGATGATCTGCAATCCGACCGGAAGACCACCGACGGTGCCGCAAGGAATCGACAGGGCCGGCAGGCCCGCCAGATTGGCGCCGATGGTGTAGATGTCGTTCAAGTACATGGTGATGGGGTCGTCGACCTTGGCGCCGATGTCGAACGCCGGCGTCGGCGAAGTGGGCCCCATCAACACGTCCACTTGCTGGAAGGCACGCGCGAAATCGTCGGTGATCAGGCGGCGAACCTTCTGCGCGCGCAGGTAATACGCATCGTAGTAACCGGCCGAGAGCACATACGTGCCGGTCATGATGCGACGCTTGACCTCGGCGCCGAAGCCCTCGCCTCGCGAGCGCTTGTACATGTCGACCAGATCCTTGGGGTTCTCGCAGCGATAGCCGAAGCGCACGCCGTCGAAGCGCGACAGGTTCGAGGAGCACTCCGCCGGCGCGACCACATAATAGGTGGGCACGGACAGCGGCAGGTTCGGCAAGCTCACTTCGACGAGCTTCGCGCCGAGCCGCTCATACACCTGCAGCGCCTCCCGGATCAGCTTGGCCGTCGATTCTTCCAGGCCGCCTTCGAAGAATTCCTTGAGCAGGCCGATCTTCAAGCCGGCCAGCGGCTGATCCAGCGTCGCGAGGTAATCGGGCACCGGCGTGTCGACGCTCGTCGAATCGCGCGGATCGAAACCCGCCATGTCACGCAGCACCAGCGCCGCGTCCTTGGCCGTGTAGGTCAGCGTGCCGGCCTGATCGAGGCTGGAGGCGAATGCGATCATCCCGTAGCGAGACACGCGCCCATACGTGGGTTTCAAGCCGGTCAAGCCGGTGAGCGCCGCGGGCTGGCGAATCGAGCCGCCGGTGTCGGTGGCCGTCGCCACCGGCGCGAGTCGAGCAGCCACCGCCGCGGCCGAGCCGCCCGAGGAGCCGCCCGGCACCTTCTTCAGGTCCCACGGATTCTTCACCGGGCCGTAGAAGCTGGTCTCGTTGGAGGAGCCCATCGCGAACTCGTCCATGTTCGCCTTGCCGAGCATGACGACGCCGGATTGCGACAGCTTCTCGACGATGGTGGCGTCGTAAGGCGCGACGAAGTTGGACAGCATGCGCGAGCCGCAAGTGGTCAATACACCGTCGGTGCAAAAGATATCTTTGTGAACCAGCGGCAGGCCGGCCAGCGCACCGGCCTCGCCCGAGGCCAGCAGCTCGTCGGCCCGGTGGGCCGCGGCCAGCGCCTGCTCGGCGGTGACGGTGATCAACGCATTCAGCGCCGGGTTCAGGCGCTCGATGCGCGCCAGAAAATGCCTGGTGAGCTCGACGCTGGAAAAGCGGCGGGCCCGCAATCCCTCGTTCAGCTCGGCCAGCGTCAGGTGATGCAGTTCAGTCATGGGTCGATCGCTTATTCAATGACTTTGGGCACGAGATACAGATCCGCTTCGACGCGCGGGGCATTGCGCTGATATTTGGCGTGCTGGTCGCTGTCCAGCACTTCGTCCGGCCGCATGCGCTGTACCTGGTCGGCGAGCGGATGCGCCATCGGCTCGACCGAGGCGGTATCGGCCGCATCGAGCTGCGCGACGAAGTCGAAGATCTTCGACAGGCTGTCCACGTACACGGGCAGCTGTTCCTCGGTGAGCTCGAGGCGTGCCAGGTGTGCGATGTTTTTCACATCGTGATCGGTAAGACTCATGGCCGAAAGTTTTCCGCTGGAAAGATCTGGAAAGAATTTGCGGGCTGCTTCAGACCTCACACCCGCCGCAGCATCAGGCGGAGACGCAACGAGGCACTGAAAAGACCGCGAAAATCCCTGGAAAAATGCGGGCTAATCATACACCTGAAAGCTTGTGCTATGTGAAACCCATTGCTAGAGTACCGCAACTTTTTTGCCCCCCTTCCCTCGCGCCTCGACCCGTACGCTCGACGCACAACAACCATGTTCAAAAACCTCCGCGGGTATTTTTCCAACGACCTGTCGATCGATCTGGGGACTGCAAACACCCTCATTTACGTGCGCGGCAAAGGCATCGTGCTGAACGAGCCTTCGGTGGTCGCGATCCGTGAAGAGCCGGGGCGCGCCGGCAAGAAGATCGAAGCCGTCGGTCAGGAAGCGAAGAACATGCTGGGCCGCACGCCCGGCCACATCACCGCCATCCGCCCGATGAAAGACGGCGTGATCGCCGACTTCACCGTCACCGAGAAGATGCTGCAGTACTTCATCGAGAAGGTGCACGGCAATCGTCTGATGCGTCCCAGCCCGCGCGTGCTGATCTGCGTGCCGTACGGCTCCACGCAAGTGGAACGTCGCGCGATCCAGGAGTCGGCCGAAGGCGCCGGCGCCCGCTGGGTGCGACTGATCGAAGAGCCGATGGCCGCCGCGGTCGGCGCCGGTCTGCCGGTGCACGAAGCCCGCGGCTCGATGGTGCTCGACATCGGCGGCGGCACTTCCGAAGTCGCGGTCATCTCCCTCAACGGCATCGTGTACGCATCCTCGGTGCGCATCGGCGGCGACCGCTTCGACGACGCCATCATCAATTACGTGCGCCGTAACTACGGCATCCTGATCGGCGAAGCCACCGCCGAGAAGATCAAGATCGAAATCGGCTCGGCCTATCCTGGCCAGCAAGTCAATGAAATTTCCGTGAAGGGCCGCAACCTTTCCGAAGGTGTGCCGCGCAGCTTCACGCTCAATTCGAACGAAATCCTCGAAGCGTTGCAGGAACCGCTGGCCGGCATCGTCGGCGCGGTGAAGGTGGCGCTCGAACAGACCCCGCCCGAGCTGGGCGCGGACGTGGCCGAGCGCGGCATCGTGCTCACCGGCGGTGGCGCGCTGCTGCGTGACATCGACAAGCTGCTGATGGAAGAAACCGGCCTGCCGGTGGTGGTCTCCGAAGATCCGCTCACCTGCGTGGCCCGCGGCGGCGGCCGCATGCTGGAGCTGATCGACGAGCACGGCCCTGCGCTATTCAATCTGGAATAGCCCCTGCGGCGAACTGACAGACGGTTCGCCCCATCACATATGGTGACGCTTAGCTCCGACAGCCGGAACATCATTGGCCGAGGCCCGCCGCTCGGCGCCGGATTGTTTTTTCTCGGGCTGGTGTCGGTCGGCATCATGATGCTCGACCATCGCAGCAACTATCTGGAAACCGTCCGCGAATGGCTGGGGGCCGCGGCCTCCCCGGTCTATACCGTCGTGCAGGCGCCCGGCCAGGCATGGGACTGGCTGACCAGCAGCTTCGCCGACCGCGACCGGCTGCGGACCGAGAATGCCGAGCTCTCCGAACAGCTGCGCGAAGCCCGCGTCAAGCTGCTGCAGTTCGATTCGCTGCGTGAAGAGAACGTCCGTCTGCGGGCCGTGCGCGAAGCCTCGGCCGGCGTCGGCGGGCGCACCATGATCGCGGAGATCATGCGGGTCGATGTCGATCCATTCCGCCACCGCGTGCGAATCAACAAGGGCGCCGATGACGGCGTGTTCAAGAATCAGCCGGTGCTGGACGCCTTCGGCATCGTCGGTCAGGTCGTTCAGGTGGACAAATACTCCTCGACGATCATCCTGATCAGCGACTCCGGACACGCCATTCCGGTGCAGGTGAACCGCAACGGCATCCGCACCATCGCGGTCGGCGCGGGCGATCTGAACAAGCTCAGCCTGCCCTACATGACGGTGGAATCGGACGTGAAGCCCGACGACCTGCTGGTGTCCTCGGGCCTGGATGGCATTTTCCCGGCCGGTTACCCGGTCGCCCGGGTGAGCAAGGTGGAGCGCAATCCGGCCGACACGTTCGCGCTGGTGGAGGCCCGCCCGCTGGCTCAGCTCGATCGCGATCGCGAGGTGCTGCTGCTGTGGGCGGACACACCCGCGCCGGTCGAGCCGCCTGCCGATGAACCGGCCAGGCCGGCGGCTTCAGAATCGAAGCCCGCGGCCGAAACAGCTACTGCGACGCCTGCGCAAGCGACGTCCGGGCAGCCGCCGTCTGCGCCCCCGGCCGCCCGGCCGCAGTCGCAGTCACAACCGCTCCAGGATTAAATGACGCCCTCCTCCTCAGCCAGGGCCCGGACGAGCCATCGTGAGTGACGGTCGTATCAGTCGCCTGCGCGTCACCTTCACGGTGATCCTGGCAATCATTTTCGCAGTGTTGCCGCTGCCCGAGCCGATCAACGCGGCGCGGCCCGATCTGCTGTTGCTGCTGGTGATCTACTGGTCGCTGAGCGCGCCCCGCATCTCCGGCCTGTTGTTCGCGTGGCTGTGCGGGCTCTCGATCGACGTGCTCAAGGGCATCATTCTCGGGCAGCACGCGCTGGCGTTTCTGGTGGTCGCGTATTTCACGCACAAGTTCCAGCTGCGCATCCGCATCTTTCCGCTGTCCCAGCAGACGCTCACCGTGTTCGCATTTCTGGCGCTGTATCAATTCATCGTGTTCTGGCTGGATGGCATCATCGGCCAGCCGGTCACGACCTGGATGCGCTGGCTGCCGGTGATCAGCGGCGCGATTCTGTGGCCCATCCTGGTCGCCGGCCTGGATACCTGGAACCGGCGGAACCGGTAACGTTCGCGAGAGTCTGTAGCGCATGCCTCGCTCCGTCCGCATCAAAGATCATCACGCCGAGAGCCAGCTGTTCGAGCAGCGGGCCGTGATCGCGGCGGTGCTCATGGTCATCGCCATGGGCCTGGTGGTCTCGCGCCTGGTGTGGCTGCAGGTGGTGAAGTACGACTACTTCGCCGCCCTGTCGCAGGGTAACCGGATCCGCATCGAGCCGATCCCGCCGAATCGCGGCCTGATCCTGGATCGCAACGGCTTGCCGCTGGCCACCAACGCACCCTCCTATCAATTGGAACTGACCAAGGAGCAGGTGGCCGACGTCGATGCCACCTTGAACGGCATCGCCGAGATCGGCCTGATCGACCAGGACAACATCCCCGCCATCAAGCGCGATCTGCGCGGCCGCCGCAGCTTCGATGCGGTGCCGATCAAGCTGCAGCTCACCGAAATCGAAGTGGCACGGTTCGCGGCGCGCCGCCATCAGTTTCCGGGGGTCGAAATCCGCCCGCGTCTCACGCGCTATTACCCGCTGGCCGAAAGCAGCGTGCATGCGCTCGGCTACGTCGGCGCGATCAGCGAAGACGACAAGAAACGGCTCAACATGGATGACTACGCCGGCACCACGCTCACCGGCAAGAACGGCGTCGAGTACGCCTACGAAAGTCAGCTGCATGGCCGCGCCGGCTTTCAGCAACTGCTGGTGAATGCGCAGGGCCGCAGCGTCGAACGCATCGGCAACGAAGCGGCCAAGCTGGATCGCAAGGAGCCGGTCGCCGGCAACGATCTGTTCCTCACGATCGACATGCGGGTCCAGCAGGCGGCGGAAGAAGCGCTGCGCGGTCAGCGTGCCTCGGCGGTGGCGATCGATCCGAGCAACGGCGACATCATCGCCTTCGTCAGCACGCCCGCCTTCGACCCGAACCTGTTTGCCCGTGGCCTGACGCGGCCCGAATACCTGGCGCTGACCGAAGATCCGAATCGACCCATGTACGATCGCGTGATTCGCGGCGTGTATCCGCCCGGCTCGACGGTCAAGCCGATGATGGCCATGGCGGCGCTCGAATACGGCGTCGTCACTCCCGAAAACTCCGTCTTCTGTCGAGGCGCCTATCGCATGCCCGGCGTCAGCCGGCCCTGGCGCGACTGGAAGCCCGGCGGTCACGGCACCGTGGACATGCGCAAGGCGATCGCAACCTCGTGCGACGTGTATTTCTACGACATCGCCAACCAGATGGGCGTGGATCGCATCCACGACTACCTGGCGCAGTTCGGCATGGGCTCGCTCACCGGCATCGATATTCCGGGCGAGAAGGCCGGCCTGCTGCCCTCGACCGATTGGAAGAAAAAAGCGTTCCGCCGCAAGGAAGCGCAGATCTGGTTCCCGGGCGACACCATCAGTATCGGCATCGGCCAGGGCTATATGAACGCGACGCCGCTGCAGCTGGCGCATGCCACCGCGACCATCGCCGCCCGGGGTCAGCGCTTCAAGCCCCGGCTGGTGCGCGCCATTCGCAATGTGACGACAGGTCAGATCTCGGAACTGAAGCCGGCGCAGCTGCCCTCTCCTCACGTCAACGATCCGGCGGCCTGGGAGGTCGCAGTCGGCGGCATGTTCGACGTCGCCAATGCACCGTACGGCACCGCGCGCGGCGCGACCGCCAACGCGCTGTACAAGATCGCAGGCAAGAGCGGCACGGCACAGGTGTTCACCGTGGCCGCCAACGAAAAAATGCGCAAGGCCGGCGATCTCGCCGAGCATTTGCGTGACCACGCGTTGTTCGTTGCCTTCGCCCCCGTCGAAGCGCCGCGCATCGCC
This sequence comes from uncultured Steroidobacter sp., assembly GCF_937958065.1. Lineage (GTDB taxonomy): Bacteria > Pseudomonadota > Gammaproteobacteria > Steroidobacterales > Steroidobacteraceae > Steroidobacter. The sequence goes on from NZ_CALFXI010000118.1 coordinate 9,382, forward strand.
GTCGCAGTCGTGGTCGAAAACGCTCCGGGCGGCGGCTCGGCGTTCGCCGCCCCGATCGCACGTCGCATTCTCGATACGTATCTGCTGACGCCCGAGCAACTGGCGGAGCAGGACGCGAAGCGCAAGCCGGCGCCGCCGGTCGCGGCCCCGCGTCGAGGAGAGACCGAATGAGCCTGGATGCGGTCGATACCTCGCGCACTCAGCGCACGTTGACTGGCACCGCACAGCTGCTGCTGGCGCTGCATCTGGATGGCCCGCTGTTCATCGCGCTGTGCATGGTCGGTGCGGTCGGCAGCATCGTGTTGTTCAGCGCCTCGGGCAGCAGTCTCGACATGCTCGAAGCGCAGCTGATGCGCTTCGGGCTCGGTCTGATCGCGATGATCATGCTCGCTCAGGTGCCGCCGCGGATCATTCGTAATGCCGCGCCGGTCGCCTGGGTGATCGGCCTGCTGCTGCTGCTCGCGGTGATGTTTCAGGGCGACATCGCGATGGGCGCACAGCGCTGGCTCGACCTCGGCTTCGTGCGCTTCCAGCCTTCGGAAATCATGAAGCTCGCCGTGCCACTGGCCTGCGCGTGGTTCCTGCATGACCGTCCGCTGCCACCGAGTTTGAGCACGCTGCTGGTGCTGGCGCTCGGCATCGGCATCCCGACCCTGCTGATCGCCGAGCAACCCGACCTCGGCACGTCGCTGCTGGTCGCCGCTGGCGGCGGCATGGTCGTGTTGCTGGCGGGTCTGCAGATCAAATACATCCTGTCCGTGGTCGGTCTGCTCGTACCGGTGGCCATCGGCGCGTGGCATTTCCTGCTGCACGATTATCAAAAGCAACGTGTGCTCACCTTCCTCGATCCGCAAAACGATCCGCTCGGCTCGGGCTATCACATCATCCAGTCGCAGATCGCGATCGGCTCGGGCGGTGTGTTCGGCAAGGGCTATCTCAACGGCAGCCAGGCCCAGCTGGAATTCCTGCCGGAGCGCTCGACGGACTTCATTTTCGCGGTGATCGGCGAGGAATGGGGCCTGATCGGCCTCGTGACCGTCATTCTGTTGTTCATGTTCGTGATCGGTCGCGCTCTGTATCTGGCCGCGACTGCACACGATACGTTCTCGCGGCTGGCTTCAGGCAGTCTGGCGCTGACGTTCTGCGTGTATGTTTTCGTCAACACCGGCATGGTCACCGGGCTGCTGCCCGTGGTCGGCGTGCCGTTGCCTTTCGTCAGCTATGGCGGAACTGCGATGGTGACCCTCATGGCCGGTTTCGGTATTCTCATGTCCTTGTGCGCGAAGCGGAAACTGGTGAGCCGTTGAGATTGAACCTGCTGTCCCTGACCCCGCTGCTCCTGTCCACTGTCGCGCTGCCTGCGCTGGCCTTCGACACCAAGCGCCCCGAAGTCCGCTCCTTCATCGAAACCATGACGCGCGAGCACGGCTTCGAGAAAGCCAGGCTCGAAGCCCTGCTGAAGAGTGCCGAGACCAAACAACCGATTCTCGATGCCATCAGCCGGCCCGCCGAGCGCGTGGTGCCGTGGCATGAATATCGCGATCGTTTCCTCACCGAGAGGCGCATCAATCAAGGCGCCGACTTCTGGCTGAGCCACGGCGAAAAGCTCAAGCAGATCTCCGACCCGCAGCTGGCGGACGTCGTGGTGGGCATCCTCGGCGTGGAGACTTCCTTCGGACGCATCACCGGGCGCTACAAAGTGCTCGATGCGCTGGTGACGCTCGGCTTCGACTACCCGCCGCGTGGCGAGTTCTTCCTCGGCGAGCTGCGGGAATTCCTGTTGCTGTCGCGCGAGGAGAAAGTCGATCCGGCGACCGTGCTGGGCTCGTATGCAGGCGCGATGGGCGCGGCGCAGTTCATCTCCTCCAGCTATCGCAGGTGGGCGGTGGACGGCGACGGCGACGGTCATCGCGATCTGTGGAACAGCTGGGACGACGTGATCGGCTCGATCGCCAATTATCTGTCCCAGCATGGCTGGGTGAACGGCCAGCAGGTGGTCGTGGACGCGACCCTGAAGGACCCGGACCTGTCGCGATTCGACATCAAGTTGGCTTTGAACGAGACCGTGCAATCATTACGCGACAAGGGCGTGAAGTTCGAGACCGAGCTGCCGCCGGACGCGCCTGCCATGCTGGTCGTCGGCCAGGGCAGGGACGGTCCGCTGTATCGCGTCGGTTTCAACAACTTCTACGTGATCACCCGCTATAACCGCAGTCCGATGTATGCCATGGCAGTACACGATCTGGGCGAGGCCATTCAGAACTTCATGAGGGACACCGAGAGATGAGGACGCGGGCGTGGCGATCCTCGACAGCGAACTGGCTTGCTCTCACACTGGCATCGGTCCTGGCCGGCTGCTCGGCGCCGTCGGTGATCCAGCCGCCCAAACATCCGCCGCTGCCGCCGCCCTCGCCCATCCCGGCGGACATAGCAAACATTCCCGATCCGGTGCCTCGCGCCGAGCCCAAGTCGGCTCGCGGCAATCCGGCTTTCTACGATGTGCTCGGCAAGCGCTACTTCGTGATGGACAGCGCCGAGGGCTATGTCGAGCGCGGCGTCGCCTCCTGGTACGGTCCGGGCTTCCATGCGGCGAGCACCTCCAACGGCGAGCGCTACGACATGTACGCCATGAGCGGGGCTCACAAGACCCTGCCGCTGCCGGCCTATGTGCAAGTCACCAACCTGAGCAATGGCAAAAGCGTCGTGGTGCGCCTGAACGATCGTGGCCCGTTCAAGGAAGGTCGCATCATCGATCTTTCCTACACCGCGGCCGCCAAGCTCGACATGATCAAGGCTGGCACCGCGTTCGTCGAAGTGCGCGCGCTCACGCCGATGGAAAAAGCCTCTCCGCCTCCGGCACCGCCCGCCACCTCGGAGTTGTATATACAGGCTGGCGCGTTCGCCACCGAGGCCAACGCCACCAAGCTGCTCGGGCAGCTGCATTCCAAAGGCGTCGACAACGCCTTCGTGCGTCAGGATCAGGTGGAGGGCAAGACGCTGTACCGCGTGCGCGTCGGTCCGATTCCGAGCGTGAACCAATTCGATAAAGTGGTGCAGCGTCTGCGCATGCTGGGCTTCCCTGACGCCCGCCTAGCCGCCAATTGATCCATTCCAGGCAGCGCCGTGCCCATGCTTGCTGGGCGCGGGCTTGCCACAATTTGCCTACTTTCCCGGCGATGCGATGGGTAGAATCCGCCCGCCTCGCCGCTCCTCGATGTCACCATGCCCGCAAGCAAGCCCGCCGCTGTGTTGAGATTCACTGCACCGATGGTGCTCGCCTTGTCACTGGTCGGTTGTTCAGACTCTGGCGCGCCGGCCATCGAGGGAGCCAGCGCCGCGCCGCTGTCCGATACCACAGCAGATAGCGCTGCTCCTGTCATCGAGCCGCCGCCTGTCCCGGCGCCGCCTCAGGTGCAGGCGCGCGGTTTCATCCTGCTGGATTACGCCAGCGGCCAGACACTCGCGGCCAACAATGCGCACGAGCGTCTCGAGCCCGCCAGCCTCACCAAGCTGATGTCTGCTTATGTAGTGTTTCATGCGCTCAAGGAGGGGCGCATCAAGATGACGGACCTGGTGACGATCAGTGCGTACGCGCGCTCGCAGGATGGTTCGCGCATGTTCGTCGACGTGGGCACACAGGTAAGCGTGGAGAATCTGATTCAAGGGATGATCGTGCAGTCGGGCAACGACGCGACCGTGGCGCTCGCCGAATACATCGGCGGCAGCGAACCGGCGTTCGTCGATCTGATGAATCGCCATGCGCAGCAGCTCGGCATGACGAGCACGCATTTCCAGAACAGTCCGGGCCTGCCCGCCCCCGAGCACTACACGACGGCTCACGACATCGCCGTGCTGTCGCGTGCGCTGATCAGGGAGTATCCGGAGCACTACAGGTTCTATTCGCAGCGCCAGTTCACCTGGAACAAGATCACGCAGCCGAATCGCAACGGGCTGCTGAGGCGCGATCCGTCCGTCGACGGCTTGAAGACCGGCCACACAGGCTCGGCCGGCTATTGCCTCGTTTCCTCCGCTCGCCGTGACGGCATGCGCCTGGTCTCGGTGGTGATGGGCTCGCCCTCGGTGCGTGCGCGTGAAGATGCGAGCTCCGCGCTGCTCAACTATGGCTTCAACTTCTATCAGACGCGCCAGCTGTACGCGAACAAGTCGCCGGTCGCGACCGTGAAGGTCTGGATGGGTGCACTGAACGAAGTACCGCTCAGCGTCGTCGACGACATCTACACCACCGTGCCACGCGGCCAGGAAAACATGCTGGCCGCCGCCGCGGAAGTACCCGATCCGCTGCTTGCACCGCTGTCGCCCGGCAAAGCTGCCGGGCAGCTGCGCATCACCTTGGGCGACAAGGTCATTGGCACCTACCCGCTGCATCCGGCCACCGAAGTGGCGGAAGCTGGTATCTTCGGCCGCATGGTCGACAACGTTAAGCTCTGGATGAAGTAACGCACCCACATGCCTGACCCATTGCCGCAGTGCTATCTCAACGGCGAGTACCTGGCACTGCGCGATGCTCGAATCTCGCCGCTCGACCGGGGTTTCCTGTTCGGTGACAGCGTCTACGAAGTGCTGCCGGTGTTCGGCGGCCGGATGTTTCTTTTTCAGGAGCACTTCGACCGCCTGGCCCGCAGCCTGCGTGAGATCCGTATCGACAATCCGCACACTCACGCACAGTGGCGGGCAATTCTCGATGAGCTGATCGCTCGCAATGGGAGCGGCGGCGATTCATACATCTACGTGCAGGTGAGCCGCGGCATGGAGTACGGCCGCAATCACGCATTCCCTGCTGTGGTCAAACCAACTGTCTTCGCCATGGCTTCGCCTCTGCCCGTCTTCACCGAAGCTCAGCGCGCCGCCGGCTTGTCCGCGATCACGGTGGAAGATTTCCGCTGGGGTCGATGTGACATCAAGAGCACCGCGCTGCTCGCGAATGTCCTGATGAAGCAGCAAGCCGTGGACGCGGGCGCCAACGAAGCGCTCATCGTGCGCGATGGCGAAGTGCTGGAAGGCTCGTCGACGAGCGTATTCATCGTGAAGGGCGGTGTGCTGATTACGCCCCCGAACGGTCATCGTATTCTGCCGGGCACGACTCGCAATGCGGCCCTGTCGCTCGCGACCGATCTCATGCCAGTGCAGATCCGGAGTATTTCGCTCGAAGAATTGCGAGCCGCGGATGAGGTCTGGATCTCCGCCGCGACTCGCGACGTGCTACCGGTGACGCGTGTCGACGGTGCGCCGATCGGCTCCGGCCGTCCTGGCCCTGCGTGGCTGCGCATGGCGGAGGCTTTCGTCCAGCTCCGCCAGCAACAGGCTGACATGCCGGCCGACCCGCCCACGCCGTGAATTGCGGCTTGACTTACCGCCGCCCTGGCCGCATATCGAGTTCCCATGAGCGACAGCAGCACCCCGAAGGACACCCTGTTCGAGTTCCCCTGTGACTTTCCGCTGAAGGTCATGGGCCGTCGCACCGACGACTTTCGCAGCATCGTGCTGGGCATCGTGCAGAAGCACGCCGGTCCGATCGAGCCCGACAACATCGAAGAGCGTCCCAGCAGCAGCGGCAGCTACCTGAGCCTGACGTGCACCTTCACGGCACAGAGCAAACAACAGCTGGATGATCTGTACCGCGAGCTCACCGCGCACGAGCGAGTGATGGTGGTGCTGTAACGCGAGCGGTCAATCCGCTGCGACGCGAATCACGACCTTCCCCGTCGAACGCCGCGTATTCAAAACATCGAGCGCTTCCGTGAAGCGCTCCAGCCCCTGCAGTTCCGTGACGTGCGGCTCGATCTTGCCGCTCTCGAACAGATCGAACAGCGCTTTCAGATTGGACGCGTGCAGCGCCGGCTCCTTGCGCGTGTGGGCGCCCCAGAAGACCCCCACGAGCGAGCAGCCTTTGAGCAGCGGCAGATTCATCGGGATCGACGGAATCCTGCCCCCGGCGAAGCCGATCACCAGATAACGGCCGTTCCAGGCCATCGAGCGCACCACCTGCTCGGCGAAGTCCGCACCCACCGGGTCGTACGCGACGTCGATGCCCCGGTTGTCCGTGAACTCCATTACTTTCGCCTTGATCGTATCCTGCGTGTAGTTGAATACCGCGTCCGCGCCATGACGCTTCGCCAGCTCCAGCTTCTCCGGCGTGCTCGCCGCCGCCAGCACCCGAGCACCCAACGCCTTGCCGATTTCGATCGCCGTCAGGCCCACGCCGCCCGCCGCGCCCAACACCAGCAATGTTTCTCCCGGCTGGATGTTTGCTCGCTGCACGAGTGCGTGATACGTGGTGCCGTAGTTGACGAGAAAGCCCGCCGCCGCGGCCATGCTCATCGACGCAGGCAATGGAATGAGTGCATGTGAAGGCGCGATGCATTCTTCAGCCAGCCCGCCCTGCCCGACCATCGCCAGCACTCTCGCGCCCGGCTCGAGATCGGTGACATCGGCGGCAACTTCGGTGATGACTCCGGCGACTTCAGTGCCGGGGGTGTACGGCACTTCCGGTTTGACCTGATATTTGCCCGCGACCATCAGCGCGTCGGGAAATCCGAAACCCACTGCGTGCACGCGGAGACGAACGTGCCCGGGCTGCAATGCCGGCGCGGCAATCTCTTTTACGGAAAGATCAGGAGGCGGCCCATAGCTGCTGAGGACGACTGCTCGCATGACGGAACCTTCGCATGTTGGCTCGCTAGCCGACGCTCGGCGTCAGCTGCAACGATGCAAGCAGTCGCGGCGCCAGTGCATCCGCAACTTCCTGCACACTTGCGTTCACGCCCAGCGAGCGCAGATCCGTGACTTCCAGGCCACGATAGCCGCAGGGATTGATGCGCTGGAACGGCTGCAGATCCATCGCAACGTTGAACGCCAGGCCATGATAGCTGCTGCCGCGGCGGATCCGCAGCCCGATGCTGGCAACTTTGCGTCCGTTGACATACACACCGGGCGCCTCGCGTTTCGCGACTGCCGCGATGTTCCACGATGCGAGCAGATCGATGATCGCATTCTCCAGTGCCATCACCATTTGCCGCACGCCGAGCCCCGCTCTTCTCACATCGAGCAAGGGATAGACGACCAGCTGTCCCGGCCCGTGATACGTCACCTGTCCGCCGCGATCGATCTGCACGACGGGAATATCGCCGGGCGCGAGCAGATGCTCCGGCGCGGCATTCATGCCGAGCGTGAATACCGGAGGATGTTCGAGAAACCAGATCTCGTCGGGCGTGCTGGCGTTGCGCTCGTTGGTGAACGTTTGCATGGCCCGCCAGGTGGGCTCGTACTCGACGCGGCCCAGCCAGCGGATGACTGGCTGGGCGTCAGGCGTTGAAGATTGGTCTGGAAGGGACACAGCGCTGGACGAAGGCATCACTGCAGGCAAGAGCCGCAACCACTAGCTGCCAACGGCCGGCTTCAGCCCCGCATTGTTTCTTTCCAATGCACGCTCCGCGCGATAGCTGGATCGCACCAGCGGACCGGACACGCATTCGAGGAAGCCTTTCGCCAGCGCCCACTCGCGATAGCGCTCGAACTCGGCGGGCGTGACCCAGCGCTCGATGGCGAGATGGTTCGGGGTCGGGCGCAGATATTGGCCCAGCGTGAGAATGTCGACGCCGACCGCGCGCATGTCGTCCATTGCGGTCGCGATCTCTTCGTCGGTCTCGCCGAGGCCGAGCATCAGGCTCGTCTTGGTGAGCACGTCGGGACGGAAGCGCTTGGCGTGCCCGAGCACCGCCAGGGTCTGTTCGTAGCTGGCGCGCGGATCACGCACCGGATGAGTGAGACGACGCACGGTCTCGACGTTCTGTGCGAACACTTCGAGACCGCTCGCGACCACGGTTTCGACATCGGCCAGCACGCCCTGGAAATCCGGCGTCAACGCTTCCACGGCGGTGTTCGGATTGAGACGTTTGATCTCCCGCACGCACGCCGCGAAGTGGCCCGCGCCGCCATCCGGCAGATCGTCGCGATTGACCGAGGTCAGCACCACGTACTTGAGCTTCATCAGCTGCACGGTGCGGGCGCTGTTGGCCGGCTCTTCGGCATCCAGCCAGCCGTGCGGGTTGCCGGTATCGACCGAGCAGAAACGGCAGGTGCGCGTGCAAACGGCGCCCATGAGCATGATGGTGGCGGTGCCGGCATTCCAGCACTCGCCGATGTTCGGGCACTTGGCTTCTTCGCAGACGGTCGCGAGCCGGTGCTCCTTGACCGTGCTCTTGACGGCGTCGAAGGCCCGGCCGGCCGGCATCGGGGCGCGCAGCCAGGTCGGCTTGCGGCCGAACTCGATGGGAGCGGCCTGGGAGGACGCCTTGATGCCGTCCTTGATCGCATTGAAGCCCTGCGGCGTGCGGTACTTGTCGCCGCTGCGGACGATGGGGATGCCTTTGAATTCGCTCACTTCGGGCTCGCTCACGGACGCGAGATGGGGGCTCGCGGCCCGAATTCTAGCTGAAAATGAAAAGGCCCGGCTTTTGGCCGGGCCTTTTGCATTACCTCAGCGGTCAGCTCAGGCGCTCTGGGTGCGGATGACCCACAGCTCGCCCAGGTCCTTGAACTTGCCGCCGGCCTTCTTGAAGGCCTCGCGAGCCTGTTCCTTCTGACCCTTCTTCAGGTACGCCCGGCCGAGGCTGATCTGGGCCTCGTCGGGATCGGTCACGCCGCCCTTGGCGATGCCCTTCTCGAGCGCGGCAATGGCCTTGTCGACTTCGCCATAGCTCAGGTACGCCTGGCCCAGACCGACCAGCACCTGGCCCGTGCCGGCCTTGTCCGCTTCGGCCTGCTGCTGAGCCAGCGTCTTCTTGTCCAGATCGGACTGCTTGGTGGCGCTGGCCATCAGGCGGTCATAACGACCCTGCTCGGTCTTGTCGGCGACCTTCAGCACGCCGGTGTCCATGCCCTTCTGCATGGCAGCCTGGGCTTCGCCCGGGACGCCGGCATCGATCGAGAGCTGGGCCATTTCGACGTAGTCGCCCTTGTCCTTCAGGATGCCCACGTCGTTCATCAGGCGGTAGTAGCCGAGCGCGATGCGGTCACCGCTCTCCTTGCGGCGATAGATGTCGAGCAGGTTTTCCCAATATTCGGGTTTCGGATAGTAACGGACCATCGTCTTGAGCGCTTCGCCGATGCCGTTCTTGTCCTGCGGCTCCATCTTGAAGTAGGAGCTCATGACGATCTGGATCCAGTTCTCGTCGGGCTTGCGGCCGGCCTTCTCGGCATTGTTGACCACTTTCTTCATGGTCTCGGCGGCGTTCTTGTAGTCGTTCAGCAGATACTGCGACTGACCCAGCAGGATGCCCATGTCCTCGGTGTTGGGGTGCTTGTCCAGCCACTTCTTGGACCACTGCGCGGCCTTGCCGTAATCCTTCATCTGGAAGTACAGCTGGGCGACGGTCTTGGTGCGGTCGTCCACCTGGTCGGCCGGCATCAGCCCGGAGTTCAGCATGCGCTCGAACACCGGCGCGGCTTCGCCGAACTTCTTCTGCTGGATCAGCACGAAGCCCATGAATTCATCGATCTGGTAGGCCTCGAACGGGGTCTTCTTCTCGACCGCGGCGGCCTTCTTGATCTCGGCGAGCGCGGTGTCCCACTGCTTCTTCTGCATCGCCTCCTGGGCGGCCTTGAGCGGCACGGCGACGGCCTTGGTGGTGATCTTGTTCTGCTGCTCGGCGGCCTGCGCCGTGGGAGCCAGCAAGGTCACCGCGGGAACCACGGCTCCCAAGGCCAGAGAAATCGCAACGGCAATACTTCGTACTCGAGTCATATGGTTTCCCGATCTATAACAAAAGGGCGCGAATCGACCCACAGCACTCATTCGTTCAATCGTTCGACATGGTGCTGCAACCATTCGTCTTTATGACCTCGGTCCCGGCCATAAATTCGCTGACCACCGCATCCTTGCGGCCGTAAAGCTATCGAAATGTGTGAGTCGTCGACTACAACGGTCGGCGGCGGGGATTGTTTCGACGCCCGCCGCCACCTGAAGCTCAATTCGACGGCATCGCTCGGCCGGGCTGAACCCCGGCTGAACGATCCCGGGTTTTTTCAATTATTCGCCCAGGAACTGCTCGTTGCCGACGAAGCCGATGCGCTGCATGCCATTGCGCTGGGCCAATGCCAGCACCTTGGCCACCGTATCGTAATTCGCGCGGCGCTCCGGACGCACGTGCAGCTCGGGCTGCGGGTTCTTGGCCGCTTCAGCGCGGAAGTAGCCTTCCAGCTGATCCAGCTGCACCAGCGAGCCGTTCCACACCACGCTGCCGTCCCAATCGATATCGATCCGGATCGGCTCCTGAACCACTTCGGTCGGGGGCGGATTGCTCTTGGACTGGGGCATGTCCAGCTTCACCGCGTGCGTCATCACCGGCAGGGTGATGATGAACATGATCAGCAGCACCAACATGACGTCGATCAACGGCGTCGTGTTGATGTCCATCATGGGTTCGTCTGCACCGCCGCCGCCTACACTCATTGCCATGGCAAATACCTCTTCTGTCGTAGCGCGGGACTAGCGCGAGTTCGCGCCCGGCTCGGTGATGAATCCGACTTTCTGAATGCCGGCGCGTTGCGCGGTCAGAATGACCCGGCCCACGTACTCGTAGCGAGTCGCCTGGTCGGCACGGACGTGCACTTCCGGCTGCGGATTCTGCACGGCTGCAGCCTTCAGGCGCTCGAGCAGCGCGGTCGTGTCCGGCATCAGGGTCTGGCTCCAGAAGATCTGGCCGTCTTTGTTCACCGCGATGGTGATGTTTTCCGGCGCGGTCTTGGTCGCCTCGTTACGGACCTTGGGCAACTCCACCGGGACGGTATGCGTGATCACCGGGATGGTGATCATGAACACGATCAGCAGCACCAACATGACGTCGACCAGCGGCGTCGTGTTGATCTCGGACATGGCCTTGTCGTCGCCATCCGACGCAGGCGGAGCAAACATGCCTTCAAATGAACTCATAACAACATGCTCCGATAAAGAAAGGCCCCGGTTCCGGATTGTCGAGCAATCAGGCGCCCGGGGCCGTTCGCATTACTTGCGGGTGACCGCAGCGGCAGGAGCAGCGGCCGGAGCGCGGCCAGCAGCGGCCGGCAGCGGACCGGATTCGACGCGGGCGCCGCTCACCAGGTAGGCGTGCAGGTCCGAGGCGAAGTATCGCAGCTTCTCGATGATGTCCTTGTTGCGGCCCAGGAGCCAGTTGTAGCCCCACACGGCCGGCACGGCGACGAACAGACCGATGGCGGTCATGATCAGCGCTTCACCGATCGGGCCGGCGGTCTTGTCGAGCGACGCCTGACCGGCGAGGGAGATCTGAATCAGCGCGTTGTAGATACCCCACACCGTACCGAACAGACCGACGAACGGAGCGGTCGAGCCGGTGGTGGCCAGAATCGACAGGCCGGTGTTCAGACGCTTGGAGATGGAGTCGACCGTGCGGTACAGCGACGCGGTGATCCACTCGTGCAGCGGGATCTGGTCGGTCAGGCGGCCTTCGTGATGCTGGGCGGCGCGCAGGCCGTCTTCCACCATCATGCGGAACGCGTTGTCCTTGCCGGTGAGCTTGGCGGCGCCGTCACGGATGTTGCCGGCGGTCCAGAAGCCCTTCTCGACATCCTTGTATTGCTTGAGCAGACGGCGCTGGTCCCATGCCTTGGTGAGAATGATGTACCAGGAGGCAAGCGACAGGATCACCATGATGATCAACGTGCCGTGCGCGACGACCCCACCCTGCTCCCAGAGTGCTTTTAGGCCGAAGGGGTTTTCGACGTTTTCGGTGTTCGGAGCCATGGAACGATGTCCTCTACGATTAAATCAATGACCTGAATCAGTGGGTGGAGTCTTGCCGTCTACCGGGCCCGCTCGTAGCGGGCCCTTATGTCACGCGTTTCCCGCGCCTCAGTCCGTGAGTTTGAATGTGACGGCGAACTGCCCCCACATCGGAACCGGTTTGCCATTCTCGGTACCGGGCACCAGGCGCCAGGACCGCTTCACTTCGCGCACCGCCGCTTCGTCCAGGCGGGGGAAACCGCTCGACTGCTTCACTCTGGCTTCGCCGACGCGGCCGTTCTCGAGCACATAGACCTCGAGGATGACCGTGCCCGCCTCGCCAGCTCGGCGCGAAGAAGGTGGATATTCGGGCTGCGTCAGCGGACGGCGCGAATCGGACTTCGGCGCGGTGCGCTGGACCGGAGCCGGCGCGGGCGCGGCTACCGGCGGCGGCGCCGTCGGCCTGACGTTGGTGGTCTGCTGGATCGCGTTGGTCGGCGGCGCGTCCGGCGTGATCGCGATGTCGATCTCCGGCGGCGGTACGAACGGCGGCGGCGTTTCGATCTTCGGCGGCGGCGGCGGCGGCGGCTCGTCCTGCTTCGGCGCCTCTTCGATCATGCGGGTCTCGATCGGGCCGAGCACCACGTCGATGATCTGGTGGGACAGACCGGAGTTCAGCAGCCAGAACATCCCGATATGCAATCCAATGATGATCGCGAGGACGAGACCGCGGCGGGTGAAAAACGAACTGTCCGTGGCTGGTGCGTAGGGCATGCTTTGCAGCTCAACAAAAATAAGACACGGGGCTCAAGGCTCAACCCCGCATAGTTAGTGCGCAACCGTTAGTGGTCGTTCGATGCGTATGCTCATTCGGCATACAACCCCCGTTTCTACCGGCCTTCGCGTGCGCGTCCCCTTCCGGGATGGCCGGAATGAAGTCCGTAAATTCCGTATTGACGCTTTGTCCTACAGACCGCAGAAACGGCGGGCAAGGTATAAAGTTTCTGCGAGGAAGGCAAGCACTCCGAAACAGAATCTACCTACCTGTAAACTAACTTTGCTGATAAGAAACGCGCTCCCAAATCCCCCGCGCACCATTCACGTGCCAGCTGCCGAAGCCGTTGCAGCACCGCTGTGCATACAGTTTCGGACGGCACTCGACAGATTGGCAACGATTACCGTAGTCGATTGTTCCACTCGATCATGAACGGACGCGGCCGCTGTCACATTCGCCGTCAAGAACAACATTTACAGACAGCGTGCGCAACGAATAGTTACGCCGAGCCGCGATTTAAAGCGAATTCGATGGGGATCAGCACCAGCGCGCGCCGTGGCTCGCCGTCTTCCACGTAGGGCCGGAAGGCCGCACGCGCTACGGCTTCGCGGGCCGCATCGTCGAGTCGCGAGTGGCCGCTGGACGTTTCTATTTCGATACTGCACGCCGCGCCCTGCTCATCGATCAGCACTCGTAACACCACCACTCCCTGCTCTCGCAGGCGTCGTGACTGAGGTGGATATCGGGGTGAAGGCTCACGGACATATTCAACCGTCGACACCAGCTTCGGGGTACTGCGGTCGATGGCCTGCGGAGCTGGCGGCGGTGCCGCCTGCACCGGAACGGTGATCGCTCGCGTCGAGGGCGGCGCCTCGGTCGGAAGCTCGATCAGCGGCAGCTCGGGCATCTGCGCGATCGGTTGCGGCGTTACCACGCTGACCTGCGGGAGCTCGGTGCGCGGCGTGGGTTCAGGCTGGGAGATGAAAGTGGCCGTCAGCGGCACTTCCGCAACAGCGAGCCGGATCTGCGGCGCGAACGTGACTGCCACATAGAGGCCGATCGCATGCACGGCGACGATGGTGGCGGCGACACACAGGCGTCGCGAATGATCTTCAGCGAACACGGCAGGCTTCTCGCGCTCGAAAGTTGCTCATCAAGGGGATCGAAGGACCAGCACCGCGATCATGCCCTGGTACATCCTCGGTTGCAAATGAGAACCCTTCTCACCTAAAGTTCGCCCACAAAACGCAGCCCGCCAGCACCGCGCCGTTCCGCGCCGTGTCCGCCAGCCAGACGTCAACAGCATTCTTTAAAAGGGAGACCTCTCGCCATGCGCGACTCGATGTCCGGGCGCCGCTGCACCCTCGCGGCCGCCATCTTCACTGTCCTGCAATCCGCAGCCCCGCAGCTGCATGCCCAGGAGAGCAGGCCGCAACAGCTGCTGCCGAAGATTTCGGTGAAAGCGGACGAAGACTCCGTGAAGACCGAGGTCGCCTCCTCGCCCAAGTATTCGCAGCCGCTGCTCGACACGCCGCAGACCATTCAGGTGATCCCGCAGACGGTGATCCGCGATCGGGCCGCGACCACCCTGCGCGATGTCCTGCGCAACTCGCCGGGCATCACCTTCCAGGCCGGCGAAGGTGGCGGCGGCTTGCCGGGCGATCAGAACTTCTCGATGCGCGGCTCCAGCGCGCGCAACAGCCTGTTCATCGACGGCGTGCGCGATGCCGGCAGCTACACGCGCGACTCGTTCAACTTGCAGCAGGTCGAAGTCATCAAGGGCCCCAATGGCACCATGGCTGGCCGCAGCGCCACCACCGGCGCCATCAATCAAGTCTCGAAGACGCCGCATCAGGGCGACTCCCAGGAGTATTCGCTCGGCTACGGCAGCGACGATTTCAAGCGGGTCACCAGCGACATCAATCTCGGTCTCGGCGACAGCATGGCGTTCCGCCTGAACGCGCTGTACCACGACGCTGAAGTGTCGAACCGCGACGTGGTGGAGAACAAGCGCTGGGGCATCGCGCCGTCGTTCGCGCTCGGCCTCGGCACCGCCACGCGCTTCACCGCCAGCGCGCTGTATGTCGAAGAGGACAACGTTCCCGATTACGGCCTGCCCTGGGGCACGGTCACGCAGAATGGCGTGAGCTATCCGACCGGCGCCTATGAAGCGACGCCGGCCGTCGACCAGAGCAACTTCTACGGCCTGAAGAATTACGACTACGAAGACGTGACGATCAAGAGCGGCACGCTGCAGCTCGAGCACGACTTCAGCAGCAACGTCACGGCACGCAACGTGTTGCGCTATCTGGACAGCGATCGCTCCTCCGCCATCACGGCGCCGCGTCCGCCCAATCGCCAGCTGCAACGTCGCGACATGAACACCGAGAACCTCACCAATCTCACCGACGTGAGCATCGAGTTCAGCACCGGCGCGATCGAACATACCCTGGTGACCGGTCTGGAACTGGCGCGCGAGAAAACCGAAGGCCGCAACAGCGCGCAGACCGCCAATCAGCCGCAGATCCCCGACTTCTTTCATCCCAATCCGAGCCTGCGGCCGAACGGCCCCATGCCGATCAACAACGGCAACCCCTCGCAGACCGAGATCAAGAGCATTGCCGTGTACGTCGTCGACACGATCAAGCTCACCGACCAGTGGTCGATCACGGCGGGTGTGCGCCGTGATGACGTGGATGTCGATTATGAGCTGCGCAACTTCACCACCCGCGCCGTGACCGAATCGCTGTCGCGCTCGGATGAGGAGATCACCTATCAGGGCGCGGTCACGTTCAAGCCCATCGAGGACGGCACGCTGTATCTCGCCTACGGCACCGGTTTCGACCCGACCGTGGACGCGGGCACCGCCGGCTCGGGCCTGAGCAGCTCGAACACCTCCGCGAACAACGTGAATCTGCCGCCCGAGGAAAGCTCCAATCTGGAAGCCGGCGTGAAATGGGAGCTCTTCAATCGACGGCTCGCGTTGAACGGCGCGGTGTTCCGCACCGAGAAGACCAATCTGCGCACGCGCAATCTCAACACCGATCCGTTCATCCTCGATGGCGAGCAGCGCATCGAGGGTCTGGAGCTGTCCGCCTCGGGCATGATCACCGATGCGTGGTCGGTGTTCGCCGGCGCGAGCTTCCTCGATGCGGAGTACAAGATCTCCCGGAACGCGCTCGAGCAGGGCCAGGAGCTGCCGCTGGTGCCGGAAGTCTCCGCCAATGCGTGGACCACCTATGTCCTGCCGTTCGGCCTCACGGTTGGTCTGGGCGTGCAGTACATCGACGACATGGTTCGCTCGCGCAACGCGACGCTCGGCGAGCTGGTGGTCGATGGCGTCACGCTGGTGGATCTGATGGCGAGCTACACCGTCAACGACGTGCTGTCGCTGCGGCTGAATGTGCTCAACCTGGGTGACGAGAAATACGTCGACCGGTTTGGCGGCGGTCACTATGTGCCGGGCGCGGGCCGCTCGGCGCAGCTCACCGCCTTCATCAGCTTCTGAGCTTCGAGGGCCGTCGGCCTTGTGCCGGCGGCCCTCATCGGCCACCCTTCACGGCTTATGCTGCTCCACGTTCCGAACGTCCTCACCGCCGAGCAGGTCGCCGAATGTCGTCGCCAGCTCGATGCCGCCGACTGGATCGACGGCCGCGTCACCGCCGGTCATCAATCGGCCAAAGCCAAAGACAATGCCCAGTTGCCCGAGGACTCGCCGGTTGCGCGTCAGCTCGGCCAGATGATTCTCTCGGCGCTGGAGCGCAATCCGCTGTTCCTCGCCGGCGCCCTGCCGCTGAAGATCTTTCCGCCTCTGTTCAATCGCTATGCCGGCGGCCAGTCCTTCGGGAATCACGTGGACAACGCCATCCGACAGGTGCGCAACACTCCACATCGTGTGCGCACCGACATCTCCGCGACGTTGTTTCTTGCGTCACCGTCCGAGTATGACGGCGGCGAACTGATGATCGACGACACCTACGGCTCGCACAGCGTGAAGCTGCCGGCCGGCGACCTGGTGCTCTACCCTTCCACCAGCCTGCATCGGGTGCAGCCGGTGACGCGGGGCGCACGGCTCGCGTCGTTCTTCTGGATTCAGAGCATGGTGCGCGATGATGGCGAGCGCACCTTGCTGTTCGATCTCGATCTCGCCATTCAGCGGCTCGGCGGCGACGCGCCGGATCATCCGAGCGTGGTGCAGCTCACCGGCATCTATCACAACCTGCTGCGACGCTGGGCCGACGCGTCCTGATCGATCTGCTGCAGCTGCTGAGGCGTGCCGACGTTGTGCCACACGCCGCGAAACAACTCGCCACTCACCCGATTCCTGCGGATCCAGGCGAACATCAGGGGCGCGAGCGGAAACTTTCCAGGCTCGCAACCGGCGAAGAACTCTGGCCGTAGCACGCCGATGTTCGCGTACGTGTAGCGCTCGCCACTGTCGGTGAGCCGCCCGCCTTCCAGGCCGAAATCGCCGCGCTCGTGAAACTCCGGATTCGGCACGACCACGAAGTGGGCCATGTCGCCCGCCGCGAGTTTGTTCGCGACATCGCCGAGCGGATACTCGGTCCACACATCGCCGCTGACGACCACGAACGGATCGGTGCCTGACGGGCCCGCGAGCAAGGACAGCGCCTTGAACACTCCCCCGCCGGTTTCCAGAGCGGCGTCGCCTTCGTCGCTGTAATGAATGTGCACGCCGAATTGCGAGCCATCGCCGAGTGCCGCGCGGATCTGCGATCCCAGCCACGCAAGGTTGATGACGATCTCGCGCATCCCCGCGGCGGCCAGCGCCTCGATGTGATACTGGATCATCGGTTTGCCGGCCACGGTCAGCAGCGGCTTGGGCGTGCGGTCGGTGAGCGGACGCATGCGCTCACCCCGTCCGGCCGCGAGAATCATCGCGCGCATGAGAGTGTCCTAGAGCTTCGCCATTGCCGGCACGATGCGCCGTTCGATGAACCCCGCGAGGAAGTCCAGATCGCTGTAGTTCCCGATCACCTGGCGGACATAACTCAGCGTGCGCGGCAGGTCCTTCAAATAACCCGACTTGCCGTCGCGGTGATACAGGCGCGCGAAGATGCCGAGCACCTTGAGCTGACGCTGCACGCCCATCAGATCGAACCAACGCTGGAACTGCGCAGGGTTGGCGCCGACGTCGACCCCGCTACGCTGCGCGGTCTGCCGGAAATATTCGATCCACGCATGCACCCGCTCGAGCGGCCACTGCACATACGAATCGCGTAACAGCGACACCAGGTCGTAGGTGACCGGCCCGAGCACCGCATCCTGGAAATCCAGAATGCCGGGATTGGGGCCGTGCCCGCCTCGTTCGTGGCTCACGCCGTCGGTGAGCATGAGATTGCGCGAGTGATAGTCGCGATGAACGAACACTCGCGGCTGCCGCAGGGCTTCGGCGGCCAACGTATCGAAGGTCGCGGCGATGCCGGCAACCTCGGCTTCGCTCAACTGCAGACCGAGATGCTTGCCGCAGAACCATTCGGGAAACAGCCCCATCTCACGACGCAGGAGCGCGTCGTCGTACGGCGGCAGCTGCGCGGCGTGTTGCCCGGCCCGCGCTTGAATGGCGACCAGCGCATCGATCGCCTCGCGATACAGCCGCTCGGCATCGCCGCCCGCATCCAGCTCGTTCAGATAGGTTCGCGAGCCCAGATCGGTGTTCAGCAGGAAGCCCTGGGTCTCATCACGATGCAGCACCCGCGGCGCGTTGACCCCAACGTCCACCAGCATGGCCGAGACGCGAATGTAAGGGCCCATGTCCTCCTTGCCGGGCGGCGCGTCCATGGCAATCCAGGTCTGGCCCTGGCGCGAAACGCGGAAATAGCGACGGAAGCTCGCGTCGGCGGACGCCGTCGTCACCACGAAATCGCGTGCGCCGAACAGTCCGGCGAGCCAGTGCTCGAGCTGTTGCAGCCGTAAGTCGGGTGCTGAAGAACCATCGTGTGAAAGTGACGACACGCGGATCGCTGCTCCAAAAAAGAGGGTGGACTGTAAATAGACGGCCAGCGAAGAACGGCGCTCATTATAATCGCGACCCGATGCACCGAACTGCGACACCCCTAACAAGCCTTTCAATCGCAATCGCGGCAGTGCTGGCTGCAGCGTCGTGCTCAGGTACGGCATTCGCTGCCGAGCGCGAGGCGGACCCTGCAAAGGCGGCAGAGACGGCGGCCGAGAATCAGGCCCCCAAGTGCCCGGCGCCGAATACCGAAGCCAGCACCTCGGCAACCCGGCAGCGCCGCCAGGCCAGGCCGCCGGCGCCGCCGCCCGAAGAGATCGAGTTCGAAGCCGACGGCGCCGAAGGCACACGCGACGGCGAGCTCAAACTCACCGGCAAGGTCGAGATCCGCCAGGGCGAGCGGCGCATCCAGACCCGCGACGCCACCTACGATCCTCGCGACGAAAGCTTCGACGTCGAGGAGGGTGTCGAGTACAGCGACGGCCAGCTGACGGTGCGAGGCGAAAGCGCGCGCATCGATCGTCGAGGCAGTGCGGTGTTCGAGGGCGCTCAGTTCGAGCTCGCGGACCGTAATGCACGCGGCGCGGCCGATCGTATCCGGGCGAGTGCCGAAGGCAAGCTGTCGCTCGACAACGTCCAGTACACGACCTGTCCGCTCGGCAACGAAGATTGGATGCTGACCGCATCCGATATCGACATCAGCCAGCAGGCGGGCATCGGCATAGGCCGCGGTGTGCGGCTGGACTTCAAGGGCGTGCCGCTGCTCTACACGCCGTTCATTTCCTTTCCGGTGGGCAACGAGCGCAAGTCGGGCTTTCTGTTTCCGACCATCGGCACCTCCTCGCGCAGCGGCTATTCGCTGTCGGTGCCGTGGTATTGGAACATCGCCGAGAATTACGACGCGACCTTCACTCCGACCTACTTCAGCAAGCGCGGCCCGAAGCTGGATACCGAGTTTCGTTATCTGAATCGCGCCGGCCTGGGCCAGCTGGATGTGCAGTATCTGCCCGACGATCGTGAATTCGGCACCGATCGCAGCCTGGTGCACTTCGTCGATCAGTCGGATCTCACCCGCCGGCTGCGCCTGAACATCGATGCCGCCAACGCCAGCGACGATCAATGGTTCGAGGACTTCGGCATGGGCCCCGAGGGCACCAGCGTCACGTATCTGAACCGCTCCGCCCACCTCACCTACCTGGACGATCGCTGGCTGGCCATCCTGAACGCGCAGAACTTCCAGACCATCGACTTCGCCACCCAGAACCGGCTGCCGATCGCGCCGGCCGATCGCCCGTACACCATGCTGCCGCAGCTGGCGGTGAGCGCGAATTTTCCCGATCAGCCGTTCGGTCTCACCTACGGCATGGATTTCGAGCTGGTCAATTTCCGGCACAACGTCGAGGGCCTGACCACCGGCTGGCGTACCGACTTCGCGCCCGAGATCCGCATGCCGCTGCGAGGCGCGGGTCTGTATCTCGAGCCCTCGGCGAGCTGGCGCTACACGCGCTACAACCTGAGCGACGGCACCACCCCCAGCGGCGAAGACACGTTCACGCGCTCGGCGCCGATCCTGAGTGTCGATGGCGGCATGGTGTTTGAGCGCTTGTTCGGCTCGCGCAACCAGCGGCTGAGCACCATCGAGCCGCGCTTCATGTATTTGTATGTTCCCTATCGCAATCAGAACGACCTGCCGGTGTTCGACACCGAAGTGGCCGATCTGAACCTGGTGCAGCTGTTCCGCACCAATCGTTATGTCGGCGCGGACCGGCTGGGCGATGCGAACCAGCTGGCGATCGGCTTCACTTCGCGCTGGCTGGATGCCGACACCGGCGAGCAATACATCGCCGCGACCATCGGTCAGGCGTATTACTTCGAGCCGCCGCGCGTGACCCTGCCGGGCGAAGTGCCGAACAGCTCCAACACCTCCGACATCGTGGCGGAGCTGGATCTGCGCGCGTACGGCAATTGGAACATCCGTGGCGCCATTCAGTGGGATCCGAGCGAGACCCGCTCCGAGCGCGGCCAGCTGCAGCTGCAATACCGGCCCAGCTACGACCGCGTCGTGAATCTCGGCTACCGCTTCCGGCGCAACCGGCTCGAACAGGTCGACGGCTCGGTCGCCTGGCCGGTCAGCAAGCAATGGAGCGTCTATGCCCGCATGGTGTATTCGCTGGAGGACAACGCCATCGACACCGTCCCGGTGAATCCGAACCAGCCGCCCACCGGCATCGGGGTCGACGAAAAGGGCGTGATCGACCAGTTCGCCGGTCTGGAATATCGGTCCTGCTGCTGGCGATTCCGTGTAGTGGCGCGGCGTTACGTGAGCGATCGCAGCGGCGACCTGGACACCAGCGTGCTGTTCCAGCTTGAACTTAACGGTCTGTCGAATGTCGGAGTGGGCGCGAATACTTTTCTGGAACGGTCGATTCGGGGATACTCCATCGATCCTCCCAAGGATGAATGACGCCTCGCTTCAGAGGCCGCCCCAGTGGCCCAACCCTGGTTACGCATGAAACTGCTCCGCCCTACCTCCAAAGTTACTAGCGCGATCCGTGGCTGTCTGCTTGGCCTGAGCCTGCTCGGCGTGGCCGGTGGCGCCCTGGCCCAGACTCGCGAGCTCTCCAGCAGCGGCGTGCTGCTGGATCGCATTGCCGCCGTGGTCAACGACGGCGTGGTCCTGAGCTCACAGCTCGAGGAGCAGACCGAAGAGATCACCGCGCGTCTGCGTCAGCAAAATACCGAGCTGCCGCCGCGCAACGTCCTGCGCCAGCAGATTCTCGAGCGCCTGGTCGTCGAGGAGATCCAGATGCAGCGGGCCAACAAGCTCGGCCTGCAGGTGTCGGACGAAATGCTCAACGGTGCGCTCGACGACGTGGCCAAGCGCAACAACATCGGCTTCGCCGATCTGCCCCAGGCCCTCGCGCAGCAAGGCATCGACTACCGCACGTTCCGCGATGAGATCCGTCGGCAGATGACTCTGCAGCTGCTCCGCCAGCGCGACGTGATCGCCCGCATCAACGTGTCGCCGCGCGAGCTGGAGCAATTCATGGCCCGTCAGCAGGCCGCGCCCGACAAGAATGCCGAATACAACGTTTCGCACATTCTGATCTCGGTGCCGGTGAGCGCGTCGCCCGAACAGATCGAAGCGCGCGAGAAACGCGCCAAGGAAGTGTTCGAGAAGGCCAACAGCGGCGAGGACTTCGCGCAGCTCGCGGTCACCTACTCCGACAGCAGCACCAACATCGAAGGCGGTTCGCTCGGCTGGCGTCGCGGCACCCAGCTGCCCTCCATCCTTGCCGACAACATCGCCAAGATGAAACCCGGCCAGACCTCGGAGCCCATCCGCACCCCCAGCGGTTTTCATCTTTTCCGTTTGAATGAAGTGCGTGGCGGCGTACAGCAGGCGGTGGTGGCGCAGGTGCACGCCCGTCACATCCTGCTCCGGACCAACGAGCTGGAGGACGACCAGACGGTCGAGCAGAAGCTGAACAACATTCGCACCCGCGTGATCGACGGCAAGGAAGATTTCGCCGCGATCGCCGCCGTGACGTCGCAGGATCCGGGCTCGGCTGCCGACGGCGGCGACCTGGGCTGGGCCGGTCCCGGCAGCTTCGTGCCCGAGTTCGAGAAACAGCTCGACGCGTTGAGCGAAAACGAGATCTCCAAGCCGTTCAAGACCCAGTACGGCTGGCACATCGTGCAGCTGCTCGGTCGCCGTCAGCACGATTCGACCGACGACCTGCGCCGTCAGCGCGCGTTCGCCGAATTGCGTGAAGCCAAGGCCGAGGAAGAAACCGAGCTGTGGCTGCGTCGCCTGCGCGACGAAGCGTTCGTGGAATACAGGATGTGACCGGAAGGTCGCACGACCCAGGGAGCGCAGGCGCGGCAGTCCCGCAGAAGGTTGCGCCGGCCCGCACGCGCATACCGCGGTTGATCGTTACTTCGGGCGAGCCGGCCGGCATCGGGCCCGATCTCTGTCTCGCCATCGCCGCGCGCGACTGGCCCTGCGACGTGGTCGTTGCCGCCGATATCGAGCTGCTGAAGCAGCGCGCACAGCAACTCCGACTCGGCAGCATCCGACTGGTGCCCTACGTCAGCAGCACCGTCGTGCCAGCTCATCAGCCCGGCACGTTGCGCGTGTTACATGTTCCAACCGCGACGGCCGTCGAGCCTGGCAAGCTGAACGTTGCCAATGCGCGTTACGTGCTCAATCTGCTCGACGCTGCCGCTCAGGGCTGTCTCACCGGCGAGTTCGATGGGATGGTCACGGCGCCCGTGCAGAAAAGCGTCATCAACGACGCGGGCGTGCCGTTTTCGGGACACACTGAATATCTGGCCGAGCGCACCGGCGGTTCCTATCCGGTCATGATGCTGGCGACCGAGACCTTGCGGGTCGCGTTGGCCACCACGCATCTGCCGCTGCTCGAAGTGAGCGCGGCGATCACCGAAGAGACGCTGACCCGCGTCATTCGCATTCTCGACCACGATCTGCGCACTCGCTTCGACCTCGCGCAGCCGCGCATTCTGGTGTGTGGTTTGAATCCCCATGCCGGTGAGTCGGGCCATCTGGGCCGCGAAGAAATCGAAGTGATCGAGCCGACGCTGCAGCGCCTGCGCGCCGCAGGATTGCAGCTCATCGGGCCGGCGCCGGCCGATACAGCTTTCACCCCCCACATGCTCCAGCAAGCCGACGCCGTGCTGGCGATGTTTCATGATCAAGGCCTGCCGGTGATCAAATATGCCGGCTTCGGCGATTGTGTGAACATCACGCTCGGCCTGCCCATCGTGCGCACCTCCGTCGATCACGGCACCGCGCTGGCGCTGGCAGGCACCGGCAAGGCCGACGCCAGCAGCCTGGCCGCGGCGATGCAGATGGCACTGCGAATGACCCATGCACCAACCGCGCAAACGATTCGGCCAGCATTTCCTGCATGACCCGGGCGTGATCGGGCGAATCGTCGCCGCGATCGCGCCTGAGCCCCAGGATCGCATGGTCGAGATCGGGCCGGGCCTGGGCGCGCTCACGGTCCCGTTGCTGGCCGGCCTGAACGAATTGCACGCGGTCGAGATCGACCGCGATGCGATCCGCCATCTGCAGGAAATCACCCGGAACGATCCGCGGCTGCACATCCATTCCGCCGATGTCCTGCAGTTCACGTTCGGTCATATATATGAAGGCGAGCGGCTCAGGCTGGTCGGCAACCTGCCCTATAACATCTCCACGCCGCTGCTGTTTCATCTGATCGAACAGCGCGAGCGCATTCTCGACATGCACTTCATGCTGCAAAAAGAAGTGGTCGACCGCATGGCGGCGGCGCCGGGCTCGGAGCACTACGGCCGGCTCACGGTCATGCTGGCGCCGTGGGTGCGGGTCGAGCCGCTGTTCGATATCGGCCCTGGCGCCTTCCGCCCGCCGCCGAAGGTGGTCTCCACCGTGGTGCGGCTGACCCCGCATGAACACCCCATGCCGATCGGCCATCCCAAGCATTTCGCGACCGTGGTCGGGGCGGCATTTTCCCAGCGCCGCAAAACCTTGCGCAATTCCCTCAAACCTTTCCTGGACGCCGCCGACATCGCCGCGGCGGGCATCGATCCGGGCCTGCGGGCCGAGGTGCTCTCGCCCGCCGAATTCGTCGCCCTGAGCAGCCGACTCGCCGCCAAGCTCCTATAATCGGGCTTCGCTGACGCACCCGAGGGGACTGCAATGCGCGACTACAAGAACATTCTGTTGGTGGTCGACCTGTCCGACGACAGTCAGATCATCGGCGAACGTGCCAAGGCCATCGCCGCCTGTTATCAGTCCGAGATCACGCTGCTGCACGTGGTCGAATATGTGCCGGTCGAACCCATGGGCGAAGCCCTGCTGCCGACGGTGCAGATCGAAGGCGAGCTGGTCGAGCGCGCCAAGGTGCGGCTCGCCGAGCTGGCGCACCGGTTGTCGCTGCCGGGCAGCCGCCAGCTGGTCGAGACCGGCGGCATCAAGTCCGAGATCATTCGCACCGCCCAGCGCCTGAAGAGCGATCTCATCGTGCTCGGCAGCCGCGAGCGTCATGGCCTGGCCATCCTGCTCAACTTCACCGAAGACACCATCCTGCACGCGGCCCCGTGCGACGTGCTGGCGGTCCGCCTGCATTAGCAGACATAAGATTCGCGCTTTTTCGGCGAGCTTGCCCGCCGACACTGCTAGAATTGCGCCGGCTTCAGCCAGTCTCCGATATGACAGATACCACGCCCCCCAAAGGTCGCGCCTCCTCCAGCCATCCGGACCGCGATGCTCCGCCCGCATCGGATGCGCTCTACAAGATTCGCGTCGACGTGAGCGCCAATTATGTCGGCGAGCAGTCCAAGCCGGATGAGGGGCACTATGCCTTTTCCTACACCATCACCATTCGCAACGAAGGCCAGGTGCCGGCGCGCCTGCTGACGCGTCATTGGGTGATCACCGACGCCAACGGCAAAGTGAAGGAAGTGCGCGGTGAAGGCGTGGTCGGCGAACAGCCGTATCTGCTGCCGGGCCAGGGCTTTCGTTACTCCAGCGGTGCCGTGCTCGAAACGCCCGTGGGCGCCATGCAGGGCAGTTATCAAATGCTGGCCGATGACGGCGCGCACTTCGATGCGCCGATCGCACCGTTCACCTTGGCCATGCCAGGGCTGCTGCACTGAGCGATCGTCCGCATGGCCGTCTACGCCATCGGTGATGTGCAGGGTTGTGACCAGGAATTCTCGCAGCTGCTGAGCCAGCTCGGCTTCTCTCCTTCACGCGACACGCTGTGGCTGGTCGGCGATCTGGTCAATCGCGGCCCGCGCTCGCTGGAAGTGTTACGACGGGTGAAGGCGCTGGGCAGCGCCGCCGTCTGCGTGCTGGGCAATCACGATCTGCATCTGCTCGCGCTGGCGCTCTCGCCCACCGAGCCCGTCAAATCCAAAGACACGCTTCAGCAGGTGCTGGCCGCGCCCGATCGCGACGAGCTGCTGCATTGGCTGCGCCATCGCCCGATGCTTCATCACGATGCCACGCTCGGTTACACGATGGTTCATGCCGGGCTGCCGCCGCAGTGGGACCTGACGCTGGCACAGGCGTGCGCGCGCGAGCTCGAAGAAACATTGCGTGATGAGCGCAGCTGCCGCGAATTGTTCGCTCACATGTATGGCGACCAGCCGGATCGCTGGTCGGACGATTTGCAGGGCTTCGATCGCCTGCGTTTCATTACCAACTGTCTCACGCGCCTGCGCTTCTGCCGCGCCGACGGCCGACTGGACTTGAAGTTCAAGGGCGAGGTGAAGGACGCACCCAAGCATCTGCTGCCGTGGTTCCAGGTGCCCGATCGCCGCTCGCGCGACATCCGCATCGTCTGCGGTCACTGGTCGGCGCTGGGTTATTACGATGCCGATGGCGTGCTCGCGATCGACACGGGCTGCGTCTGGGGCGAGAAGCTCTGCGCGGTGCGCCTCGATCAATCCTCGCCTGCGCCGGTGTTCGTGCCCTGCTCGTCCTCAGGGCTCAGCGTCGGCAGCGAATAACGCCGCCACTCAAGTGCCCGGCCGCTTTTGTTGCGCGTCGTCGGGCTTGGGAATTTCCACCAGCGCGTCGACTTCCAGGCGGGGCTGGCCCAGCGTCAGCTGATTCGGCGAGCACCGCACGTCGTCCTGCACCGTGCGCACGGCGAGCTTGGGGAACACTTTCTTCTGCAGCTCCTCGATCAGCTCGCAATCGCCCGGCTGCAGATCCAGACGGCCCCGCGTCAGCGACACACGACGCCATTGCGCCGGAAACTGCTCCAGGCTGTCGAGTGGATTGTCGCTCTTCTTGCCTCGCACGCGCTGAGCCAGCTCGCGCACGCTCTTGTTCTTGTCACGATCGGCCAAGGCTTCGGGCGTGGCCTCGACCGGGCTGACCACCTGCATCACGACTCGCGGCATGCGCGCCACCGAATACGGGCAATCCGCGGATCGAACCTTCACCCTCGCATGTACGCCGAGCTCGCGCATGATGCGCTCGAGCTTTCCTTCCAGGCCGGTGCAGGAATAAAAGGTGGTGAAGCTTTGGAAATAGAAGGCGATTTCCTGCTGCTTCCAGATGGCCTGCACCGGATCCACGGCGGCCACCGCCTGACCTTCGGGCTCGGTCGCCTGGTCCTCGGCGGCTAGCCCCGGCAGGCTGAATAGCAGCGCCAGCCACAATAGCCACGCTGAAGTTACACACTGACGCCTCATGAGGCCAAGCATGGTCCGTGACCGCCTCGGACGCAAGCCAGCCCCCGCCCCCGTGCGCTCCGGCCTGCCGCGGGATTTCCCCGGGTCACAGCAGGTATACTGGCCACCCGCGGAGAACCCAGCATGAGCCCGCTCAAAGCCTTCAACTTTCGCGACTGGATCGACAAGCACCGCGAATACCTGAAACCGCCGGTGAACAACCGGCTGGTATTCCGGGACTCCGAGTTCATCATCATGGTGGTCGGCGGCCCGAATTCGCGCACCGATTATCACGAAGATCCGGGCGAGGAATTCTTCTATCAGCTCGAGGGCGACATGACTCTGCGCACCATGCAGGACGGCGCCCGCGTCGACATTCCGATCCGCGAGGGCGAAATCCTGCTGCTGCCGGCACGAGTGCCGCACTCTCCGCAGCGTTATGCAAACACCGTCGGTCTGGTGATCGAACGCAAGCGGCGCCCGGATGAGCAGGATGGCTTCCTCTGGTTCTGCGAGCATTGCTCGTATCCGCTGCATGCGGAATATTTGCATGTCAGCGACATCGAAAAGCAGTTGCCGCCGGTGTTCGACCGGTTCTACAACTCGCTGGAGATGCGCACCTGTCAGGCGTGCGGCGCGGTTGCGCACAAGCGCTGATCCATAACGTTCGATGCGTGATCCTGCCGTTTCCAGTCTGCTCGCTGTCGAGATTGCCGGTCGACGCTGGCAGGTTGCGAGCTGCGGTCGGGACATTTCCATTCCGTTGCGCTTCGACGCAGCCCAGCCGACCTTCTTCGGCGCACCGGCGGCCAGCGCCGAACCGATCACGGGCGGCTCGTTCGTCGGCGACGTGCGCCGTGGCGGCAGCTGCAATTGTTCCGTGCACACGCTCGCACCTCATTGCAACGGCACGCATACCGAATGTGCCGGTCATATCACTCTGGAACGCTTGAGTGTTCGTGATCTTGCAATCCGGCATTTCAGCGCCGCGCTGCTCGTCTCCGTAACGCCCGAGCCCTCTGCGGAAATCCCAGGCGATCGTGTCATCTCGTTGGCTGCGCTGCTGAAAGCCATCGGCAGCGCCACGTTGCGCGACTACCAGGGGCTGGTCGTGAGAACGTTGCCGAACGATTCATCCAAGCTCGCGTGCAACTACGACGCGGGCCCGATGCCACCTTATTTCAGCCTCGAAGCCATGCATCACATCGTCGAGCATGGCATCGATACATTGGTCGTGGACCTGCCGTCGATCGATCGCGCGCACGACGGCGGCAAGCTGGCCGCGCACCGGATTTTCTGGGGCATGCCGGCAGGCAGCACGTCCGCAGCGACTGTCACGCGGCAGCACGCCACTATCACCGAAATGGCATTCATCGACGACATCGTCGCCGATGGTCCTTACCTGCTGAACTTGCAGGTCGCTCCCTTTGTCATCGACGCCGCACCGAGCCGGCCGATTTTGCTACCCCTGACACCCGCATGAACGTTTCCGTCGAGCGCTCCTTCGCCGAACAGCAGGATGCCGCAGATTCACTGGCGGCGCTGCGCGCCGAATTCTTCATTCCCCAGCGCGAGCATGGCGGCGACAGCATCTATCTGTGCGGCCACTCGCTCGGCCTGCAGCCTCGCGGCGTCGCGCAACTGCTCAATGAAGAACTGAAGCACTGGGCCGAGCTTGCGGTCGAAGGCCATTTCTCATCGTCGCGACCCTGGCTGCCGTATCACGAACAGCTGACCCATTCGCTCGCGAGGCTGGTGGGCGCGCAGCCGCTCGAAGTGGTGGCGATGAACTCGCTGACGGTGAACCTGCATCTGATGTTCGCCAGTTTCTATCGTCCACGGCCCGGCCGGGAAGCCATCGTGATCGAGCAGCAGGCGTTCCCGTCGGATCAGTACGCCGTCGCCTCGCAGATCAAGTATCACGGCTTCGATCCGAAGACCGCATTGATCGAGCTCGCGCCGCGTCCCGGCGAAGACGTGCTTCGTACCGAAGATATTTGCTCGCTGATCGAGCGTGAAGGCCAGCGCATCGCCACGGTGATGCTGCCCGGCGTGCAGTATCTGACTGGACAGCGCTTCGACATCGAAACGATCACCCGCTGCGCCCGCCGCCAGGGGTGCATCGTCGGCTTCGATCTCGCGCACGCCATCGGTAACGTCCCGCTGCGTCTGCACGACTGGGATGTCGATTTTGCGATGTGGTGCAGTTACAAATATTTGAACGCCGGACCGGGCGCCATCGGCGGCTGTTTCGTGCATGAGCGCCATGCACATTCGCCAGATCTGCCCCGCTTCGCGGGCTGGTGGGGTCACGACAAGCAGAGCCGCTTTCAGATGCCGTCCACGTTTCAGCCCATCCCGGGCGCGGAAGGCTGGCAGCTCTCGAATCCCCCGATTTTCGCGACTGCGCCATTGCTGGCCTCGCTGGCGCTGTTCGACAGGGCCGGCATGGATGAGCTGCGCGCGAAGTCCCTGCGCCTGACAGCCTATCTGCACGCGTTGCTTCAGGCACGCCTGTCGGACGCGCTGACGATCACGACACCGACCGATCCCGAATCGCGTGGCTGCCAGCTGTCCATTCGCTTGCATCGCTCGGCCACCGAAGCCCGGGCGGCCATCGATGCGCTCGCGGCACAAGGTGTTTTCTGCGATTGGCGCGAGCCCGACATCATTCGCGTCGCTCCCGTGCCGCTCTACAACTCATTCCTCGACGTGTGGCAATTCGTCGCCGCGCTGGAGCGAGCGCTGCAATGAGCAATGGCGGAAGCAGCGAAGTCTTGACCGTCGTTGGCGCGGGCCTCGCCGGCACGCTGCTCTCGATCATCCTGGCGCGTCGCGGTCACCGTGTGCGGCTGTATGAGCGGCAGGACGACATGCGACGCGTTGCCGTCGATGCCGGCCGTTCCATCAATCTCGCCCTCGCCGCCCGCGGCATCCGTGCATTGGAGCTGGCCGGTGTGATGGAGCAAGTCACGCCCGAGCTGATCCCGATGCCCGGCCGCATGTTGCACGACGTGCAGGGCGCGCTGACGTTTGTTCCTTATGGCCAGCGCCCGGAAGAAGTCATTTATTCCGTATCGCGGCCCGGCCTGAACCGCATTCTGCTCGACGCCGCCGAGCGTGCCGGCGTCGAATTGATCTTCAGGCATCCCGCCATCGGCGCGGATTTCAAAGGCAGGCGCATCAAGTTCCAGACTCCCGGCGCTCAGCCGCACGAGATCGCCATGGAGCGCGTATTCGCGACCGATGGCGCCGGCTCGATCTTGCGCCGGAGCCTGGTGGAGCAGCTCGGCGTTGCCTGCACTGAAGACTTGCTCGAGCACGGCTACAAAGAGCTCACCCTGCCGTCGTTCCCAGACGGCCGGCCGCGCATCGGAAGGCACGCGTTGCACATCTGGCCGCGAGGCGGCTTCATGCTCATCGCGCTACCAAACGTCGACGGCAGCTTCACCGTGACGTTATTCCTGCCGCTGAAGGGACCGGACAGCTTCGAGACGCTGACCTCGCCGGCCAGCATCGAAACATTCTTCGGCACGCATTTCCCCGACGCGCAACAGCTGATGCCGGACCTGGCGGCGGAATTTTTGCAGCACCCGACCGGCATCATGGGTACGGTGCGGTCCCAGCAATGGTCCTTCGAAGATGGCTTGTTACTCCTCGGCGATGCGGCACATGCCATCACGCCGTTTCATGGCCAGGGCATGAACTGCTGTTTCGAGGACTGCCGCGAGCTCGACGCTCTGCTGACCGGCAGTGACGACTGGGCACGCAGCTTCCGCGAGTTCGAGACATTGCGCCGACCGAACACCAATGCCATTGCCGACATGGCGATCGAGAACTACCTGGAGATGCGCGATACCGTGCGCGATCCCAAGTTCCATTTGCACAAAGCGTTGTCGCTCGAGCTGGAGCGTCGCCATCCGACCCGCTTCGTGCCGCGCTATTCGATGGTCATGTTTCGTTACGACATTCCGTACGCCGTTGCCTATGAGCGCGGCCGGGTTCAAAACGAAATCCTGTCCGCACTGACCCAGCACGCCGACACGCTCGCCGCAGTGGATTATGACGCTGCCACGCGCCTCATCGAAGCGAAGTTGCCGCCGCTGCCAGGCTGAGCGCCGCCGATCTGTGCCGGCGTCCGCGCGCTGGACTGTGCATTTACCTGCGAGCACGCTGCGCTTACAACAGCGCATCAGATCCGAGGTTTGGTGTCATGCGCAGTTTGAATTTCCGCATCGTCAACGTGTTCACGTTCAACGGCGGCACGCTCACCGGCAATCCGCTGTGTGTGTTCGAGGACGCCACCGGTCTGAGCACCGAGACCATGCAGGCGCTGGCCCGCCAGTTCAACTTGTCCGAAACGACGTTCATTCAACGCTCGACTTCGGCCAGCGCCCACGTGCGCATCTTCACGCCGAGTTATGAGATGCCGTTCGCCGGTCATCCCACGCTAGGCACCGCATTCGTCTGCCGCGAACTGGGTCTCGGCGGCGACAAGCTGCAGCTGGAAATGAAGGCCGGCATCATTCCGGTCGAAGCCCGAGGCAATCGGTGGACGTTGCAAGCCAATTCACCTACCTGGCGCGCGTGCGAAGCATCGCGTGAGGCACTCGCGGCCATGCTCGGGTTGGAAGCAAGCGACGTGGGCGAGCAACCGCTCTGGGTCAAGGCGGGCAAGGAACAACTGGTCATTCCATTGTCCAGCGAGGCCGCGGTCCGGCGCGCCAGGCCCCGACCCGATCTGTTCGGCACCGTGACCAGCGAGGACGGCCACAGCATGGCTTACATCTTCGCCCCGCCGAGCAACGGCCGCACGCTGGCGCGTTTTTTCTTCCCGGACGGCGCCGCCATTCTGGAGGACCCGGCGACCGGCTCGGCGACGGCCAACTTCGGCGGCTGGTGGCTGGCCACTCAGCAGCCGCTGCCCTGTGAGTTGCAAATATCACAAGGCGAGTACGTCGCCCGACCCTCGACACTCTTTTTGAATGTGGACGTCCAGCGGCGCATCTTCGTCAGTGGCGACGTGGTCGAGGTCGCGCGTGGCACGCTGAATTTGTAAAGCTCCGGATTGGCAAGCGCTTGCGCGATCCCTAAGGTGATGCCGACTGAGTCTCGGTAGCGCCTGGGAGCGTAGATGCCTGATTTCGGATCCGTAGCAACGCGTACTGAAAAGGACTGGTTGTCCCCCTCTCTGCAAGACATGCCCATCGAGCGCCTCGCCAAGAGGTGCTCATGCTGAGCCCTTCATCGTTAGTTGCCGACAGCGCCCTCGCCGCTGGAGTGAAATGCGAGACCTGGCCGGCCTGGCAACGCTTCAAGCTGCTGTACATGAGCCACGACGGCCGCATCGTCGATGCCGGCACCGAGGCGCAGATCACTACATCCGAAGCGCAGTCGTACGCATTGTTCTTCGCGCTGGTCAGCAATGATCGCGAGGCCTTCGATCGAATCCTGCGCTGGACTCACAACTATCTCTGCGGCAGCCATCTGGAGAAAATACTGCCGGCTTCGAAATGGGGCCGCGCCGATGACGGAGTCTGGTGCGTGCTCGACAGCAACTCCGCCACCGCTGCCGATCTGTGGATTGCCTACACGCTCGGCGAAGCAGCGCGCCTGTGGAATGAACGACGCTACTCCAACCT
Organism: uncultured Steroidobacter sp.; assembly: GCF_937958065.1. GTDB lineage: Bacteria > Pseudomonadota > Gammaproteobacteria > Steroidobacterales > Steroidobacteraceae > Steroidobacter. Next base: position 41,727 of record NZ_CALFXI010000118.1, read on the forward strand.
CGGCTTCGAGATCGCCAGGAACATTCTGCAGCAGAACATACAGACCGTGCCTGGACTCGGAACCGTACTGCTGTCGGGGCCGAATGGCTTTGTGAGCAAGGACAGCTGGCGCCTGAATGCGAGCCACCTGCCGTTGCCTGTGCTTCGCGGCCTGGCGCGGCACACCAGGGATCCCGTCTGGGACGCAATCCTCCAATCCTCCGAGCGGGTCATTCTCGGCTCGGCACCGCGTGGATTCGCCGCCGACTGGATCGAATTCACCCGCAGCGGATTTCTCCCGGATCGTCGCACTCGATCCGTCGGCAGTTACGATGCGATCCGCGTTTATCTCTGGGCCGGGATGCTGCCCGCTTCCGATCCGGCGCGTGACCGGATCCTGAATGCACTGAGCCCCATACTGGAGAGCGCCGTCACGCGCACCGCTCCCGCCGAAATCATCGACACCCAAACGTTGCAGATGCGCGGCGAGGGTCCACCTGGCTTTTCCGCGGCACTGTTGCCCATGCTGGCCAACGGCAGGATGACGGCTGCATTACAAGCGCATCGCCAGCGTGCAGCGGATGGCTCGTTACAAAACAATCAAAGTCATTACAGCGATGCATTAACGTGCGCTGGATTCCAGCATCCGAGCGACCGCACTAGCGATCGGCTCTGCCAACAGTGCGCCGTTTCGGGGCGGCGCGTATTACGGCACCGTGCTGGAATTTCAAAGCTGCACCCACGGATGGGAACCATCCGCGGCCTCGGGACATCTATCCCTCGATACCGCGGTCAAAGCGCACCGCTCTCTACTCTGATGCCCGGGTAATTCACGATGACATCGCGCTGTTCTGGTGCAGCTGTCGCCTCGCATTACGACGACATGCCGTTGTCACTGGTGCTGTTCCGCTATCTGTGGCCGTTCTGGCTGTTCAAGGATGCCAGTCGCGGCGATCACATGACGCGTGCGGCCGCTTACCGTCACAACCGCAGGATGCGGATCTATCTGCCGGGCTATCTGATGAAATGGATGTTCAGCTGCGTCACCACGTTCGCGATCACGGCGGGTTTCGGCTCGCTTTCGACGGCGCAGGCCGCCAGCGCCGCGGACTCGGTGGACGTGTTCGCCATCATCGCCGCGGGCTGGGGCATCATCTTCACGTGCAGCGTCTGCGTGCTGTTCGTCACCAGCTACATCTATTTCTATCTGAGCCGCAACGACGCTTGATACGTTCGCTGGCCGTATTCCAGCCAGACCGGCATGAAAAACCGCAGCAATCCTGCCCGATTTCGGGCAGGATTGTTGGGAAATGACCTCTGAGCCGGCAAACTTCGCCTCCGCATCGGATTCGAACGGAGTGCAGGACGAAATGGGAGAGCTGGTGGACTACCTGGCCCGCTCCAGCCGTCTGACCCCCCAGGAAGCGGCCCGCCTGGTCAACGAAGTGCTGGCATTCATGAGCGAGACCCCCGAGGACTTCATTCGCCGCCGCCACCTCGCCTTGCAGGCCCAGGGCCTTTCGAACCGAGCGATCTATCTGCAGATCAGCGACGAGCTGGCGGCGCGACGCTTTCGCGCGCCCGAGTACAGCGAGCGGCAGATCCGCAGGATCATTTACGGTTGAACGGAAGGTTTCCTCATGTGCGGCATCGTCGGTTACATCGGCAAGCGCGAAGCAGCGCCCATCCTGGTCGAAGGCCTGCGGCGGCTGGAATATCGCGGCTACGACTCGGCCGGCATCGCCTGTGCCCGCAACGACAAGCTCACCATCTTCAAGAGCAAAGGCAAGGTGCGTGATCTGGAGCGCTCGCTGCCGGAACGATTGAAAGGAACGACCGGCATCGCTCACACGCGCTGGGCGACCCACGGCGAGCCGAGCGATCGAAATGCGCACCCACATACCGATGCGAGCGAGCGTTTCGCGATCGTTCACAACGGCATCGTCGAGAATGCCGGGCAGCTGCGCTCCAAGCTGCAGGCGAGCGGCGTGACCTTCCGGTCCGAGACGGATTCGGAAGTCCTGGCTCATCTCATCGCGGCCATGCCCGGCGACAGCCTCGAAAGCCGCGTCCGCGGCGCGCTGCGACTCGTGACTGGAACCTATGGACTGGCCGTCATCGACGCCGAGCGCCCCGAAACGATCGTCGTCGCACGCAACGGCAGCCCGGTCGTGCTCGGCATCGGTGAACGCGAAATGTTCGTTGCCTCCGATCAGGCCGCGCTGGTTCGACACACCCAAAGCGTCGTACATCTGGATGACGGCGAAGTCGCCGTCGTGCGGGCCGACGGCTTCGAAACCTCGACGCTCGATGGCGGCGCCACCGCCAAGAAACCTTCGACGATTCCCTTTACGGATGAATCGTTCGACAAGGAAGGTTACTCGCACTTCATGCGCAAGGAGATCGCCGAACAGCCCGAGTCGATCCGCCGCACCTTGAGCGGCCGGCTCGACACGCGCTTTCAGACGACGCATATCGGCGGCCTGGAAATGGCGGCGCGAGAGCTCCTCGAAATCCGCCGCGTCAAGATTCTCGGTTGCGGCTCGGCTTACATTGCCGGCTGCTTCGGGGCGCATCTGATCGAGCAACTGGCTCGCGTGCCCGCGCATGCGGAGCCTGCGTCCGAATTTCGTTATCGCAATCCGGTGATCGAACAGGACACGCTGTACATCGCGGTCAGCCAGTCCGGAGAAACATTCGACACGCTGGCGGCCGTCCAGGAAGTGAAACGCAAAGGCGGCCGCGTCCTGGGCATCGTCAATGTCGTCGGCAGCACGATCGCCCGCGAATGCGGCCGCGGCATCTACTTGCATTCCGGCCCCGAGATCGCGGTCGTTTCCACCAAGACCTTCACCTCCACCGCCGTCGCGTTCGCGCTGCTCGCCATTCACCTCGGCCGCATTCGCGACATGTCGACCGCCCACGGCGCGCGGCTGCTCAAGGCCCTGGAAGCGCTTCCCTCACAGGTCGAGGAGATCCTTGCGATGGAACCGCACATTGCGAAACTGGCGAAGGAACTGGCGGCGCACGAGAGCGCCTATTTCGTGGGCCGCGCCGCCGGCTATCCGGTCGCAATGGAAGGTGCGCTGAAGCTGAAAGAGATCAGCTACATCCACGCCGAGGCCTATCCCGCGTCCGAGCTGAAACACGGGCCGCTGGCACTGATCAGCCCGCAGACCCCGACCGTGGTCATCATGCCCAGGGACGACTTATTCCCCAAGAACGCCTCCACCCTCGAAGAAATCCGCGCCCGCAGCGGCCCGATCTACGCCATTACCCACCGCGGCGATCCCCTGCCCGTCGCAGTCAACGGCATCATCGAGGTGCCGAAATCGGAGCCCGAGCTGGATCCGCTGCTGTTGAACATTCCGTTACAGCTGCTGGCCTATCACGTTGCGCTGACCAAGGATCGAAACATCGATCAGCCGCGCAACCTGGCGAAGTCGGTGACGGTGGAGTGACCGGTCAGTAACAGACCTTGTTTCTTCCGGTCCGCTTCGCCTTGTACAGCATTTCGTCCGCGGTCCGGTACAGATCGGCGAGCGACATGCCTTCTTTGAGCGAGCCGACACCGACGGAGATGGTGACCCGGATGCTCTTGTCCTCGGCGACGAATGCGTGCGCTTCGACCAGCGCGCGCAGGTCTTCGCCGGCCTTGGCGGCGTTGTGAAGTGAGGTCTCGGGCAGGATGACGCAGAACTCCTCGCCGCCATAGCGACCCAGCCGGTCGCTGGGGCGCAGCCGACGCTGCAGGATGCCGGCGAGGCCGCGCAGCACCGAGTCGCCGGTGAGATGACCGTGCGTATCGTTGATGCTCTTGAAATGATCGATGTCGAGCATGAGCACCGACAACTCGCGGCCATGACGACGGGCACGGGGAATCTCTTCTTCCAACAGCGAGTCCAGGCGCTTGCGATTGGCCAGGTCGGTCAGGCCATCGGTGACGGCCATGCGATGGATGATTTCGTGATACTGCAGCTCGATATCGGAGCCGGACAGATATTTGAAAATCGTATCGCCGATTTTCAGCCGATCGCCCCGCTGCAGCTGCCGCTCGCGAATGGTATGGACGTCGTCGTTGATGAACGTGCCGTTGGTGGATACCAGGTCGACGACGAACAGATTGCCGCCGCGCTGCTCGAGACGGGCATGCCGGCGGGACACGCAGTCGCTGGGCAGAACGATGTCGTTGTCACGACCGCGCCCGATGGTGGTCTCGGACTTGTCGAGGACATAACGTCGGCCCAGATCGGCCTGCACCGGCGCATGAATGACCACCAGGCACGCCTCACCGGGCCGCCTGACGCGCAGCTCATCGAGCCCCGTGACCCGGGTTTGTACCTCGTAATCGTGGTCCACGGCGCGCAAGATACTGTGCGCCGAGAGGAAACGTCCAGCGCGCGCCGACCCCGCCGCTACGGGCGGCGGCGAGAGGCAGAAGTCGCGCCTTTTGCCGGTTCGCACGAGGGTCGTGGCACGATGCCCGATCCCTCGTTAAAAGTTGAATCCGGGCTTATGCGGCAGCAGACCGCGCACTTCGCTGTCCTTCAGCTCGCGCCATTGCCCCACTTTGAGCCCATCCAATGTCAAATTGATGATCCGCACGCGTTGCAGCCGCAACACTTTGTAGCCGAAGAACGAGCACATGCGCCGGATCTGGCGGTTCAGGCCCTGGGTCAGGATGATCCGGAACGTGGCCGGCGCCACGCGTGTGATTTTACAAGGCCGCGTGACGGTGCCGAGAATCCGCACCCCGCTCGCCATGCCATTGAGAAATATTTCGGTCACCGGCCGGTCGACCGTCACGACATATTCCTTTTCGTGGGCATTCTCGACCCGCAGGATCTCGTTGACGATGTCACCGTTGTTGGTCAGCAGGATCAGTCCCTCGGACTCCTTGTCGAGGCGGCCGATGGGAAAGATCCGCTCGCGATAATTGACGAAGTCCGTGATGTTTCCGGGGATCGCGCGGTCGGTCGTGCAGATGACGCCGACCGGTTTGTTGAGCGCGATATAGACGTGCTTCTGCTCGCCGCTGACCTGCTGGCCGTCGACGCAGACCACATCGCCTTCCTTGACCTGCGTGCCAAGCGTCGCGACCACGCCATTGATGGTCACCCGCCCCGCTTCGATGCGAGCGTCCGCCTCGCGGCGCGAGCACAGACCGGTCTCGCTGATGTACTTGTTCAGCCTCACTTCGAGTCAACGCATCAAGCCGAAGGAATGAACTCGTCGTCGCCCTGATGCTCGCGCTCGAATTTCAGGAACTCGTGATAGCCGCAACGATTGCCGTACGGATACTTGCGACAGACGTTGGGGCGCGCTTCATACACGGTGCAGCGGCGCTCGTCCGTATCGAAGAAACGACAGATGGTCTTGTAGATGTGATCTTTCTGATGCCGCAGGATCTGCTCGTCCACTTCCTTGGTCTTGTAGTTGTAGGTGAACTTCCGTTTGGCAACTTCGTGCGACAGCCCGAAATGCTTCGCCAACCGCGCGATGTCGTACTCGCTCACGGCGATGCGCGAATGACTGCAACAATAGCCGGGACAGGTGGCACAGTTGTAACGCATCTTGCTCATGGGACGACCCTCTCCAGCGTGCTGAAGGTAAAGGCGTGGGCGTGACGCTCGTCCGCCGGATGATACTCCTTCGCGACCTCGCGCCACTCGTGCGGCTGCAACTCGGGAAACACCACGTCGCCTGCGACGTTGGCGTGCACGCGCGTGAGATGGATGACCTGAACGCTCGGCAGCACTTGTCGGTAGATATCCGCGCCACCGACGATCACGATCTCCGGCGCCGGCTGCGCCGCCGCGAGCGCCTCGTCGATCGAAGTCACCACGCGGCAGCCGGGGATCTCCAGGCCCGACCGACGGGAGATCACGATATTCAAGCGCCCCGGCAGCGGCCGTCCGATCGAATCGAACGTCTTGCGCCCCATCACGATCGGCTTGCCCAGGCTGAGCGCCTTGAAGCGCTTCAGATCATCGGGCAGCCGCCACGGCAGCTGATTGCCGCTGCCGATGACGCCATTGTCGGCCACTGCGACGATGATCGAGAGCATCGTGTCGACCTTCAGCGCTTCCTGGCTTTCTTCTTGGCCTTCTTCTTCTCGGGCTTGCGCTTGTCGAGCGGCTCCTTGTCCAGCATGGTGCCGCGACATTTCTTCGCGCCACAACGACAGGCGTACAACGCCAGCTCGGCCGGATCGTCGGTGCTCTCCCAGGTGAGCTGATAGTCGTACCCCAGCTCTTCTCCCGGCTTGATGTTACGAATCGCGTCGATGAACACGCGGCTGTTCTCGATCACGGTCTCGCAGTTGGGATTGCAGCTGTGATTGATGAAGCGCGCGTCGTTGCCGTTCACGCCGGCATCGATCACGGTGCGGTTGCTGGCGATGAACAGGAAGGTATGGCCGTCGTCCTCGCCCTTCTTCTCGTAACGGGCATCCGCCTCGCCATGGGAGATGCGCTCGCCGAGATACTCGAGGATGCGCGTGCCCTTCTTGATGGGCGCGACCGCATATACGCCGCGACCGTGAATGGCCGAATCGCGGGCTTCCACCAATGGGGAGCTCGCCAGCGACACCGCTCGCTTCTTGCGCTTTATCCCGCGGGATGACCCCGGCCGCGCTCCTTGCGTCGCCCCTCCTTTGGGCCGTCGCACCGCCTTCTTCTGCGAGTTGCGAGCGGATTTCCCGGACGAACGAGTCTTGTTGCGCGACTGAGTGCGACGGTTCTTCGTGGCCATTAGGTAGTTGGATCGGACAGCCCACTAGACAGCGATGGGCGCTTTGATGGATGGATGAGCCTGGTAATCGACGATCTGAAAGTCTTCGTACTGGTATTCGAAGATCGAGGGCGGCTTGCGCTTGATGACGAGCTTCGGCATCGGGAACGGCTCGCGACGCAGCTGCTCGTCGGCCTGCTCCAGGTGGTTCAGATACAGGTGCGTGTCGCCGCCGGTCCAGATGAACTCGCCCGGTTCCAGATCGCACTGCTGCGCGAACATGTGCGTCAGCAGCGCATACGAGGCGATATTGAACGGCACGCCGAGGAACACATCGGCGCTGCGTTGATACAACTGACAGGACAGCTTGCCGTCGCCGACCCAGAACTGGAACAGGGCGTGACATGGCGTGAGCGACATCTGCTCGAGCTCCCCCACGTTCCAGGCGTTGACGATGATGCGGCGGGAATCGGGATTGCGACGGATCAGGTCGAGCGTGCGGCTGATCTGGTCGATGGTCTTGCCGTCCGGCCCCGGCCAGGAGCGCCACTGCTTGCCGTAGATCGGACCGAGCTCGCCGTTCTCGTCGGCCCACTCGTCCCAGATCGACACGCCGTGGTCATGCAGATATTTGACGTTGGTGTCGCCCTTCAGGAACCACAGCAACTCGTAAATGATGGACTTCAGGTGCAGCTTCTTGGTCGTGACCAGCGGAAAGCCCTGGCTCAGGTCGAAGCGCGTCTGGTAGCCGAACACGGACAGCGTGCCGGTGCCGGTGCGATCGGTCTTGCGCAGACCGTGCTCGCGGACGTGCCGAAGCAGCTGCAGGTACTGGATCATGACGCGGTCGCGAGTTGCTTGACGCCGTAGTTGCCGCTCGCCTGCCGGCTGCTGTACGCCCACGCCATCAGGATGACGCCGAAGACGATCATGGGCAGCGACAGGATCTGGCCCATGGTCACCCAGTTGAACAGCAGGTAGCCGCGATTCTCATCGGGCACGCGCACGAACTCCACAGCGAAACGGCACACGCCGTACACGATCAGGAACAAACCGGAAGGAGCCAGGCGCGGACGCGGCGTGCGCGTGAACAGCCACAGCACGACGAACAATAGCAGCCCTTCGAGCAGACCTTCATAGAGCTGGGATGCATGAACGTGCAACACGCAGGGATCGATGCTGAAGCGCTGACACAAGCGCGTGGCCTCGGCCGCCTGGACGGGATAAAGCGGCGCGGGATCGACGGTGAAACCCCAGGGCACGGTGGTGGGCTTGCCCCACAGCTCGCCGTTGATGAAGTTGCCGATGCGGCCGGCGAAGATGCCGATGCCGGGCAAGGGCGCGAGAAAGTCGAGCACGTCGGCAAAGTGGCGCTGACGCTGCCGGGCAAACACCAGCACCGCGAGGATCACGCCGATCAGGCCGCCATGGAACGACATGCCGCCTTCCCAGATGCGGACGATGGTGAGCGGATCGGCCATCACCTGTTCGCCGCCATAGAACAGGATCCAGCCCAGGCGTCCGCCGAGAATCACGCCGATGGCGGCGAAGAAGATCAGATCGTCGACATCGTTCGGCAGCCAGGTGGAGTCGGTGCGCGCCGCCCGGCGTCGAGCCAGCCACCACGCGGCCGCGAAGCCAATGACATACATGAGCCCATACCAGCGCACGGCCAGCGGGCCCACCGAGAAGATGATCGGGTCGATCGCGGGGTAGGGAATCATGATCGGTGCGAGTATACCAATGCCCTGACTTGGCCCGCCCGAGAAGGTTTCAGTCGGTCACGACCCGGCAGAAATACGCCTTCAGGTAGCGCGTTTCCGGGATCGCCGGATGAATCGGATGATCGGGCGCCTGGCCCCCGACCTCCACCACCTGTGCAAACCGACCGAGATGACGCGCGCCCCGCTGAATCGCGCCCAGCAGGTGGTCCGGCTCCAGATGATACGAGCAGGAGCAGGAGACCAGGATGCCGTCCTTGTCCAGCAGCTGCATGGCGAGCTGATTCAGCCGCTTGTACGCCGCCTCGCCCTTGGGCACATCTTTCTTGCGCTTGATGAACGCGGGCGGATCGATCACCACCACGTCGAAGCGCCGGCCGTCCGCATGCAGCCGCTCCATCGCGTCGAAAGCATCGCCCTTGATCACCGCCGGCTTCAGCCCGTTGGCGGCGGCACTCGCCTGCAACTGGTCCAGGGCGGCAGCCGACGAATCCACGCAGGTGACCTCGGTCGCCCCGGCCTTGAGCGCGCCCAAGCCCCAGGCGCCCAGATAGCTGAAAACATCGAGCACGCGCGCGCCACCGACGTATTTGCGCAGGGCCAGACGGTTGGCCGCCTGATCGAAGAACCAGCCGGTCTTCTGGCCGCTGCCGAGCGGCACCTGGAAGCCGACACCGCCCTCCTCGACGACCACGGACTCGGGCGCCTCGCCGAACACGGTTTCGACGTAGTGCGGCAGGCCTTCGAGCTCGCGCACGCCCGCGTCGTTCTTCCACACCAGCGCCGCCGGGTTGATGACTTTTTTCACCGCCGCTTCGATCTGCGGCCGCAGCGCCTCCATGCCCGCGGTCGCGATCTGCCCGACCACCACGTCGCCAAATCTATCCAGCACCAGGCCCGGCAACGCATCGGATTCGCCGTACACCAGCCGATAGAACGGCTGGTCGTAGAGCGAGCGGCGCAGGGACTGCGCCACTTGCAGGCGATGCACGAGCAGTGACTTGTCCGGCGCATGCTGGGCGCTGCGCCCGAGGATTCGGGCGCTGATCAGGGAGCGCGGATTCACATAGGCATAGCCCATGAATCTGTCGCGATCCGAGACGACCCGGCACAGCGCGCCGGGCTGAAAAGCCGTCAGCGGCGTGCGCGCGGTGTCCACTTCGTTGGAAAACACCCACAGGTGGCCAGCGGCTAGACGACGGTCCTCGCCACGCTTCAAGCGCAACTCGGGCAGCTCGGCGGGCGTAGAGAACGCGGAGGTCGGTGTGTCGGGGGCGGTGTTCATTTAAAGTGGGCGCATTCTATGCACGAATCATCACATCGCAACCGTCTCGCACACGAGACGAGCCCCTATCTGCTGCAACACGCCGCCAATCCCGTGGACTGGTATCCCTGGGGCCCGGAGGCGCTGGAGCGGGCCCGGCGCGAGAACAAGCCGATTCTACTGTCGATCGGCTATTCCGCCTGCCACTGGTGCCATGTCATGGCGCACGAGTCCTTCGAGGATCCGGTCAGCGCCGCGGTGATGAACGAGCTGTTCGTGAACATCAAGGTGGATCGCGAGGAGCGGCCCGACCTGGATCGCATCTACCAGATCGCGCAGCAGATGCTCACCCAGCGCGGCGGCGGCTGGCCCCTGACGATGTTTCTATCGCCCCGGGATCAGCGCCCGTTCTTCGGCGGCACTTACTTTCCGAAGCAAGCGCGTCACGGCCTGCCCGCGTTCACCGACTTGTTGCGGCGAGTGGCGGCGTTCTACCACGAGCGCGGCGACGACATCGCCCAGCAAAGCGACGCTCTACAACAAGCGTTCGATCAGCTGCACACCCCGCCCGCCTCGGGCGACACCGCGCTGACGCTGGCGCCGACACACGCCGCGCGAGAGCAGCTCGCGGGCGCATTCGATCCGGAATTTGGCGGCTTTGGGGGCGCGCCGAAATTCCCGCATCCAACGAACATCGAGTTCCTGTTGCGCCAGTGGCGCGCCACCGCGGGCGCCGAAGAGCCGGATCTGCACTCGCTCTACATGGCCACGCTCACTCTCAAACGCATGGCCGATGGCGGCATCTACGATCAACTGGGCGGCGGTTTCGCGCGCTACAGCGTCGATGCGTATTGGATGATCCCGCACTTCGAGAAAATGCTGTACGACAACGGCCAGCTGCTGCGCGTTTATGCGCACGCCGCGCTGGCGACGGGCGAGGCCCTGTTCAGCCGGATCGCGAGCGAAACCGCCGATTGGATGATTCGCGACATGCGCTCTCCCGAGGGCGGGTATTGGTCGGCGCTCGACGCCGACTCCGAAGGTCACGAAGGTAAATTCTACGTGTGGCAGCCCGAAGAAGTGTCGCGGCTGCTCGATGCTGATGACTATGCCGTGTTCGCGCGCCACTTCGGGCTGGACCGCGCCGCGAACTTCGAAGGCAAGGACTGGCATCTGCACGTGTTTCGTTCCGAAGAAGACATCGCCACCGAGCTGGGCATCGAGCCCGCCGAGGTCACCAAACGCCTGCAGCGCGCGCGTCGCGCGCTGCTGGACGCTCGCAATCGCCGAGTCTGGCCGGGGCGCGATGAGAAAGTGCTCACGTCCTGGAACGGCCTGGCGATCAGCGGCCTCGCCGTCGCTGCCCGCGCATTACGGCGATCCGATCTGGCCGACGCGGCGGCTGGCGCCGTCGATTTCATTCGTGAGCAATGCTGGCGCGACGGACGTTTGCTCGCGACGTACAAGGATGGACGTGCCCGCTTCGCCGCTTATCTCGACGACTACGCATTCCTGCTCGATGGCGTTCTGGAGCTGCTGCAAACCCGTTGGCGCAGCGAGGATCTGGCATTCGCGACCGCGCTGGCGGAAGCGCTGCTCGCGCATTTCGAGGATCGCCAGTCGGGTGGTTTCTTCTTCACGGCCGACGATCACGAACAGCTCATGCATCGCTCGCGTTCGTTCAGCGATGAAGCCTTGCCCGCGGGCAACGCCATTGCCGCGCAGGCACTCACACGGCTCGGCCTTTTGCTGGGCGAAACACGCTATCTCGATGCAGCAGCCAGAACGCTGCGCGCCGCCTGGCCCGCCTTGCAGCATTACCCGCACGCTCACACGGCACTGCTGGTCGCGCTCGAAGAACATCTGGAACCGCCCGAAATCGTCATCGTGCGCGGCGAACGCAAGGAGGCCGAGAGCTGGCGCGACGAGCTCGCGAAGGTCTATGCGCCGAGACGCTTGGTGTTCGCCATTGCCGCGGACGCCGCAAATCTGCCGCCGGCAATCGCAGAGAAGAAAGCGCTGCCCGAAACGGCCGCTTATGTGTGCCGCGGAATGACGTGTTCGGCGCCGGTGCGCTCGCTGTCTTCGCTGGTGGCGCTGACTCGGAGTTGAACCGCGGCTGACCCGGGTTATTTCTTTTCTTTCGCGCGCTTCTTCGCCTGCTTCATGTGGCGGGAGCGCTCGATGCCGGCCATTTGTTTGGCGCGCGCCGACTCGATCGCAGCATTGAGCGCGCGCTCGCCCCAGAGCTTCAGCTGCTCGGCGTCGTTGACCACGTCCTGCGGCACTTCGTGATGATCGGTGGTGAGATCGAACGCGTTCGGGTACGGCTTGAACTGCTGCATGCCGCGCGCGACATAATCGTCGAGGTTGCTCTTATCCGTGTGCAGATACAGTTTCTCGCCCATCACGATGGCGAGCAGACGATCGTCGATGAACACACCAACGCCACCGAAAATCGCACGACTGGAAATTCGCCCGAGCGGCGCTAGTTGTTCTGCGACGTAACTGGCCAGGCTCGACTTGACCCGCATATCGAGCTACTCACTCTTCCTGGTTGCTTCCAAGCAGCGCAGAGTTTACATCGCGAGCCCCGAGTGTAAACCCAAGATCGTCCCCAACTGGCGACACTGTGCGCCAGTCGACATGGACCTGCCGGGAATTCCGCCAAAACGCGGCGGAAACTACGCGGGAAATTTTATACGGTGGCGCCGAGCCGCAGCAGATGCTGGCGAATTAAGTCACGCAATGGCGCGTGCAACTGCGCATCGAATGCCGGCGCCTGCTGCCAGTCGTAGCCCCAGGGATTGGCGGTGCGCAGCGATTCCGGCTCATCCACGAAACGTGGATGCACGTGAGCATGCAGCGCCGGCTCCACATTTCCGAAAATCGCGTAATTGATCCGTAGCGCACCGGTGGCCGCCAGCACCGCGTCGCCCAGCAACCCCAACTCGGAAAGGAACACGTCGCGCTCGGCACGCGCCAACGCATTCAAGTGCGGCACGACGGGATCGGGCAACAGCAGACAGTAGCCCGTCAGCACCTGGCGCTGGCCCATCACCGCCCATCCCGAACGCAAGCGCGCCACCACGGTGGGATCGTTGCCGCTGCGACAGCTCTCGACCAGGCGATGAATGGCGGTATTCATTTGCGGAACACGAAATACACCGCGCCCAGCATGCACAGGGCGGCCCACAGGTAGTCGAGCTTGAGGGGCTGGCGCATGTACAACATCACGAACGGCACGAACACAGTCAGCGTGATCACTTCCTGCAGGATTTTCAGCTGCGGCAAGGTCATGACCGTGTAGCCGATGCGGTTCGCCGGCACCTGCAACATATATTCGAACAGCGCGATGCCCCAGCTGATCAGCGCCGCGACGATCCAGGGCTTCTGGTTCAGCTCTTTGAGGTGCGCGTACCACGCGAACGTCATGAACACGTTCGACAGGGTGAGCAGCACGATGGTGCGCAGGACGGGGCTCATGGGGGATCTCGATCAGAACCGGGGCACGTCGATCTTGCGCAACCGAGCCGGTGACGCACTCGCATCCCGCTGTAACACGAAATCGAACTCGTCGACGCGCGTGCACAGCTCGAAGTCGCGCTCCGGCGCCCAATCACAAGCCGGATCGAAGAACTTCTGCGCGCTCGACGCCCGGCGCAGCCGCTCGCGAATGCCCTCGGTCGGCATGGGCTCGCCGAGCAGGCGTGAACGCAGCAACTCGGCGCAGACATCGTCCTCGTCGCAGTTCTCGCGCGCTTCGTGACCCATGCGCACGATGGTCACGATCTCAGGCTGCTGCGCCTGCAGATAGCGAACGATCGCGCCGGCGTTCACCAAGGCACCCGCGAGCGTTTCGATCGAACCGGGCACCGCGGTGAAGCCTTGCGTGCCGGCGTGTGTGGTATGGATGAGGGTGCGGCCGGCGACATCGAGCTTTTCCAGGTCGCTCGGCGAATTGCCGCAGTCGAAGCCGGGCAACGGCCTGGCGTGGCGCTCGCCGATCAGCAGCCAATCGGGATGCTGGCGCTTCAGCTCGCGCGCGTACTCGACTTCAGCAACGGGAATGATGGTCGCCGCCCCGCGCGAAAACGCGTAGGCGGCGACCGAGAAGGCACGAAACACATCGATGACGACCGCGACGCCTTCGGCGCTTTGCGCGCCGGCGACGTGGTCTACGACCCTGACCTGCAAGCGGCGACCCCGTTCAGGCCGCCGCGCTCAGGCCGCGCGGCCTCGACCGCCAGCAGCCTTGCGCTGCAGGCGAACCACACGACGCGCATCGGCGGTCTCGTTCATCACGACGACCCTGGCGCGCTTGAAGAAATTGAAGTCGGTGGCGCTCGCCCAGGTGTAGGCCCCCATCATGCGGCCCACGACCAGATCGCCCACTTCCAGCTCCGGCAGCATGATGCTGTCGTCGATCACGTCGATGGAGTCGCAGGTCGGGCCCGCGAGCACACTCTCGTGCAGCTCGCCGCCCTGGCGCAGCACCGACACCGGATACTTGGCGTGGTCGAACATCTGACCGCTGTACGAGCCGTACAGACCGTCGTCCAGGTAATACCACCAGCGACCATCCCGCTTGGCCTTGCCCATCACCGACGACACGGCGATCGCGGCAGGCGCGGCGATGAAGCGGCCCGGCTCGGCGATCACCCGCACGTGCGGCGGCAGCTTGGCGAGCGCGGCACGGATCGGACGGCAGAACTCGTCGATCGGCGTGACGCTGTCGTTGTATGCGACCGGGAAGCCGCCACCGATGTCGAGCACGTCCAGCGACGGCAGCCCCGCCAGCACGGCTTCCGCCATGATGTTGGTGCACGCCTGTACAGCTTCGACGTACTTCGCCGGATCGGTCGCCTGCGAACCGACGTGGAACGACAGACCTTTCACGCGCACGCCGAGGCGGCGCGCCTGTTCGATCATGCCGAGCACGGCGCCCGGATCGCAGCCGAACTTCTTCGACAGATCGACCACCGCATTCGGGCTGCGGAACGACACGCGGATCAGGATCTCGGCACGCTTGCGATAGCGCACGAACTTCTTCAGCTCGTCCGGATTGTCGGCAACGAACGTCGTGACGCCGTAGCGGAGCGCGTCGCGAATGTCGCTGTCGCGCTTGATCGGGTGAGTATGAATACAGCGGCTCGGCGCAATGCCCTGCTGCTTCACCAGCTCGACTTCGCCAGTGGTGGCGAGGTCGAAATAAGCACCTTCATCGCGCAGGCACGACACCACCGCGGCGTGCGGCAGCGGCTTGAGCGCGTAGTGGAGATCCACACCGGGCAGCGCGGCCTTGAGCGCGCGGTACTGGCGACGGACCTGCTCGCAGTCGACCACCAGCAGGGGCGAACCGAAACGGGCGACGAGCGCACGGATCTCGGTTTCCGTCAGCGTGGTGGAATCGAAGGAATGGGCCGGAGAAACGGCGAGTGACTGCTTGGCTGCGCGGGGCAACACCTGTTGGGCACCTCTCAAAAAGCTGCGAACACTTAACCAACCAACAAGAGCGACAGAGTCCTTGAACGTCTGAAGCTCTCACAAGTTCTGGTCGAGCGGCACTGCAGCTTACGCGTGGTGCTCTCTTACACAGGCCGGCGCGAAATTTAGCAAAAATGTCCGGCGATGCAAGAAGCACGTCACAGTTTTTATCCCGACGGGCGCAAAAAATTTCGGACGCGCCAACCAACGCACGGCGACGTGCAGATTGCGCAGGCTCTCTTACGTAGGGAACGCGGAGTTAGATTCAGCACATGACCACCTCGACAGACACGCGCAGGGAGCTGGAAGCGCTGCTGAAAAGCCGCGTGCCGCTGATCGTCATCGAGACGCGCGACGAGCCGCGCGCGGTCGCTCTGCTCTCCTCGCTGGCGCCGACGCTCGTCAGCAACGCGCACACTCCGGTGTTCCAGTGGACTGTCACGGAAGGTTTGCGTCGTCTCGACATCAGTTTGGCCGGCGCTCAGCAACACAATGCCGAGCCGGACATGGTGCTGAAAGCCATGCGCTCCACGCCGACGGCAGGCGTGTACATCCTGCTCGACTTCCATCCCTTTCTCGCCGATCCGGTGAACGTGCGCCTGCTGAAGGACATCTGTCAGGACTACGACCGCGTCGCTCGCACCGTGGTGCTGATCAGCCACGAGATCCAGCTGCCGCGCGAGCTCGATCATCTGTGCGCTCGGCTGCGCCTGGCATTTCCAGATCGCAACGAGCGCCACAGCATCGTCGAGCGCGTCGCTTCGGAGTGGTCACGAACTTACGGTCAACGCGTAAAGACAGATCGCAAGTCTCTGGAACTGCTCGTGGAAAATCTCGGCGGACTGTCCACCGGCGACACCGAGCGCCTGGCCCGCAAAGTGATCTTCGACGACGGCGCGCTGCTGCCCACCGATCTGCCGGCAGTGATGCAGGCGAAGTATGAATTGTTAAACCGCGGCGGCGTGCTCGCGTTCGAGTACGACACGGCGCAATTCGCCGACCTCGGCGGCATGACGCGGCTGAAGGAATGGCTGCGATTGCGCAAACCCGCCTTCGACGGCAGCGCGCCGAACCTCGAAGCGCCGAAGGGTGTGCTGCTGCTCGGGGTACAAGGCTGCGGCAAGAGTGTCGCGGCGAAAGCCGCCGCCGGCATCTTCGGCGTGCCCCTGCTCCGCCTCGACTTCGCCACCATCCACAACAAGTACATCGGCGAGTCGGAGCGCAACCTGCGCGAGTCGCTGAACACGGCAGAAACGATGTCACCGTGCGTGCTCTGGATCGACGAGATCGAGAAAGGCGTGTCCATCGGCGACGGCGACAACGGCACCTCACGCCGCCTGCTCGGCACGTTCCTCACGTGGCTCGCCGAGAAGAAGTCGCGCGTGTTCGTCGTGGCCACCGCGAACGACATCTCCTCGCTGCCACCCGAACTGGTACGAAAGGGGCGCCTGGACGAGATCTTCTTCGTCGACCTCCCCGGCGCGTCGGTCCGCGAAGACATCCTCCGAATCCACGCGAAGAAGCGGAACCTCACCATCGCCGACAACCACGTGCAGCAACTGGCCACGGCCTGCGAAGGATTCTCGGGCGCGGAGATCGAGCAGGCGGTTATCTCTGCTGTGTACGCCGCTCACGCAACCGGCGCCCAGGCCAGCGCCCAGCACATCCTTCGAGAGATCCGAGCCACGCGGCCTCTCTCGGTCACCATGGCGGAGAAGATCTTCGAGCTGCGCTCTTGGGCTGCGGAGCGCACTGTTCCGGCGGATTGAGGGGCTTCCTTCCGCGGAGAAGAGGTTTGGCAAGGAAACAGGGGCGGCGGAACGAGCTCGGCCGTGCGGCGGGGGCGAAACCTGCCAGGTCGTATCACCCGCAGTTCCGGAAGTTCGTCGCCTGCCGGCTACGCTGAAGCAGACGGCCGACTAACTTCGCCAATGCCGGCTCGCAGCGTGGAGCCTAAACCTCAGAGCCCAACGCGCGCCGCCACGTGCACAAACAGACGACCGCTCTGCGCCCACTCGCGCCCGGCGGCGCCCGCGAAGCAGGCTCGAAGTGCTCAAAAGGACCACCGCCCCATTTCTCGTATCCAGCGAGCACAGCGCGCCAACCGCAGGCGCCGCGAAGCAGCCTCGGAGTGCTCAACAAGCGACCGCCCCGTTTCTCGCACTAGCGGCACAGCGCGCCAGCCAGCGGCGCCCACGAAGTAGCCGCGAAATGCTCAACAAATGACCGCCCATTTCTCGCGCCCAGCGAAGCGCAGGCGCCGCGAAGCAGCCTCGGAGCGCTCACAAGCGACCGCCCCGTTTCTCGCACCCAGCGGCACAGCGCGCCAGCCAGCGGCGCCCACGAAGTAGCCGCGAAATGCTCAACAAATGACCGCCCATTTCTCGCGCCCAGCGAAGCGCAGGCGCCGCGAAGCAGCCTCGGAGCGCTCACAAGCGACCGCCCCGGTTCTCGCACCCAGCGAGCACAGCGGGCCAGGCGGCGACGCCGACGAAGTAGCCGCAATGCTCAGACCAACGGCCGCCCTACTTCCGCGCCGAGCGAAGCGCAGGCGCCCGCAAAGCAACCGCGAAGTGCTCAATAAGGGACCGCCTATTTCTCGCACCCAGGCGAGGCACAGC
>NZ_CALFXI010000119.1 GCF_937958065.1 uncultured Steroidobacter sp.
CACAGGTTGAGCTTGGCGGGCGCCGGCCATGGTTCCGGCAGCCCGAGGAATTCGTCGCGAGCAGCGTTCATAGTCTTGTCTTTGTGTTGCCGGACGGAGCATCAGGGCGACCGCTGCGCGGCCACCCGGTGTGGAGATGATGCCTCATTGTCCCAACTGCCACCGATCCACGACGATGCGCACGCGCGCATCGCCGCTCGTGGCAGTGATGCGCATGGGAACGCGAGCGCCGGGCTCGGTCGAGTAGCGTTGATAGTCGATGCGCCAGCCGCCCTGCTCGAGGGTGGTCACGCCGTTTTCGTTCTCTACATGCCATTGATGCTCGCCGGGCGCGGCGACACCGAGCATCCAGTAACGTAGGTTGCCGGCGGGCACGGCCGTGCCGAGGCGGTTCTGCAATTCGTTCCACGCGGCGTCGGACTGGAGCTTGAGGCCGTCGCTGGTTTCCAAGGTGAGATCGGGAGTGTCGCCCTGGCCGCTCATCTGCAAGTGCACGCCGCCGATGCCGATGGGGCCGCGGATGTCGACATTGGAAACATCGCCGTGCTGGCGCCACTCGAAACTGCCCGAGCCGCCGTTCTCCGGCCCGGAAACGCCGAGTCGGCCGCGGACTTGCCAGCGATCCAGCTCGGCCAGATCAGCAGGGAGCGCCGTGCCAGGAGCTGGGCCTCGGGGCGCGGTGGCACAACCAGCAGCAAGCAAGAAAACAGCGGCGAGCGCCGGCCAGGAAAAGAGTCGCGGGCGCAAACGCTCGACCCAGGTCGTTTGCCGCCGCCGAGCGGCAGCGGAAGAACAAGCTCGCATTGCCTCAGCCGCTCCGATTTGCCGCCGCGGAGCGGCGGCTGAAGAACAGCGTGGCTGCATCGTCTCAGCTGCCGTTCGCCACCCGGGAGCGGTGGCCAACCAGAGCCGTGGCTGCATCGTGCGCACGGTCAGTTCAGCTTCTGCAGCCGCTGCTTGATCTCGTTGTTTTCGGGATAGCGCTCGCTGGCCCGCTTCCAGACATCGCGAGCATCGTCCTTGCGGTCCAGTGCGAGCAGCACTTCACCGAGGTGCAGGTCCACTTCGGGATCGTTGATGCGGCGCTTGGCGTGTTCCAGATATTCCAGCGCGTCCTGATGACGGCCGACCCGATGCAGCGCCCAGCCCATGCTGTCGAGCACGGCGCCGTTGTCCGGTGTCTCCGCGAGCGCCTGTTCGATCAGATCCAGTCCTTCCTTGTGATGACGCGTGCGATCCACCAGCGTGTAACCCAGCGCGTTGGTCGCCGTCGGATCGTTCGGACGATCGGCCACGAGGCGGCGCAGGTCCGCGATCGCTTCATCCACCTTGTCCGCCGATTCGAGCTGGAAGATGCGTGCGAAACGCAGCTCTACCGCATCTGGGTACGCTTTCAACGCCGAGTCCAGCAACGCCAGCGCACCCGCGCTATCGCCGTTGGCGCTCAGTAAAGAAGCGCGCGCGGTGATGGTCTCGATTCGATACTGGGGACGCGTGGCGCCGAACTCTTCCAGATGTTTCAGGCCCGCCTCCAACCCCTCCTGTTTGGCCTTGATGCGAGCCAGCCGGGTCTGTGCCGCCATCGCGAATTCACCGCCGGTCACGCGGCTGTAGATCTGCTCGGCGTCGTCCCAGGCTTCGCGACCCTCGGCGATCGCGCCGAGGTAGAACAGCGACTCGTAGACGAATCGGCCGCTCGACACCAGGTTGCTGAACCGTTGCGCGGCGGAGTCGCGATTGCCGAGCTGGAAGTCGATATCGGCCAGCGCGCGCTCCACGACCGTGCCGGTGGACTCGCTGTTGGCGAGCGACGCCAGCTCCTTGCGGCCCTCCTCTTCCTTGCCACCCTGCATCAGCATCAGCGCATATTCGAGCCGGTTCGAATCCTGATTGTCCTGTTCGATGACCTGTTTGGCGGTGACCAGCGCGCCGTCGGTATCGCCGGTCAGCATCTGCATGCGAGCCAGCAGCAGACCGGCCGGCGACCAGTACGGCCCCAGCTCGCGGGCCTTGCGGGCGTGCGTCATCGCCAGCGCCAGGTTGTCGGACTGCGACGCGGCCTGGGCCAGCGCGTAATGGGCTTCTGTCACATTGGGGTACTTCACCACCAACTGGCGGAGCACCGCGGTGGCTCCGCTCGGCGTGCCCTCGTCCGCCAGTTGCGGCAGCAGCGCCAGGAAACCCGCCTGCGGATTGATGAAGGCGGTATCGAGCAGGACGCCCAGGTGTTCGGCGGCCGTGTTGATCCTATATAGATGTAGTGCCGCGAAGGCGGCGAAGCGCCGGGCTTCCTCGTTGGTCTGGTTCAGCTCCAGCCAGCGTTCGGCCGAGGCCTGCACCAGGGTCCATTGGCGGTGCTCGTGGGCGACGCGCGTGGCCTGCTCGGCCAGCTCCTCGTCGTTGGATGCCTGGGCCGCCCGGAGGTAGGCCTGGGATGCTTCCAGGTACTGGCCCCGTTGCAAGGCCATTTCCGCACCCAATACCAGGGCGTTGGGATCCGCCGGCAATTTCTCGGCCGCCGGCTCGCGCTTGCTACCGGGGCCGGTACAAGCTGCCAGGATGGCAGTGAGCAATAACGCCGCGGCACGCGGGTACGAGCGGAATGGACGAGGAATTGAGCTCATTGTCGACCGACTATAGCAGCTGGCTTGAAACTCGGGTTCGGACATCCTGCCACGGCAGGGGCTCCGGAACTCGCTTGTCATTAGAGGGCCCTTCCCCGACAATCCGCACCCGTCGCGACCGCGCACCGGCATGCCACTCGTCGTCATAGGAATCAATCACCGCACCGCGCCCGTCGAAATCCGCGAAAAGATGGTCTTTGCGGGTGAGGAGCTGCCCGAGGCCTTGCGAGAGCTGGCCGGCCAGCCCGGGGTGCGTGAAGCGTTGATCGTTTCCACCTGTAACCGCACCGAGCTCTATTGTTTCGCGGACCACGGCGGGGAGCCCCCCGGTGATTCGAATAACGGCCCGACGCCCGGCGCGGATCCATCCCAGCCCCTGACCGACTGGCTGGCCAACTGGCACGACCTGGCCGCGCACCGCCTGGACATCAATCAGACCCTGTATCGACTGCAGGGTTCGGCGGCAGTCCAGCATTTGTTCGCCGTCGCCTGCGGCCTGGATTCCCTGGTGATCGGCGAGCCGCAGATCCTCGGCCAGCTCAAGGACGCGTATCGCGCCGCGCTCGAACAGAAGGTCACCGGCCCCTACCTGAACCGGGTGATGCAGACGGCGTTCTCGGTCGCCAAACGGGTGCGCACGCAGACTCGCATCGGCGCCAATGCCGTCTCGGTCGCGTATGCCGCCGTGTCGCTGGCGCGCACCGTGTTCGAGAAGTTCGCCGGCCATACGGCCTTGCTGGTCGGCGCCGGCGAGACCATCGCCCTGGCTGCACGCCACCTGCACGCCAATGGCCTGGGCCGGATGATCGTCGCCAATCGCAGCCTCGGCCGGGCACAGGAGCTGGCGGCGGAATTCAAAGGGTTCGCGATCGGCATCGACGACCTCGCCGCGCATTTGCCCGAAGCCGACATCGTGATCACCTCGACCGCCAGCCCGACGCCCGTGATCACTTACGACGCCGTGCAGGCCGCGGTCCGCGCCCGCAGGCGCAAGCCGATTTTCATGGTCGACATCGCCGTGCCTCGCGACATCGAGGCCGAGGTGTCGAAGATCGAGGACGTGTATCTGTTCACCATCGACGACTTGCAAAACGTCGTGAACGAGAACCTGGCATCCCGCCGCGAAGCGGCGCGCGATGCGAGTGAAATGCTGGCGGCCGAAGTGTCGCTGTTCGAGCAGCAGCTGAAGACGCTGGACGCGGTGCCGACCATCCGTCAGCTGCGCGACGAGGCCGAAGCGGTGCGCTCGCAGACCGCCGAACAGGCGCGGCGTATGCTGGCGGCCGGGCGCGATCCGCGGGAGGTCGTGGACTTCCTGGCCTCGACGCTCACCAATCGCCTGCTGCATGGCCCGAGCCAGCGGCTGCGCGAAGCCGCCGAACGCGGCGAAGTGGAATTGCTGGAGGCCGCCCGCATCTTGTTTGCCGCCGACGCGCCCGACCAATCGCAATGAAAGATTCGATACGCATCAAACTGGAAAAGCTGGCCGAGCGGCACGAGGAAGTGAGTGGCCTGCTCGCCGATCCCGGCGTGATCGGCGACACCAATCAGTTTCGCGAGCTGTCGGTGGAATATTCCAAGCTCGATCCGGTGGTCGCGCGTTACAAAGCCTATCTGCGCACGCTCGATGAGCGCGTCGCAGCCCGCGAGATGGCCGAGGGCGACGATGCGGAGATGCGCGAGCTCGGCCAGGAAGAGCTCGCCAGCCTGAGCGCGCTCATCGAGGCCGAAGAGCAAGAGCTCGCGAAGCTGCTCATTCCCAAGGACGAGCGCGACGAAAGCAACATCTATCTGGAAGTCCGCGCCGGCACCGGCGGCGACGAGGCGGCGATTTTCGCGGGCGATCTGTTCCGGATGTATTCGCGCTATGCCGCCCAGCACGGCTGGAACGTCGAAGTGTTGTCGGAAAGCCCGGGCGAGCACGGCGGCTACAAGGAAGTCATCAGTCGCGTGGTCGGTCGCGGCGCATTCTCGCAACTGAAGTTCGAATCCGGCACTCATCGCGTGCAGCGCGTGCCGGCCACCGAAGCGCAGGGCCGCATCCATACCTCGGCGGTCACGGTCGCGATCCTGCCGGAGCTGGACGATATCGAGCCGATCGAGCTGAACCCGGCCGACCTGCGGATCGACACCTTCCGCGCCTCGGGCGCCGGCGGCCAGCACGTCAACAAGACCGACTCCGCGATTCGCGTCACGCACCTGCCCACCGGCATCGTGGTGGAATGTCAGGATGAACGCTCGCAGCACAAAAACCGTTCGCGCGCGCTGTCTCTGCTCAAGGCCAAGCTCAAGGCGGCGGAGCAGGAGAAGCGCGATCAGGCCGAGGCCAGCTCACGCAAGCTGCAGGTCGGCTCGGGCGATCGTTCCGAGCGCATCCGCACTTATAACTTTCCCCAGGGCCGCGTGACCGATCATCGCATCAACCTGACGCTGTACAAGCTGGCCGACGTGATCAACGGCGACCTGCAGTCGCTGATCCAGCCGTTGCAGCAGGAATATCAGGCCGAGCAGTTGGCGCGCATCGTGGAATAACAAGGAGCCGACATGGCTGCGCCTCAGGTCACCCTGCAGAGCATCACCGGCGTCGATGTCGAGCTGCGCATCGCGGGTGTCGGCAGCCGCAGCTTTGCATTCGTGATCGACTGGCACATCCGCGCCATCCTGGCGTTCGCGTGGTGGGCCGTGGGCACCCTGATGAAATTCGGTCTGCTGCTGCCGCTGATCGGCGGCATGCGCGACTCGGGTTATTTCCTTTGGGTGCTGCTGCCGGCGAGCGGCATCTATTTTCTCTATCACCCCGTCCTCGAGATCCTCATGCGCGGCAGTACGCCGGGCAAGCGCATGGCCGGCGTTCGCATCGTCACGCGCACCGGTGACATTCCCGGCATCGGCGCCTTGTTGATCCGGAATGTGTTCCGGCTGATCGACTCGCTGCCCTTGGCGTATCTGATCGGATTGGCGACGGCAATGTTCACCGCACAGCACGTTCGCATCGGCGACATCGCCGCGGGCACGCTGTTGATTCTCGACAGCAAGGAACACGACACATCCTTCGCCCGCCTCACGCCCGCGAATCGCTCGCTCGATCCTCGCGCCGCGGATCTGATCCACGAAGTGCTGGAGCGCTGGACGGAGCTCGATGAGAAAACTCGCGGCGAGCTTGCGCGCTCGCTGCTCACCCGAGTCGACAAGTCGCTGCCGCCCGAGCAACTGGCGCAGCTCGACACCGTCGAGCTCAGAACCCGGCTGCAAACGCTGCTGAATCCCACGCCATGAGCGCCGAAGCAGGCATGCAAGCGTGGCTGGCATCTCGCGTCGAGACGTGGCGCCAGCTCGCGCCGCAGTTGGAAGCGCTGGAGAAAAGTCGCAATCACACCGCCGCCGAAGCATTGCAAGCCATCGAGCTGTATCGATCGCTCGGGCGGGATCTGTCGATTGCACGCCGTCTGCTGCCGGGAAGCCGCGTCACCAAGGCGCTCGAACACAGCTACGCGAAACTTCATTCCATCATCTATCGCAAGCCGCACGATTGGCGCGCGCGCCTGCTGACGTTGTTTCGGGATGAGATTCCCGAGGTCGTGCGCGAACTGCGCCCGGCGATCGTCTGGGTCACCTTGCTGTTCGCGCTCAGCGCCGGCGCCGGCTGGTGGCTGATCGCACGGTATCCCGAGCTGATCTCGCTGCTCGCCAGCGAGGAAATGATCAATGGCGTGGAAAGAGGCCGCCTGTGGACCGAAGGCTTGTTCAATGTCGTGCCCTCTTCCATGCTGTCCATCGGCATCCTGTCGAACAACATTGCCGTGAGCCTGATGGCGTTCTGTGTCGGTGTGTTCTTCGGACTCGGCACGTTCTATCTGATCGCCACCAACGGCCTGATGCTGGGCGCCATGTTTGCCTTCACCCATCAGCATGGGCTCGGTGGCGAGCTGCTGAAGTTCGTCACCGCGCACGGCGTGGTCGAGCTGTCGGTGATTTGTCTTGCCGGTGCCGCCGGCACGATGCTCGGTGAAGCACTGATCCGCCCGACGCACGCGACGCGTCGCGAATCGTTTCAGCACGCCGCGACCAAGGCGTCGCGCCTGCTGGTGCTGCTCGCGCTGTTGCTGGTGGGGTGCGGGTTCATCGAGGGTTATCTGTCGCCCGATCCGGATTTCCCCATGATCAGCCGCGTCGTCGTCGGCTTTGGTTATGGGATCGTGATGGTCGCCGCACTCACCGGCCATCTGTTCGGGCGCAAGCGCGTCAAACCCGCCGCCGGTTCCTGAACTCGAGATACGCATCGAACACGGCGCGCTCCATATGCTCGGGGCGCGTCACCAGTGCCGGCGCACCCAACGCACGCAATGCCCGCACGTTTCGTTCCAGCCGCAACAGATATTCCTGGGCCGCCAGCGACTGATACGGATCGAGCCAGCTGAGCGCCGGCGCATCGCGCATCGCCTCCGCTTCCGGACTGGAGATGCCCGCGATCAGCGGCAGATGTTTCGGCAGCAGCAGTCGGGCGGCCGATGCGAGCTGACCGGCGACCGTCGCATCGTCCACATCGGTCAACATCACGATCAGGCTGCGATGTCGCACCAGCGTGCGAATGCGCAAGGCCGCGTTCAATGGATTCGACTCCGCCAGCTTCGGCGTCGCCGCCGACAGCATCTGACGAATCCGCAGCACGCTGCCGATGCCGCGACCGGGCGCAAGCGTCGCGAGCGGTTGATCGGCGAACAGCATGACGCCGACCCGATCGTCCTGCGCAACCGCATGCTCGGCGAAGCGAGCCGCGAGATTGATGTAATGACCCAGACGATCCAGCTCGCCGGCGCGCAACGCGCTGGTGCGTCCGGCGTCGATGGCGATGACGATGTCGAGATGCTGATCTTCGGTGTAATCCCGGCTGATCAGCCGGCCGCGCCGCGCGGTCGCCTTCCAGTCGATGGCGTTTTGCGGATCGCCGGCACGATACTCACGCAGCTGGAAAATCTCCGCACCGGCGCCTTGATTCATGTGTGCACGCGTGCCGCCGCCGACAGCGCTGACGCGACCGGCTGAATCGCGCAACAGCTCCGGCATGACTTTGAACGAGTAGCCCGGTTCGAAGCGGCGCGACCACCACGCCAATCCGAGCGGACCGCCGACGCGAACCTGCAGGCTCGGCCAGTCGTGCTGGCCGAGGCGCCGCGGTGTGGCACGCACCTCGATGGCTGCCGCCTCGCTGGGCGGCACGCTCAGCAGTCGAATCTCATTGTCGATCTCGATCGCTTCGGGCGCGGCAGGTGCAACTTGCAGTTGCAGGTCACGTCCCAGTGCATGTCGAAACAACAGCTGCAGCGACATGGGGCGGCCCAAAACTGCCTGGCCGGCAGCATCGATCGTAACGTTCGGCCGTGCGCGGGATACGACCATTCCTTCGTATGCGAGACCCAGCAGCAACAGTGCGAGCGGCAACAACCACAGGCGCTGCAGGTCGCCCTCGCCGCTCCAGGTGCCGAGAATGGCCACCAGCGCGGTGAGCACCGCGAACACGAGGCCGTTGATACGAAGGTGCATGGCTCAGCGAGGCACGGGCGTGCGATCGAGCAACTGCTGGGTAATCGTCTGTTCGGTGACGCCTTCGAGCAGCGCTTCGGGCGCCAGCATCAATCGGTGCGGAATCACCAGCGGCGCAACTTGCTTCACATCGTCCGGCGTGACGAACTCGCCGCCGCGCATGCCCGCCTCGATTCGCGCTGCACGCACGAGCGCCAGAACGCTACGTGTCGACAGACCGAGACTGACATGGGCATGCGATCGCGAAGCCGCCGCGAGATCGATCACATAGCCCGACAACTCGGGAGCGATGTGAACTTGCTCGACCGCCTGGCGAACGGCCGTGAGATCGATCGGCGGCAATTGTTCTTGCCGATCCACGCGCGCATGGGCATCCGTGCTGCCATAGCGGGCAACGATGGCGAGCTCGTGCTCGCGCGTCGGATAAGTGAGATCGACGCGCAGCATGAACCGGTCGAGCTGCGACTCGGGCAGCGGAAACGTGCCCTCGAACTCGCGCGGATTCTGGGTCGCGATCACCAGAAAGTTGTCGGGCAGCTCGTAGTTCTGGCGATCGACCGTGACCTGCCGTTCTTCCATCGCTTCGAGCAGCGCCGACTGGGTCTTGGGGCCGGCGCGATTGATTTCATCGACCAGCAGAACATCGGCGAACACCGGGCCGGGACGAAACACGAACTGCCGTTGCTCGGCATCGTACGCATGCACGCCTGTGATGTCCGCGGGCATCAGATCCGAGGTGCCCTGCACTCGTTTGAACACACCTTGCAGCGATGCGGCCAGCGACTTGCTGAGCAATGTCTTGCCGAGGCCCGGCGCACCCTGCAGCAGCACGTGCCCCCGGGCGACCACAGCAATGGCCAGTGCACGGATCACCGGCTGCAGGCCGAGCACCACCGAGCCCAACTCCCGTTGCAAACGTTCTTCGAAGGCTACCAGGGCGTTCATTCTTTTCCTTTCGGGGCGTGATCGTCTAATTCAAAGCCGCGCGCAATCGTATCAGCAGGTTGTGAAGCTGAGCCAAGTTGACCCGTTGGCCTCGTTGCACTTTCGCGTGCAGCGCATGCAAGCGCTCCACGTCCTGCTCGGACACGACCGTCTGCGCGCGCAACCAGTCCCACACCGGCGAGCCATCCGCCGGCAGACCGATGCGCCGGCGCGCATCGTTGAAGAAATTCGCGATCATCTGCTGGCCGACGGTCGCGGGCCGCATGACGCGAGCCATGAAGCCACCCGTGGCACGGATGAAGGCAGTGATGTCCACCGGGTTCCAGCGGGACTGCGCCGGTCGCAGCCGCTGCGAGCCGAGCACGAACAGCAGCCACAGTCCCAACAGCCACCACAGCGTTGCATGCAGGCGCGAATCGCCGAAGAAGGCGTCGGGATCGTAGAACGACACCAATCCCTGATGCGCGTCGTCGATGATCACCTTGCCGCCGCCACGCAACGACCAGCGCACGATGTTCGCAATCAGGCGCGCATTGTCGTCCTCGCCGAGCAGCTTGTTGCCGAGAATGCTGCCGTAAGCACTGACGATGATCTGCCCATTGCCTTCGGACAGCAGCCACAGCACCGGCACGCCGGAGTCCGGGTCGTGCGCCAGCTCCAGCGCGCCAGAGTCCTTCGCCCAGCCATCCCACTTCGACGTGAGATAGTCCGAGGACGCGCTCACCTTGCCGACACCTTCGAGCAGCGGATGCGCGCCGGCCGGCCGCATCTCCAGCTGCAACGGCTCGGGCAACCTGGTCTGGGCGGCGATCACTTCCGCCGCGGTCGGTTGATCAGCCTCGTCCCGTGGCGCCTCGGGGTCGTCACTCTCTTCGGGATCCTCCGAATGCTCCTGGAAGCGCATCCGGGTGATCGCTTGCAGATGCTGCAGAAACAGCTCATCGCTGCCCGGTTCCATGGACCATTCCGGGGTATCGGACAGCCCGGCGGCGATCAGCAAGGTGTTGCCCCGCTGCACCCATGAATGCAACGGCACGATCTCGGAATCGCGCACCGGATAGAGATGAGGCGCGGTAGTGATCAACAGATTGCCCGTGTGAGATTCCAGGCCGGGGACGTCGCTGAGCTTCGTGAAGCGTTCGCGCAGCGACAGGACCGGCACGCGCTCCGACTGCAGCCAGGTCACCAGGCCGAGATAACCGTTCGGGCCGGCTTCGATGCTGGTGGGACGCGTCGCCTGCTGGTGAGGCGCTTGCGGCTTCGGCACCATCACGGCATAGAACGCGACGAATGCGCCGATGGCCAGCGCCAATGTGAGCAAGCGATCCTTCATGTCGCCGCTCCTTTCAATTGCGCATCCAGATCGCGGACCGTTCGCCGCGCATCCTCCAGATCGTCGCCGGCAACCTGCTTGCCTCCGAACACTTCACGCTCGGCGAGCTGTGCGATGTGTTGGAAAGATTCGCGTTGTGAGGAATCGTCGAAGCGCGCGCGTTTTGTCAGCTCGCGATTTGTGAGACTTTGCGCGCCGCTCAAGCGTCCGGTCCTGACGAGTGTTGCGATCAACATTCTCAGCAGGGCGGAGGGCCGTTCACCGGCCGTTTCGAGATCGGGCTCGACGGATCCCATCCCTCCCGGCGCATCGGCGGCACTCGCCGTTGCGGATGCGGACCTGGGTCGTCGACCGTGCAGCGCGGTCCGGATTTCGTTGATGACTATTGCCACGCCGAGCAGGACGACCAGCGCCACCGAGCCGTAGATCAATACCGAGCGCACGACCTCCGGCAGCGGATGCTCGTCGAGCCAGCGGCTCAACCAGGATTCCTTGCCGGGCTGGGGCTGCTGCCGGTCCAGAACCTCGCGCAGCCAGCGTTTGAATTTTTCGTACCAGGAGAGCGACTGCTCCGGCACCGGCGGCTTGCGCAGCGAGTCGAGCACCGGGGCCACGGTGTCCACGGCAATGGCGGCGCGCTCGGGCTCTTTCTCATAGCGACTGGCGAGCGCGCGCAGGCTGTTCAGACCGTCGCGGTTCAACTGCGCGAGCTGATTTTCGGACACCAGGTCGGTGAGCCCGAGCTGCTCCAGCGCCAGCCTCACGTCGGGACAGGTCGCTTCGATCGCCTCCAGACCGACGACATCGGGCTCGAGCGCATCCACACATTTTTCGAGCATTTGCCGCGCCGGGCCCTCGCCTTGCGCGAGGGCCGCGGGCGCGGCCAGAAACATCAGAACGAGCAGCGCCGAACGCACGAATCAGGCGGCGCTCAACGCATTCACACGTGCCGCGAGATCGCCGCCTTCCTTGCGCAACTTCAGATCCCAGTAGAGCGCGATGAACGCCGCGCTGCCGAACGGCCCGAGGAAGACATAGAAGGCGAAATTCGTGATCGCCTGCATGACCATGCCGGCCACGAACGCGTCCGCGACCGCCAGCCCGGCAAACGGAACCGCCAGCGCAGTGACGAAGCCCAGTGCCAACAGGATGACGAACACCAGAATCGACAGCAGCGAGAGCACCCCGCAGGTGCGCCACCAGTTGCCCCAAACCAGCTTGTGACTGCCCTTCAGCGAATCGATCGGGCCTTTGTGCTCGAACAGCAGCAGCAGCATGTAGAGGATCAGACTGACCATCAGGATCAAACCCGGCACGAACAGCAGCACGAATCCCACCAGGAGGGCCAGGCCGAACAGGATGCTCGCGACCACCAGCAGCGGCAGGCGCGCCAGTGCGATCTGAAATGCGCTGCCGGTGCTCATGTCCTCATCGAGACCGATGGCGTGCTGTTTCAAGAACAGAGCGCTCGTCGCCCACAGGCTCAGCACACCGCAGAGCAAAGCAACGACCAGAATCATCGGGTCGTTGTAGACCGCCAGCGGGCTGGCGGCGATCTCGGCAGGATCCAGGCTCGGTATGCCGACGATCGCCAGGTAAACCACCGGGATCACGTTCAGCACCGCCAGCAGCGCCGCAATCGGCCAGACCGCGCCGAAGGATGATTTGTACAGATGAAAGGCAGTATCCAGAACGCCGCCAATGCCCTGCGGCTGAGTGGGCTGAATGGCCATCACGAATCTCCATTGTGTTTTAGGCGCAGCGACGGCGCAGATGATCGCGGCGCCCCGGGCCAATGGCAAATATCCCTTTCGCAAAACTGCCGGCCTGGCTGCGGTTGCGGGCCAAAGGCAAAGTGATATCACCGTGATATCGATTGTGGTATGGTGCGGGGGTGGCCGAATCCGCTGGCAAAAAAGCTTATCCGTTGCGCATCAGCAGCGACGTACTCGACGCCGTACAACACTGGGCGCAGGACGAGCTGCGCAGCGTGAACGCGCAAATCGAGTACGTCCTGCGCGACGCGCTTCGCAAGGCGGGGCGAATCAATTCCTCCACGCCCCCGCCGCCCGTCGAAGGCGGCGAGGACGCGGAACGCTCTTAGCCAGCGAGCGCCTGCTCCAGATCCGCGAGCAGATCTTCGACGTCTTCGATACCGACCGACAGACGAATCAGCGAGTCGTCGATGCCCAGCTCGCGGCGCTTCTCCGGCGGGATCGAGGCATGGGTCATCAAGCCGGGATGATCGACCAGACTCTCCACGCCACCCAGACTTTCGGCGATCGTGAAGATCCGGCAGCGCTCGAGAAATTGTCTGGCCTCACCGAGCCCGCCTTTCACGAAAAAGGTAACGATGCCGCTGAAGCCATTGCGCATCTGGCGCCGGGCCAGCTCATGTTGCGGATGGCTCGCGAGCCCCGGATACAGCACCTTCGCCACGCGCGGATGTTTCTCCAGCCAGCCGGCGATCTGTAGCGCACTCTCGCTCGACTGCCGCATGCGCAGTGCCAGTGTTTTCAAGCCACGCAGCGCCAGGAAACTATCGAAGGGCCCGCTGACCGCGCCCACGGCGTTCTGCAGGAAGCCGATCTTCTCCGCCAGCTCCTCATTGGCCGTCACCGCGACGCCACCGACCATATCGGAATGACCGTTCAAATATTTCGTCGCCGAATGCACGGTGATGTCGGCGCCCAACTCGATGGGCCGCTGCACCCACGGACTGGCGAACGTATTGTCGACGACGGTGAGAATGTTCCGCTTGCGCGCGAACTCCGCGACCTGCGCGATATCGACCAGCCGCAGCGTCGGATTTGTCGGCGTTTCGATCCAGATCATCCTGGTCGTCGGACGCACCGCCGCCTCCAGCGCCTTTTGATCCGCCAGATTCGCGAAGCTGATTTCCAGGCCCGCCGAACGCTTGCGCACGCGCTCGAACAAGCGGAACGTGCCGCCGTACAAATCATCCATCGCGACGATGTGACTTCCGGAGTCGAGCAATTCCAGCAGCGTGCTGGTCGCCGCCATGCCCGACGCGAACGCGAAGCCGCGCACGCCAGCTTCGAGATCGGCGATGCACTTCTCCCAGGCAGTGCGAGTGGGATTCGATGTGCGCGAGTAATCGTAACCCTTGTGAACGCCAGGGCTGCTCTGCGCGTAAGTGGAGGTGGCGTAGATCGGCGGCATCACCGCGCCCGTGCTCGGGTCGGGTGTCTGACCGGCGTGAATGCAGCGAGTGCCGAAGCGCAGCGACGAAGAGGAAGTCATGATGGATACGTGCCCTGCTGGTCGAGTCGTAACAGTGTGCGGTGAATTCTGCGGCTGGCTGGCGCGTGGCGCCAGCCAGGACCGCGATGCTGAATGAATCGTGCGCTATTTCACCTGACGGCGCAGATAATTGAGCACGTCGGAGCGCGTCACCAGGCCGAGGAACTTCTCGCCATCCATCACGGCCGCGGACGAGCGCACTTCGAGCATGGCCACCAGATTGTTGAGCGTCTGAGTCTTGTCGACGCGCAGGAAGCTGCTGGTCATTGCCTTGTGCACCGGCTCGTTGAAACGCTCCGGATGGCCGAAAGCAAAGCGCAGGATGTCGTCTTCGGTGACCACGCCGATGAGCTTCTCTCCATCCATCACCGGCAGCTGCGAGAAACCCGCGTTGCGCAGACGATTGTGCGCGGTCGTGAGCACGTCGTTCGGCCCCACCGTGATGGTGGCGCGCTGGCCGTGCGGGCGGCCGATCAAGTCGCGCAGGTCGCCGTACGTCTCGCGCTGAATGAAGCCCTGATCCTCCATCCAGAAATCGTTGTACAGCTTCGACAGATAGCGCGCGCCTGTATCGCACGCCAAAGTCACCACGCGCTTCGGCGTTTTCTGCTCGCGGCAGTAGCGCAGCGCCGAGGCGAGCAACGTGCCGGTCGAAGAGCCGGCGAGCACGCCTTCCTTCTGCAACAGCTCGCGCGCCACCGAGAACGACTCGCCGTCGGAGATGCTGTAAGCGCGCTTGGTCATCGAGAAGTCGGCGATCTCCGGAATGAAATCCTCGCCGATGCCTTCGACCAGCCAGGACGATTTCTGGGTCATTTTGCCGGTCGCGATGAACTCCGCGAGGATGGAGCCCTGCGGATCGGCGAGCACCAGCTCCACATGCGGCGCATGCTTCTTGAAGAACGCCGCGAGGCCGGCGATCGTGCCGCTCGAGCCGACGCCGACCACGACCGCGTCCAGCTTCTGCTCCATCTGCTCCCAGATTTCCGGCGCGGTGGTGAGCTCGTGTGCCTTGGGATTGTCGGGATTGGCGAACTGATTGATGAAGTATGCGTTCTGGCGCCTGGCGATGGCCGCGCCCAGGTCCTGGTAGTACTCGGGATGGCCCTTGCCCACGTCCGAGCGGGTCAGCACCACTTCGGCGCCGAGCGCGCGCAGGTTGAAGATTTTTTCCTGGCTCATTTTGTCCGGTAACACCAAAATGAGCCGGTAGCCCTTCTGCGCGGCGACCAGCGCGAGCCCCAGGCCGGTGTTGCCGGCGGTGGCCTCGACGATGACGCCGCCGGGCTTCAGATCGCCGCGGCGCTCGGCCTCCTCGATCATGGACAGGCCGATGCGATCCTTGATCGAGCCGCCCGGGTTCATGTACTCGAGCTTCAGGAACAGCTCGCAAGGACCCGTATCGAGCCGATGCAGCCGCAACATGGGCGTGCGGCCGATCATCTCGATAGCGTTCTGATAGACGTGCATGGAAGACTCCGTGATCCAGTTCAGTGTGTTAGTCCAGCGTCATTCATGCCTGCCGTCAAATCCTCGCAAACCGTATCCGATGCTCTGCATACCGCAACGATGCTGTTGTCGCGGTCCTCGCCCTCCGCGCGTCTCGATGCCGAGCTGCTTCTGGAGTATGTGACCGGGTTGTCACGGACCAATTTCCGCGCCAATCCCGAGCGCGAGCTCCCTGCCGCTGCCGGCTGGTCATTCCAGCAACTGGTCAAGCGCCGCGCGCAAGGCGAGCCGGTTGCATACATCCGCCAGCAGCAGGAGTTCTGGTCGCTGCTGCTCGAAGTGAGCCCGGCGGTGCTGATTCCGCGCCCGGAGACCGAACTGGTCGTCGAGCGGGTGCTGGCACATATAAATAAGGAAGCCCCGGTCCGAGTTGCCGATCTGGGCACGGGCAGTGGCGCGATCGCGGTCGCCATCGCCTCCGAGCGGCCGCAGGCGCAGCTCAGCGCCATCGACGCGTCCAAGGATGCACTGGAACTGGCCAGCCGCAACATCGGGCGATTGCAGCTGACCAATGTCGCGCTATTGCACGGCAGCTGGTTCGCACCGATCGCCGGGCAGAAATTCGACGTGATCGCGTCCAATCCGCCCTACATCGCGCAGGACGATCCCGACCTCACGCCCGACGTCCGGAAGTTCGAACCCATCATGGCACTGATTTCGGGGCGTACCGGGTTCGAAGCGCTGGACGTGCTGATCCGTGAAGCGCCGACGCACCTGGAATCCGGAGGCTGGCTGGTGCTGGAGCACGGCTGGAAGCAGGCCGAAGGCGTCCGCCAGCGGCTTGTGCGCCAAGGCTTCGTTCACGTACGCTCGCACGCCGATCTGGCCGGCCACGAACGGGTCACCGAAGGCCAGTGGCCCGGCCCTCAACGAGGATAGCGTCCATGCTCGAATTCAAGACTTCCAAAGGCACCTTCACCGTCCAGCTGTTCGACAAGCAGGCGCCGATCACGGTGGAGAACTTCTATCGTTACGCCGATGAAGGCTTTTTCGACGGCACGATTTTCCATCGCGTCATTCCGAACTTCATGATCCAGGGCGGCGGGCTGACCGCGGACCTGAAGAACAAGAAGGGCCACGAGCCGATCAAGAACGAAGCCGACAACGGCTTGAAGAACAAGCGCGGCACGCTGTCCATGGCGCGCACCAACGACATCAACAGCGCGACGTCGCAGTTCTTCATCAACGTCGTCGACAACGATTTCCTGGATCACAAGGGCGCGAGCAGCTACGGCTATGCCGTGTTCGGCCGCGTCGATTCGGGCATGGAGGTGGTCGATGCCATCGCCGCCACCCGGACCGGCAGCCGCAGCGGTTATCAGGACGTGCCGACGGAAACGATCACGATCGAGTCGGTCCGCCGCATCGAACCGAAGCAGCAATGAGATCTGGCAGCGTGCCGGGCATCAAACCCGGCACGCTGTTGAGTTGCTGTTATCTGAACAGCACCGCGAAGTTGAAGACGTTCACGTCGCTCTCGCCGGCCTTCTCGTCGTCGCCGACATCGAAGAAGCGCTGATATTCCAGGCGCAGCGTGAAGCTCTCGTTGATGTTCCAGGCGGCGCCGACGCCGGCGAACAATTCGGTCTGGCTGGCATCCATGCGGGTATGGAGCAGATTGAACACACCGGCCTGGTCGACGCTGTCGATGTAGCGCAACCGCTGGGTGACGCGCGTATCGGCGTAGTAGATGCCGCCGCGCGCATGCAGATCGAAATACTGACCGAGCGGGACCATGCCGAGCACGCTGGCGGTGACACCCGCGCTGGTCACGTCGAGGCCGCTCTGGAAGTCGCCGTTCAATAGGACGTTGACCACATCCGTGCCGTCGAAGAACGCATAGTTGCCGCTGATCGCACCGCTCAAGGTATAGGTCGCTTCACCCAGGTCCACGTAACCGACTTCCACCGCCACCCACTTGTTGAAGCGGTAACCCACCTGCGCTCCCCACGGGGTCGTGGTGTCATCCAGCTTGGAGGTCTCGGGGGTGCCCGTCAGGTTGGTCCCCGGCTGGATCGGAACGATCGCCAGCATCGGGTTCAGGCTCTCGGTGAAGCTCTCGTCCAGTTCGCCCTTGGAGCCCAAGTCGATATCGCCAGTACCGCCCCAGAGGCCGAAATAGAATCCGCGATCCTGCTCGGCGAACGCTGCCGGGGCCGACAGCATGCCGGCCAGCGCCAGTCCGGCCAGTGCGCGCGTCTTATGGTTCATCACCCAAGTTCTCCGTAAGTCCGTGACATTATTGTTTGCGGGGGCCGCCCGACCCCATTTCCGGGCGCCGATGGTAGACGATTATGTGCAATCAACCAGCGACTGCATCACACTTGCCCGGCGCGTGACCCGCTTTCGTGAGCCAGGTCCGCTTCTTTTTGCCACTTCAACCTTGCAGGACGAATGTTTCGTTTCATCGCCTGGCTGCTGGCCTCGTTACTCGCGCTGAGCATCGGCTCGGTACTGTTATTGAGATGGGTGGACCCGCCCACCACCGCTTTCATTCTTCGTGAGCGCCTGTCCGCCGGCGAGCCCGGCAAGCCGCGGTCGGTCCAGTACCGCTGGCTGGATTGGGAGCAGATCTCGCCACATATCAAAGTGGCGGTGATCGCCTCCGAAGACCAGAAGTTCCTGGGCCACTACGGCTTCGATCTCGAATCCATCAGCGATGCGCTGGCCGATCGCGAGCGCGGCCGTCGGGTCCGCGGCGCCAGCACGCTGACCCAGCAGGTCGCGAAGAATCTGTTCCTTTGGCCGGGCCAGAGCTGGATCCGCAAGGGGCTGGAGGCGTACTTCACCGTGCTGATCGAGACGCTGTGGCCGAAGCAGCGCATTCTCGAGGTGTACGTGAACATCGCGGAATTCGGCAGCGGCGTGTTCGGCGTCGGCGCGGCCGCCGAGACTTATTTCAAGAAGCCGGCCGCAAGACTCACCGCACCCGACGCAGCCCTGCTCGCGGCGGTCCTGCCAAACCCGAAACGGATGAAGGTCAGATCGCCATCGCGCTACGTGCTGTCACGGCAGCAATGGATTCTGGGACAGATGCGCGGTCTGGGCGGCGTTGGACTGTTGCAGCAACTCGATCCACCACCGCCCAAAGAGACGAAGAAGAAAGCCTGAGCGTCAGCGAGGGCGCACGACTTTCTGATCGATGGCGCCGAAGATGCTGCGGCCTTCGGCGTCGAACATCTCGATGCGCACCGAGTCGCCGAACTTCAGGAACGACGTCACCGGCTTGCCCTGCTCGATCTGTTCCAGCATCCGGCGTTCGGCAATGCACGCCGAGCCCAGCGAACGGTCGTAGTTGGAAATCGTGCCGGAGCCCAGCACCGTACCGGCGCAGGCGTTGCGCGTCAGTGTGATGTGCTCGATCAGGCGCGCGAAATCGAAAGTCATGTCCACGCCCGCATTCGGCTGACCGAAAGGCTTGCCGTTCACATGCACGACCAGCGGCAGATGCACCTTCGCTTCCGACCACGACGTGCCCAGCTCATCCGGCGTCACCGCGACCGGTGAGAACGCAGTCGCCGGCTTGGATTGATAGAACCCGAAGCCCTTGGCCAGCTCGCCCGGAATCAGATTGCGCAGCGACCAATCGTTCACCAGCATGACCAGCTTGATGTGCTCGAACGCGGCGTCCCGCTTCGTGCCCATCGGCACGTCGTCGGTGATCACGGCGACCTCGCCTTCCAGGTCGATGCCGTATTCCTCGCTCGGCACAGGCACGTCATCGCGAGCACCGAGAAAGTCATCCGAGCCGCCTTGATACACCAGCGGATCGGTCCAGAAACTTTCGGGCATCTGCGCACCGCGAGCCTTGCGCACCAGCTCGACGTGATTCACGTAAGCGGAGCCGTCGACCCAGTGATAGGCACGCGGCAACGGCGCCATTGCGCGCGCCTGATCGAAAGCGAACGCGTCCTTCACGTTGCCCTGCTCCAACGCGGCAGCGACCTCGGCTAGCTTCGGCGCAATGCTCGACCAGTCATCGAGCGCGGCCTGCAGCGTCGGCGCGATCTGCGGGACCGCGACGGCCTTGCTCAGATCGCGACTGACGACGACCAGCTGACCGTCGCGAGCAGAATGTTTCAGAGTAGCTAGCTTCATGTTCCAATGCGGCTCAACGTCAAAGGCTTCCGACCGTTCCTGGCAGGGATTATTTCTGTTTCCAGCTGTCGACATAGCCGGTCCACTCGACAGCTGCCGCGGACTCCGTAATCTCCAGCGCGTCGCGCGTATCGATCATGACCGCGTACTCGTCCGTGGCCGGCTTCGACTGCACCAGCATGTTCTTCAACGCTTTCGGATGCGGGCCATGCGTGAAGCCGCAGGGATGCAGCGTCATCATTCCCGGCTTGATGTTGTCACGCGAGAAGAAGTCGCCCGCGTGATAGAACAACACCTCGTCGTAGTCGTCGTTGTTATGGAAGAACGGGACCTTCAACGCCCCCGGATCGGTTTCGAACGGCCGCGGCACGAAGGTGCAGACCACGAAGCGATTGCCAACGAAGGTCGTGTGCGCCGACGGCGGCAGATGATATCGATGGCTCGCCACCGGCCGGATGTCCTTGACGTTGATGCGCACCACCGAAAGATCGCCGTGCCAGCCCGTCGCATCCAGCGGATTGAACGGAAATGTGACTTTCGAGATCGCGTTGTTGCGTTTGACGCGCACCTGCCACTGACGATCATCGCTCTGCTGAGCGACGAACGCGGCGTCCATCTGCGGCACGTCCAGCATCGCTGGATCGAAGATCGCATGCGCGCCCAACAGCCCCTTGTCCGGCAGCGAGTAACTCGAGTTCGACGCCTCGATCAGCAACGCAAACATCGGCTCCTGCAGGTCGATGCGCCACATCGTGCCGCGAGGAATCACGACGTAGTCGCCCGCGGCCAGGGTCAGATGACCATAGTCGCAATAGAGCTCACCCGCGCCCCGATGCACGAACAGCAGATCGTCGCCATCGGCGTTGCGCGCCAAGTGGTCCATTGACCCGCTCGCGTTCCATACGCGCACGCGAACATTCGCGTTGCGCAGAATCTCCGCCGCCTGCCACGGCGATGTCTGATCCTGATCCAGCTTGGTGAGATCGAAGGCATGCGGACGCAGCGGCCCTTCGAACTCGACCCAGCCGGTCGGCGGATGACGATGATGAAAGAACGCGGCCGGGCCGAAGAAGCCTTCCTTGCTGATCTCGCGCTCGAACGTCCCCTGCGGCAGATCGGCATGCGCCTGCCGCGATGCCGTGCCCTCGACCCGCGATGGAATGATGGGTCGTTTCATCGGCACACCTCAGTGGTTAGATCACGCCGCGACGCATCTGGTCGAGCTCGATCGACTCGAACAGCGCCTTGAAGTTGCCTTCGCCGAAGCCTTCGTTGCCCTTGCGCTGGATGATCTCGAAGAAGATCGGGCCGATCACGTTCTGGGTGAAGATCTGCAGCAGCAGGCCGTCGCCCTTGGCCGGATTGCCATCGATCAGGATGCGACGCTTGCGCAGCTCGTCCAGGTTCTCGCGATGACCCGTGACGCGCGCGTCGACGCCTTCATAGTAAGTATCCGGCGTATCCTGGAACTGCACGCCCTGCTCGCGCAACACATCGACGGTGTGCAGGATATCCGCGGTGCCGAGTGCGATATGCTGAATGCCTTCGCCCTTGTATTCGCGCAGGTACTCTTCGATTTGCGACTTGTCGTCCTGGGACTCGTTGATGGGGATGCGGATCTTGCCGCACGGGCTGGTCATGGCGCGGCTGAACAGGCCGGTCTTCTTGCCTTCGATGTCGAAGTAACGAATCTCGCGGAAGTTGAACAGCTTCTCGTAGAAGCCCGCCCACTTGTCCATGTTGCCGCGAGCCACGTTGTGCGTCAGATGATCGATGTAGGTGAGCCCTGCCGTGCGACTCAACGAAGCGCCTTTCACAGGCACGAAGTCGACGTCATAGATCGTGTGCTCGCCGTAGCGATCGACCAGATAGACCAGGCTGCCGCCGATGCCTTCGATGGCCGGGATGTGCAGCTCCATCGGGCCGACGCGCGTTTCGACCGGCTTGGCGCCCAGCTCGACACAGCGCTTGAACGCGTACGCCGCGTCCTTCACCCGGAAGGCCATGGCGCATGCCGACGGACCGTGCTCGCGCGCGAAGCGCTGACCGAAGCTGTCCGGCTCGGCGTTGATGATGAAATTGATATCGCCCTGTCGATGCAACGTGACATTCTTGCTGCGATGTCGGGCGGTGGCCGGAAAGCCCAGCCGCTCGAACAAGGTACGCAACAACTCGGGATCTTCGGCGGTGTATTCGACGAACTCGAACCCGTCGGTGCCCAGCGGGTTGTGACTGTCCTGGCCGGTGCTGCTCATACTCATCCCCTGCTCCAAAACTAATGGTTACAATTGAAACTATATCCGTCGAACCCGTCAAGGGGAGTCCGCGCAAGTCATGAGTGGGACTAAGGAAAAACTTGCCGAGCCGCTCGAGCCGAGCCCGCTGCAGCTGGATCGTTTCATTCCCTACCGGCTGTCGGTGCTGACCAACACGGTCAGCATGGTGATCGCCAGCGCCTACGAGCGGGAATTCGGCCTGAGCATCCCCCAATGGCGCGTGATGGCGGTGCTGGCCCGCTACCCCGATCTGTCGGCCATCGAGGTCGCGGAACGCACGGCCATGGACAAAGTTGCCGTCAGCCGGGCGCTACAGGGGTTGCTCGATGCGAAACGCGTCCTGCGGGCCTTCGACAAGG
Organism: uncultured Steroidobacter sp.; assembly: GCF_937958065.1. Lineage (GTDB taxonomy): Bacteria > Pseudomonadota > Gammaproteobacteria > Steroidobacterales > Steroidobacteraceae > Steroidobacter. The sequence continues at coordinate 21,950 of NZ_CALFXI010000119.1, forward strand.
GCGATCGCCGTCGCTCCATCCTGCGCCTGTCCGCCGCGGGACAGGCCGTCTACACGCGCGTGGCGCCGATGGCCCTGCGCTACGAGGCGGAGTTGCTGAGCGCACTCAGTCCGAGCGACCAGCGCACGCTCGACCGGCTGCTGACCCGGCTCATGGAGCAAGCAAAATCAATGCAAGCAAGTCGCGACCTTTAGGAAGGAGTCGCTATAATTCGCGCCGCTTGCATGATCGTCACGATCTACGGAAGCGCGGATGTGTCGACTCCCCTGAGTCAGCCTGCAACAGCTGCAGGAGGATGCTCCGCCGATCGAAGTCGACACGTCGACGAATGGCACTTGGACAGTGAACGCGGGAGCGGCGACGAGTGAGAACAGTGGCGGAGTTTCGGATCGAGTATCTGCGGCAGCTGAGCCCGCAGGGCCGTCCGCTCGACGAGTTGCCGGCGTTCGCAGCCGACAATGACGAGTTGCTGAAGATGTTCGCGGCCATGCTGCGGGCTCGCACCTTCGACGCCAAAGCCGTCAATCTGCAACGCACTGGCAAGCTCGGCACCTACGCTCCCTGCCTCGGACAGGAAGCCGCTCATGTCGGCGTCGGTGCGGCGATGCGCCCCGAAGACTGCCTCGCCATCGTTTATCGCGAGATCGGCACCCTGTTCTGGCGCGGCGTGAGCATGACCGAAGTGCTGCTGTACTGGGGCGGCGATGAGCGCGGCAACAACTTCGCCGTGCCTAGACACGACTTCCCCTGGTGCGTGCCCATCGCGACGCAGACGCTGCACGCCGCCGGCGCTGCCATGGCATTCAAGATCCGCAAGGAACCCCGCTGCGCGGTTGCGTATATCGGCGATGGCGGCACTTCGGAAGGCACGTTCTACGAAGCGATGAACCTGGCCGGCGCGCGGCAGCTGCCCATCGTGTTCGTCGTGGTCAACAACAAGTGGGCGATCTCCGTTCCCATCGAACAGCAGACCGCGGCTGAAACCCTGGCGCAGAAAGGCATCGCCGCGGGCATTCCCGGCGTTCAGGTCGATGGCAATGACGTGATCGCGGTTCGCGATTGCATGTCGCGTGCACTGGAAAAGGCGCGCAGCGGCGGTGGACCGACGGTCGTCGAAGCCATCAGTTATCGATTGAGCGATCACACCACCGCCGACGACGCGAGCCGCTATCGCGACGACAGTGAAGTCGCCGAAGCCTGGAAGGTCGAGCCGATGATCCGGCTGCGCAAGCTGCTCGAGGCGCGCGGCGTGCTCGATGAAGCCCGCGAGCAGGCGATGAAGGCGCAGTTCACCCGTGAGGTCGACGCCGCCGTTCAGGAATATCTGAACACTCCGCGCCAATCCACCGACGCGATGTTCGACCATCTTTACGCCAATCCGCCGCCGTACGTGGACGCGCAGAAACAGATCGCGCGTCGTTACGCCGGCACCGGCCGGCCTTCTCACTGAAGCCTTCGCATGCCCAAAGTCACAATGGTCGAAGCCATCGCGATGGCGCAGGCGTGGGAACTGGAACACGATCCCAGCGTGGTCGTGCTCGGCGAAGACGTCGGCAAGAGCGGCGGCGTGTTCCGCGCCACCTCGGGCTTGTTCGAACGCTTCGGCGCCGATCGCGTGCAAGACACGCCGCTTGCGGAGAACATGATCGCCGGCATGTGCGTCGGCATGGCCGCGCAAGGCATGCGGCCGGTCGCCGAGATTCAGTTCATGGGATTCCTGTATCCGGCCATCGATCAGATCGTCAATCACATGAGCCGGCTGCGTCATCGCACCCGCGGACGATTGTCATGTCCGGTCGTCATCAGAACGCCGCACGGCGGCGGCATTCACGCGCCGGAACATCATTCCGAGTCGGTGGAATCGATGATCGCGCACGTGCCCGGCATTCGCGTGGTCTGCCCTTCTTCGCCGGCACGCGCCTATGGCTTGTTGCTGGCGTCGATACGCGATCCGGATCCGGTGCTGTTCCTGGAGCCGACGCGCATCTATCGACTGGCGAAGCAGGAAGTGGCGGATGACGGCGTCGCCGCGCCGCTCGATGTTTGTTACATCCTGCGCGAAGGCGAAGACGTCAGCATCGTGACCTGGGGCGCCATCACAACCGACGTGTTGCAAGCGGCCGAGCAACTCGCGGCGCAAGGCATCAGTGCCGAAGTGATCGATCTCGCGACCGTGAGCCCGATCGACTCCGAGACCATCCTCGATTCGGTCGCGAAAACCGGACGGCTGGTGATCGTGCACGAAGCCGCGCGCAACTGTGGCGTGGGTGCCGAGATCGCGGCGATCGTGGCCGAGCACGGCCTTTATGACTTGCTCGCGCCGATTCAACGAGTCACCGGTTTCGATACCGTCGTGCCGTTGTATCGACTCGAGAACGACTACATCCCGAGCGTGGCCCGCATCGTCGATGCGGCCAAAGCCACCCTGGCCGGCTAGGAAGAAGACTATGAGCGTGACCTTCAACCTCCCGGATCTCGGCGAAGGCCTGCCCGAAGCGGAAATTGTGTCGTGGCACGTCGCAGAGGGCCAGCACGTCGAGGTCGATCAACCGCTGCTGTCGGTGGAAACGGCCAAGGCCGTTGTCGATGTGCCGAGTCCGTACTCCGGCAACATCGTGCGTCTGCATGCAAAGCCGGGCGATACGGTGCAGACCGGCCGGCCTCTCGTGGATTTCGACCTGCCCGCCACTGCGAGCCAGGGCACCGGCGGGCACGGCGCGTCGGCGCCTTCCAACCAGGGCATGGTCGTCGGCCACATGGCGACGCGCAACGAAGAGCTCGTCGATCACGCCTTCGTCGGCCGGGGGCGTCGTGCCTACCGGGATCGCGACCGGGTGCGTGCGGCACCAGCAGTTCGCATGCTGGCGAAGCGCCTGGGCGTCGAGCTGCCCACGTGCCAGGCGACTGGCCGACATGGCCTGGTGAGCGTCGACGATGTGCTCGCTCGGGCGAACCTGAGCAAGTCACAACAGCGCGCGCCCGCCGTCCCGGGGCTCACTGATGCCGACAAGCTGCGCGGGCCGCGCAAGGCGATGGCGCAGAGCATGTCGCTGTCTCGCGATGAGATCGCGATGTGCACAATCTTCGACGACGCCGACATCGACGCCTGGCAGGATCGCGGTGACATCACGGTGCGCCTGGTACGCGCGATCGTGGCCGGCATCCAGGCGGAACCGGCACTTAACGCGCTGTTCGATCCCGCCGGCCCGTCGCGCAAATTGATGCAGCAGGTTCATCTGGCAATCGCAGTGGATACAAACGATGGCCTGATCGTCCCGGTTCTGCGTGATGTCAGTGCGCAGTCGGCCGCCCAATTGCGCGCTCAACTGGACGACATCAAGCAGCGAACGCGCGCCCGTACCATCACACCAGATGAAATGCGTGACTACACGTTCACACTTTCAAACTTTGGTACGGTCGCAGGACGGTATGCAACGCCGCTGGTGGTGCCGCCGACGGTGGCCATCCTGGGCGCCGGCAAGCTGCAGCGAGACGTCGTTGCCGGCGCAAATGCCCCGGAAATCCACGTTCGTCTGCCGTTGTCATTGACGTTCGACCACCGCTGCGTGACTGGTGGCGAGGCCCTGCGCTTTCTCGCCGCGCTCATCCGCGATCTGCAGTTGCCGAGCTAACCGCCAAGCTGCTCCGAAGCGCGTCGTTATTCCTTTTTGGTGCATCCGGCGCCAGGGGAGTCCATTACGCTATACATTCCGTCGTCACGAGAGGCCCTGCATCGTCACATCATGACCACGACCATTCCCGCCGCACGTCAGAAACTGATCGAGCGTATCGCCCAGTCCGCCCGCACGCTGAAGAAGCGCGGCGATCCGCTCGATGTTCAGGAGTTCATCCGCCAGTATTATCGAGGCGTCGGCGAGGAAGACCTGGCCGAGTACCGTCCCGACACGCTGGCAGCCATCGCCCTGGCGCATCTGCGCAGCGCCAGAGTGCGCAAGCCGAATCGACCGCTGGTGCGCGTGTTCAATACGGATGAAGCGCGCGACGGCTGGAACACGACGCACACCATCGTCGAAGTGACCACCGAAGACATGCCGTTCCTGGTGGACTCGCTCGGCATGGTGCTGACCCAGGCGGGCCTCACCATTCACATGATGGTTCACCCGGTGCTGCCGATCCGGCGCGATCGCGCAGGCTCGCTCGAAACACTCGGCCAGAACGGCGACGCGAAGAAGTTCACGCAGGAGTCGTGGCAGCACATCGAGATCGATCGCATCGGCGCGCCGGAGCGGCTGCAGGAGATCGAGCAGAAACTGTTACGGACGCTCGAAGACGTGCGGCTCGCGGTCGGCGATTGGAACGAAATGCGCCAGCGCGCCACCGAGCTGGCCAACGAGATCGAGCGCGACAATCCAGGCGTGCAACCCAACGAGGCGCGCGAAGCCAAGGCGCTGCTCGACTGGATGGCCGCGAATCATTTCACCTTCCTCGGCTATCGCCAGTACGAATTGAAACGGGGCCGCAGCGAAGACCTGCTGGTGCCGATGCCGGAAACGGGCCTGGGCATCCTGCGCGCGCGCAAGGGTTATCGCGCCGAACCGACCGTGCTCACCGGTGAGCTGCGTGAACACGCGCGCCAACCCGAGTTGATGCAGATCACCAAGGCGAACTCCGTGTCCACCGTGCATCGCTCGACGTATCTCGATTACGTCGGCGTGAAGACCGTCGATGCGCAGGGCCGCGTCACCGGCGAGAAACGTTTTCTCGGCCTGTTCACATCGGCGGTCTACAACCGCAGCCCGCGCGAAATCCCGATGCTCCGTCACAAGATCGAGCGCGTGGTCGGGCACTTCGGCCTGGACCCGGCCAGTCACGACGGCAAGGCGGTCGTGCACGTGCTGGAAACCTATCCGCGCGACGAGCTGTTCCAGGCGAGCGTCACCGACCTGATCCGCACCGTCCGCGGCATCGTCAATCTGTACGAGCGTCAGCGCGTGCGCGTGTTCCTGCGCCGGGACACCTTCGGTCGTTTCTATTCCGCCCTGATCTTCGTGCCGCGCGACCGCTACAACACGCAGGTCCGCCAGAAGATGGAAGCGGTGATCAACGACAAGCTCAAAGCCACCGCCATCGAATCGCAGATCCAGCTGTCCGAATCGGCACTGGCCCGGGTGCACATGATCATTCGCCTGCCGATCACCGGCGGCCCTCGCATCGATGCCGAAGAGCTGGAGCAGGCCATCGCCGAGACCGTGCGCACCTGGAGCGACAGGCTGCGCGATGCCTTGATCGAGAAGCATGGCGAACTGGACGGCCGCCTGCTGGCGGAGAAGTTCCACAACGCCTTCCCGGCCGCGTATGAGGAAGACACGAGCGCCGAAGTGGCGATCGACGACATTCGCCAGCTCGACGAAGTGCTCGCCGACAGCGACAAGATCGCCATGCGCCTGGCGAGCGGCGAAGGCAAGACGGTTCACCTGCGATTGCTCAGAGCGGCGGCGCCGATCGCGTTGTCGCAAGCGTTGCCCATTCTCGAAAACATGGGCTTCATGATCGTCAGCGAGCGCCCCTATCGCATCGCCGTGGCCGGCGGCCGCCCGATCTGGCTGCAGGATTTCGAGATGCAGCGTCGCGACGGCAGCACGATCAATCCGGCCGCCTTGGGCGAACGCTTCACCGACGCGTTCTCGGCGGTGTGGACCGGCCGCGCCGAGAATGACGGCTTCAATCAACTCATCGTGGTCACCGATCTCACCTGGCGTCAGGCCAGCGTGCTGCGCGCTTACTGTCGTTACGCGATCCAGACCGGCACGAGCCTGAGCCAGGCGTACATGGAGCAGGTGCTGATTTCGAACGCCAGGATCGCGACCATCCTGTCGCAGCTGTTCGAAGCGCAGTTCGATCCGGCGCACAAGCCGGCCAAACGCAGCGCCGACGTGGATCGGCTCAAACAGGAGCTGTCCGATCTGCTCGATTCGGTGCGCAGCCTCGACGAGGACCGCATCCTGCGTCGTTTCGCGCACGCCATTCAGGCGACTCTGCGCACCAACTACTTCCAGCTGGACGCGAGCGGCGCACCCAAGCAGTGGCTGTCGTTCAAGCTCGATTCGCGCAGCATTCCCGAAGTGCCGCAGCCGCGACCGGCATTCGAGATCTTCGTTTACTCCCCGCGCGTCGAAGGCGTTCATCTGCGCATGGGCCAGGTGGCCCGCGGCGGCATCCGCTGGTCCGATCGTCGCGAGGACTTCCGTACTGAAGTGCTGGGCCTGATGAAGGCGCAGAACGTGAAGAACACCTTGATCGTGCCGGTCGGCGCGAAAGGCGGCTTCGTTCCCAAGCGCCTGCCCGCGGGCGCGAGCCGCGAAGAGGTGCAGCGCGAAGGCGTGGAGTGCTATCGCACCTACATCTCGGCGCTGCTCGACATCACCGACAACATCGTCGAAGGCAAGATCGTGCCGCCGGCGCAGGTGGTCCGTCGCGATGGCGACGATCCGTATCTGGTGGTCGCGGCCGACAAAGGCACGGCAACCTTCTCCGATATCGCCAATCGGCTGGCCGCCGACTACAACTTCTGGCTGGGCGACGCCTTCGCCTCGGGCGGTTCGGCCGGTTACGACCACAAGAAGATGGGCATCACGGCGCGCGGCGCCTGGGAGTGCGTGAAGCGCCATTTCCGCGAGATGGGCATCGACACCCAGTCGCAGGACTTCACCGCGATCGGCATCGGTGACATGGCCGGCGACGTGTTCGGCAACGGCATGCTGCAGTCGCCGCACATCCGTCTGCTGGCGGCCTTCAACCATCAGCACATCTTTCTGGACCCGGATCCGGATGCGGCGGCCTCTTATAAAGAGCGTCAGCGCATGTTCAACCTGCCGCGCTCCACCTGGGAGGACTACAACCGCAAGCTGATCTCCAGGGGCGGCGGTGTCTACGCGCGCAACGTCAAGTCGATCAAGGTGTCGCCGCAGGTGCAGGCCATGCTCGGCATCAAGCGCGACACGTTCACGCCGATCGAGCTGATTCGCGCGATTCTGTGCATGCCGGTCGACCTGCTGTGGAATGGCGGCATCGGCACCTACGTGAAGGCCACCGACGAATCTCATCTCGATGTGGGCGACCGCGCCAATGACGCCGTGCGCGTCAACGGCCGCGAGCTGCGCTGCAAAGTGGTCGGCGAAGGCGGCAATCTCGGCTTTTCGCAACGCGGGCGCATCGAGTACGCGCTCTCCGGCGGCCGCATCAACACCGACTTCGTCGACAACTCCGGTGGCGTGGATTGCTCGGATCACGAAGTCAACATCAAGATCCTGCTCAACAACCTGCCCAAGCGCGCCGGCCTGACGCTGGACAAGCGCAACGTGCTGCTGGCCGACATGACCGACGAGGTCGCCGCCCTGGTGCTGCGTGACAACTATCTGCAGAGCCAGGCGCTGTCGATGCTGGAGGCCCGCGCGAGCAAGGACCTGCTCGAGCATGCGCATTCGATCCGCCGGCTGGAACTGTCGGGGCTGCTGGATCGCGGGCTCGAATTCCTGCCCGCCAGTGAAGAGATCACCGAGCGGCAGCAGGCCAGCAAGGGCCTGACGCGGCCCGAGCTCGCCATCCTGCTGGCGTACGCCAAGATGGCGCTGTACTCGAAGCTCATCGACTCGGATGTGCCCGAGGATCCGTTCCTGGGCCACGAGCTGGAGCGTTACTTCCCGGCGTTGATGCAGAAACGCTTCAGCAAGTATCTGCCCGAGCACCGGCTGCGGCGGGAGATCATCGCCACCGCGACCACCAACAGCATCGTCAACCGCATGGGCCCGACGTTCGCCCGCCGTGTGCAGGAAGACACCGGCGCCAACGCCGGCACCGTCGCCCGCGCCTACGCCATTGCGCGCGAGTTCGTGGCCATGCGCGACACCTGGGCCGACATCGAAGCGCTCGATACCAGGATCGCAGCGTCGGTTCAGTACGAGATGATGTTCGAGACCACTCGGCTGCTGCGCTTCTGCACCTACTGGCTGATTCATCGCCAGAGCGGCCAGCTCGACATCGAGCGCCAGGTCTCGCGCTTCCGTCGCGGCATGAAGGAGCTCGACGCTCTGCTGCCGAAGACGCTCAGTGGCGATGACCTCGCGGTCTACAACAATCGTCATGCTCGCTACGCCGGCGCCAACGTGCCGGACAAGCTCGCCCGGCGCATGGCCAGCCTGATGGCGCTGCGCTCCGGCCCCGATCTGATCGAGATCTCCGAAGCGAGCGGCCTGTCGCTGGATCGAATCGCCGCGCTCTACTTTGGCGTGGGCACGGCGTTGTCGCTGGATTGGATCCGGGAGCAGGTCGAAGTGCTCGGCGTGGAGGGGCACTGGCAAGCGGTGGCCCGCACGACGCTGCGCGACAACGTCTACAACCTGCAGCGAGCCCTGTGCTTGCAAGTGATCGCGGAGTCCAAGCGCGCCAGCAGGCAAGACAAGGCCGCCCCCGGCGAGCTGCTCGAAGGCTGGATCGCTCGGCATCGCGCCGCTGTCGACTACCTGCGACAGACGGTCAGCGACATGCGCGCGCTGCCGGCAATGGACTTTGCAACGCTGTCGGTCGCGCTGCAGGCAGTTCGCCGCATGACGGAGTGACCTTCCCCTTGGGAGCGCCTCGGCGCTCCCAAGGAATAACGCCGCGCGAACCCCAGGTGCCGATTTTATTAACACCTGAATGACGGTTTCGTTAACACGTGGCCCACGTGTTGGTGTTTCTGCCGGGACTGACGGTAACTGGCGACAGCGATTGTTGCGTGCCAGGACAATATGAATGGACGCAGCGACACCTGCGGCTTGGGGGCGATGTCTGATATAAAGTCGCCCCTGCTTCATCCTTACTTTAGTTATGCCCGGCCAACTCGTACTTCTGCGTCACGGACAAAGCACCTGGAATCTGGAAAACCTGTTCACCGGCTGGGTGGACGTGGATCTGACCGAACAGGGCCGCAACGAAGCGCGGGCCGCGGGCAAGCTGCTCAAGGAGGAAGGTTTCGAGTTCCAGCAGGTGTTCACGTCGGTGCTCAAGCGCGCCATCCGCACCATGTGGATCGCGCTCGATGAAATGGACCGCATGTGGCTGCCGGTGGAGCGCAGCTGGCGCCTGAACGAGCGCCACTACGGTGCCCTGCAAGGCCTGAACAAGGCCGAGACCGTCGAAAAATTTGGCGCCGACCAGGTGAAGATCTGGCGCCGCAGCTATGACATCCCGCCGCCGGCCCTGTCGCTGGACGACCAGCGCCATCCGCGTTTCGACCTGCGCTACGCGTCCCTGCAGCCCTCGGAACTGCCGACCACCGAATCTTTGAAAACGACCCTCGATCGAGTGCTGCCGTACTGGAACAACCGCCTCGCTCCGGAGTTAAACGCCGGACGAAATGTATTAGTCGTCGCACACGGCAACAGTCTGCGCGCGCTTGTAAAGATGCTCGACGGTATGTCCGATTCAGAGATCGTCGAGTTCAACATTCCGACTGGCGTACCGATTCATTACCAGTTGGACCAGGCGCTCAAGCCCACCTCGCGTCGCTTCCTGGGCGACCCCGAGGCCATCAAGGCCGCAGCCGACGCCGTCGCGCGACAGACCGAAAAGAAATCGGGCTAACGAAGGACGGAAGGTTTGAATCTGCGCTGTCGCCATTCGCGAACAGCGCAGCGGGCTGATTGTGACTCGTGCATCAAAGCAACAGATGTTTGCAACGCTGTTGCGTTGTCAGCGGCAGCTGGGACGAGTCGCGATTTAACACTTGAAATCAACGTTCCACATTGATGCACAGCTGCGATTGAACTGTTCACGCATGACGCATGTCATCTGCTCGTCGTGTTCGAATGTTGTACTTGCGCAGCAAACGAGATTGGTCTAATTAACCTGTAAAGGTTTTATTCGATGCATTTCGGTGCGCGTTGTGTTGTTTCGCCGTTCAGCGACGGCAAAAATTACATTGGAATAGAACTTGCTTCGTTGAAAGCAAGCAAAGATGGGGCAAGGCGTTCGTGAGTCTTGCGAAATGTTTCATTTGCGAGCCGTGGGGACGGGGGCGCAAACGCACACAACGATATGCGACGAACCTGTCCGCGTGTGCGTCATTGATGAGGAGTGATGCATGCGTCTGATCAGACTCGCGCTGGCTTTCGTAGCCGTGAGTATCAGCTGGGCCGCAACCGCGACCCCGGCAATCAACAGCACCGTGAACGGCCCTATCGCCGCTCCCGCGGCGGCCACCACACAAATGGTCGCGGCCCATACCCAGGTGCGCATCGATGGCAACGGCCTGAGCGGCAACCTGACCGGCAACTTGAACGGCAGCGACAGCCGGACCAGCTCCGGCACGGCGCCCGGCGGCATGGATGATCCGATCTCGCGCGGCTGGCTGATGGCTCTGGTCACGGTGTTGCTGATCGGCCATCAGCTGCGCCGCAAGCATCGTTTCCTCCGCCCGCACCGTTTCAGCGACCTTTGATTGCTGAACCGGCTGCGTAGCGGCGGGTGGGAGTGAGATGCTGAATCAACGTCAATCCTTGAGGTCGTACGATCGATCGGCCGGCGTCAGCGCGTCGGAGCCGACGTCGCTGTTCGTCCTGAAGTCCCTGCTCTATCCGGTAATGCCGGTGCTCACGCTCGCGCTGTGCATGCTGGTGTGGCGCGAAAGCCTGTTGCAGGGACCGTACTTCCTGATGGCCGTGCTGGCGTTCTTCGGCGCCGCCGACGTGCTCGACGCGCTGCCGATGTCGCCGCCGCGGCATCGCTCGATGGCCATCGCCTCACTGCTGGACATCATCTTCCGCTGGTTCCTGGTGATCGCGTTCATCTGGGCGCTGCTGGAGATCGCGGGCATTGCCAACCAGCTGCGCTGGGAAGTGCTGGTCAGCTGGGCCTTCTGCACTCCGCTGGTGCTGTGGGTCGGCCGGCTGTATGCGCCGCACCTGTTCATGCGAGCCAGCAACAGCGGCGCGCCTCGCAAGGTCGTGATCGCCGGCGCCAACCGCCTCGGCGCGAAGCTGGCGAAGAGCCTGCAGGAATCGCCCTGGCTGAACATGGAAGTGGTGGGATATTTCGACGACCGCGATTCCGGACGCTTGCCCGAGGAGTGCGCGCGCCGGGTGCTGGGCAAGCTGAGCTGGATGCGCGATTACATCGCGCGCAACTCCATCGACGTGGTCTACATCACGCTGCCCATGACGCGTCACCCGCGCATCACCGAGCTGCTGCAATCGTTGAAAGATTCGACCGCCTCGGTGTATTTCGTGCCCGACCTGACCATGTGCGACCTGGTCCAGCCGCGCTTCGACCTGGTGAACGGCGTGCCGGTGGTGGCGGTATGCGAGTCGCCGTTCTACGGCGGGCGTGGCATCGCCAAGCGTCTGAGCGACATAGCGATCTCGGCAGTGGCCATCGCACTGCTCTCGCCGGTGATGCTGGCGGTCGCAGCGGCCATCCGTCTCACCTCGCCGGGCCCGGTGATCTTCCGCCAGAAGCGCTACGGCCTGGATGGCAAGGAGATCGTGGTCTACAAGTTCCGCTCCATGACCGTCACCGAAGACGGCAACAAGAGTTACACCCAGGTCACGCGCAACGACTCGCGCGTCACGCCAGTCGGGTCGTTCATTCGCGCCACGTCGCTGGATGAACTCCCGCAGCTGTTCAATGTCCTGGAAGGAACCATGAGTATCGTCGGCCCGCGCCCGCATGCGGTCGCGGTCAACGAGCAGTACCGGCGGCTGATCCCCGGCTACATGCTCCGGCACAAGGTGAAGCCGGGCATTACCGGCTGGGCGCAGGTCAACGGTTTCCGTGGCGGCGATGACATTGGCTCGATGCGTGCACGTATCGAACATGATCTGGAATATCTCCAGCACTGGTCGCTCACGCTCGACCTGATGATCATCCTCAAGACAGCTATGGTGGTTTGGAACGACAGACATGCTTATTAGTCCGATGGCGCGCCGATTTGCCTCAACGCTGAGCGCGGTGCTGCTGATGATCTGCTCGATGCTGAGCAGTGCGAGCCTCGCGGCGGATGCGGACTATCGCCTGGGATCGGGCGATCTGTTGCGGGTCAACGTGTTCGGCTCGCCGGAGCTGTCCGGCGAAGTGCGGGTGAGCGAGTCCGGCAACATCACCTATCCGCTGATCGGCCAGGTGCAGGTGGCCGGCAAGTCGCCGGCCCAGGTCGAAGCGCAGCTGGTGACCGCGTTCGTCGAGGGCGGCTATCTGAAGCAGCCGCAGGTGTCGGTGCTGGTGGTGGAGTACCGCAGCCAGAAGGTGTCGGTCATGGGTCACGTCAGCAAGCCCGGCCAGTATTCGCTGCAATCCAGCAGCCGCGTGCTGGATGTGCTCGCCGAGGCCGGCGGTCCGGTCAATGGAGAGGCGGCCGACGTGGCGACGCTGATGCGCAAGGACGGCAGCAAGCTGACGGTCGATCTGGCGGCGCTGTTCATGGGCGATCCCGCCCAGAACCACGAGGTCGGTGGCGGCGACACTCTGTATGTGCCGCGCGCCCCGCAGTTCTATGTGTATGGCGAGGTGCAGAGGCCCGGCATGTACAAGCTCGAGCGCGGCATGACGGTATCACGCGCGATCTCGGCCGGTGGCGGCCTGACGACGCGCGGCTCGGAGCGTCGGGTGGTGATCAAGCGCAAGGACAAGGACGGTAAAGAACAACACTACTCGGCGAAGGGCGCTGACCTGCTGCAAGCCGACGACGTGTTGATGGTCAAGGAAGGTTTGTTCTGAATTGGCAGCTTCAGGCCGGTGGCACTGCGCCACCGGCCTGAAACGATCGCAACGGTTACTGGGAACGAAGCACTATGATGGGCCTCGCTCAAATGTTGAGAGTTCTGCGTGGACGCGCCCTGCTGTTCACGACCATCGTCCTGGTCGTCGTGACCGGGGTGGCCGTGATCAGCTTGCTGTCCCCGAAGAAATACGTGGCCGAGCTGGCGCTGGTGGTCGATCTGCAAGGCAACGACCCGATGAAGGAGCAGGCGCTGGCGCCGATGCTGGTGCCCACGCACCTGTCCACCCAGACCGAGATCATCCGCAGCCGCAACGTGGCGCAGAAGGTCATCGAGAAGATGGGCCTCGCCACCAATCCCGAAGTGATTGCCAGCTTCCGCGACAGCGGCAGCACCACCGATCTGAACTCCTGGCTGGTCGACAACCTGCTGCGCAACGTGGACGCGAAGACCGCCCGCAGCAGCAACATCATCCGCATTTCGTATAGCAGCCCGGATCCGGTGCAGTCGGCGGCCATGACCAACGCGTTCGCCGACGCTTACATCCAGACCAGCCTGGAGCTGAAGGTCGACCCGGCCCGCCGCCAGGTGACCTGGTACGAGCAGCAGGTTGCACAGCTGCGCGACGAGCTGGTCGCCGCCCAAACCCGGCTGTCGAAGTATCAATCGGATCACGGCGTGCTCGGCGTCGACGCCGCGCGCATGGACGTGGAAAACGCACGTCTGCAGGAGATCTCCAACCAGCTGGTCGCGGTGCAGGCGCAGATGTTCGATGCCAACGCGCGCTCCCAGCAGATCACCTCCAGCGAGGAGCTCGACTCGCTGCCGGATCTGATGAAGAACCCGACCATCCAGAGTCTGAAGTCGGAGCTGGCGCGCGCCGAGTCCAGGTTTGCCGAGGTCAGCGAGCGTTACGGCGTGAATCACCCGCAGTACATCGCCACGAGCGCCGAAGTGGCCGCGCTCAAGTCCAAGCTCAACGTCGAAATCGGCGTGACTCGCGGCTCGCTGAGGCAGAGTGCGGAAACGGCCCGTCGTCAGGTCGGGGCCGTGCAGAAAGCCCTGGAAGAACAGAAGGACCGCATCATCGCGCTGAAGCGCCAGCAGGACGAGCTCGCGGTGTTGACCCGTGATATCGAGAGCGCCCGCACCGCTTACGACGCAGCCCTCGCGCAGGCCAACAAGACCAAGTTGGAAAGCCGCGTCGATCGCACCAACGTCGCCATCCTCAATCCGGCCACGCCGCCGCTGATGCCGGCGTCCCCGCGAATCATGCTCAACCTGGCCGTCGGCCTGTTCGCCGGCGTCGCGCTCGCCATTGGCCTGATCCTCACGATCGAAGTCTGCAACCGCCGGCTGCGCTCCGCCGAGGACCTGGCCGACTTCACCGATCTGCCGGTGCTCGCCGAACTGCCGGCGTTGCCGGCGGCCGCGCGTCGCCATCGCCGTCGTGAAGTACGCCGCCAGCTGAAGCTGCAACCCGGCGTTGCCCCAGCGAACTGAACGCTCAACTGAAGACCGAGCCATTGAGGACGCCCGTGATGGACGCCGCTGTCGAACCCAGATCCCGCCTGCCCCGGGTCACCCGCCCGCGGATCCGCATCGGCGAGATCCTGTTGAACATGGGTGCGCTCTCGGAAGCCGATCTGCAAAAGGTGCTGGCCGCCCATCTGGATCGCGGCGAGCCGTTCGGCAAAGTGGCACTCTCCATGAAGCTGATCACCGAGGGCGAGCTGCGCTCGGCCCTGGCCCAGCAGTTCACTTATCCGATCGCTCGGATCGGCGAGTCGCCACTGTCGCCGCTGCTGGCGGCGGCCTACGAGCCCTTCGGTCAGTACGCCGAAGGATTGCGCACGCTGCGCAGCCAGCTGCTGATGCGCTGGATGGGCGAACACGACTGCACACTCGCTGTTTGCTCGGCCCGCAGCGGTGAAGGCTGCAGCACCCTCGCCGCCAACCTGGCGATCGTGTTCGCCCAGCTCGGCGAGCGCACGCTGTTGATCGACGCGAATCTGCGCAATCCCGTTCAGCATCACCTGTTCGGCCTCGGCGAATGCGATGGCCTCACCGACCTGATCAAGGGCGCGACGCGCACCGAGAAAGCCCTGCGCAAGGTCGCGCAGTTCGACTGTTTGAACGTGCTGACGGCGGGCACCCCGCCGCCGAACCCGCAGGAGCTGTTGAGCCGCCTGCCGTTCGCGCAGCTGCTGGATGAAATGTCCGGCCGCTACGACGTGATCATCCTCGACACGCCGCCGCTGCTCGAGTTCGCCGATGGCCAGATCATCGCAACCCGCGCACGCGGCTGCCTGCTCGGCACGCGCAGGGACAGCACGCGCCTGATCGACATCGCCCGCATGAAGGCGCAGCTCGATCCCAACCTGACCCACGTGTTGGGCACTGTGATCAGTGGCTGAAACGACGGCAATCGGCAACATCAGCGGCGTCCACGTCGCGCCGCGAGCACAACAGCACCGCGATTTCGTGCCCCTGCTCCTGCTGTGCACGCCGATCGCGTGCGCCAGCCTGTTGTCGAAGTTCGGTATTCCCGGTTATGCCAACCTGGGCATCGGCATCGCCATCCCGGTGATGATGCTGGTGCTCGCGTATGGCGTGATCAACGACTGCGTGCGCATCGAGCCGCGGCGTCTCGCGTTCTTCGGCATCACTCTGGCCGTGCTGATGCTGCCGCAGCTGTTGCAGGCCGGTACGTTCTCGCTCGACTCGCTGATGATGCTGGCGCTGCTGCACATTCCCTATGTGCTGGTCGTGGTCCGCGGCGACCAGCTCGTGCCGAAGGCACTCACGTTCTTCTTATATGTCGCCCGGCTGCTCGCCTGTCTGGCGGTCGCGCAATATTTCCTGCAGGGCTTCATCGACAAGGCCTACCTGTACCCGATCGACAACCTGATCCCGCAACAGTACGTGGTGCAGGGCTTCAACGCCCAGGGCACGATCAGTTACGGCTCCACGCAGGTGCGTGCCACCGGCATGTTCATGCTGGAGCCGTCGTTCCTGGCGCAGTTCCTGGCCGTGGCCATCATCGCCGAGTCGGTGACCACTCGCCGGCTCTGGCCGCTCGGCCTGTACACCCTCGGCATCATCATGGCGCACGCCGGCACCGGCATTCTGATCCTGCTGATCTGCATGCCGTTCGTGGTCTTCATTCATCGCCGTTGGGACCTGCTGACGCTCGGCATCGTCGCCGTCGTGGTCCTGGTGCTGTTCGGCGAGGTGCTGGGCCTGGACTTCATCACCAATCGCGCCGGCGAGTTCGACGATCCGAATTCGAGCGGCTTCGCGCGCTTCGTCGGCGGCTTCTATATGTTCGAGGAGATGCTGTGGCCCAATGTGACGCGCGCACTGTTCGGCTACGGCGCCGGCGCGTTCATGGACTACGTGCACCTGTTCACCATCGAAGTGGCCGACATGCCGGTCACCAAGATGATTTTCGAGTTCGGGCTGGTCGGCGCATTCACCTACTTCGCGTTCATCGCGAGCAGCCTGTTTGCTTCGCCCCTGCCGCGCATGCTGAGCGTGGCGATCGCGCTCACCTTCCTGCTCAACGGCATGTATGTGCCGTTCTCGCATGGGCTGGCGCTTGGCCTGCTGGTGCTGACGTCCACACGGAAGCCGCAGCTGGTCACCTCCAACGTGCCGAAGACCACGCTGCCCAAGCGGACCTGAGGAATGACCATGTCACTGGAACTCGTCCTGCTGCTGCTGGGGGTGCTCTGTCTGGGTCTGGCCCAGCATCCGTTCGTCACCTACCCGCTGTCGCTGACCCTGCTGAAAAAGATGTGGCCGCATCGAGCGAAGCCTCTGCCCGCCCGCAAGCCGCACCTCGACTTCACGATCTGCATGTGCGCTTACAACGAAGAAGGCGTGATCCGCGAGAAGCTGCAGAACCTGCTCGCGCTGAAGCAGCGCGAGCCCGGGCTGGAGATTCTCATTTATGTGGACGCGGCCAGCGATCAGACGGCCAGGCGTCTGCGCGCTTATGCCCCGCACATCAGCTTCCACGTTTCGCCTGCCCGGCATGGCAAAACCTACGGCATGAACCTGCTGGCGAGCCGCGCCACCGGCGACGTGATCCTGTTTACGGATGCCAACGTCATGCTGGACATGGAAGTGCTCGACAAGCTGCGCGATTCGTTCGCCGATCCCGAGGTCGGCTGCGTCTGCGGCAACCTGATCTATACGAATGAAGGCGAGTCGGTCACCGCCTCGACCGGCTCGCTGTACTGGCGCCTGGAAGAAGGCATCAAGCGGCTCGAGCAGCAGACCGGCTCGGTGATGGGAGCCGACGGCTCCTTGTTTGCCGTGCGCCGCTCGCTGCACAAAGCCCCGCCGGATCACATCATCGACGACATGTTCGTGTCGTTCTGGGTCCTGATCCAGGGCTATCGCATCGTGCAGTCGAAGGACGCGCGCGCGTATGAAGAGTCGGCGAGCAACGCGTCCGACGAGTTCGGCCGCAAGGCGCGCATCGCCTGCCAGGCGTTCAATGTGCATCGGCTGATCTGGCCGCACATCCGCAAGCTGGACTTCATCACCGTCTATAAATACGTCTCGCACAAGCTGCTGCGCTGGCTGTGCATCTACTTCCTCGCGCTCAGCGGCATCTTCGTGGTCGCGTCGCTCGCTGTTGCCGGATACACCTGGGCCGCGGTGCTGCTGGTAGCCGCCGCCATCGTCGGTTTCATCCTCGGCGCCCGCTACGCGATCAAGCCGTTCTCGCAGATCGTCGACATCGTCACAAGCATGGCGGGCGCGGGACTGGGAGTTTGGAAATCGGTGCGGGGCGAACGGTTTCAGACCTGGACGCCCGTCGCCTCGTTACGCAAGGTTGCCGAATGAGATGTCTATGGATCAGCCGGCATGTGCCCTACCCCATGAACGAGGGGTTGAAGGTGTACTCGGCAAAGCTTTCCGAAGCGCTGGCGCAGGCCGGCGCATTCGTGCGCGTGCTCGGCTTCGGCGGCACTGAAGCCACGCCAAAGAATCGCGCTCGCATGGAATGGGTGTCGGTGCCGGGCGCACGCAGGAGCACCGCCGTCGCATTGTTGAATCGCTTTCCTCTGACCGCAGCCGTTGATTCGACGAGCGCATACCGTGCGCTGCTCGAAGAGCAGCTGCGCGAGCCGTGGGACGCGATCGTCTTCGACAGCTATGGCACCGGCTGGGCGCTGGAGCGCTGCAAGGCCTATCGCGCCAGCAAACTCGGTGCAAAAACCATCCTCGTGCACGTTTCTCACAATCACGAAGAAGTGCTCTGGCATGCCATGGCCCGGCAGGCCGAAGCGGGTCTGCCCAAGCGCCTGGCGCTCTGGCAGAACTACTACAAAGTTCGCGGCCTGGAACGTCAGCTGTTGCGTGAAGTCGATCTGGTATCGGCCATCACCATCGAAGATGAGCAGGCGTTGCGGGCTCACCGCAGCGACAACAACACGCTCACATTGACGCCCGGCTACGACGGCGCCGTCGCACCCGAACGAGTCATCGACGCATCGGTGCCGCGCCGTGCCGTCATCGTCGGCTCGTTTCAATGGGTCGTGAAACGCGAAAACCTCGCTCGCTTCGTCGAGCACGCCGATGCCAGGTTCGCCGCCAACGGCATCGAGCTGGTAGTCGCCGGTGACGTGCCCGACGACTTGAAACAGATATTGCTCGCGACCAGCCGCGCCACGCGTTTCGAAGGTTTCGTCACCAATCTCGCGCCGTTTCTGTCGCAGGCGCGCATCGCCATCGTCCCCGAGCTGATCGGCGGCGGCTTCAAACTGAAGTTCCTGGATTACATCTTCGGTCGCGTGCCGGTCGCGACGGTCGACGCGGCCGCTGCCGGCCTGCCCGCGAAGCTGCGCGAAGATCTGATCACCAGCACCGATTTCGAAGGGCTGACCTCGGCCATCATCGAACACATCGATGCACTGGAACGGCTCAACCGCTGGCAGACCAGCGCGTTCGAGCAGGCGAAGACTTTGTATCGATGGGAAGACCGCGGCCTGCAGCTGCAGCAGCGCATCGCGGAATTACAAAAGGCGCGTGCAAGTTCCCTGGCACGCTCGTCGGCCACGGCCGCCGCTGCGAGCGCCTGAGCAGGAGCGCCCAATGTTCGGTTACGTTTCATTCGCCCAGCTGTCCAACGCAATCCGGTCTCAACTGTATGAGATTCCGGCAGATGTGGATCTGATCGTCGGCATCCCGCGCAGTGGCATGGTGCCCGCCTATCAGATCGGGCTGTTCCTGAATCGCCTGGTGTGCGACATCGATACTTTCATTGCCGACGGCAGCATCAGCCACGGCCATACGCGCAAGCTCGGCGTGGCACTGGACTCGCTGCGGCGGGCGCAGCACATCCTGCTGGTGGATGACAGCATCGCGACCGGTGGATCGATGCAGAAAGCACTGGCGCGCATCCAGGACGCGGGCTACACGGGCCGCATCTCGACCTGTGCCGCGATCGTCGCGCCGTCGCACAAGAGCAGCGTGAATGTTTCGTTCATCACCATGCCGCAGCCGCGGCTGTTCGAATGGAACGCGTTTCACCACGCCTGCGTCGAAACCGCCTGCTTCGACATGGACGGAGTGTTGTGCGTCGACCCGACCGCTCACGAGAACGACGATGGCCCGCGCTACGAGAAATTCCTCGCCACCGCGCGACCCCTGTTTCGTCCGACCTTGAAGATCGGCCATATCGTGACTGCCCGACTGGAGAAGTATCGCAGCCTGACCGAGGACTGGCTGGCGGCCAACAATATTTCTTACGGCCAGCTGCACCTGGTCGATCTGCCGAGCCGCGCCGAGCGCATCCGGCTGGGCGCGCATTGCTCGCACAAGATCCGCGTGTATCGCGAAACGGGCGCGACGCTGTTCTATGAAAGCGAGATTGGCCAGGCGCACGAAATCGCCACCGGCTCGGGCAAGCCGGTGCTGTGCATCGATGCCATGACCATGGTGATGCCCGGCGCTTCCCACATCGCAGCGACCGCCAAGAGCGCGCTGTGGCGACTACGATCTCCGTTGGGACGCGCCAAAGGCTGGGTCAAACAGCAGATCCGCTCCTCCAGAACCCCCGTTCGTGGCGCGTGAGTGCGGACGTGCTGTTTCTCGACCCCTCACTGCTTCCGCCGCCACACACGGATGTAATCGATCACGTAGTTCCACTGCGACTCGTCGGCTTTCATCGCGGAAACATCGACGCCCTTGAGCACCATGCCGAGCTGGTTGGTGACCAGCAGGTGCGCGGGCACGGGTTTGCTCCATATGTAATAGGTCTGCTTGATCGGCTCGCCATCGAGCAGCCAGATCGGCTGGTCCTTGACCCAGTCGAGCGAGAACACGTGAAAGTCGGCCGAGAAATCGAAGCCGGGCACGTATTCGTTCTTCTTGAATTTGGTCCACAGGTCTTTCGGCGGACCGTAGCGTTCGGGGTTCTTGTGCGTCTGGACGTAACCGGTCATGACGCGCGTCTCGGGACGGCCCTGCCAGTTGAAGAATTCGAAGATGTCGATTTCCGGCGGCCAGGGCAGCTCGGAGAATTTGCCGTCCGGATATTGCACGCCCGGGTTCAACCAGAACGCCGGCCAGGCGCCAATGCCCGTCGGCAGCTTCGCGCGCATCTCGATGTACATGCCTTCGGTGATCGGCAGCTTCCCACGAAGCATGCCCGATTCGATGCCGCGCGGCTTCAAGCCGCCGCCCGGCGGAATGCGCCCTTTCAATGTGAGCGTGCAGTCGTCGAACACATGCAGCGAGCGCGGATCGCCGTCGGGATAGTCGCGATGGTACGACCAGTAAGTTTTCAGTCCGTCGAGCTTGCCGTTCTCGTAAATGTAGCGATAGAAGAATTCCTGATCGAGCTTGGCGCGCGTATTGACCGTGGCGTCCGGTCGCTGGCGGCCGAACGTGTAATCCTTGACCAGCTCGAACTGTCCCGTTTGTTTGTAAGGACGCGCCGGATCGATCGGCTGGCCCAACACTGCGGTACAGGCCGTGGCCGCCGCCGCTGCAAGAGCAATGATGCTCATCTTCACCTCTCGATTGATTCACGGCCATCTTCACGATCTGGCCGTCGACTGGCAATAGGAGCATGCGTTTGAGCAGGGAAATCATCATCACGGGCGGCGACGCTCATTTCTTTCCCTGGATCATCGCGGCGATCAGCTCTCTGCGCGCGCACGCAGCCACCAGAGCGCTCGACATGGGCATCATCGATCAGGGACTGACCGAGGCTCAGCGCGCCGAGCTGAGCGCGCTCGGCTGCAAGATCGTCGAGCCGGAATGGACGCTGCCTGTTCCGCAAGAGGCGCGCTCGTTGCGAAATATAGGCCTCGTTGCGCGCACCGCCCTGCGTGATTACTTCACCGGCTACGAAGTTTATTTGTGGTTCGACGCCGACGCGTGGATGCAGACGCCGGAGTTCGTCACTGCCTATGTCGAAGGCGCGCGAGCGCGCGGCGCCGCCGTCGTAACTGAGGACGGCCCCGGCTATCGCAAGACATTCACCGACTGGAAGTGGTGGGCCGGCAACATGGTCGCCTCGTTCGGTCTCGTTGATGGTCTGCGCTGCTCATTCGCGACCAGCATCAACATCGGCGTGCTCTGTCTGAGGGACACGGCTCCGCACTGGCAACAGTGGCAGCGTTATTACACCAAGGCGCTGGAGCGCACTGGCAAGGTGAACATGGATCAGCACGCACTGTTTGCGGCGATTCATCTGGAAAAGCTGCCGACCGCCTTCCTGCCGGCGCGCTTCAACTGGCTGCCGCATCTGAGCTGCCCGGTGTGGAATGCCGAAAAGAAATTACTTTGCGAGCCGACCGCGCCCCATCGCCCGCTGTCCGTCATTCATCTCGCGGGCCCGCGCAAGGATCGCCCCTATGAAGTGGCGCATCTGAGCGGCGGATCGTTCGCGACTTCCTTGACTTACCCAGCGATGCAACAGCACCTGGCCGCATGACCATGAGTTACCACTCGCTCAAGACCGTTTCGGTCGTGATTCCCGCGTACAACGCGAGCAACACGATTCAACAAGCCATCGCCACCGCGCGCGCGCAGACGCTGCGTCCGGTGCAGATCGTCGTCGTCGACGACTGCTCCAAAGACGATACGATCCGGAAAGCCGAAGCCGTTGCCGGCCCGGATCTGCTGGTCGTGCGCAGCCCGAAGAACGGCGGCGGCGGCGCGGCACGCAATCTAGGCATCGATCACTCCACTGGCGATGTCGTCGCATTTCTCGATGCGGACGATCTGTGGGCGACGAACAAGCTCGCCAATCAAATGGCGCTGTTGCGCACCCAGAGCTGCGAAGCGTTCTGTTTCAGCGCCGTCGAGCAGGTCAACGAGTACGGCGAGAAGCACGTCCTGCCCAAGCGCGAGCCGCTGCCCGGCGAGAGCCTGGCGGATTACATGCTCAAGTCGGGCAACATCATGCAGACCAGCACGCTGCTGGTGCCCCGCAATCTGCTGACGAAGTGCCGCTTCAACGCACGGCTGCGTCGCTTTCAGGATCTGGATTTCGTGCTCACGCTGGGCGAAGCCGGCATCGCCGCCGTGTTCTGTCGCGAGCCGCTGGTGGAATGGCGCAACGTCGGCAACCCGAAGCGCGTCAGCTCGAATCCCGATCCGGCGGTCATGCAAACGTTTCTGAATCAGCATCCGCGGCTCACTCGCGCACAGAAGCTCGGACTGGAAATTCGCAGCGTCGGCCCGACGCCCGGTGCGGCCGGCGCACTGCGCTGGTCATGGCGACTGGCTCTGTCGGTGTTCTCCGGCGCGCTGCCACCGCCGAATGCACTGAGCTTGCTGCTGAAACACAGCCTCGGGATGCGCAATTACGGCGCGTTACGTGCGCGCCTGGGGGCGAGATCGTGAGACGCGCCGGCGATCGGTGCGCGGGAGTGATGTGATCCGATGAGCGAGCACATCAGCAAAGCCACTGACGGCCACGCCATGAGCGAAATGGCGTCGACTTACCTCGACGCCCTGCGCGCGGCCGGCGCCAATCTCGTGATCGCTTCGCATGTGATGGCGCTGTACTTCGGCATCCGCGATCCGTACAGCCTCGGCAACCTCGGCGTGGCGGTGTTCTTCCTGTTGTCCGGCTTCCTGATCATGCAATCGATGCTGAACTGGCTGAACAGGCCGGAGCCGCGTCTGGCCGGCTTCCTCGCCGATCGCGTCGCTCGCATCATGACGCCCTATGTGCCGGCATTGGTGCTGATCGCGTTGCTCAACCTGACGCTCATCCACACCAATCACAGCCAGGGCGGAGCGAATACCGGCGTGCTCAGCTTCCTCGGCAATCTGCTGCTACTGCAGGATCACGCCGTGTTCCAGGGCCTCGAGTTCGCGGGCATCGACTTGTCATGGCGCATCCGCCCCTACAACTCCGCCGAGCCGTTCTGGACCGTCGCGATCGAGATGTGGATCTACGTGTCCATGGGGCTGTTCTTTTTCTGTCTGCTCAAGCGCGAGTCCATCAACCGCTGGCTGGGCGTCGCGCTGGTCGCAGTCGCGGCGCCGGTGCTGATCTGGAACGCCGCCGCGGGCGGCGGCAAGTCGCTGAGCTTGATCTGGCTGCTCGGCGGCATCGCCGGTTATCTGTTTCATTTGTGGCGCGCCAACGGTTACAGCAATATCCGCGGCGTCGCCACGGCCGTGGGCGCGTTCAGCACGCTGGCGCTGCTCGGACGCAGCGGCAAGATCGGTTTCCAGCCGTTCGACGTGCAGACCGCGATCCTGATGGCCATGATCATGTTTTCCGTGCTGGCGCTGCTGATCAGCATCCAGCGCGTGCCGCCGATGCTGCGCGGGTCGGTGAAATTCCTGGCGTCATATAGCTACAGTTTGTATTTGATCCACAACACCGTCTTAATCATCGTGCTCGAACATGTGAATTTCGAGCGCACCTGGAGCAACGTGGCCCTCGCCGTGGTCGCCGCTCATGGTTGCGCCTATCTGTTGTATCTGACTTTCGAACGTCACTATCGAATCGTGGGTCGCTGGTTGCGTCCGATCTTTGAGCGCGCCCTCGCACCGCGAACGAGCGCGCCAACCGCCGCCATTGCGGCCGATCTGGTGACCGGCAGGAGCGCTGATGTCCGCCGTTCGTAATGTGCGCTGGGTCGGCATGATCCAGGTCACGCGAATCAGCGTGCAACTGCTGGGTCTGCTGGTGCTGTCGCGGCTGTTGACGCCGGCCGACTTCGGTCTGGTCGCGATCGTGTTCGCGATCACGAACTTCGCGATGCTGCTGCGGGACATGGGCATGGCGTCCGCAATCATCCAGCGCGACACGCTCGATGAGGCGACCGTGCTGACGGCGCACTGGACCAATAGTTTCATCGGCCTGGGGCTGGCGGCGTGTCTGCTGATTTTCTCGTTGTTCGCCGAGCATGTTTTCAAGGCGCCCGGGCTCGCGCCGCTGGTGCAGCTGAGCGCACTGTCGTTTCCGTTCCTCAGCGGCTCGACCGTGCATCAGGCGTTGCTGGAGCGTGGCTCGAAATTCTCCACCGTGGCGCGCATCGAAATCGTCGCGCTGCTGACGGGCTTCACGGTCGCGGTGGTCTCCGCCTATCTCGGCGCCGGCCCGTACAGCCTGGTGCTGCAGACGCTGACGGTCGCGGTGCTCTCCGCCATCCAGTTCTGGATCGCGTCCGAGACGAAGATGAGATGGGGCTGGAGCCGCGAACACGCCAAAGGCTTGTGGGGCTACAGCGGCAGCTTGTTCGGTTTCAACCTGGTGAATTACTTCTCGCGCAATGCCGACACGATGATCATCGGCCGCATGCTCGGCCCGGCTTCGCTCGGCCCCTACTCGCTGGCGTATCGCGTGATGTTGTTCCCGTTGCAGAACCTGACGTTCGTCGCGACGCGCGCGCTGTTTCCGATGATGAGCCGTCACCAGCACTCGCCGCAGGAACTGGGCGCCATGCACTTGCGCTTGCTGTCTGTGATCTCGTTCTTTACGGCGCCGATGATGGCGGGGCTGTTCGTGCTGCGCGAGCCGTTCGTCGATGTGGCGCTGGGTGATTCGTGGGGCATGGTCGCCGCACTGATCACGTGGCTGGCTCCGATCGGTTTCATCCAGTCGCTGGTGAGCGCCGGCGGTGTGGTGTTCCAGGCGCTGGGACGCACCGATCTGCTGCTGCGCCTCGGCATCTTCAGCAGCATCCTGCACGTCACCGGCTTCATCACCGGCGTGCAATGGGGCCTGCTCGGTCTGGCGGCCGCCTACTTCATCGTTACATTGATCAACGCCGTGATCTCGCTCGGTGTGCTGCTGAACTTGATGCAACAGACCGTGCCGCGGCTGCTCGGCGCGATCCTGCCTGCCATCGCCAAGGCGCTGATCATGGCGATCCTGCTGCATTTCGCCAACGTCGAGCTGCAGGCCATGGGATATCCGTCACTGGTCCGCCTGCTGGCGCTGAGCGCCGGCGGCGGCGTCATCTTCCTGGCACTCACGCGCATCCACCTGATGCCCGCCGATCGTGACGTGCTCCGTTTATTCATGAAAAAAGCTTAGGAGGGGAACAATGACTGCGAAGGGAACACTTCGTCGCAACACTCTGTGCCTGGCCGCGGTCGGCACGGTGCTGTGCCAGGCCGCGCTGGCCGCGCAGCCGGACGAGAAGCAAGAGGAGCACCTCTATCTCTCCGAACAATTCCTCTACGACGACAATCTGTTTCGCCGTGCCGAAACCAGCGACGTGATCCCGGGCAGCCCGCTCGATCCCAACGCGCCGCCACGCGAGGTATCGCGTGAAGACTACGTCAACCGAATCACGGTCGGGGTCGGCAACGACTTCCACATGGGCCAGCAAACATTGCGGCTCAAGGGACGCGTCTACGATGCCCGCTATCAGGACAACGACTATCTCGACTACACCGGCGGCGACGCATCGGCAGCGTTCGACTTCCACGCGCTCACCGCGCTCTCCGGCCGCCTGTCCGGCGCCTACAACCGCACCCTGGCGGACTTCGCCAACACGCTGGGCACGGATCGAGACATCATCGAGACCACCAATTACTCGGCGCTGGTGCGTTGGGCGATCGGCCCGCGCTGGTCGGTGAGCGCCGGCGGCAGTCGCATCGGAACCGAGCACAGCCTGAACCGGCGCAGGGCCGAAAACCTCGAAGCCGACCTCGGCCGCGTCAGCATCGACTACGCCACGCCCTCGTTTCATTCGTTTGGCGTCGAGTACCGTTACATGGACGCGAAATTTCCGAACGCCGTGGTCGCACCGGGCGCCAGCGCGTCGAACAGCGATTACGAAGAAAACGCGGCGCTGGCCCGATTCACTTACACCGCAACCGTGCGCACCCAGTTTCGGCTGAGCGCCGGCTACATCGAGCGCGAGCGTCCCGCCAATCCGGAAGGCCGCTACTCGGGCGATACCTGGCGCGCCGAGATCGACTGGAAACCGCGCGAGAAATTCTCGATGTTGTTCGCGGCCTGGAGCGAGCTGAAAGCCTATACCGACGTCGAATCGGATTACTTCATCTCCGACGGCTACAGCATCGCTCCGACCTGGCGCCCGACCGAAAAGCTCAGCTTCGCGCTCACGGCGTCGTACGAAGATCAGGAATATCTGAACACGCGCGACATCGAGCTGATCGACGGCCAGCGCAACGACGATGTGCTGACCGGTTTGTTCACGTTCACTTACAAGCCGCGCGATCAGCTGGCCATCGAGCTGAGCTATCGCGGCATCGACCGTGACAGCAACCGCGACATCCGCCGTTACGACGCCCAGGTGGCTGGCATCGCCCTGCGCTGGAGCGTGTTCTAGGACTTACGAGAACGTACAGCGCCGGCCGCCTCGCCGGCGCTGTAGCGGCGGCCTCTATCGGCCCGCGCATCATTACTGGAGGTTATGCACGCCGCTGTTCTTTTCATCCGTTGAGCGCACCCGCGGCGCTTAAGGTTGAGGCTGGTCTACCTCAGCGTAAGGTCCAGCATGAAGATGTCCCGCCGCGCCCTGCTCTCGATCTGGAGTGTTCTCGTACTTGCCATTGCCTCGGGCACCGCGCACGCGCAAAAGGCGCCCAGCAACACGAAGCCGATCCGCATCGCCGCGATCTACTTCATGCACGAGACGGTGACGTTCCTGCCGTACGACACGCAGCTCTCCGACTTCATCTACGAAGGCTCGCCGGCACGCGGCGAAGCCCTGCTCGGCTCGGATCCCAACGGCTACATGGGCGGCTTCGTGAAAGTGGCCCGCGAGCACGCCAACGTCGAGGTGGTCGGCATCGAGTCGCCGTTGTTTCCCAAAACCGGCACCGGCTCGGGATGGATCGACAAGTCCACCTACGATCATTTCGTCAACAAGATGATTTCGGAGCTCAAGACCCTGGGCCCGTTCGACGGCGTGTATCTTGCCGTTCACGGCGCCATGGGCGTCCGGGATGTCGCCAAGCCCGAAGCGGAGCTCGCGCGACGCGTGCGCCAGGTGGTCGGCCCGAAGGCGTTCATCGTCGGGACCTTCGATCCGCACGGCAATGAAGACGCTGACTTCCTGCGCTACGCAAATCTCGCCTTCTGCACGAAGTACTACCCGCACTACGACACTTATCTGCAAGGCGAGCGCGCGGCCCGCACGTTGATTCGTTCGATTCGTGGCGACTACAAACCAACCACCGCGACCCGCAAGCCGCCGATCCTGACACCCTCGGTGCTGCAGTGGACCGGCCGTTCGCCGTGGATGGACCTGGTGCAGCGTGCCCTGATCTGGGAAGCGCGCGAGCCGGACGTGTACGTGAACTTCTATTACGGCTTCGCGTTCATGGACTCGAACGAAGCGGGCATGGCGTTTCAAGTCATGACCAACGGCGATCCCGAGCTCGCCAATCACGTCGCCGACGACATGGCGAACACGGCATGGCGCCTGCGCGAGCAGCTGTACTACGGCACCAAGGTCTACTCGATGAAAGAAGGCGTGAAGCTGGCCAAGGAGTCGATCGCCAAAAAGCAGGTGCCCGTCGTGCTCGCCGATCACAGCGACCGTTCCGGCGCCGCCACCTGGCTGCTCAAGGAAGTCATCGACCAGAAGCTCAGCAATACCTTGATCGGTACGGTGGCGGACAAGGACGCCATCGAAGCCTTGCGCAAGAAAGGGGTCCGGCCCGGCGACAAGTTCGACATGATGGTCGGCGGACGGGTGGACGAATCCGCCGGTGAGCCGGTGCGCGTGGTGGGAACGGTGAACACGGTCAGCGGCGGCATGTCCCGCTTCGGCGGTGGCGGCGGCGCGCAGCTCTGGGTGAGCGTGAAGTTCGGCGACGGCAACGAGGTCATCATCAGCCCGTATCTGCACCAGAACACCGATCCGGCCGCGTTCTCCGAGATCGGCATCAACGCGTCGGACTTCAAAGTGATCGCGATCAAATCGCGCGTCCACTTCCGCCGCGGTTATTACGACAGCGGCTGGGCGAAGAACATCCTACTGGTCGAGCCGGACCAACCGTTCGTAGGCACGGTGCGGATCGACGCGCTCGACTACAAGCATCTCAAGATCGAGAACTTCTACCCGTTCGGCAAGAACGTGAAGTATCCGTAACGCGAGCTGCCCGCAGCTCAAGATGCCGGCCGGTAAAGTAGCGTGTACTTCACCGGCTCCGGCAGCTGCGGGCTCGACACTTCAACGTCCAGATGCAACGTGCCGTGCTCGTCCTTGGAGAATGAATTCACGCGCACGCCGTCTTCCGCCCGGTAGGTCTGGCTGAGCCTGCCCTCCTGCAGCTTCGCGGATACCTCGAAGACCTCGCCATCGGCCCGCTTCCACTTGATCGGCTCGCCGCTGAGCGGCATGCGAATCGGCGCCTGCGTGTCATACGTGATCTGGGCCTCGCTCGCGCCGAGCTCGATCTGGATCTGCTTGTAGGCGAAGTTGGTCCGGCTCAGCCGGCCGCGCGCGATCGGCCGTTTGATGAAGTTCATCTTCTCGACGGCTCTGTCGATCGCCTGCGAAATATCGTTGTCCCGATCCGAGACGGCCTTGTAGGTCCCGGACAGGCCGGACGACTCGTCCGCCGCCGCGCCGAACGCGGCAATGCATCCCACGAGAACAATGCAAAATGTACGTTTGAGCATTTTGCCTCCCATCAATGAGCTGCGCCGGGTCATCGTAACGCATGTTAGCCTGCGTCGCTGAACGGAGATTGCGATGATCAAGCCCAGCGATGTCTATGCGGATCCCCAGACCGTGGCGAAATACGCGGAGGGGCCGCCGCGTCTCGTGCCCGGATTCGCCGATCTGCAGCGCATGACCACTCTGCTGCTCGCAGAGCGGGCACCACCGAATGCAGAAATCCTGGTGCTCGGCGCCGGTGGCGGCCTGGAACTGAAGGTGTTTGCGGAAGCGCACCCGGACTGGCAGCTCACTGGGGTCGACCCCTCGGCCGAGATGCTGAAGTTGGCGGAGGCTACGCTGGGCCCGCTGCTCTCGCACGTGCGTCTCCACCAAGGCTTCATCGACGTCGCACCCGAAGGCCCCTTCGATGCAGCGGCGTGTCTGCTCACGCTGCATTTCGTCCAGCACGAGGAACGGGCTCGCATCCTCCGCGAGATTCGGCGCCGTCTCAAACCAGGGGCACCGTTGGTCGTGGCGCACTTCAGCTTCCCGCAAGATGATGCCGAGCGCGCCGTGTGGCTCTCGCGGTACGTAAGCTTTGCCGTGGCTTCGGGCGTCGACCCGGAGAAAGCAGCGAACGCTCGCACTGCCATCAATGCGCAACTGCCCATCCTCTCGCCCGAGCAGGACGAAGCCCTCCTGCGAGATAACGGCTTCACTGACGTCAGCCTGTTCTACGCCGGGTTCGCGTTTCGCGGCTGGGTCGCGTATGCGGGCAGCTCGTGAAAGGTCAGTGACTGTCCGATTGCGCGCATGAGTCGGATCTAGGATAAAGGGCGCTTCGTCCTCTTAGCGCAGATCGAACTTCAGATGCCGGCGACCGAATCCCAGTTAGACACCTCGTCTACTCGCCAGCTGACCATCCGCGTAAAGATCATCCCGGGAGAGTCCTCGCAGGTTCCGGAAGAACCGCCGCAGTCTCCGGCTCGCCCGCGCTTCAGCAAGAGTGCGCTGCTGCTGATCGTTGGCGCCGTTGCGGTCGGGTTGAGTTGGATGGGTTTCAAAGCGTTTAGATCCGATCCGACGCCGCCCGCCGCTGCCTCGGTGAGCGAGGCGCCTCCGGCGAAGCCGCCGGTTGCAACAACAACGACGCCGCCATCGGAGCCGGAAGTGCGGCCGGAGCCGGATGCACCGCCCTCAGCGATCAACGAAGTTCTTCCCGACGTTCCGCAAAGTGCTCTGAACACCATCCGCGGCACCGTCAGAGTGTCCGTTCGCGTGACCATCGACAAACGAGGCACGGTGACCGCAGCCGCCGCGCACGATCGCGGCCCGAGCCGCTACTTCGAGCGCCTCTCCGTCGCAGCAGCAAAGGACTGGACCTTCACGCCGGCGAACCTGGCGGATGAGCGAACGATGCTGGTGAAGTTCAACTACACGCGTGACGGCGCCACGGCTCAAGCGAGCGCGCTGCCGTAGCTCGCAAGATTCTCAGAACGCCGAGCGCACGATCCACTCGCCCAGGGTACCGACCAGCGACATCACGAGCGCGCCAAGGAGCGCCCAACCGAAGCTGTCGATCTTCAAATGATCCGTCAGCTTGTCCGTGATGACGAGCAGAATGGCATTGATGATCCAGCGCGTGATGAACGCGAGCAACCAGGCGATGCCGAGCGTCGCGACGGTGAAGATCGCGAACATCAGCCAACCCAACAGAAAATTGAGCACGCCGAAGATTGCCGCGACGAGGAAAGCGCTCTTCGGCCCCTTGATGTGAAAGCCCGGCAGGATGACGCTGGTCAGCCAGACCGCCAGCGACAGGATCAACCAGGAGAGGATCAGGCTCATGTGTCGTGCTCCCTTCGGTGGGATTGTGCCATTGCGCTGAGGTGCCTGATATCAAAATACCGCTGGTGATTTGACATTCGACGTATCCGCGAACTGATCGAGTGCGGACACTGCTACATCAAGTTTCCCTCGCCGTGATCGACTGCTATCGCTCCATGCGCGGCAAGCCTATCGTCGAGCAACGCCTCGCATCTTCACTGTGCCGAACTCGGTGGGCTCGGAGACGACGAGCTCCAGATCCTGATCCAGAAACACGATGTCCAGCACGAATCGATTGATCAGACTCAATCGGTTGAATTCGATTCGCAGACGTCCGTCCTCGAACCACTCGGCCCGCCCTGCCGTTACGGCTCCGCCATTCACTGTCATCAGGCGGTACTGTCCGTTCATGCCAAGCGGTTGCACGATCTTCTCGCCGCTTTCCAGCTCGAGATTGAGAGAGCTCGCGCCCGGATCGGCAAACTCCACCGCCAACGACCGCACTCCCAACGGATTTTTTTCCAGGTTGTAAACCCGACCTGAAATCTCCCTGGGGATCGTCGGATTGACAGGGGCTCGACGCGCGGGAGGCGCGGCGATTCGACGTAAAGTGTCGGCAAGCTTCGTTTGGCCGGCCGGATCTGCCGTGAGCGGCTCATCCGAACGCACGGCTTTCAGGATGAACTGGCCGATGTCGTACGGTTCGAAGCCGCCCCCCGTGAAGACGACGACGATGTCCTTATCGGGCGTGATGCTGATTCGTTGTCCGCCACCGCCAGTGGCTTCGAACAGGCCTGGTATTCGATGAGGCATCCACCATCCGAGCCCGTAATCGTTGCTGTCGCTGGCTCTGAAATGATGCTCCACGGAGCTGTCGATCCAGGCCTTCGAGACGACCTGCTGATCCTGCCAGCGACCGCCACGCAGCATCATGAGGCCGATTTTGGCCATGTCCCGTGGACGCAGCTGCAGATCGCCCCAACCGTGCGTGATGCCCTTCGCGTCCGCTGGCCAATACACATCTGTGATGCCGAGCGGCTCGAATAGGTGCCGGCGGCCGAATTCGAGAGCCGACGTTTGCGTGCCCGACGAGATCGCTGCCGACAGCAGATGAAAATTGGGGCTGCAGTATCCGAAGCGTGTTCCAGGCTCGGCAATCATCGGCAGGCGTAGAGCATGAGCAACCCAGTCTTGCGCGCTCCGCATCTCGCGAAGCTCGGTTTCTCCACCCTGGAACCCGCAGTCGAAGCCCGACCGCATACTCAACAGGTCGCTGAGACGAATTCTTGTGACCGCTTCAGCGGTAGTCGCCGCGCCCTGCGGCCGGAGCGCCGTGACGAGCGGTTGGTCGGGGCCATGTAGATGCCCCTGCGTCGTA
Source organism: uncultured Steroidobacter sp. (assembly GCF_937958065.1). Lineage (GTDB taxonomy): Bacteria > Pseudomonadota > Gammaproteobacteria > Steroidobacterales > Steroidobacteraceae > Steroidobacter. The sequence goes on from NZ_CALFXI010000119.1 coordinate 53,950, forward strand.
GCAACTCCGATCAGCAGGGAAACGATGCTTTTGGTCACGGAGGCAACGTCGTGCCTGGTCTCCGGTACGAAAGGATAGAAATATGCATCGAGAACGATGACTCCGTGTCTTACTACCGTGACGCTATGGACATTGAGGTTGTTCGCCAAAGCGAACTGCAACCCGTCGGCAAGATCTCCCGAGCTCATGCCCTGTGCTTCGGGTGACGACACGGACCAAGCCGTGGTGGGCCACACGATGGGTGCCTCGCGGCTGCGGTCCTCAGCAACACAGGTCGCACCGGACACGAGCAGCGCCAGCATTCCCAAAACCCGCAGGTCCAACGACTTCATTGCTTGCATCCGTGCCTCCATCCGTGTCTCCATCCGTGCTTCCGTCGAACGCATCCTCATCCCAAATCGCTGCCTAGCCTGCGCGCAACGCCATTGTCACCGGCATGCGAGCCGCCTTCAACGCGGGCAGCAAGCCGCCAACGAGACCCATGCCGAGTGCCCATGCGACACCGAGCCCGGCGATCGGCGCCGTGACCGCGAGTTGAAAGCTGAAGCCAAATGGACTGGCGGTGAAGCCGTTGAAGAACAACCAGGCGAGCCCCACTCCGATCAAGGCACCCGGCAATGCCAGAAGAAGGGATTCGGCCAGGATGGAGGTGACGATCGGTCCTGGCGTGAATCCCAGGGCGCACAAGGTCGCCAGTTCACGGCGGCGGCTATCGACGATTGCATATAACGAATTTGCAGCGCCAATGGTCGCCGCCACGGCCATGATGGCGCCGATGAAATAAGCAGCGAAATTGAGGATCCCGTTGAACCATTTCATGTTCTGTTCAGCCACTTCCGCTTCGCGCCTGGCTTCGACCCGAAGCGTCGGATTTGCCTTGAGAGCGTCGGTGAGCTGGCTGAATGCTTCGGGGGACTGCAGTAACACGATGACCTGGTTGTAAGCGGTCATCCGAAATGCCGATAGGACGGTGTCCGCATCCGCGATGACGACACACACTCCCTCGCCGCTACCAAGATTGAAGTTCCCTACCACCAGCCACTCGGTGCCACGCATGACTCGCTTGTCGCCGACCGCGAAGTCCGAGAACTGACGAGTGCATTTGTTGCTGGCAATCAGCTCGTGAAGACCCGACTGAAACATGCGGCCGGCGGTCAGATGCAACTCCGGTTGCACGTCGGCGTATCCCGCAGTCACGCCGGTGAGTGCAAAGCCCATCGGACCGCCAGTCTCTTTCTTGCGCGCCTGCGTGAACAATAGTGCCTGTGCCGCAGCCATCGGCTTGCCCGCTGCATTTCGACGTATGCCCGGCAGATCGTAGATCAACGGCAGGAGGTCCTTTCCTATGCTGCTCTGGAGTGCATTTGCGGCGCCGATACTCGTGAGGACGATCCGATCGGGCCGCACATTTCCCATCGCCTCCCGCCTGGCCCCGACACCCATCGCCAGCATCGACACCAGCACTCCAACGGCACATGCAACGCCAATCACAATGGTGAGCACCAATCCCAGGCGTTGCGGGAGGGCGGTCAAATTCATACGCAGCAGGGCCGAAAACTGTCTGGTGAACTTCATGAGCGTTATCGGCCGGCCAATGCATCGACGATTTTCAATCTGGATGCCCGGAACGCAGAGACGGAAGCACTCAGCAATGCGACTACGACCGCTCCCAGCACACCGACCGCAACTACGACCATCGGCATCGACAGCCCAGGCACGAACTTCGCGGCATAAGGGAACACGACCATTGCGAGCCCGAGACCCAGGATCGCTCCGGCAACGCAGACCGTTACTGCTTCGCCTATCAGCAACAGCAGAACCGCCCGATTCGGGAAGCCCAACGTTTTGAGGACGGCCAGTTCGGGCGTTCGCTCGCGAGTCGTTTGCATCATGATCGTGGCCAGCGAGAACAGCAGCGCCACGAGCCCAGCGCTGACGATGGAGCGGATCGCAAAGTCGAGATCGCCGATCGCCTGCATCTGCTGTTGCGCCAGCTCCTTGAACGAAGCTGTTCTGGTCTCGTGCGGCGAGTTCATGAAGGCGTTGTCGATCGCCTCCGAGACTACCGCCGCCTGCTTCGGATCGGCGGCGACGGCGTAGAAGTTGCGCACCGTTCCCTTGTTGAGCGCTCGCGCTTCATCCAGGTACTCATAGTTCCCGACGATGTAACCGCCCTGGCCGAGCTCGCGAGCACTGAACGTCCCCACAACGTCGAAGACCCAGGCGCCGGATCCATCGCTCTTAAGAGTACTCGACGCGAGAGGGATGCGGTCGCCGACGCGCCACCCGTATTTCGCGGCAATATCGGCATTGATCAGCACGCCGGTGCGCGTTGCGCGAAGAGCTTCGAGCTCCTTCGGGCCGATGTAGAAGACCTCCGGGATGAGCGTCAACCACACGTCACTGCTCTCGACCGCCAGCACGTAGACCGGCTGTGTGGGCTTCTGATAGGTGCCGAGCAATCCGTCGGCGAACGCAACGGTCTTCACGCCGGGGACCGACTTGAGGCGCTCGATATCGGCCCGGCGCAAAGGTGCCCCGCCGAAAGCGGCGGGGGCCACGAAAAGCACATCGCCCCGCGCTCTGGCCACGGCCTCGGACACACCCGTTTTCATTCCCTGCAGGACCCCGAACAGGGCGAAGGCCACGACCACTTGCAGGATGGTGAGGAGGGTTCGACCGGGTTTGCGCCAGATCCCGGACCAGATGAGCGGCAGGAATTTCATGCAGGAGCTGCCAGCCGGCCGTCCCTGAGTCGTTTTTCGTCTGCGGTGCAGCTGAACAGTTGCATACCCGTCGAGCTTTGATTTTCGCAAGCCGGTGCCACAGGCCCCGGCTCAGCGGGGCGTCTCGGGTCGATAGTCTGCCCGACGACGCCGCTCAGAGCGAGCGTGCCGACGTGATAAGCAACCCCGGACATTCGTTACAGGCGCCGCTCGATCAAGCGAGACCGCGAATGCCCTCGACGTCCCGTATCGGAGGCGCACCAAACATTCGCGCATACTCACGACTGAACTGCGACACGCTCTGGTAGCCGACGCGATACGCAGTGCTGGCCGCATCGGCGTTCTCGGCAAGCAGAATATGCCGCGCCTCCGTGAGCCGCAGACGCTTCTGATACTGCAGCGGGCTCATGGCGGTGACCGCTTTGAAATGCTGATGAAACGACGAGGGGCTCATGTTGACCATCGCCGCCAGCTCTTCAATGCGGATCGGCGAGGCGAGCTGGGTTTTGATCTGGCGAATGACCTGCCCGATCTTGCGGGTGTTGCTGCCGGAGATCGCCATCTGGGCAATCAAGGGACCATACTCGCTGCTCAGCAGGCGATAGTGAAACTCCCGCAGCATCATCGGCGCCAGCACCGGGATATCTCTTGGCGTTTCGAGCAGCCGCGCGAGCCTCAGGACGGCCTCCAGAGTCGGCCCATCCGGCGTGCCGACGAACAAGCCACGCGTCGTATCGCTGCGGGTCCAACCTGTATCGCCGGAGTGTGCGATGAGCTCGCCGATCTGACGCGGATCGATTTCGATCTGGAGGCAGAGATACGGTCGCTCCGCGCTCGCCTCTACGACCTGCCCAAGTAGTGGCAGGTCCACCGAAACGGCCAGGAACTGCGGCGGCTCGTAGCGATAGATCTCCTCTTCGAGCAGCACCTGCTTGGCGCCTTGCAGGATCACGCAGACCGACGGTTGATAGACCGCCGGCAGCGTCATGTTGGGCGCCGACAGCCGGATGCAGAACAAGCCGTTGACCGCCGTGGCGTGAACGCCCTCTCCGCTGGAGTATTTCTCGGTGAGCGACGCGAGCTCGCGCCGGCGGTCCAGCTCTATCGTGTTGATTTCAGTATTCATTTGCACGCGACCATACGCCCAACCGGGCGTGACCTCAATGGCTCGCTACTGGCTTTTGTAGGAATGGGCAATCACTGAATAGGTCTCGGCATCGCTCGCGGCGAGCCGCGGTAACAGACTTTCTCCCCAGACGAGCCCCCACTCAACAAGGAGAAAGCATCATGTCCATCCCAACTGACTCCGTCGCCGGCAAAGTCGTTCTCATCACCGGCGCCAGCAGCGGCATTGGCGAAGCCACCGCCCGAATGCTTGCCACGAACGGTGCCAAAGTCGTTCTCGGCGCGCGCCGCACCGACCGCCTGCAGAAGATCGTCTCCGAAATCCGCGAGCGTGGCGGCACCGCCGAGTATCGCGCTCTCGATGTCGCCAACCGCGAAGACGTGAACGCGTTCGTCGCGTTCGCTGTGGAGAAGTTCGGACGCGTCGACGTGATCTTCAACAACGCCGGCGTGATGCCCGTGTCCCCGATGAACGCGCTGAAGACGGACGAATGGGACCGCATCATAGACGTCAACATCCGTGGCGTACTGAACGGCATCGCTGCCGTGCTTCCCCGGATGCAGGCGCAAGGCAGCGGCCACATCATCAACACCGCCTCGACGGGCGCACATGCCGTCGGCGCCCAGTTCGGCGTGTACTGCGCCAGTAAGTATGCCGTGCGGGCGATCACTGAAGGACTGCGCCAGGAGATGGATACGGTGCGCGTTACGTTGATCTCGCCGGGCGTGACCGAATCGGAGCTCGGCTCGGACATCACGGTCGACAGCACTGCCACTGCCGTGAAGCAACTGCGCAGCATCGCACTGTCACCTGACGCCATCGCACGCGCCGTGCTCTATGCCATCTCCCAGCCTGCCGATGTCGACGTGAACGAAATGATCATCCGCACCGTGCGTAGCGCAGGGCATGCGTTCTGATGATGGTTATCGGATAGGAACTGGATAGGAGAAGCAGGGAAGGGACAGCTTGAGTCGTGGGCTGTCTCTTCCCTCCGGTGCTGAAGTCTGCCTGTCACGAATTTCGCGTCGTCCAGCAACGTCCACATAAGCTGGGCGAAACGACGATTGACCGACGCGCCATCAATACGGCGAGCCATCCTTGTGCACGAACCGCCCATCCGCGTTCGAGCTCATGATGTCCACATCCGAGCAGGTCGTGACATCTTCCCTCTGGCGCGACCCCACCTCCAGATACACCGCGACCGTCGACGACCTGTTGATCATGTGATGACCATTGCCCGTCCCCTTCGGGAACGCCGCGCAGTCGCCTTTGCGTAGGATCGTCTCGCCATCGTCCTCGATGAGCGTGAGCTCACCTTCGAGGATGTATACGAACTCGTCTTCGTGGCTGTGCCAGTGACGTTGGCTCGACCAGTTGCCGGGCGGCAGGGTCATTAAATTTACGCCGAAGTCTCGCAAGCCGCCGGCGTCGCCCAGGCGGCGGCGAGTGCGTTCCGCGCAGGGAGCGTCGAACGGCGGTGGATACGGGCAGCCTTTCCGCACGGGCACGGTGGAGAGATCGATTTTTGGCATGGCGCGCCTCCAGCAACGATCGGCTTCGGAGTGGATCGAGATAGTACCGAAGCAGCGCGCCACTGGGCGAACTGGACGTTTCCGCGGAAACGTTTGTAAAGCAACCCGATCAGCCGCGCTTGCTCGATGTCTTCCGTTTCGCCGCCGTCGCCTTCTCCCGCTGGGGAACGATCGTCTCGCCTCTCGCCAGCATCGCCACCAACGTCTCGATCTTCTTCGCACGCCCCGCCGGCGTCTTCATGTTGTTGGTGCGAAACGTGAGCGCAAACAGGTTCTGGCGATTGAGGGATTCAAACGTCTTGCGCGCACGAGCGTTGGCATAGATGGCGGCGCGCAAATCCTCCGGAATGGTGTCTGCAGAGGCACTGCGCATCGGTGCGTAAGCCGCATCCCATCGGCCGTCCGACTTCGCTGCATCGATGTGCTTCTGGCCATGAGGCGTCATCCGCCCCGCCGCGATCAGCCGCGCGACGTTTTCGCGATTGATGTGACTCCAGATGCTCTTCGGCTTGCGCGGCGAGTAGCGCTGCAGGAACGAAATATCGTCATAAGCCTTGCGAATCCCATCGATCCAGCCCCAGCACAGCACCACATCCAGGGCCTCTGCATAGGTCACCGTCGGCTTGCCGGAGTCCTTCTTATAGACGCGCAGCCACAACTCGGACTCGCGGTCGTGATGCTTGCTCAGCCATTTCTCGAATTCCGCCGCCGAGCGGAAGCTCTTGATCTTTTCTGGATCGGGGATGATCTGGGGCATGTCCGTTTTGCGCCTTGCGCCTGTCCGTCATTGCCTGCAGTGTAACTTAACTGCTCTTCAATTCTTCTCGATGGTGCCGGGCCGACGGCTCGGGGATACTGAGCATCACTGTTTCGGTCGAGGTAGTTCGATGAGCGCTCCGGGCCAGCAAAAGCGTGTGCAGTTCGATTTCGAAGTCGAGTTCCTGAATGGCGGCGGCCTGCAGGGACAGGGGTTCCGGCTGGACATCGAGGGCGACGATATCGATGACAGCGCGCTGGCGCAGTACGTCATCCAGGACCTGCGCTTGCTGATGGTCGGACGGCTGGCGATCCTGAACAAGACCATCATCGTCGAACCTCACAAGCGCTCGCGCGCGGGCGCCACTACCGAAGCTGCAAAAAGTGCCGCCACACTCATCGATCTCAGTCACACGATCGAAGACGGCATGATCACGTACAAGGGGCTGCCGGCGCCGCTCATTTGCGATCATCTCAGTCGGGAGCAATCCCGGCAGATCTACGCACCCGGGACGGAATTTCAGATCGGCAAGATCACCATGGTTTCGAACACCGGCACGTACATCGACAGCCCGTTCCATCGTTTCGCCGACGGCACCGACATCGCAGGCTTGACGTTGAACACGCTGGTTGGATTGGACGCGGTGGTCGTGCACGCTGACGGCATGTCAGGCCGCGCGATTCCAGCCGAGGCGTTCGGTGCTGTTGATGTGCGCGGGAAAGCGGTGTTGGTTCACACGGGCTGGTCGCGACACTGGCGCACGGATCAGTACTTCGAGGGTCATCCCTTCCTGACCGCGGCGGCTGCGGAGTATCTGAAACAGGAAGGCGCGAAGCTCGTCGGCATCGATTCTTTCAACATCGACGACGTGAGCGGCGGACATCGGCCCGTTCATACCACGCTGCTCGGGGCAGGCATTCCCATCGTCGAGCACATGCGAGGACTGGAACTGGTGCCGGCGACGGGCGCAACGTTCACGGCCGTGCCGCCGAAGGTCAAGGGAATGGGAACATTCCCAGTGCGTGCATTCGCGACCATTCCCGGTTGACGCGTCACTCAGACGACGACTCAGACGACTCCGACTTCCGGTCGTGCAATGGCGTGAAGGGCACGGGCGGTTCGGTGGGATGATCGTATTGTCCCTTGCCGACCTGGCTGGAGACATGAGTCACGCCTTTGACCTTCGCCCAGGCTCGCGCATCGTCGGGCCCCGAGGCAATGACCAGCAAGCGGCGATGCCCCAGGTCGCCGAACTTCTTGGCCGCCTGCTTCTCGTGGAACTTCGAGCCGACCTTGGGATGTTCGAGCATGATGCCGTCCACGTAACGCTCACCTTCCGCGCCCCGCGACTTGCCATCGCCCAGGTCCCACACACCATTGGACACGATGATGAACTCCGGATTGATCGCTCGTCGCCGCTCATCCAGCCGTCGTACCAGATCGACGTTGCCCTCCGCCCAGGTGTCCTTTTCCTGCTGCGACCAGTCGTCCCAGTCGGCAAGCTTGTTCCAGGGCCGTGCGCCCATGGAATCGAGAAACACGCCATCGACCTTGCCGTCGCGCATCATCTGTTCCACGTAATCGACCACGTGTTTGATCCAGGGCGAGCCGGGCCGCATGTCGGTCATGTGAGTCTTCGGATAACTGACTCGTTCGCCTTCGCGCGGAAACGGCCATAGCGGCACACGCGATTGGTCCTTCATGTACAAGTCGTTATCGAGCTTGCACACGCGCACATCCGGCCGTTCGGTGGGAGCGACATACTGCAGGACTTCAGCGCCGCCGCGTCGCGCCTGCTGGAATGCATCGTCGTTTCGGTTGCAGCGCCCGGCGATGATCATTCCGGTCGGATGCCCGTAAAGGTTCACGTTCGTCGTGTCCTTGAAAGCGATACCGAGTGGATTGATCGCCTCGGCCCGATACGCACACAACGCCAGAACGGCCGCACACCAGAACACTACGAGCGGCGTGTGCCGGCGCGAAGCAAGACCTTTCGAACGACGCAGAATGTGCATGTGCCACCCGTTACAGTTTGGGCAACGTCAACGGTGAGGCACTTGCCCGGCGAGAAAGTTCGTTTCAGGGAGTCCCAACGATCACACCCAGCCCCTTCCCCAACCGGGGCGGCTGTGCGATCTGCTGCGGAAACCGACGGTGATATTCGTCCATCCACATCTGGTTGATTTCTTCGGGTGCGGGCATGCCGGCAACGCGCATCCAGGTGACGATGGTGTAGCGGTGACCGGAGGTCACGGGGCGCACGCCGTGGATGTAGTTGTGATCGGAAGGGAAACAGACCAGCGTACCGGCTTCGGGCTCGATGACCAGGTCGAGGGCGGGGAAAAACAACTCGCCGCCGGAATAATCGTCGTTGATGAAGTACACCACCGACAGGTCGCGATCCAGCGTCTTTTCCCACAGCTCCAGGCCGATGTCGTCCTTGTAGAGCGTTTCCGCATCGACGTGCGGGATGTAGTGGCCGCCGACGCCGTAGTGGAGGATCTGTGACCGCTCGCAGTCGCGCACTTCGACGTCGTAATACGGGTTGATGATGGAGGCGATGCTGGCGTCATCGATCGCGTGCAGCTTCTTCTCGATGGCCTTGGTGAGCTTCACCTGCTGGGTATCGCGGATCTGTTTGTTGATCACCCACTCGACTTCGCCCGCCTCGGCGTCGTCCTCGAAATTCGAAACCGGCGAGTCCGTCATGGCGGCCCGCCGCAAGTAACGGGTCAGCTCCGCGAGATCTTCCGAGCTCACGGCATTTCGCCGCACCAACACACCATCACGCAGGTTCATGGCTCAAGAGGCTATACGGGAAGCCGTGCTCGCAGCAACGCGCGGCGCTCGGAAGACACCGGCATCGTCATAGAAGGCGGGGTTTTCATTGGCGGGCCACCAGTCAGGCACGCCGAGCACTGGCAAAGGCAGGAAGTCCTTCGCAGCCAGTCGCGCCGGCACGAGACTCGATGCGATCCCATCGTCGCTCACGTCCTCGACCAGCCAGACATGAGCCGTAATCGCCTTGCGCGGCTGCATCAGCTTTTCGAGCAGTGCGTGACCGAAAAGCGCCAATCGTGCCGAGCGCCACTCGGAGCGATGCTCCACGAACAGTGCTTTCCAGTTGCGGGAACGCAGCGCTTCGACCAGCACCGCCGGTGCGTGCAATATCGCGGCGTTCTCATCGAACAGTGTCAGAGCATCGCGTAACGGGCCACGAGCGCCGGCAGCACCACCTCGCGCCGTGATCTCTTCGGCATGGATCACGTTCAAGCGCCGCTTGGTTTTGGGAAAGCTGAGCCACATCAGCCCGTTGAACAGATCGTGCAGATTGTCGCGAGTTGGCACGCAGTGGGTGCGAGCGATGAAAGATTCGTAGGGCTCGCCCTCGGGTAACGCGGCCTGCTCGACGAACCGCACACCGCCGGCGCCTTGCTCACGCGCGGCATTCAATGCATCAGCCACCGAATCCGACTTCGCAGCTGCGAGTACCGTTCGCGCAACCGGCACGTACGGCAGCAGCCAGGGAGCCGGGGTGTTCAAAGCTTCAGCCAGCGAGGCCAATGCGAGCGTCATATGGGATGGGGGCGCGGTGTCGAGCGTCCTATTCTACGTGCGGAACCCATCGCGACCGCAAACCGACCCACGCACCGGCAAGCGCCGCAACCTCGGGACCTTCAGAACTCGAGCGGCCGCGGAGAAGCACGAGCGCGAAGTGCAGTACTTCAAGCGTCAGTGACGACAGCCTCCGGAAGGTAATCGGCGGACACCTTCCCTGTCGATAAGAGCAAGGTTGCGACGCGCGTCTCACTCGGGCCGGGGCAGCGCGCGCCACGTATCTTCCCTACTCAAGGAAACGCTCGAAAGGTCGATGCACGTCAGACACAGCAAGACCAAAGCGGGATCAGCAACGCGGGCCGAGAATGCTCACCAGCCGCGCTGGCATCACAGACGATGACGAGCACGTCGACGCGTATTGACCCTTCGCAGCCCACACCACTGGACGCCATCCTGCGCCGTTTGCGCAGCGCCTCGGGCTTTCCGACGCTGTCGACCACCATCGTCGACATCAATCGGGTGGTCGGCTCCGGGCAGCACAGCAACCGCCAGCTCACGCAGGTCATCCTGAACGATGCCTCGCTCACCACCAAGCTGTTGCAGGTGGTGAACTCCGCGATCTACGGCCAGTATCACGGCCGGATCCGCACGATCTCCAAAGCGGTGATGATCCTGGGCTGCGATGAGGTGAGCAACACGGCGACGGCGCTGGCCATGCTGCAGTTCTCGCGCGGCCGGCCGCAGGAAAAATCGTTGCAGGACGAGCTCATCGGCGCATTCTTCGCCGGCGTCGTGTCCAAGAAGCTGGGCCAGCGCCTCGGCATTCCGAACAGCGAGGAAGCCGTGATGTGCGCCATGTTCCAGAGCCTGGGTCGGCTGCTGGTCACGTTCTTTTTATATGAGGAGCGCCAGCAGATCCGCGCGCTCATGGATAAGGACATCCCCGAGGATGCGGCCGTCCAGCGCGTGCTCGGCATTTCGTATCGCGACCTCGGCGTGGGCATGGCCCGCGAGTGGAACTTCCCTGCGCGCCTGATCGAAGGCATGGAGACCTTGGCCATGCGCGAGATCACGGCACCTGACACTGACATCCAGCGTTTGAAGATCGCCGCCAGCTACGCCAACGATCTGTACAACATCGCGCTGCGGACGCCGGCGGTGAACAAGTCCGCCGCGCTGCTCGCGCTCAGCAAACGCTACAGCGCGGCCGTCAAACTGGACACGAAGGATCTGACCGAGATCGTCGATCAGGGCCTGAAGGAAATGGCGGGACGTTCCGCAACGCTCGATCTGCCGGCGGCGAACAGCCCCACCCTCAGAGCGATTCGCGCCTGGAACGGCAGCACTTCGGATGACGGGGAAGACATGCAAGCGGAAGCCGCTTCGCAGCCCGATCCGTTGACTCAATCCGTCGATGCAATCGATGAACAGCACCAGGCCGCGACGGCGGCCACCGAAACTCCGCAGCAGGCGCTCTCGGCTGGCATTCGCGATGTGACCGAGGCGCTCGCCTCGGACTGTTCGCTGAACGACCTGCTGCACATGGTGCTGGAAACCATCTATCGCGGCATGGACTTCACGCGCACCCTGATCTTCATTCGCGATGCGCGCATGAACACCATGCGTGCGCGCTTCGGATTTGGAGCCGATATCGAGCGCATCATTCCCCAGTGCACCTTTCCGTTGGCGTTCGCGCCCGATGCCTTCCATGTATCGATCGAGAAAGGCGCCGACATCGTCATCGAGAACGCTCAAGCCGAGAACATCGCGGCACGGATTCCGGAATGGCATCGCCGTGCGCTCCGCGCCAAGAGCTTCATCCTGTTGCCGGTGATGCTGAAAGGACAGGCCATCGGCCTGCTATACGCGGACTCGGACAAGCCCGGCGGCATCAAGATCGACGCCGAGCAACTCGGATTGCTGCGAACACTGCGAGGCCAGGTCACGCTGGCCTTCAAGCACTGCGCGCCCGGGCGGGCTTGACTCAGGCGCCGCCTTCGCGCACCGCCATCCAGAGATCGCGCACGTACTCGAACAACCAGCACGCCAGCTCCAGGCGATGCCAGGTCGTCAGCTCGGTGAGCGAGGTGTACGCGCTCAGCAGCTGTTCGCGCTGCAGCTTGTCGTAATTGTGATAAACGCACACCGACGCCAGATCGAACAGTCGTTGCCCGACGCCGGCGTATTCCCAATCGATCAACCGCAGAGTGCCATCGTCGGTGACGTTCAGGTGATGCACGTCGTTGTGGCAGAGCGTGGCGGCGGAGTTCTCGCGCAACTTCAATGCGACTTGCAGCGCCCGCTCTCGCAGTGATTTGGTGATCAGCGCCGGTTGAATGCCGCGCTCTTCCAGCGTACGGAAATACCCTTCGAGCGTGTCGCTCAGCTCCACCCGCCTCGCAGCCGCGGGTGGCGGCACCCGATGCAGGCGACGAAACAGCTGCCCCAGCCGCTGAATGTTTTGTTCCTGAACGGCATCCGCTTCGGTCCAGGTATCGCCGAGATAGCGCGTGACCAGCACGCGCTGCGCCGGGTCGCACAGGAGCACTTCCGGCCCGATGCCTGCTTCGCCAACGGCGGCGAGCACCGCGGCTTCGCTCTGCCGATCGATCTGCAACGCCTGCTCGGCGGCGTTACTGATGCGCACGACGATGTCGTCCCGCTTGCTGCGGACCAGCCAGCTTTCATTGGTGAGCCCGTGCTTGATGGGCTCGCAGGACAGAATCGCCTCGGCTTCGATGCCGAGCACCCGCGCGGCGATCTCGAGCGCGCCGGCTTCGTTGCCAGCGACAGTCATGTCGGCTCACGTCGATGGCGCAACGGCCACCGCTTTACTCTGCAGCGCTTGTTCCCGTCGCCACACGAAATATCCACGCACCACGATCCCGAGATAGATGATGAACAACACCGTGGTCGCCAGCAGGCCCTGACTGAAGTACAGCCAGGCAGCGACACCGTCGACCACGATCCAATACAACCAGTTCTCGATTATGCGTCGCGCGACCATCCAAGTGGTAACGATGCTGCCCCAGGTGACGAAAGAATCGAGGTACGGCGCGGGCGAGTCGGTCCATCGCGACAACGCCCAGCCATTCAGCGCGCTGGCGATTATGACAAGCACTGCCACCAGCGCGTGCTGGTTCACGGTCCAGGACTCGATGCGCACCTCGCCCGACTCGGTCCGCCCGCGCTGCCAGTCGATGAACCCATACACCGCCATCGCCAGGTAAAACACCTGCAGCAGCGATTGCATGTAGAGCGACGCCTGCGCGAACAGCACCAGATAGATGGTGGTGCTCAGAAACGCGCACAGCCAGCACAGCAGGTTGCGGCGTACCGCCAGCAGCAGGTAGGCCAGACCGAGCAGCGACCCCGCCGTTTCCCACGGCGAAGTCGCCAGGAACTGTTCGATGATGGTGTGCACCGGGCTGGGCTCAGGCCTCGGGCACCGTGCCGCCCAGCACCTTCATCACGAACACTTTACGGCCGTGCTCGGCGAAGCTGGCCGCGGTCTCCTTGCCGAGGATTTCGAACAAGCGCGCATGCTCGCCGGCGATCTGCGTGCTCATGGCGTTGGTCGTGATGTGCAGCTCGGGATACTTGTTCAACCGTTCGATGAAATCCTTGATCGGCGGAATGTAGTCGGCGTCGAGCGGATACAGGCTGATCTCGATGGCGGTACGCATTACTTGAACTCCCAACGGAAGGTGACGCCAAACTGCCGCGGCTCGCCGAGCTGCGTGTAGCGTTTGTTTGCGAACTCGGGCGGCTCGTTGCCGAAGAAGAAGCCGCGCGTGTAGTAGTCCTCGTCGAACACGTTGCGGCCCCAGGCGTACAACGCCCAGCGCTCGGCTTCGTAGCCAGCCTTGAGGTGCGCGAGCGTATACGCTTTGGACCGGTAGTTGTTCTTTTCCGGGTCGAGGTCGGGCACGTCGAAGTAGTAATTGTCCGTCGCCGTCACATCGACGCGAGCCATCCAGCCCAGCGGATGACGCCACGTGGCATTCACCGACGCCTGGTACTCCGGCGCATGCGCCTGATCGCGATCGCTCAAGTCGGTCTCGCCGTCGGGGCGGAAGCCCGAATAGCGGGTGCGCAGCAGACCGAGTGCGGCACCGAGCTCCACCTGCTCAGTCGCACGCCAGCGCACGCTGCTCTCGATGCCCATGTTGCGGCCACCCGAAGCGTTGTCGGTGAACAGCAGATAGCTGCTCGGATCGCCCGGCACGAGCTGCCTGCTGATCGCCACCTGCATGTCGGTGCGCTTCATATAGAAAGCCGTGACATCCGCATACAGCCGGCCCTCGAGCCACTGACCTTTCATGCCCACGTCGAGACCGACCAGATACTCGGGCAGGAAATCGGGCCGCACCCGCGAAGCCTGGCCGAGATTGAAGCCACCGGCCTTGTAGCCACGCGAGACCGTCGCGAACCAGCGCAAATGAGCGCGCGGATCGAAATAGATGGTCGCCTGGCCGCCCCACATGCTGTCCTTCGCCGACAGGTCCAGGGCGGTCAAATGCTCGCCGTCGCGGCTCAGATCGGCGTAGTCAGCATCGCGCTGCTCGCCGCGCAATCCGAATGACCAACCCCAGCGTTCGCTGAACGGCGCTTCGACTTGCGCGTACACGGCGAGATTCTGTGCGTCGTAATCGCTCCTCAGCGCTTTATCAGCGGAGCCGGACCAGTCAGGGTCGAATGGATCGATGTAAACGCCTTGTGACGTGTAGTTGAGCTGCTCATCCACGTCGAGCCCATAAACGCCAGCAACCCAAGTCAGCCCGCGCGGCGATGCCGCTGGGTCGGAAGTGAGGCGCGCCTCGAAGCTGCGGCCGCGTCGCTCGCGCTGCTGACGATCGAAATAATCGTAGGTGTACGGCGCCCAGCTCTCGGCATTGCCCCAATCGGCATCGAAGCTGTAGTCGGTCTTGCTGTCGGACAGCGTTGCAGTCAGCGTCAGACGTCCGAGCCGGCCAGCGGATGTATCGACACGCAGCGCTGCGCCATCGGACCGCTGCGCATCCTTGCCCGGGCGATCGGCGAGCGACACGCGTGAGTTGTCGATCGACCACGCGTCGTAGCCGTTGTTCAGATCCGCGTGCAGCCAGGTCAGATCGACGGTGGTGCCTTCGCTCGGGCGCCAACGCCACTTGGCGCGCGCGGTCAGCTCGTCGCGATCCATCGTGTCGTCGCGGCCGAGATAAGCGTCCTTACGGAAACCGTCGCTGCGAAACTCCTGAACCGACACGCGCCAGGCCGAATTGAGCGCCTCGACCGGACCGGTCGCGACCGCGCCGATGGATTGACTGTTGTACTCGCCGAGCGAAGCTTCGGTGAAAAATCTGAACTGGTCTTCCGGATCGCGCCCACGCATGACGATCAGGCCGCCGAGCGCATTCGCGCCGTAGTGCAAACCTTGCGGCCCGCGCAGCACTTCGATGCGATCGACATCGAACGTCGTGGCGGGCATGCCCATGCCGCTGAAATCGATGTCGTCGATCAGAAAGCCCACCGAAGGATTCGGCGCGCCCTGCCACTCCTCGCGCTCGCCGATGCCGCGAATATGGAAGAAGCGCGGCCGCGAGGTGCCGCTCGCAAAAGACAGGTTTGGCACCGCCGCGAGCACATCTTCGAAATGTTGCCGCCCGCCGTCGCGCAAGGTGGCCGCGTCGAGCACAGTCACGCTGACCGGCGCTTCGACCAGAGATTGCTGACGGAGTGTCGCGGTGACGACCACCTCTTCGAGCACGTCCTGCTCGGCGGCGCCCGCTGCGCCCGCCAGCGCGGCGGTCGAAGCGATGGAAACGATCGATGCCCGGGTGTATGTCCCGAGACTTTTTTGTTTGTCGATGAGCATGGCCGGATCCTCTACGAGAAAGATCCGGCGCGAGTGGGCGCGAGAGCGGGGAAATGAACGGACACCCGATGATGTCCACGACCTGCTCCCTACGCCGGTACTAACCGGATCAGGTTCAACGGGTTTACCAATGAGCCGGCACGCGGCGGTTGGCATCTCGGGCCCCAGTCAGGGCCACCCCTAAGGCGGACGCGATTGTAACAAAGGGGTCCGAGGGGGACAGATCTATTTTCCCCGGGGGTCGACTCGCCCGGCCGGCCGGGACTTCGAAAATCACTCTGTCCCGTTTTGACAAAGCGCCCCGTTTTGGCCCAAGGCACTGGGCACACATCGCTTCTGGCGCTATAAGAGCGCTTTCGTGTTTTCTATGGCTGCAACCATGCCCAACCGACATTGCCGGCTGTTTCACGTCGACGCGTTCACTCGCCAACGCTTTACCGGCAATCCGGCCATCGTGGTGCTGGACGCGGATCATCTCTCCGATGAGCAGATGCAGACCATCGCCACCGAGGTCAACGGCGAGACCGCGTTCGTGCTGGAAGCCGAAGCCAGCGATCACGACATGAAGGTGAGGTTCTTCACGCCGCGCCATGAAGTGCCGTTCGTCGGTCACGCCACCATCGCCGCGCAATATGTGAGAGCGAAGAAAGACGGCAAGCCGGGCGGCAAGCTGCGGCAGCGCACGGGCGCCGGCATCGTCGAAATCGAGGTCACCGAGGTCGACGGCGACCTGCGGATCGCGATCACCCAGAACCCGCCCTCGCTCGGCCCTGTCATTCCGGAACATCACCGCCGCCAGGTGTTGAACGCGCTCGGCATCTCCAGCCCCAGCCTGCACGTGGATTGTCCGCTGCAGATCCTGACCAAGGGCGGCTCGCGGCTGCTGGTGGGATTGAAGTCGAACGAGCTGCTCGGCCCGATCAAGCCGGACTTCGAGGAGCTCGCGCGCCTGACCTCGCATGTCGGCGCCGAAGGGTATTTCGTATTCGCGCTGACCGAGAAGGACGGGGTCGTCGGGACCGAGTCGCGAATGTTTGTTCCGGCACTCGGCATTCGCGAAGACGCGGTCAGCGGCAACGCGCACGGCATGCTCGGGGTCTATCTGGTGAATCACGGCCTGTTGACGCCCAAGGACGGACGCGTGGTGTTCCAGGGCCGCCAGGGCATGTGGATGCGCCGGCCCGGCATGGTCGAAGTGGAAATCGAGTCCTCCGGCAAGGTCGCCCAGTCGGTCCGCATCGTCGGCGACGCCGTGATCGTGTACGAGGCGGATATCCAGGCCTGATCCGGCCTGCCGGACGCCGAAAAGCACCTACCGGGCGCGGCTGGGCCGGCCTGCCGGGCCCCGGCGCTACGGCCGCACCTGAACGGGCCGCCGTCGAATTCCCGGCAATCGCCGAAAATTTTCGTTGCCTTACAACAACTTCGGCCGATTTTTCAGGTAGAATGCGCGCCCTTCGCCTGGGCGCCCCGGTTGGGAGCGGCCTGGGTCACCGTATTGGCGCGGTTTTCCTATAGAATCCGCGCCCTCCAAACGACCCACAACCTAGCTGCGCACTGACCTTGTAACGGAAATCAGACATGCCCCGTACCACTCCACTTGCCGATATTCGAAACATCGGCATCATCGCCCACGTCGACGCCGGCAAGACCACGACCACCGAACGCATCCTGTACTACACGGGCCGCAAGCACACGATCGTGGACGTGCATGACACCAAGGATCTGAAGTCCTCGACCACGACGGACTACATGGAGCAGGAACAGAAGCGCGGCATCACGATTCAGTCGGCCGCCGTCTCGACGTTCTGGCGCAACAAGAAGATCAACGTCATCGACACCCCGGGTCACGTCGACTTCACGATCGAGGTGAATCGCTCGCTGCGCGTGCTGGACGGCGCGGTCGTCGTGTTCGACGGCGTGGCCGGCGTGGAGCCGCAGTCCGAAACCAACTGGCGTCTCGCCGACAACTACGGCGTGCCGCGTATTTGCTACGTCAACAAGATGGACCGCAGCGGCGCGAACTTCCTGCGCTGCGTGGACATGATCAAGAAGCGCCTCGGCGCCCGCCCGCTGCCCATTCAGCTGCCGATCGGCTCGGAAGACAACTTCAAGGGCATGGTCGACCTGGTCGAAATGAAGGCGCTGGTGTTCGAGTCCGACGACCGCGATGCCAAGCCGGTCGCTTACGACATCACCCCGGACCTGGCCGACAAGCTGGGCATCACCGTGCCGAGCGATCGCAAGATCCTGGCCGAGATCGAAAAGTACCGCTCCGACCTGGTCGACACCTGCCTCGAGCAGGACGACGAGGCGATGGAAGCCTATTTGAACGACGGCACCGTGCCTTCGGTCGACCAGCTGAAGAAGGCGCTGCGTAAAGGCACGCTCTCTTCCGCATTCAACCCGGTGCTGTGCGGCTCCTCGTACAAGAACAAGGGCGTGACCATGGTGCTCGACGCGGTCGTCGACTACCTGCCGGCCCCGACCGACGTGGAAAACATCAAGACCGTGGATGCCGACGGCAACCCGGTGGGCGAGCGCAAGAGCTCGGACGACGAGCCGTTCTCGGCGCTGGCGTTCAAGGTGATCAACGACGCGTACGGCGCACTCACCTTCGTGCGCGTGTACTCGGGCGTGCTCACCAAGGGCATGTCGGTGCTGAACTCGACCCGCGGCAAGCGCGAGAAGATCGGCCGCATGGTCGAAATGTTCGCGAAGGATGCCAACCCCATCGAAGAGGCCCGCGCCGGCGACATCATCGCGCTCGTCTCGCTCGCCGAAACCGATACCGGCGACACGCTGTGCGATTCCAACGCGCCGGTGATCCTGGAGCGCATGCGCTTCCCGGACCCCGTCATCAGCGTGTCGGTGAAGCCGAAGAACAAGGCCGATCAGGAGAAGTTCAGCACCGCGCTCGGCAAGATGGTGCGCGCCGATCCTTCGCTGTACCTCGAGACCGATCGCGAAACCGGCCAGACCATTCTGCGCGGCATGGGCGAGCTGCACCTCGAAGTGACGCTCGACCGTATCCGCACGGAGTTCAACGTCGAAGGCGTCATGGGTCAGCCGCAGGTGGCCTACCGTGAGACCTTCACGAAGCCGATCTCCGAGCAGTACGTCCACAAGAAGCAGACCGGCGGTTCCGGCCAGTTCGCCGAAGTGTGGATCACCTTCGAGCCGCTGGAGCGCGGTTCGGGCTTCCAGTTCGTCGACGAAACGGTCGGCGGCTCGGTGCCGAAGGAATATGTGCCTTCGGTGGAAAAAGGTCTGCGCATGCAGATGGAAAGCGGTGTGCTCGCCGGCTTCCCGACGGTGGACTTCAAGGCCCGCCTCACCGACGGCAGCTACCACGACGTGGACTCGAACGCGCTCACGTTCGAAATCGCGGCCAAGGCCTGCTTCCGTGAAGCCATCCGCAAGGCTGGCCCGATCCTGCTGGAGCCGGTGATGAAGGTCGAAACCGTGACCCCGCAGGACTACCTGGGCGACGTGATCGGCGACATCAACCGCCGCCGCGGCATGATCCAGGAGCAGTTGGAACGTGGCTCCAACATCGCCGTCGTGGCCACCGTGCCGCTGTCGGAAATGTTCGGCTACATCGGCCAGCTGCGTGGCATGACCTCGGGTCGCGCCTCGTACACGATGGAGTTCTCGCACTACGATCCGGTGCCGAAGAACGTCGCCGACGTGGTCATCGAGGAAGCCGCCAAAGCGCGCTCGGCGCCGAAGGGCTAACCTCGCGCAGCTCTTGATGAGCCAAGGGCGGTGTCGCAAGACACCGCCCTTTTTATTTGCCCGCCTTGGCCGCCATCGCCGGCAGCAGGCGATCTCTGAGCCAGAACATCGGCTCCAGCATGTCGGGACGGTTGAAGCGCGTGCCGGTGGTGACCATCACCGCCTCGAGCTCGGGCATGACCATCAGCAGCGAGCCGCCATTGCCTTGCGCCCACCACAGCTTCGTTTGCGGCAGGTTGGGATCCTTGGTGTGATCCAGCCACCACAGATATCCGTAACGCTGACTCAAGCTGGGAATGCTGGCGTGCTCCCGCGTCATCGCGTCGATCCAGCTTTCGGAAACGATGCGCCTGCCTTTGTATGTACCGCGCGCCAGCACCAGCTCGCCGAGCTTGAGCAGATCATCGGGTTCGATCCGCAAGTGCCCGCCGGTATCGACGCCGCGCTTGTCGTCGAAGTAGCGCCACTCGGCACGCCTGGCCTCGATCGGCACGAACAGATATTTCAACGCGAACGCGTCAGCCGACATGCTCACGGCCGCGGCCAGGATCTCACCCAGCGCGACCACATTGCCCGTGCAATAAGAAAACTCGGTGCCCGGCTCGGCGCGCATCTTCTGCTCGCTCCAGAAGGCGATCCAGTCGCGCTGGCGATACATCTTGTCCTCGTGACCGGGCGACTTCGGATCCCAATCGTTGCAATCGAGGCCGCTGCGCATGGTGAGCAGATCCTCGAGCGTCATCGCCGCCTTGCGCGGATCCTGCTCGAACACGGTGCGCCGACTCGGCAGCAGGTCCATGACCTTGGACTGCACCGATGGAATCGCGCCTCGATCGATGGCAATGCCGATCAATAGCGCCGTAATGGACTTGGTCGCGGAACGCAGATCCGGCGGCCGTTTCGCCAGCCTCGCATCCACCGCGCGCCCGACGACGACGCCATCGACCTGCATGATGAAGGATTCGAAGCCGGGATGAATGCCGCTGTCGACTTCGGCCGCGATTTGCCTGGCCGGCTCGAGCGTGGCTTCGGCGTGCGCGCTGCCGAAGCAGAGCGATATCAGCAATCCAGCGATTCTTCCGAGCACCGCGAGCTTCATCGTTCGTCTGCTCCAGGGCCACCCGCCGCGCGATGCTAGTCAATTTCGAGCAACTGCACTTTGCCGCCGCGGTTGATTCGCAACACGTGCTTCACCGCCGGCACGATGTCTTCCGGGTCGTGCACGGCCATGACGATCTGCGTTCCTCGTTCAGCCAGCTGCTCGATGAAGCCGAGCACAGTCGCTCGCACGTCGCCGTCGAGGCCGGTACAGGGCTCGTCGAGGAGCAACAGCTCCGGATCGTTGATCAGCGCTCGTGCGAAGAGCGCGAGCCGCATCTGCCCATACGACACTTGCCTCGGGCCGCGAGCGCGCAGATGTTCGATGTTGAAGAACTTCAGCCAGCGCGCGGCAGCTTTGCGATCCGCCGCCGTCGGCGCATCGTTCAGGCCGACGCTGGAGTAGCGGCCGGAAATGACGATCTCTTCGATCGAAGCGGCCAGGAAATGATCGGCCTGCAGCTCCGGCGACAACCAGCCGACCCGATGTTTCCAGGCTTCGATGTGAGTGCCGCGCGGCACACCGTGCCGCTCGATCGTGCCGCCGAGCGCAGGGTGCAAGTCGCCGTAGATCATGTTCAGCATCGAGCTCTTGCCCGAACCGTTCGCACCGAGAATCGCCCAGTTCTGCCCGCGCGCCAGGGTCCAGTTGAGATTGCGAATGACCGGCCGGTAATCGCGATAGATGTCGGCGTTGCGGATGACAAATAGCGGCTCCGCGCTCTTCTGCGCACGCGGATTGCGAGCAACAGCAGTCGCACCGGGCCTGGCAGCAGCAATCTTGCTCAGCCGCTCTGAAGAGATTCGCCCGGCTCGCGGGTGCTCGGAAGTGCCAACGCGACGCGCGTTGCGCGAATTCGTGACGGAGGCATTGGCAGGCTCCCGGCCGCGAGCAACCACCTGCTCGTGTCCGACCGGCCCCGCCGACACGATCCTGCCCTGCTCGATGTGCGCCACGTGCGTCACGTTGTCCGGCAACTCTTTCGGCCGATGCGATGTGATCACCCAATCATGTCCGCCCCTGGGCTGTTCGAGCGCCTTCTTCAGCTTCTCCTTCGCTCGCACATCCAGGCCATTGAACACTTCGTCCAGCAACAACACCGGCGCGTTGCCCGCAAACAAACGCGCGACCAGCGCCAGCCGTCGCTGGCCGTAGGACAACGTGAGAATGCGCCGCTGCCGCAAGCCCCACAAACCAAACCTCCGCAACACACGCGCAACCCGCTCCCGCTGGGCCTGTGTCGGCTGCGTCAGTGGAATGTCCTCATCGAACAGGCCGGTCGTCACCACCTGGGTGACCGTGAGATTCCAGTCGTAGCGAACATATTTGTCCTGTCGCTCCGGCCCCAGATACGCGATCTGCTCTTTTGCGAGCGACGAGGTGCGGCGCTGACGCCCGGTCGGCGTCGGCCACATGTCGCCGCGAAGCATTTTCAGCAGCATGGTCTTGCCGGAGCCGTTGGCGCCGATCAGCGCCCAGCGCTCGCCCTTGCGCAACGTGAAGCTGACCTCGTCGAGCGCGCGATGCGCCTCGAATATCAACGAACAGTCGACGAGTTCGATCAGCGGGGGGTGGGAGGATTTTGCAGCGACCACGGGGCGTTGATGTCCGGCGAGTCGCGCACGACCCGGCCGTCTTCCTCCAGTTTCAACAGATGAGCCAGCAGCGAGCCTTTCGCCACCGGGTGCAGACGGGGATCGACGTCGTCGTACACGCTGACGACCAATGTATCCACGGTCGCGGTGCCGAGGCGGCCGAGCCTTTCGACAACCTTGGCCTCGCGCTGCAGGCGATGCGCGACGATTCGAACGATCTCGCCCTGCGCGTCCTCGATCGTCAGGCCGTGACCCGGCGCAATGCGAGTCACCGGCTCCTTCTGCAAGCGCGCGAGCGAGCGCAGGTAGTCCCCCATGCTGCCATCCGGCGGACCGATCACGACCGTCGATCCCTGCATCAGATGATCGCCGGTGAACAACAGCCCGGTGCCTTCGAGCAGATAACAAAGGTGATTCGACGCATGCCCCGGCGTATGCAGGACCCGCAGCGTGAGCGAGCCGATGGGCACCCGATCGCCGTCGCTCAGCTGTTTGCTCGGCGAGAAGCCCGAATCCTGCCGACCATGCACGGGTGCCGGTTTGCCCATCACTGTCGCGCCTGTCGCCTCGGCAAGCGCTCTCGCAGCGGGCGAATGATCCGGATGCGTGTGCGTGGCGAGCACCGCATCGATACGGCCACCCGTTTCCTGCACGATGCGCTCGACGTGGACCGGATCTTCCGGCCCGGGATCGATCACGACGTAACGCTCGTGACCGACCAGATACGTGTTGGTGCCCGGCCCTGTCATGAAACCGGGATTGCGTGCCACGAGCCGGCGCACGCCGGGAGCGATGGTGTCGAGTTGTCCGGAGCTGAGCGACATGGCTGCAAGATTATCACCCCGCGCAGCGCATCGCCCGTTGCCGGGGTCGGCAGCGATCGCAGGGCCGACACGAAATGCGCCGACAAGGTATGATCGCGCCGGCACAGAAGGCTTCCAGAATAGTTTGCGGCGCCAGGGCGGCAGCACCGGCGCAAAGCGGCAGGAGCAACGGCGAGCGTGACCCTCACCATCATTCTGATTGCAGCCACGATCGGTCTGGCCGTGTTCATGGTTGCCATGCGCGGCTCGGCAAGCTCGTCGAATCGTGGTTCGGTCGCCACCGACGCTCGCGGCGAAACGCTCAGCATGCCGGCACCACGTATCGGTGATGGCCCGCCCTTCGAAACGGAAGCCACCGCCAGCGCCTACGCCGAATGTTACAAGCTGGCCTTCAGCGTGCCGGGCTTCGACTACGCGATCTCGGGACAGCACGCCGAGATCCTGCAGAAGGTCAACCACAACGCCGCGGCCGCGGTTCATCAGCGAGAATATTTTCCGCGCCGCCCGATGCTGCTGCCCAAGCTCATGCAGGCGCTGAACGACGACGAAAGCACTCGGCGCGAACTGGTGCAGCTCATTCTCGAAGACCCCGCGCTGGCGGGCAGCGCTCTGCAGCGAGCCAACAGTGCCGCATATCGCTATTCACCCGAGCCGGTGGACAGCCTCGATCGCGCCGTCGTGGTGCTCGGTACCGACGGTCTGCGCAGCCTGTTGGCGGCAGCCCTGCTGCAGCCGGTGTTCCGCCAACCGAAGGGCCATTTCGATCACTTCGCCGCCGTCACTTGGGAACATGCGCAACGCACCGCCGCCGCGGCTGAAGCGTGCGCACGATCGATGGGCAACGCCGATCCATTCATTGCGCAATTGATCGGCCTGCTCGGACCGCTGGCGCGCATCGTGCTGTTTCGACTGACGATGGAAACATATCGCGAATACCCGGACCTCGAGCCGCGCGCCGAAGTATTCATTCGCGCCATGCAGATGCAGGCACCGAACGTGGCCGGCTTCATCGCGGCCACCTGGGAGCTGTCGGATCCTTCGATCCGCGCTTTGCAGGAACAGACGGACAAGGTGCCGCCGGGACACATGAGCCCGCTCGGCCAGGCCCTCTATTTCGGCGAGCTGTGTGGCGCCCTGACGCTGCTGACCAGGCGGGGCACTTATGCCGAGGAAGGCGCCCAGACACTGCTGATGGAACAAGGCCTGACGCGCCGGATCACTCAGGACGTCTGGCAGGCCGCGCACCGGGCCGTGGAAGCATAGCGCCGGAACCGTACCCGGAACCGTGCCATGACGGCAGCCGTTCATTGCATATCGCAGTGAACGAGGGATTGCTCATGGCTGATGAGCCTGCACACCTGTCCCAACGCCCGCCGCCGGGCCTGCACCGACTGCTGAATTACGGGCGCGAGCAGGGTAAAGTGGGTTGGATCCTGCTGTGGCTGCTGGGCGTGCCGATCCCGATCCTGTTGCTGCTGTTTCTGGTACGCGGCTGCACCTAGCCCGGCTGGCTGATATTTCCTACTCGGAGCACCGTCGCTCATGCTGGTCACCTTTCGCTCCACCGCGACTGAATCCATCACCATGTTCGAGGACGTTGCGGTCCAGTTGCTGAAGCTGATGGGCGCCACCGGACGCATTCCCGGCGCGCTCGGTCCCGAAGACGTGCCGCTGGCCCTGCGACAGCTGGAACGTGCCACCGAGCAGATCAAGGCCGGCACGCACGTGACGCCGGCCCGCCCGGCCGACAACGAAGACGCCAGGCACGAGGACGAGGACGACGACGAGGATCGCGAACCCCCGGTGGATCTGGCCACGCGCGCCGTGCCCCTGTTGAGCATCCTCAAGCGAGCCGCCGCCGCCAACGCCGAGCTGGTCTGGGAAGCCAAGGGTAAATAGTTCGGTCCGGTCCCTCGCCCTCTGGCGACCCCAAGCGGAGCGGGTGCTAAACTGACCCGCTTGGATTTTTGGGGAGCCGTTCATGGGCCGTATTTTCGAAGTCAGAAAGCACGCGATGTTCGCGCGCTGGAACCGGATGGCGAAGCAATTCGCCCGCATCGGCAAGGACATCACCATCGCCGTGAAGAACGGCGGCCCCGACCCCGCCTCCAACCCGGCCCTGCGGCGCGTGATCCAGAACTCGCGCGCCGTCAACATGCCCAAGGACAAGGTCGAAGCGGCGATCAAGCGCGCCTCCGGCAAGGACGCGACCAACTTCACCGAAATCCTCTACGAGGGCTACGCGCCGCACGGGGTCGCCGTGCTGGTGGAAACCGCCACCGACAACCCGACCCGTACCGTCGCCAACGTGCGCAGCATCTTCACCAAGCACGAGGGCAACCTGGGCACGGCCAACAGCGTCAGCTTTCAGTTCAAGAAGATGGGCGTGTTCCGCCTGAATCCCGAAGGCATCGACCAGGACGACCTGGAGCTGTACCTGATCGACCACGGCCTGGAGGAAA
>NZ_CALFXI010000120.1 GCF_937958065.1 uncultured Steroidobacter sp.
GGAGCGCAGTGCGCTCCGGCCGTGCCCGGTGCCGGGCGGAGGTAGGTCGCTCCCGACGACGCAGACCACCAACGCCTCCGACGACGACATAGCAATGAAACAGCGAAGGTGCCGCAGCCCATCACCGCCTCCACCAACGACGATGCGCAATCGAGCCTGAATGGCGGCGCCTCGGTTGCATTCGCGAACGGCGCGAGATGGCAGCGCATCTGTCTGATTGAAACGGAGCGCGACGCGAACCACTACTGCGCGGTCCAGCCCCCATCCAACACCAGACACTGCCCCGTAATATTCCTCGCCGCCGGGCTCAGCAGAAACTCGACGCAACCAACGAGTTCATCCGTCGTGATGAACGCTCGCTTTGGCATCGGCTTGAGCATGATCTCCTCGACCACCTGCTGCTGCGTCATGTGGTGCGTCTTCGCCAGCGACGCGATCTGTGCGTCCACGAGCGGCGTTTTCACATACCCCGGACACACCGTGTTGATCGTGATATCCGCGTCATGCGTTTCCAACGCGATCGTCTTGCTGAAGCCAACGAGACCATGCTTCGCCGCCACGTACGCACTCTTGAACGGCGAAGCGATCAGTGCATGAATCGACCCGATGTTCACGATGCGCCCATAGTTCCTCTTCCGCATCGACGGCAACACCGCTCGCGTCAGCAAAGCCGTGCCGGTCAGCATCACCGCAATCAGCAGCTGCCATTTCTCCGGCGGAAACTCCTCCAGCGGCGCTACAAACTGCAGGCCGGCGTTGTTGATCAAAATATCCGGCGTGCCCTCGCCCAACGACGCGAACGCTGCGTCGATCTGTCTTGCATCGGACAGATCGAACGCCAGCGTACGAACCTGCGGCAGACTCCGTTCCAACGAATCGAGCGCCGCGCGCTGCAAATCGCACGCGATGACCTCGTGGCCGCCGGCCACGAAATGCTCGGTCAATGCCAGCCCGATGCCGCTGGCGGCGCCGGTGATCAGGATGCGATGGTTGGACGGCATGAGCCTGGTCGGGCAGTTTCAGGGGTCGTGGATGTCATCAGGTCGTTAACACGACGCCTGAAACATTCGTTCCGCTATCAATACCGATACGTTGCCGTCACAGCCACCGTTCTGGGAGGCCCGTAAAAGCCGATCTGGCTGAACCCGCCCGTGGCACCCGTGGCGCCGAAGTCATAACCCGCGACCCGGTATTCTTCGTCCAGGATGTTCTTGCCCTCCACCGCAAACCGCCAGCTCTTGCTCGCGGTCGTGTAGGCAACGCTCAGATCCAGGATGTCGTAAGCCTCCTGGTCCGTGATGCTGGCCGTCGTGTTCGCGACCTTGGTGGCGCTGCGGTACTGGTAACCCGCATGGATCGTCATATCGCCCGAGCCCACCGACCACTCATAAGTGCCGCCCAGGTAGGTCGTCCAATCCGGCGAGTTGATCGGCTCGTTGAAGCCACTGAGGTCCACGCGGCAACCCGGTGTCGGCGTCGGGCACGAAGTGAAGAACTCTTCGAACTCGGCGTCCAGATAGCCGACATTCGCCACCAGCGTCAGCCCCGAGATCGGCCGCCACATCGTTTCCAGTTCGACCCCCTGGTTCACCTGTTTGCCGGCGTTGAGTACCGCCGTGGCGTTGGTCGGAATGCCGTTCACCAGTACGAACTGCTGCGTCGTGATCTGAATGTCCTCGTACGGCGTGTAGAACGCGGTCAGATTCACTTGCAGCGAATCGTCGAGCCACGCCGACTTCATACCGATTTCGAAGTTGTCCGCGGTCTCGGCGTCGTAGCCATTGACCGTGTTCGGATTGGCGAGCCGATTGCCGCGCATGTCGAAGCCGCCGCTCTTGAAGCCTTCGGCGTAGCTGAAATACAGCATCAGATCGTCGTTGAGCTTGAAGTCCATGCCGAGCCGCGGCGATACATTGGAGAAGCTGCGGTCGTTCGTATAGTCGCTCTGCACGGCAAACAGCGTGAACCCAGCCGGCACGTTGTGCTGATCGAACAGCGTCGCATTCGGCGCGAGCACGCCGACGTACTGCGCGACGAATACCGTCGCCTCCTTGTCGTCCTGGTTCCAGCGGGCGCCGACGTTCAGGTTCAAGCGGTCGGTCAGCGACCAGGTCGTATCGAAGTACACGGCGATGCTGTCGGTATCGACGCCGCCCTTGGTCAGGGAGGTGAGCCCGAGCGAGCCCAGCGAGGCGTCGAACGCGCCCTCGGCCCGGCCGGTGAAGTAATAGACGCCGGCGACTCCTTTCACCAGATCGCTGGTGTAGGTCAGCTGCACTTCGGCGCTGCTTTGATCGTCGCTGTATTCGGCCGGCACCTGGAACAGGTTGGCGTTCAGCTCATCGAAGTCGATGAACTGGCGGCCCTCGCCTTCGCGGTATGCGCCGACGATTTTCAGGTCCAGTGCATCGGTCAGGGATTGCGTGTACGTCGCGGCGATGCCTTTGTTGATGAAGCGGTCGCGGTCCACCGGCATGTCGGTGCGCTGATCGTAGCGGTCATTCAACTTTGGATACGTGCCGGCCGCCGGACCGGATGGGATCGTCAGATTGTTCAAACGCTGGCCGCCCGCGGCATTCGAGTTGTCCTGCACGGTATCGGCGAGGATGCGCAGCCGGGAGCTGTCACCCCAGACGAATGTGGCATTGGCGCGCGCCGCGAGCACGTCTTTGTCTGAAACGTCCTGGCCGACGCGGTTGTACGAACGGGGCCGGCCGTCATCGACGATTTCGCCGTAACCGTCACGCCGGAGGTATGCCACCGCGGCGCCGAGAAACACGTGCTCGTCGACCACGGGCATCGAGCCGCCGATCTTGATCTCGCGCTGGTTATAACTACCGCCCGTCGCGGATACGTTCAGCGTCGGCTCGTCCGTCGCGATGTCTCGTGTCACGTACTTGATCGCGCCGGCGATGGTGTTCTTGCCGTACAGCGTGCCTTGGGGGCCGCGCAGCACTTCGATGCGCTCTACGTCGTAGACGTCGAGCAAGGCACCTTGCGGGCGCGCGACATAGACATCGTCGATGTAAATGCCGACGCCCGGCTCGAAACCCCAGAGCGGATCGTTTTGCCCGACGCCGCGGATATAGGCGTTGATCGTGCTGCTCGTGGCGCGGCCCGCGTTGACTTTGATGTTCGGTGCGAACGCGGTCATGTCCTCGAGCGTGCGGACGTTCTGGGTCTGCAGCTGATCCGCCGTCAGGGCGGAGATCGCCACGGGCACGTCCTGCAGGCTTTCTTCACGCCGCCGTGCGGTGACGACGACGCTTTCGATACTGGTAACGGACGCCTCATTGCTCGCTTGCGCGCTGGCCGGCGTGGGTAGCTGCGCCGCGAGAATGGCGGCAATCGACAGGCGCAAGGCGCCCCGAGAAGCATAGGCAGTCATGCTCAAGTCCCCCCTAACTGACCCGTCGTTCGATGCAGGCCGAATTTATTCATCAGGTGATGATTATTGGCCAGATTGCCTCCAGCCGGGCCCGCTGTCAATTATTCAGCAGATGATGAATACTCACGCTACGCCCCGCCATGGCGCAAACCGCGGCCAAACGGCGTATCCTGCCGGGGTTTCTACCCAACCAACCGCCATGAGTACCAAACGCCGCAAGGTCCGCCGGGGCCGGCCCTTGAAGACCGATGCCGCGCCCGACATGCGGGAGCGGATCCTCGACGCCGCCGAAGATCACTTCTCACGCCATGGCTTTTGGGGCGTGACCGTGCGCGAGGTGGCGCAGGAAGCGAAGGTCGATACCGCCCTGTTGCATTACTACTTCAATACCAAGCGCGGCCTGTTCGATGCCGTGTTCGAGCGGCGGGCGGAGATCATCAACAAGGAGCGCATCGAATCCATCGATGCCTATGTGAAGTCGGCCGGCAGCGCCATCACCGTGGAAGGCGTGATCGATGCGTTCCTGCAGCCCATCCTGCGGCGGGCGGCTACCGGCGATCAGCGCTGGCACAACTACTTTGCATTGATTGCCCAGGTGAACAACACCCCGGCGTGGGGCGGCGAGACCATGGGGCGCACCTTCGACAATGTCATTCATCACCTCATCGAGGCGCTCCGCAAGGCGTTGCCGGAGGTGAGCGAAGAAGAGTTGTACTGGAGCTATCACTTCCTGTCCGGCGCGTTGACCCTGACGCTGTCGCAGACCGGGCGCATCGACCGGCTGTCGGACGGGTTGTGTAAATCCAGCGATTTCGAAGCCATCGCCCGGCGCATGGCGCCGTTCATCGCCAGCGGCTTCGAGCGCCTGTGCAAACCGCAGGCGGGGAAACGTAAAAAGCCCTCCTGAAGCGCGGCGCTTTCAGGTACAACGTCGCTCCATGAATTGGTTCGTCCAAGGCCTCACCCTGGTACTGAGCACGATCGGCGCGCTGCTGCCCATCGTCAACCCGTTGTCCGCCGTCGGCATGGTGGTGACCATCACCGCCAATCTCAGCGAGCAGGAACGCACCGAGCAGATCAAGCGCGCCTGCATCTATATGTTCTTCATCCTCACGTCGTTCCTGGTCGCGGGCGGCCTGATCATGAACTTCTTCGGCATTTCCATTCCCGGGTTGCGCATCGCCGGCGGCATGATCGTCAGCTACCTGGGGTTTCGCATGCTGTTTCCGGACACCGTGGTCATGTCACGGCAGGAGCAGATGGAAGCCGCCAACAAGCCCGACGTGTCTTTCACGCCGCTCGCCATGCCCGGCTTGAGCGGTCCGGGTTCGATCGCGGTCGTGATCGGCCTGGCGGCTTCGGCCCAGCAGAGCGGACACGTCGTGGTGGGTCACATATTGATTGCGCTGGGCATCGCCGTCGTGGGCGTGATTTCTTACATCACGCTGCGGGCCGCGACCAAGCTGTCGAAAGTGCTCGGTATCGCCGGGATGAACGCCATGGCCAGGATCATGGGATTCCTGCTGGTCTGCATCGGCGTGCAGTTCATCATCAATGGCGTGCTGGATGTGGTGCGGCTCGCCCGGACCGCGACTGCCACCGGCTAACCAAACACCGCGAACAGTTGCCGGGATAACGCCACCGGCCGACCGTTCGGATCGTGCAGCAGGCCCGTTTGATTCACGTAGCCGCCGGTCGCGGCATCGATATCGCTGTCGATGCGCCACCAGGCGGCCGGGCCGAATTCCAGATCGTGCTCGAAGAGTTCCAGCATCCACACCAGTGAGCTGCCCGGCGCAGGCGCTTTGTACATGGACAGCGCCGGCGTGGGAACGCAATCCACCAGGCAGACCACGTGCGATTCCGTGAGTGGCGCCGGATCGCGGTGACGAATGAATATCTTGGTCGGCGAGCGGGTGCTCGTGAAGGGCTTGGCGCCTTCCGCGACCCGCAGCCCGAAGTGCTGAATGAACGCCGGCGAGCGCTCGGGCGAGTAACGAATTTCGTTGATTTCTTCTACCCGCCGGGGCGGATCGACGGCCGCCGGTTTGACCAATACCGCGGATTCCCGATCCATGCCGTAGACCCCAACCTGGACGGCCGCGACCTGCTCACCGTCGAGCACCTCGCACTGAGCGAGTGTGACCGCTCGGCCGACGCGCAATACGCG
>NZ_CALFXI010000121.1 GCF_937958065.1 uncultured Steroidobacter sp.
TACGCCAGAAGCCAAAAGTCAGCCTGACAAGGCGACCTTCACGCACCGCTTACCGGCGAAGCACAGGTAAACGGCAAGCATGGCGGCGGCGAACCGCGAAATCCGGCCGTGCGGCTTGTCCTCCTGCAGGGAACGTTCGCGCTGTGCCTCAGCGCTCGAGGTACGGGCTGGCCGGTCAGGAGTGCCCGCCAGCAATCTCAGGTATATCGCCAAGCCGGCTGCGACGATGCCGATCGCGGTGGCCAGCGCGTACCGCCAGCCGCTCGTCAGCGCCACCGCCCCCATCGCTAACGGGCCGCAAATCACGCCTGCATTGAGGAATGCCAGGTAGTAGGAATAGCCGCGGCGACGCAGGTTCTCGTCCGCGAACAGCTCCCCGAACTGCACCGAAAGGTTGCTTTTCAGAAGTCCCGTTCCTGCTGCGAACAGCAGCAGGCCGAGCAGGAAGCCTTGCAACGAGATCATCAGCAGGAGCCCCGTGATCACGCACGCGCCGCCTGTCAGCACCGAAGCGCGTCGCCCGATCAGCAAGTCGCCCAGTAAGCCGCCTGCCGGGATGCACAGATAGACGAGCGCGCTCGAGAAGCCGTAGATCAGCGAAGCGAACCTCACCGCGTGCTGCTCGGCTTCCTGTCCGACGATCCGCTCGAGCCATGAAAGGCCGGCGACGTTCGCGTCAGGCAGCAGCACGGTGCTGATCAGCAGCAGCGTGAGCATCGACTTGACGCCGGCGAAGGCGAAACGTTCGCTGAGTTCGGTCAGCCCCAGCCCGACGACCAGCGTTCCGACCCGCGAAGCGGATGAAGGCTCGCCCGTGTCTAACTGCTCCCGACTCTGCATGGCACGCGCTCCGTCTCGCGGTCTATGCCGTGGCTTTGGTAACAGCGTGATGACGGGCGACAGGCAGCAGGACCCACGACAGGCCGCCACAATCATGGCGCCGCTCTCAGCGGAAACGGCGCCCGACTCTATGACCATGCCCTCCAACCCATCACCGGCTAAGGATCGACCATGCCTGTCACCGATATTGCGACTCGGGTTTACAACCACGGCTGGCGGCTCGATCCGGTCGTGCGCAGCCTGCTCGACACCGATTTCTACAAGCTGCTGATGCTGCAGATGATCCGGCACCTGCATCCGGACGTGCAGGCGACCTTCTCGCTGATCAATCGCAGCGAGGCGATACGATTGGCGGACGTGATCGAGGAGGCCGAGCTGCGCGAACAGCTCGACCATGCGCGCACAATCCGTTTCTCGAAGAAGGAGCTGATCTGGCTTGCCGGCAACAGCTTCTACGGCAAGCAACGCATGTTCGCGCCCGACTTCATCGAATGGCTCGCCGATTTCCAGCTGCCCGACTATGAGCTGCGCACCGTCGATGGCCAGTTCGAGCTATGCTTCGATGGGCCGTGGACGCACACGACCATGTGGGAGATCCCGGCGCTCGCCATCGTCAACGAGCTGCGTTCGCGCGCCGCGCTCAAGGGCAAGGACCGCTTCGAGCTCGACGTGCTCTACGCCCGGGCCAAGGCCAAGCTCTGGGAAAAGGTCGAGCGGCTACGCCGGCTGCCCGACCTCGTCATTTCGGACTTCGGCACCCGCCGCCGCCACAGTTTCCTGTGGCAACGCTGGTGCGTCGAAGCGCTCAAGGAGGGGCTGGGGCCCCGCTTCATCGGCAGCTCGAACGTGCTGCTCGCGATGGACAACGATCTCGAGGCGATCGGCACCAATGCGCACGAGCTGCCGATGGTGCTGGCCGCGCTCGCGGATGACGATGCCGGGGTGGCGGCCGCGCCTTACCGGGTTCTGGAGGAATGGCGGGCGCATTATGACGGCAACCTGCTGATCGCTCTTCCCGACGCCTTCGGCACCACCGCCTTCCTCCGCAACGCTCCGGACTGGCTCGCCGACTGGACCGGTTTCCGCCGCGACTCGATGCCCCCCCTTGAGGGCGGCGAGCAGATCATGGCCTGGTGGGAGGCGCGCGGCCGCGACCCCCGCACCAAGCTGCTGATCTTCTCCGACGGGATGGATGTCGACAGCATCGAAGCGACGTATCGGCATTTCCAGGGCCGCGTGCGGATGAGCTTCGGCTGGGGCACCAACCTCACCAACGACTTCCGCGGCTGCGACCCCTCTGGAGGGCACGGGCTGGAGCCGATCTCGCTCGTCGCCAAGGTGACGAGCGCCAACGGGCGCCCTGCCGTGAAGCTTTCGGACAATCCGTCGAAGGCAACCGGTGAACCCGCCGAGATCGAGCGCTACCTGCGGATCTTCGGACAAGACGGCCGAATGCAGCAGGCGGTTGCAGTTTGATCCGAGCGCACCGGGATAGGATGGCACTGGCTCGCGGCCATCCCCATCGAGACTGGTCCGCAGCGTAACCAAACTGACTTAGATCTGGTCCATACCAGTCATGTGTTCAGGTCATGGTGGATCGCTGTGTTCGAACGTTCTGCGACGGCTTCACGGCCGGCAGCGACGTCGCTTGCCGTAGGCGCTCTGGCGGCATTCTGCGCCTATTTTTCGATGTACGCGTTTCGCAAGCCGTTCGCCACGGCGACATTCGCCGATCAGCCGCTTTGGCTTTTCGACCTCGATTACAAGACGGTTCTGCTGATCGCACAGGTGCTGGGCTATGCGCTGTCGAAGCTGATCGGCATTCGCGTCATTGCCGAGTTCGGGCAGTCCGGCCGCGCCAGGGCCATCTTGTCGTTGATCGGTATCGCCTGGGTGGCGCTGGTGCTGTTCGGTGCCGTGCCTGCTCCCTGGAACATCGCGTTCCTGTTTCTGAACGGTCTGCCGCTGGGCATGATCTGGGGGCTGGTATTCAGCTACGTCGAGGGGCGTCGGGCATCCGAGGCGATGGGGGCTCTGCTCTGCGCCAGCTTCATCCTTTCGTCGGGCGTGGTCAAATCGGTCGCGATGCTGGTGATGAGCTGGGGCGTCAGCGAGTACTGGATGCCGGCAGTGACCGGGGCGCTGTTCGTTCCGCTGCTGCTGCTGTCGCTCGGGCTGCTCGAGCGGCTGCCTCCGCCGGACGCGCAGGACGTGGCGGAACGCACCGCACGCGTGCCGATGCTGAGCGGGGCGCGGATGGCCTTCCTGCGCAACCATGGCATGGCGATGCTGTTTCTGGTTTCCGGCTATGTCCTGCTGACGGCGATCCGCGATTTCAGGGACAACTTCGCCGCGGAATTATGGGCCGCCATGGGATATGGCGGCGTCGCTTCGGTCTTCTCCGCCAGCGAGTTGCCGGTGGCAGCCGTCGCGCTGGCCGCGCTCGGCGCCTTGATGCTCATCCGCGACAACATGCGTGCGCTGCTGGCGATGCACGCCATCATCTTCGCCGGTGCCGCCCTTCTCGGCCTTTCGACGCTTGCCTTCCAGATGGGGCTATTGACGCCGCTCCCGTACATGATCCTGACCGGGGCAGGCCTCTATTTCGCTTACACGCCGTTCAACGCCATGCTGTTCGACCGGATGATCGCGGCCATCGGACACGCGGGCAACGCCGGTTTCCTGATCTACATTGCCGACAGTTCCGGTTATGCCGGCAGCGTCGCGCTGCTGCTCTATCGCAGCCTTGCCGCCCCGGCGATGGACTGGCTCTCGTTCTACATGAATTGCGCCTATCTCGCTTCCGCCGTGGTGGCGGCCTTGACGCTCTGCTCGGCGGCCTGGTTCCATTTTCATGTCGGAAGGATCCATGCCCGTCCGGCGGCAGCCGGACCGTGCTGACCGGCGCCGCGGCTCTTCAGATCGACGTGCCGGTTTCGCTGCCGCTCTGACGGCTGCGTGCATCGATCTCAGGGGAGGGTCGCTTCTCCGCGCACTTTCAGATCGACATGGACGCGAATGGCATCGTGACGCCAGTATTCCTGATCGTACTCGACCACGCGGCCGTGTTGGTCGAAACTGGTGCGCACGACCAGCAGGCCCGCGGTTCCAGGCTTTGCGCCGAGCGCTTCGGCCGCATCCTTCACCAGCGCGCAAGGGCGCATGTCGACACGGTTGCGCGCGACGGTCACGCCATATTCGTTCTTCAGGATCTGGGTCAGCGAATCGTCGAGCGAATGATCGAGCAGGTTCGGCGCCAGGGCCGGATCGACAGTGATGCGCTCGACCAGGACCGAGCGGCCATCGATGGTGCGCTTGCGGTCGATCACATACAAGGGGGCGCCGGGCGCCACGCGAAATATGTCGGCGAGCGCCGCCGTCGCAGGCAAGGTCGATTTTGCCAATGTGATCGTCGCCGGCACGCGCCCCTGTTCCGTCACATAGGCCATGAAGCCGGCCCATCGTGTGGGATCGTATGTGATCGCGGGCGGGGAGACGTACCATCCGGATCGGTCGCGCCGGTAGATCAGTCCTTCCGCCTCGAGCTGCGAGAGAGCCTGCCGGATGGTTCCGCGCGCGAAGCCGGCGCTGGTCTGGAGCTGCCTTTCGGAAGGCAGGCGGGAACCGGCCGCAAGCTTGCCGACCTCGATGTTGAACGCGATCTGATCCCGCAGCGCCAGATATTGCGGGCCGTCCGCGTCGCTCGGCCTGTTTCCCCAGGCGGGCAAGTCGGCAGGTGGTCGCATGCCTCAGCTTTGCAGTCGGCGTCCGGACCGGTCAAGCGGCAGCAGTGGGCCGCCGCCCGCCCGGCGGACAGCGGCCTGCACCCGCTTAGAAGACGTAGCTGGCGCGCAGCAGGAACGTGCGGCCGGGTTCCATGTAATCCTTCATGTAGGACGGGTTGTCGCCCTTGGTGGTGTAATACTTCCAGCCGCCAAGAATGTTCGCGACATCGAAATCGACCGCGAATTGCTCCGTCAGGTGGAAGCGCGAATGGAAGTCGAGGCTCTTGTTGGGCCTGACCCATTTGTCGACCGCGTTGTCGCGCAGGTCCTCGATGAATTTACCGCGGTAGTTGTAGGACAGCTTCGCCTCTACCCCGTACTTCTGAAAGGTGATCGCCGCGTTGTACAGGAGGTGCGGCGTGTTGATTAGGCGGATGGGGCGGCCTTGGCGATAGGGTAGGCCCGTTTCGGCGCTGCTATGCTGCACGGTCACGTTGCCTTCGATCCCGAAGCCATCGAAAGGTTCGGCAAGGCCCTGCAGGGACTTGATGAGATTGAGCTCGACGCCGTATACCTCGGCCGTTTCACCGTTCTGCGGCTGAGTGATCTCGATCGACCCGTTCTGCGTCGTGGCCGGCACCTCGCTGCCGTTGGTGAAGATGAAGTTGCGGATACGCTTGTAGTAGGCAGTCGCGGAGATCATGCTCGACGGATCGGGATAGTATTCCGCCGAGAGGTCGAGGTTCAGCGCCCGGGCGGCCTTGAGGTCGGGATTGCCGCGGCTGATCGCGATGATCTCTCCCGTTCCAGGCTCGCGGGTCACGGTCTGGCCTGCCGAGATATAGCCGTACTCCGGAGGCGAGTAGCCGGTCCAGATTGCGGCGCGAACCGCGTGCCGGGGCGACGGGCGCCAGATCGCGGTGACGCTGGGCAGGAACACGGTATAGCCGCGATCCGTCGTGTCGAACCCGCTGTTGTCGCCGTCGTCCGACCAGAACCTGTTATGGGTCTCGCGCCGTTCGGCGCGCGCGCCGGCGATGACCCGCAGCGTGTCGAGGTCGAAGCTGGCGAGCGCATAGGCGGCATAGACCTTTTCGGTCGATTCCTTGTCGTCCGCCAGCTGGTCCGTATCGTCCGGATCCGTCGGATTGGCCTGCTCGGCCGCCCTGATCGCGGCGATGACCGCCTGTCGGCTGAACACATCGCCGTAGTAGTATTCGCCGCCCAGCATGCTGGTGACTTCCTTCTCGACCAGGCCGGACTCCTCGAGATTGAGGCCGTCGAGCGGCGTTCCAGCGAAGTCTCCGTCGTAGAGCAGCGTGTAGTCGAACTGGCGTTCCGACCGCATGAACTTGGCGCCGGCCTTCACATAGTCGAGCACGCCGCCGACGTCGTATCGCGCATCCAGCTTGAGCGCGATGCGATCGTCGGTCTGCTTCTCCCGCTCGTGTGAAGCGCCGTCGAAGAGCAGCAACGAGGAATCGGTTTCGACGAACCGGGCATAGGCAGGCAGGCCGGCTTTGGGAAAGCGCGGATCGCTCGATACCCAATCGATGCCGGTCGCGTTGAGCGGCCATGTGCATTTGTCGCAATCATAGCTGATCGAATAGCTGTCGGGCGTGCTGCGTTCGCCGCCCGAGTAGCTGGCATCGTAGTCGAGCGTCAGCCGGCCGAACCGGCTGCTGCCGCCGCCGTTGATGGTGTACAGCGTCTGATCGAGGTTGATCGTGTCGAGATTGCGCGCAAACTGGAACTGCTTGGGGTTCCAGACACCCGAACGGCCGTTCAGCGACCAGTAGCCGCTGGAGCCGGCATCGGCGTCGGTGATGATCCCGTCGCCGTCGCGGTCGACGATCTGCGCCGTGGTGTAGCCGTAGATCTTGCCCTTCGTCGGATCCTCGCCGACGATCATCGCTTCCGGCTGGGCGAGGCTTCGGTCTTCGACGTCCACTTGCGTCAGGCGCGGCGTGGGGCGGTTGCGATAGTCCGTCAGGTCGTTGGTGCCGCGCTGCTCCTGGCGCGAGTACTGGCCGCGCAAGTAGAGCTGCGTGGCATCGCCGCGATAGTCGAGCGAGACGTTCCCGCCGTAACGGGTCTGCTTCAGCCGCCGGTAGTCGAGGTCGATGCCCGGCAGATGCATGTTGCTTTCGTCGATCGGTTCCTCGGCATCCTTGCGCCAGTTGTAGGGTTCCCACTCGCCGTCGTTTTCGGTTTCCTGGCCGTTCCCGTGCGACACGCCGTAGTTGGCCGATACGAAGATGCCGAACCGATCGTCGCCGGTGCGCATGCCGACGTCGCCCTGGATCTGGTAGCTGCCGGCCTTCTCGCCGGCGTCCTCGGCCTGCTGGTTGATGCCGGCGGAACCGTAGAGCCGAACGATGGTGGAATCCTGGAAATCGAAAGCCGTCGGCGTGCGAAAGTTGATCGAGCCGCCGATCGCGTCACCGTCCTGATCGGGCGTCAACGTTTTGGTGACACGCACTTCGGCGAGCCCGTTGGGCGGGAGGACCGTCAGCGAAACGTCCCGGCTGCTCGGGTCCGTCTGGGCGACGCGCACGCCGTTGATCGACACCGCATTGTAGGTGCCCGAAAGGCCGCGAACCGCCACATACTCGCCTTCGCCGGTATCCTGATTGACGACTACCGAGATGCCCGGAATGCGGGCGAGCGAGTCGGCGACGTTGGCATCGGGCAGTTTGCCGAGATCGTCCGCCGAAACGATGTCGACGACATTCTCCGCGGTCCGCTTGTTCTCGATGGACGTTACCGTGCTCAGTCTCTGGCCGGTCACGACGATGGCTTCGTCGGAAGCGGCGTCTTCGGCGTAGGCCACCGCCGGCATAGAGGCGGCGGCGATCACCGCACAGGACGCGGACAGGCGGAATGTCGAGCGCGATGTCTTTCGTAGGAAGCTGGCCATGATCGGTCCCCCATGTGTGAAGCTCATGTCTGACCGATGGAATCAAACTGGCGGGAGCGCCCCGCGCCGTGCTTCGCGTGGGCTCGATCCGAATCAGTCCTGTCGGTCAAATTGGTATAGGCCAGAATGGCGTTACAGGCAGGTGACAGATGCTGCGTTCGCGAAAGATTGCCGAGGCGCCCCGCATGCCCATCGCTCAGGCGCGGCAGGCGCTGCGCGCCAAAGGAGGAACCGATGGCGTCTGAGCGAGGTTTGCGCGCGTTCCGCGGACAGCCGGCGTGGCCGCTGCGGCGTCAATCGCCGGTGGGGGCGACCCCCTGGCGCAGGTGTCGCAGCATCAGGCCCTCGAGCAGCGGCCGGTAGGTTTCGAGCTCGGGAACGGCCCAGTTCTGCCGCTTTCCGGCGTCGTCATAGCGACGTAGCCGAATCGCCTCCGCGAAGAACGGGGTCTGCTCGAAGGCGGCGACCTCGTGCTTGTCCATCGGCCCGCCCTGAAGCTGGAGGCTCAGCTCCGATGCCCGGCTGAGCGCCTCGCGGTAGCCTGGCTCGACGGCGCACAGATAGCGCTTCGCATCGACATGCAGCCGTACGGGTTGGGTGACGGCGTCCGGAAATGCTTTCGCCAGGAACGCCGCGCCGACGCTCTCGTGGCGCGCATCGACGCCGCGCTGTTCCGCGGCGTTGCCGGCATCATCGATGAACTGGCCGATGTCATGCAGCAGGGAAGCTGCGACCAGCGTATCGGGAGCGCCGTCTTCGCGGGCGAGATGGCCACATTGGAGGACATGCTCGAGCTGCGTGACGTCTTCCCCATACGTGAGATGGCCGGAACCACGGATTATACTGAATATCTTGTCGATCATCGGCAGTCGCCTGTTGGGCCGGAAAAGGTGCGGCCCCCATCCCAGGGCTACGCTCCAATTGGAATGTATTGGACTAGACCAGCCTGCGCAATCGCAAACCGGTGAGGAATTTTTCGCGAAGCCCCAGCTATTTCGTCAGCACGAAGCTGTCGCGGCGGCGGCCGTCTGCATCGACGGCCTCCGCCTCGAGCCTGTCGCCCGCTCCCCGCAACATGAGATAGTGGTGGTCGCGAAAGGTCTTGCGATTGAACCATGGCTTCGTCGGCTGGAAATCTTCGAGGTTTCCGCCCATGCCGCCGACCTGGACGTAAGTGACACCGTTCTCCTCGTCGACCTGGCCGGCCCGGATCGGCCAGCTGCGCTCGTAGGTGTGGAGGTGGCCGACGATGACCAGATCGACTCCATGTTTTTCGTACAGGGGTTGAAACTCTGCGGTGACGACAGCATCCCCGGCCTGCGATCGGCCGGTCCAGCTGTCGCCGTAGTCATTCTCGTCCGTCGACATCAGTGCGTGATGATGCATGGCGATCTTCCACTTGGCCGTGGAAATTGCGAGCGCCTGTTCGAGCCATGCCTTCTGCCGGGCCCGGAAGCCCGGCTCGCGCTTCTCGCGCGCTTCGAGATTGCTGTCGATGACGAAGATCTCTGCGTCCCCGTAGCGTATGTTGAAGAACGCCTCGTCGCCCGGCTGGCGGTGATAATGGCGGAACCAGTGCAGCTCGCCTTCTCCGTTGCCCGGCGCTGCGATCACCGGCACGCGGCCGAGCAGCGGCCCCATGCCCGCGAAGTATTCGTGCGTCCATTCGAAGCGGTTCTCGAGTGAGCCGCCATCGGTGAGATCGCCGGCCAGCAACAGTAGGTTGGGGCGCTCTTCCCATATCAGCGCGCTCATCCGGCTGTTGATGTGCGTCCGGGCTTCGGTGTCGGCACTCACCGCTATGGTGAACGGCGCGCCTTCCGGAGGGGCGGTGCGAAAGGACAGCAGGCCGGAGTCAATCCGGTTGCCGTCCGCGTCCACCCCCGACACCCGGTAGAAATAGGGCGTATCGGCTTCCAATCCTTCGAGCTTGGTGCCGCCGATCCGCGCATCGCCCAGCGCGAAGCTGCGCTTGCTGAGCGTCTCGGCCGTCTCCCCCCATTCGACCGTCGCTTCGATGGGGCGATCCGTTTCCCACGACAGCTCGATAGACGAGCTCGTCGGCGTGTTGAGGTAAGGTGGTTGAGTGAAATGCAGTCTTTCGTCGGTCAGCCGGCCTTCCTCGACGAGCTGGGCACGCCGATCGAAGACGGCCTTGATCTCGCTGTCGCTGAGCGCGCGGTCATAAACCGCGACCGTCTTCACCAGGTCGGGAAGACGCATGAAACGCTCGTTTTCGAGATGGCCGCTGAGCACCAGGGCGGCGGAGGGCCGCGCCGCCCACGGGGCCGCCGACCGAGCTGCTCTGGCGCCGTCGACATAGAGCGTCCAGTGGCGCCCGTCCCACGTGCCGGCCAGATGATGCCAGCGCCTCTTGAAGCCGGCCCCGGCCGAAGCGGACAGCGCAGGCGCGCCACCCTCGCGTAGCGGGCCGAACGTCGCTTCTCCGGACACATAGCCCAAAACCCAGTCCTGCGCGCTCGTTCCGGTGCCGAGGAGCGCGCCGACGCGCTGATCGACATGGTCGAGTATCCACAGCTCGGCCGTGAACGGCCCCTGATCGAGGTCTGTCGTGAAGGTACGGCGGTCCGTCTCCTCGAGCTGCGACAAGGTGCGGGGTACGGCCGCGTGCCCGACCGACAACGTCGGCCGACGTTCGGGCTTGTCGATCGCGGCTGCGCGACGTGGCAGCGCGTTGTCCAGCTCGAGAACCCACTCCGCGAGCGGGCGGGGGGGTTCTTGCGCGACTATATCGGCGTTCCGACGGGTCTCCGCTCCCGACAGGCTCTGCGGCGTCAGCAACGACAGCGCGACCAGAAACGCTCCCAGCGCCTGCGACGGAAGGCGCCGGGTCGCAGTGGGGCGTGCTGTGGGAACGCGCGGCGTGGCCATGCTGTCTGTCTCCGGCATATCTGGCCTATACCAGTGGCGGGATTGAAGGACAGTTTGATGACAGACTGGCGCCGGCCCTGGCAAATGGGAGCTCAGCTTCAGATAAGTGCTTGAATGTCGAAGGATAGGAAGCGGACGCCGAAAGCACCACGGCCCACCCGGCAAGCCTTTTCGTTTGCGCCCCGATCCATTTTTATGGTGCCCTTGCGCTCCGGACGTGGAGGGTGACGGGGGGTTCTGAGACATGGAATGGATGCTGATGCCGCTGCGGCGCTACGCCGATTTTCGAGGGCGCTCGCGGCGCATGGAGTTCTGGATGTTCCAGCTGCTCAACCTCATCGTGGGTTCGGTCGTGGTCTTGCTGATC
Organism: uncultured Steroidobacter sp.; assembly: GCF_937958065.1. Classification (GTDB taxonomy): domain Bacteria; phylum Pseudomonadota; class Gammaproteobacteria; order Steroidobacterales; family Steroidobacteraceae; genus Steroidobacter. The sequence goes on from NZ_CALFXI010000121.1 coordinate 10,745, forward strand.
TTCGGCGGCTTGCCATTCAATGCGATGGGCGATCCGGAAGGTCCCCGTCTCGCCCCTGACGACGTGGGGCCGCTGTTCTGGATCGGCATGGCCTTGGCGATAATCTGGGGCCTCGGGGTGCTGATCCCGAGCATCGCGGTCACGGTCCGCCGGCTGCACGACCGCGACATGTCGGGCTGGTGGTATCTCGGCTTTATCGTCGCCTCGTTCATTCCCCTCCTGAACGTCGTCTCGGCGCTCGCGCTGCTGGTGCTGATGGTGCTTCCGGGCACGCGCGGCCCGAACCGGTTCGGGCCCGACCCGCTCGGTCAAGCGGATCCGCAAGTCTTCGCCTGACCCCTACAGCGTGCGCAGCGTTCGCGCCGGCCTCGCCCGCAGCAGCGGCAGCGAGGCGCCGAGCGCGAACGCGAGCACGAGTGCGATGCCGGCGCCAAGCACCGCGAGCACGCGCGGCCAGTCGGGCAGCCAGTCGAACTCGAACAGCTGCACGATCACCAGCCAGGCGAGCGTGCCACCGAGGCCGAGCGCCACGAGCGCCAGCACGGCGGCCAGCAGACCGAACTCCGCCAGCTGCAGCATGAGCAGCTGGCGCGTGCTGGCGCCGAGCACACGCAGGATCACGGTGTCGTACAGCCGCGCCGCGCGCGCCGCGGCGATCGCGCCGAGCAGTACCGCCACGCCCGCCAGCACCGCCACCGAAGCTGCGGCGAGGATCGCCAGCGAGACCTGCTCGAGGATCTCGCGCGCCTGGGTCAGCAGCGGCCCGACTTCGATCACCGAGCTCGAAGGGAACGTGCGCACGAGATCGCGCAGCAGGCCCCCGGCCTGGGCACCGGCCGGCAGCGACACCGTCGCGGCGAGGTTGTGCGGCGCGTCGGCGAGCGCGTTGGGCGAGAACACCAGCACGTAGTTGAAGCCGAGGCTTTCCCAATCGATCCGGCGGAAGCTGGCGATCCGCGCGCGCCGCTCGACCCCCAGCAGGCCGACGGTCAGGTAATCGCCGATCTCCAGCCCCGCCGCCTCGGCGAGATCGGCATCGACCGAAACCAGCGGCTCGCCGTCATAACCGGCCGGCCACCATTCGCCGGCGACCAGCGAGTTGCCTTCGGGCAGATGGTCGGCATAAGTCAGCCCGCGCTCGCCGCGCAGCGCCCAGCCGCCTTCGGGCAGGTCCTCCAGCTCGCTGACGAGCTGCATGTCGTCTGCCGGGCCGTAAGCGAGGATCGCGCCGCGCAGCGTCGGCACCGATTCGATCTCCGCGCCGGGGGCATGCTTGCGCACGGTCGCCTCGAACTCGGACAACCGGTCGCGCGGCACGTCGAGCACGAAATAGTCGGGCGCGACTTGCGGTACGCTGCGGTTGATGTTGCCGTCGAGGCCCGTCTGCACCGCCGCCAGCAGCACGAACGCGGCGAGCCCGAAGCCGAGCGCGGTGACGAGCGCCCCGGTCGCCGCGCCGGGGCGGTGGAGATTGGCCAGAGCCGCGCGGACGATCGGGTTGCCGGGCCGCGGCCACCGCGCCGCCGCCATGCGGATCAGCCTGCCGAGTAGTGCGAGCAGGCCCAGCAATGCCACGGCGCCGCCAAGGAACATCGCGCTCAGCCAGGGCTGGGGCGAGCCGACCAGCGCCAGTGCGGCGATCCCAGCCAGCCCGAGCGCGACCGGCAGCCCCGCGCCGCGCCATGCGCGCGCCAGCGGCGCGACCCGCGAGCGCATCAGCGCCATTGCCGGGAAGTGCCGCGCGCGCATCAGCGGCGGGGCGGCGAAGACCAGCGCACCAGCAGTCCGAACAGCGCGGCGCGCAGCAGCGCGGCGGCGTCGACCACCAGTCCGCTGCGTACCGGCAGCAGCGCACCGAGCGCCTGCGCCAGCAGCGGCGTCACCAGCACGCCGGCCACGAGCCCTGCCAGCGCGCCGGCCAGTGCCGCGGCTCCGATCTGCAGGGCATAGATGCGCGCGATGTCCGTGCTCGTCGCGCCGAGGATCTTGAGCGTGGCGATGCTTGCCCGCCGCGCTTCCAGGTAGGAGGCGACGCCGCCGCCGATGCCGATCCCGGCGATCACCAGCGCCGCCAGGCCGACCAGCGTCAGGAATTCGCCCAGCCGCGAAACGAAGCGCTCGGCGCCCGGCGAGGCGCGGTCGCGCGTGCGGATGTCGAAGCCGGCATCGGTGAGGTGGTCCCGGAAATTTGGACAGGGTGCTAAGCTAATCCCGACCTGAG
>NZ_CALFXI010000122.1 GCF_937958065.1 uncultured Steroidobacter sp.
ATATCGACTCCTGTGGGTCATGATATGCCTCGAACACGAAAATTCAGACAGGTCCGTGGATATCATTCTGAAACCGGGGCAGGTATCGCTGCATCATCCGTTGATTGTTCACGGGTCGAACCCGAACCGTTCGAATCACCCGCGCGTCGGCTACACGATCCGCTATCGGCCGGCGCACCTGTGTCCGAGCTTCCCAGTGAAGGATACGGCGACGCTTGTGCGTGGCACGGATCGGTACGGGCATTTCGATCTCGAACCAACTCCCCAGTTCGATTTCGCTCCGGAGGCTGTCCGCGCGCACACAGACAGCGTCGAGCGTCTAGCGAAAAATTACTATACCGGCGTGCCAAAAAGCCGCGAGCTCGACGCCCCGATGGCCTCGCGCTTTGGAGCCGCGAGGTGACAAGCCGCTTCCGGCTGCATCGACAGACTGTCGACGTAGCAAGTCCACGACGCCAGGGCAGTGGCCTCAGGCGATGGTTGCGTCACGATCAAAGAATCGGAGATCTCCAATGAGGCACCTGTTTTCAGATGTCGCGCCGTTCCGGCGAGACCCGCTGGCCTTTCTTGTCGAGCGCGGAGAGGTGGCAACAGAACCGTTGACGCCACTCTCCCTGGGCGTGCGGCCCACCTATCTGCTCACGGACCCGGAGTACGTCAAGCCGCTGCTGAAGATGCCGGAAGACCTGGTGGACAAAGGTCCGATGACGCGGAAGTTCAGTCAGTTCAGCGGCAAAAACATCGTCGTTCTCAGCGGAGAAGAACACAAACGTCGGCGGGCAGTGCTGCATCCCATCGTGTCACGCCATGCTGCCGAGCGCATCGCCCCTGTGCTTGCAGGCGAAGTGCGCGCGGCCGCGCAGGACGCGGTGCTGGCTCGAAGCATCGAAGCCCGCCATTTCACGATGACACTCGCGATGCGCATGGTCTGCCTTGCCGCGTTCGGCGCGAACGTTCTGTCTTCCGACGAGCAGAAGAAGGTGAGCGATGCCGTCCTGCATGGATTGGAGAGCCTGGCCGACATCGTGTTCCGCCGCTCCCCATTTGCGCCGTGGCGAACTCTGCGGCAGCGGAGGGCGGTCGAGCACTGCAGGCGGGAGATGCAAGAGGTCGTTCACCGGGTCCGCGAGCGGGCGCTCGATTCCGTCATGCTCCGTGGCCTGAGCGGGATTGGACTCTCGGAAAGTGACATGGCAGACGAGCTGTTGACGTTTCTCATTGCCGGTCACGACACCACAGGTGCCGCAGCGGCCTGGCTCCTGCACGCGCTGGCGACCGAGCCGGGCTTGGCCGATCGCATCGCAGACGAAGCGAGCGCGGTGCGTGACGAGAGCGGCGAGATCGACGTGACGAAACTGTCCTTTGCCCCCACCGCCAGAGCTACCGTTCAGGAGATCCTGCGGCTATATCCTTCGACTTACTGGTTCGGGCGCGGTGTATGTCAGGACATCGAATTTGGTGGTCGAAAGCTGCGCCGGGGCACCGCCATTATCATCTCGGAGTGGTTGTTCCATCGTTGCGCGCGCTTCTGGGACGCGCCGAATGAATTCCGGTTGGACCGGGATTACAGTTCCAAAGCTTACTTTCCGTTCGGGACCGGGCCACGCATGTGCGTGGCCTGGGGGCTGGCATCACTCGAACTGGAGATCATCGCGTTGGAAATGGCTTCTGCTTGCCGCCTTGCGCTCGCCGGCCCGATAGGAGCGCCGAGGCCGTGGGTGCACCTTTCGCCCCCGGACATGCCGATGCAGGTGCGGCCCGCTCCCGCTGCACGGACAAGCTGGCCCGAACACGAGCGCGTGCCGCGTGAACATGCTCACGCTCACGTATCGAGGGCCCAGTCTCTCGGACCCGCTCAGTGTCCTTTGCACGCGTCCGCATCAGGATGAAGGACTGAGATCTCCGCTCCCGCATTCGACCGTCCGGGTGTCCTCACTATTGAAGGAGGGCTTCGCCCGCGACGGTCGAGTGCAGTCCCATCGACTCGCAGATCGTGTGCGGTAATGGACCTCTGTGCGAAACCGATGGGATCCTGCCGTGTCGGTTCGCCTAAGTGGTCAGGCCAATCGGGGTCCATCATTGCGTTCGAAGATGTTCGTGTTGTCGCGGTACTGAGGCATGCCACTCGGGCATGCATCGTGCCCATCCCTTGAAACCCGTGGACCCATCAACCCGAATCGCATGAGTACCGCTACTTCTTGCGGTCAGACCAATGTCGATGTATGGTCCGACAACCTCTGATCATCTGGTCGGACCGGTTTAGGGCGGGCCTGAGCCCCGAGCCGCCGAAAACCGCCACGGGATAGGCGGCACGGGCTTCGCACGACCAGAGATTGGGGAAACAAACTTCGAACCAAAATCGGCGACTCTAAAACGCGCTTTTAGAGGTTGCCTCAAGGGGCAAAACTAAGATGAAACTCTCAGTCGACGTCCGCCTCCTCGCAGTCATCACACTGTTGTCCGTCTTCGCATTTGCCTCCATCTCGGCCGCCACGGCCGGAGGCGAGCCGAGAGTTGTTTGGAACGGCGACGCCGACAAGGGTGTCGCCGTGCCAGTCGGGAGTCATGCGAACACAACTCGCACCAACGCTTCCGGAGCAAAGATCACATCCAACGCCAATAGCGACGCTTTTCCCGGCATCTACTTCATTTTTGATGCCAAACAAAAGGACCGGGGCTTTTTGAAAGTCCATGCCAGAGTATTCAGAAAGTATGCGAGCTTCACAGTAACCACAAAAGCGGGCAACGCGTACACGGATTACTTGATTGCTCCCGTCTCCGGCCAGCAAAGAACCAGCGACGGCGGCTTCGTGTTCTTGCTCGATGCAGTAGCCTCCAGCAAAAACATCAACATGGCCTTCGTCGATGACGTGCTTCTGATCCCCCTCGGGAGCGTGCCGTATCCCGAAATCATCCTCGAACTGAACGACCTCGTGACACAAGCCGAAGCGCTCAGAGCCGGCAACGCGGAATTCCCGCTGCAGATCAGCCATACGGACGACGGTTCCGATGTGAACAGAGCTTTCCCCTGGGTGTACGCCAATGAGATCAAAGCTCTCGATGACGCGCTCGACTTCGCGCGCAATGCACCTGTTGCCTGGGCCGCCGAAGCCATGGTCCGCCTCGAGGACGCAATGGCGGATCTCAGTGGCAGGATCAAAGCGGACGGATCGGATCCCTATTTTCGTCTGGATCCGGGTCCCGGCAGGTTGCCTGTAACAGTGACCGCGCCCACCAATGTCTGGACCGCGCGAACCCCGCTCGACAGCCGTGTCCCCGCCGACTTTGCGGGCGGCACATTCCAGGTGATTCCGTATCCTTTTGCGGATCGCGAAGGCAAAGCCGATGTGCTGCAGATCAATTACATCCATAACGGCACCAGCACGTTCGGCGGCATCACGATGCAGTCCCCGCTATCGCCGAGCGTAAACGTGCCCGCAGGCGCAACGATCGAGTTCGATGTCTACTATCCGAAAAGCGCGCAGGGCAGATTCATGAGGTGGCGAGTCAGAAATACCAATGCCGATCTCGATAGCTATCTCAGGGGTTACGAGTACAACAATCTCAATCCCGACTGGGTTGGCAGCTACAACGGTGAGTCCTGGTTGAAGGCTCACCACAGCATCAACGCCTCGACCGGCACTTCCTCGAATTTCATTCTCGAGCTTCATGGCGAGACGGGGCGTCCCGCGGAAACCGGGATGCTTCTAGTCTCCGACATCAAGATCACCGCGCCCGATCCCAACGGGATTCCGCTGCCAGACGTAGTCAACAGGGAAAATCAGAGTGTCGTCGCGCCTTTGAAGAGTGTTTACAACAGGGAGAATGGGTTGTTCATGGTCGGCGCGATCGGGACCGGATCCGTCACCGGAACCCGAGCGCGGCACTATGAAATCTTCGTCGACGGCAACAATCTGAAGGCCGAGGGCACGCATCCGCGCGGCCCGAACTGGCTGACGAGCGTTACTGGCGCACCTCTGGCCGGCGCAAGCACCGCCCCGGGCACAGGTGAGTACAATTTCCCAACCAATTCTTATCTGGCGATCAGGGATTCCGGAGCTCCGGGCCAGTACAAGGCTCACGGCCATGTCCTGGCCTGGTACAACCAGGCCCCCGCATGGATGCGACAGATCGTTCCGGCGAATCTTCCCTCCGGGTACAACGGCACGACCAATTTCTACGGATTGGGCAACGGCGTCACGACGCAGGTGCGGGTCGACAGAGAAATGGCTCGACGGGTGCAGTTCAATCACACGATGTATGTGATGCGGCACTTCCTGACCACTGATACGAAGTACGGATCGAGCGTGTCCCGCGGAGTCATTCCCTTCAATTCATGGGACGTACTCAACGAAGAGGTCCACGAAAGCCGCCACAGCGAGCTCATCCCCACGGATCCGAACAACTGGAGAACGAGCCTCAAACACACCAACTGGCTCGTGGCGATGTCGGATGATCTCATCGGCGGCGACATCACCCAGCACTACATTTACTTGCTGTTCAAACACGCGCACATCGCGGCCCCCAATGCCCGCATGGCGGCGGCCTACAAAGCGAACTACGCGAATCTTCCCGAGTACATGAAGCTCGACGGACACGATGTCGACGGCAGCATCGACGCGTACATCGTCGCCAACCCTCCCAAGCTGACGTACAACGATTACGACATCGCCACCCGCAGCAAAGCGAGGACCGTGTACAACATGGTTCGTGCGCTGAACACCGCATGGCTCTCCGATCCGCTGTACGACGGCAGACCCCTCATCGAAGACGTGGGCATCCAGGGACACGATTCGATTGGAAAGAACCTTGCAAGCAACAACCAATATGCAATGGCGCTGTATGCCTCTCTCGTCGACCGAGGCCTTCTTTCCGGCATCGCCTTCTCGGAATTGGATCTGAAGGTGCCGACCAGCGCCCCCGGTGGCGGCGCGACCGCTCCGGCGGTGCTGAACGTCAGGCAGTCCGACGCGCTGGGTTATCAGTACGCGCTGATGTACAAACTGTTCACCAAGTTCGCTCCGTATGTCGATCACATCATCAGCTGGGGCGTGTCCGGTTCGGGATGGCAGGGAAGCTATGTCCTGTTCGACAGTCAGAGCAATGCCAATGGCGGCTACTACGGCGCCATGAAACCGGACCGATTCATTCTTGGACATTCCTACCTGGATGATTTCTTCGAAGGCGAATACGAGAAACTCCAGGGCGGGTACACGATCGATCTCGGCGATCTTGGAACGTATACACGCTGATCAGAAGTAATCGCCGGACGCCCCATTCAAGACTTGGATGGCTTGAATGGGGCAGTTCCGTGAGCCCCTGAATTGTACCCGGCAAGAAAGGCGAGGGACCTTTCGGGGCCTGCCTCCCCCAACATCACAGTTGGTAGCAAGGCTGAACCAGATACTCAGTTACATCCACTTCGAAGACATCCAGATCGACGCCAATATCCGGACTCAAGGCATCCCAGGCTCTTGAGATGCAGCGCTCCCGCATCAGCATGCAGCGTTCTGTGCCCGGTCCCAACATCCTGTGACCGGGCCGGCGGCCGTCATCACCGTCTGCTTGATTTTCTGATAGTCGAGGGAGACTTCCTCCAGGAGTGCTCGACTGGTACCCATCGGTTCGCTTTTCACCACAGCCCCAAGCACGACCAGATTCGAAAGCTCGAAGGTCGTCAGGACATTGGTTCCGCCGGGATCGTAGAGATCGATGCGGCCGGTGGGAAATACTCGACCGCTCGCGGCGCTGGTGAGCAAGTTGGGCGACGTGCCGTCTACGAGCTTCGTCAGCATGAACGTGCTGAACATCGCCGTTCCCGCACTCCGGCTACCTCTCTCGTTGGTTGGAATGTTGTAGCTCACTCCAGCCGAAAAGACTCCGACCGGTTGCTGCGTGACCTCTGGAATCGTGAGCGTGCCGATAGGCGTGTCCTGCGCAAGTGCCTCAATCGACACCGCCATCATGAGCACGAGGAGCGACGGGAGACCTGGGTTCGCAGCTTTCATAATGCTCACCTCACGCGCGTGCGACTGCCGTGATGGCTCCCAGGCTACTCAGCGGCCCACACGAGCTTTCAGCAGCGCTCTTGCAGAGTTGAGAGCAGTCGCGATCCAAGTATCGTCGTTGCGTTATACGCGGTCCGTGTGCTGGGTAGCAGTGGCTCACTTCCGACGTGGTGAGCGATGCAGTAACCGTACGCGATCGCAGCACATGAGTCTCGCTGTGCCAGTGAGCATGAAGTCGGCCTGCGAAGGCCCTGTAACTCATGAAGTTCTGCCTGCGTCCTGCCTCGTGACTGATGCGGCCAGCTGCCCGCGGTGGCCTACGTTCGGCACTCGTTGGCGGCCCACACAGGCGATGTCGTCACCACATACAATTTGAAGTCGCCGACATCAACACCTACTTCGGCAGCTGCATGCCCTCCAGGAAATCACTCGTGATGCTTGGCAATGTGAACACTCGCAAGCTGTCCCGGCGTGAGCTGCTGAACGTTGTGGCGGCTGGCAGCCTGGCGTCTTACGTCACGTCAACGCTAGCATCGCCGCGCTCGGTGACGATGTCGGTGGCCGAATTCACGCGCGAGTTTTTGCCTGGAGGGGTGCCGGCTCATTGCGATGATTCGTTCTGCACCGAGATGTTTGGCGGCAAGAATGGCGCAAAGACCGACCGCGCCATCGCCGACCACTACCACTGTCTTACCGGGGGCGACTTCCAGCGTCGGCTCCGAACCATCCGGTACCGAGCACGTCTGACGCAGCGAGCAGTCCGGGCGAACGCGACCCTGGCCGGCTGTCACGATGAGTGTCTGGCCCGGTGGATGTGAATGCCACGCCGTCCGGGCACCCGGCTCAAACGTGACGGTGTCGCCCGTCACTCGCGACGGATCATTGCGTGTGTACTGCGCATCGATGCGCACCGAGTCAGTGAAAAGATAGACGTTTGGACGCGCTGTCTGCGCGAATACGGATGCCACCCCGCACGAGTGCCGCGGCAAGTGCGAGGAGCGCAGTGCCACCGAGGAAGGTGGCGGAGATCGACCAACGATCCAGCAGCCATCCTCCGAGCGCCGCACCCGCCATGATGGAGAGTTGAACGGCAGCGACCATCAGGCCGCCGTCGCTCTCCGGCTCGTCGCTGATGCGCTTGGCGAGCCATGCTGACCAAGCGACCGGAATGGCCGAATTGACGGTGCCCCACGCAGTCATGAGGATCGCCACGCTCCAAGTGTTCCGTCCCATGAGCAAGCCGAAGGTAAGGAGCGCCAAGGCTGCCGGAAGGCCCCAAAGGAGCCACTGCAAACCTCGAGGCAACAGTCGCCCGGCCATGTAGGTTCCCAGGAATCCAGCGCTCCCCAACGCAAGTAGTATGGTGAAGTTGAATCGCACGACTCGCAGCGTCACATTGACTGCCGCGGGCGAGGCGTTGCAGGCCGCCGTTGCTGCACATTTCGATGCGATCGCTCAAGCAATGGATGTGGTGAACCGATTCCGGGATGCGCCGATCGGGCGCGTGAAGCTGAGCGTGCCCAACGAGGCGGCAACTTTTCTTCTTGGGCCCGTAATGGCCACGACGTTATCCAGACGTCGAGCTCGAAATTTCGGTGAGTAATCGCATGATCGATGTGATCGACAGCGGCTTTGATGCCGGCATTCGCTACGGTGGAACCGTTCCTGAAGACATGATCGCGCAACGCCTTCGAGAGACATTCGCTGGCTGGTCGTCGGCGCCCCTTCCTACCTGGACCGATACGGTATTCCGATACATCCCGACACGGCAGCGGCGCCGAAGTCGGCGTTTTGATTGGCTCGCTTGCCTTCGGACAGGCGTCTGCGATGCAACCGTGGTGGCTGTGGGTCAGGATTCTGCGGTGGGTGATGTCCCGCGGCAAGGCAAGCTCACAAGTAATTTCAAGCAGGCGACTCCAGGCACTTCAATGTTCGAGTGCGACTGTCATGACCGATGGCGATCTCGGCGCTTGTTGCGCGATGTCGGGCGCGCGCCGGGCGGTGGCTTGCGAACGGGTTTTACTGTGAGCGAGTCGCGAACCAACGGCGCCTGTTCGTGCAAGTACGACCATAGCTGAGCAGCAATCGGGCCGTGGGGTCGATCGGTGCGTCGCGCGACAACGAGGTCTTCCTTGATTCCGGGAAAGTGACGGCCGGCCAGCGACAGAAGGCGTCCGTCGCGCAGCTCGTTCTCGATGAGAAAGCGCGGCAGGTGACCCCAAGCCATGCCCTGCACGATGAGCTCCTTCTTCATGCTGTGGTCTGCCACGGTGCACTGGTGTGCGCCGGCCACAATGTAGTGACTTTCGCCGGGCCCACGTCGCGTTGTGTCGCGGATCACGCACTGGGTGAGATCGCGCAGTTGCGTCGGTGAGATCGTCGAGGAGATAGGGAAGGGCAGAAACCCCGGAGCTGCCACTGGCAGCAGTACCACCTGCCCGATGTCGATCCACTCCAAACGCTCATCGGTTTTGTCGATGCGATGAACGATGAGATCCGCCTCGTCGTCGAACAGTCGCTCCCACGGGCCGGTGACCGCTTCGAAGTGCACGTGCAGTCGTGTCTGACGGAAGCTGGCGAAGAACGTGCTCAGTAGCCCGAGCAACGCCGGTCGCGGGCACAGGTCCCCCAAAACGACCCGCAACTGGATCTCTTCCCCCATTGCCAACTGCTTCGCATGAGTCCCGACGGCATCCGCCAATCGCAATAGCGCCTGCGCTCGACGGTGCAGTGAGCGTCCGGCTTCAGTGGGCTGGACGCGATAGGCGCTGCGGTCGAGCAGTTGCATGCCAAGTTGCCGTTCGAGCTTCGCGACGGCCGCGAACACCGCCGGGTGGGTGCGATGGAGCCGCTTCGCCGCCGCTTGAAACGTGCCGGCCTGCACCACGGCATCGAAGCACTGAAGTTCGTTGAGGGTGAATGGATGCATTGTCACCAATGATTACATAGGTTGTCGATACTGAATAATATACGCCGACAAGGTGCGGGGACTACGATTGTCACCTTCGACAGCCGTCCAGGAGATGCTTTCAATGAGTTCCATCGCGAACATCGCAGCTCTCAGCTCTGCTGAGGCGCCGACCACGCTGCCGGCGCCATCGGCCCAGCCACTCGAGTCTCATTTCACCACCGGAGATGGCATGCGCATGGCGTATCGCATTGACGGTTCAGCGGACCTGCCCGTGCTCCTGCTGTCGAATTCGATCGGCACGTCGCTGCACATGTGGAATGGCCAGGTCGATGCGCTCGCCGGCAAGTATCGAGTCGTTCGCTACGACACGCGCGGTCATGGCGCATCGGGCGTGCCGGCTGGCGCATATTCCCTCGACCGTCTGGGGCGCGATGTGATCGAGCTGATGGACGAGTTGCGGATCGACCATGCCCACTTCCTCGGACTATCGCTCGGCGGCTTCGTCGGTCAATGGCTGGGGATCCACTCGCCCGAGCGCATCGACAGGCTCATCCTCGCCAATACCGCGTCCTATCTGGGACCGGCTCAGACGTGGGATGCGGCAATTCGCGCGGTCGAGCAAGCGCCCGACATGAACGACACCGCGGAAATGTTTCTTCGCAACTGGTTTCCAGCGCAGTGGGTGCAATCGGATGCGCCGGTAGTGAAGCAGTTTCGCTCGATGCTGCTGGCCACGGATCGGCATGGCCTCGCCGGTGCGTGGGCAGTGGTACGCGATGCCGACCTTCGACGCACGGCGGCACTGATCGATTGTCCCACGTTGGTGATCGCGGGTCTGCACGATACGGTCACCTCGGCAGCCCACGGCCAGGCGATTGCCGAGACGATTCCAGGCGCACGTCTGGTAGTGCTTCCGGTCGTGCATCTTTCGAACGTTGAACAACCCGAGGAGTTTATCCGGGTAGTGATGGATTTTCTGGCATAGCCTCGCAGGCGAGCGGGTCCGGCTTTGGCTTCAATGGTCAGTCCCGACCAGACGACACTTCACGTCATGGAGGTCGCGACGCAGGCATAACCGGCGGTGCCGGTGCTACTGGTATGCGTGGACTTCGGACTAGCGGGGTGTCTGCCGTGTTGTTCCTCTACCTGAAGAGTCCCGTACGAGATCTCCAGGCGTGTAGCCGAAGGCGCGCCGGAACCAACGCGTGAAGTGTGCTTGATCGGCGAAACCGCAAGCTGTCGCCACCGTCGCCAAGGGCAGTCCCTCGAGCAGCATGTCCTTGGCACGGTGCAGTCGAACGGTGCGCAGATAGTCAGAAGGCGACATGCCGATCCAGTGCTTCATCACCTGGTGAATTCGTCTGCGGCTTACGCGGCACTGCCTCGCCAAACCCGAGACATTCCAATCCCCGCCCAGAACGGTGGACCGCACCCGTTCCATCAGGATGCGTGCTGCATCCGTCGGGATTGGATCGAGTGGCGCGCTGGAGGTCGGTCGCAACGCATGGGAGAGCCTGGGCACAGCTTTGTGCAGCCAAGCCTGCACGTCATCTACAGATGAAAGGTTCTTCGCTTGCCGCACCAACGTCGGTGCCCGAATCAGCCCGCTGCGCGCCGGTGGAGTGAGGCCCTCGCGCAGCAGCCATATTGGCGGCACGTACAACATCATCACCAACACAGCTTTGCACTCCGAGGACGCGGTCAGGACTCCGGTGTGAACGGTATGTGGCGCAATCGCGATGAGATCTCCAGCGCGGGCCAGAAAGGGGCGCCCTGCCACGCTGCAGTGACAGCTGCCCTTCGCAATAGCGCCAAAGGACCACTCGGTGTGCCAGTGCGGGACCCATTCCTGTCCCTCCTGCTGGTGCCGCACTTGTTCCAGATCGAATACGTGTATCCGGCGAACTTCAGATCGCTTCAACGCCATAGAGGCAGACTTCCAGTCAATCCGCTCACCCATCGCTTGGGCCCCGCCATTCCTATGCCGAGCAGCACCTCGTTTGCGTGAGCGGCCCATCGGTGTCGATTCCAATACTCGCCGCATTCGTGAATCGTCTGTGCATAGGCGGGGAACAGAGACAGCACAACGTCTTCGGGTGGGGCATTGCCGGTGAGCTGAAGCACTAACGCACTCATTGTGGCGGGTTCGGCGCGCAAAATAGTAATCGCTTGGTGCGATGAGGATACTGAGCGCAACCCCGCGGCGTCGACGAGCGGTTTGCCCGCCAACGCAGGCTTCGCCGCTGCAAGCCCAGCAGCGATGCAGGCGGTGACATTACACGCCTGCCCACATGCCAAGCCGTTGGCCAGCACGATGGACACCTTGTTCAGGGTTGGCTGAATTTGTCCTTCAGGCATCACGCGTCCCCGTCACGGTGATGCCGATCCAGCCAACGCTCGCGTCGCTTGCCTCGATGTCTCCGAGCAGGCCGATGTCCTCTGTGGGGTGCGGTGACAAATGCAGCGACGCCGCAGCCTCATGCCAGCCGTTCCCCACACGCCGGTCAATGTCCGGCTGCACGAGCGTTGGCTCGGGAAATCGATCTGGCCGGCGAAGATCCGGCCATCCCACGGCGCCGATGGTGGGGAGCGCAAGGAAGCCCAGTGGGCGGCCAGGGGCGCCCGTAATCGTGGCTTGCGCTTCGATCACGCGGCGATCCTTCACGGCCAGACTTGCACCGAGCTTGCTCCCTGCGCGCAGCGGTGCTGCGGCAGGGTGGTCCAGCGGGAGGCTGCGTGTGAGCCAGGTGCTTCCCATCTTCTTGGGCCAGCCTTGCAGCAGGCCGCGTAGCAGGGAGATATCTTGGTCCACCCAAATGGAAGGGCAGTACATGCAGCGGGTACCGTCCGGCCGTTCGATCTCCAGCACCACGATGGTTTCACGGTACTGTGCGAGCACCGGATCAATCAGTTCGTGGCCGTCGGTGCAGGCTTGCCAATCGGCAAAGTGCACATAGCCTGTGCCGACGGATCGGCCGGCGGCGGGCGGGAGCAACGGCGCGGCCCTCGCTGCTTCGAAACTGAATGCAACATTCAGGAGCCAGCCGGCATAGTGCCAGGGGGGAGGAGCCACGAGCGCTGCTCGCCCCGAGGCGGTAAACGGCGGAGTGAAGCTTTGGTGGGGCCAGTTCGCAGCGCTCATGGAGCCAATCGTGCCCGGAACGGTTGCACCTTGAATAGAACGTATGTGAATCACCCGGCAAGCTCTTCGGGACGATTGAACAGGCCATTGCCGGAACCGAGAAGATGCGTCGCGCCCTGATTCGAGCCAGGTAATCTGTCACTCGAGATACTTTGCGACAGTTCGCAACAGGGCGCGACAGCGAGCATCTGACTAGTAGCAGGTGTCCGTCGAAGTGGTGCCACATCGATCGAACGCTCTTGCTAGCTGTTCTGAGATAGGGGGGCTCGCGGTTTTGCCACAAGAAAGTACTCGATCAGTGGAGAAAAGCCTTGGGGAGCCGCCGAGCACGTCAAGCATCTGCAACGAATGTTTAGCTTTGTGTTCTTTGACACTACCGCAGCTTCGAGATCCCGCCGGAATGTTTGCCGTCATAGTAGCTGCGCAACGGCGGATGTTGACATTGAGCTGTTCGGAGACATGATTGGCGGTAGTGTTGCGCCGACTGCCAGCCGTCTCCAAGTTGGGCTGGAGGACAAGCTGGGAATCGGTGGTGCCACGCTTGTGAATGCCGGCGTTGGGTTTTTGTTGGATGCGTCGGTTGTGACGGGCGCTGGCCTGGGCCTTCGTCGGTTGGCGCCTGAGCTGGATGTTGCTCTAAATGGGCCGAAGCCGACTGTAGTGCGTCCGAATGTAATTGGCGCCTCCGCAGAGGAAACTCTGTTTGATTACGCATGGAGGCAAGTATCGGCAGGCGATTTCACGACGCCGGCGAATCGGGCTGCGTTCTACACTGGGTATCCAACAAACTTTGCACGGGCAACCACGTGGGCCGACGCTAATCGGGGGTTCGTGATTGATCGAACACCGGGGGGTGCCCCTATGTTGTTGTCAATAAATTTCGTTGGCCGGCGGGCTGTAAAG
>NZ_CALFXI010000123.1 GCF_937958065.1 uncultured Steroidobacter sp.
CGGACTCCCGCACCAAATCTCTCCAGTACGTCGACTCGCCCACCGACGTGTCGGCGCCAACGCCCGCTCTTCACTCCCCCGCCATCGTCAACAAACTCGCATTCCCGCCAACCGCTGCCGTATTGATCGTCACCGTCTGTTCCGTCGCGAATCGATGCAAGTAATACGGTCCGCCAGCTTTCGGCCCGGTGCCCGAAAGGCCGCGGCCGCCGAACGGCTGCACGCCAACGACCGCTCCGATCATGTTTCGATTCACATAGACGTTGCCCGCGCGCACGCGAGATGCAATGTATCGAGCCGTCGCGTCGACGCGGGTATGCACGCCCAGGGTCAACCCGAAGCCGGTCGCATTGACGGCCTCGATGACCTGGTCGAGCTTGTTGGCCCGATAGCGGACCAAGTGGACGATCGGCCCGAACACCTCGCCCGTGAGCTGGGACAGCGCCTCGATCTCCACCGCCGCGGGCGCGAAGAACGTTCCTTGCTCGTGCTCCGGCCGCAATTTGTAAGCGTGGCTCCAGCGAGCCCTGCGCGTGATCTTCTCCGCATGTGCTCGAAGCATTTCGCATGACGGCGGATCGATCACCGGCCCGACATCCGTCGCCAGCGACATGGGATCGCCGACCACCAACTCCTCCATGTATCCCGCGAGCAATTCAGCGACCCGATCCGCAATCTCCTCCTGCACATACAACACCCGCAGCGCCGAGCATCGTTGACCCGCGCTGTTGAAGCTCGACTGCACGATGTCCAGCACAACCTGCTCCGGCAACGCCGAGCTGTCGACGATCATGGCATTCTGACCGCCGGTCTCCGCGATCAACACTGGAATCGCTCCCTCCCGGTTCGCCAGCGAGCGATGAATCAGCTTCGCCGTCTCCGTCGAGCCTGTAAATGCAACACCAGCAATGCGCGGATCCGCAACGATGCGCGCACCAACAGTCGCTCCGTCGCCAGGCAACAGGTGCAACACATCCGGCGGCACGCCCGCCTCCAGCAATGTCTGCACTGCGCGTGTCGCCATCAGCGGTGTCTGTTCCGCCGGTTTCGCCAGCACGGAATTCCCAGCGGCGAGCGCAGCCGCAATTTGCCCCGTGAAGATCGCGAGCGGAAAATTCCAAGGACTGATGCAACAGAACACGCCGCGGCCCCGCAATTTCAACTCGTTGCTCTCACCCGTTGGCCCCGGCATCCGAACACCCGGGCCAAATTCGTTCCGCCCGCGGTCCGCGTAATAGCGCAAGAAATCGACCGCCTCGCGCACTTCCGAGATGCTGTCCGGAATCGTGCGTCCGCCTTCCCGCACGCAATAGGCGATCAACTCCGGCATGCGCTCTTCATACAGGTCCGCAGCCCGTTCGAGAATCTCAGCGCGCTCGCTGGCCGGCGTTGCATCCCACTCCAGTTGCGCCGGCACGGCAGCCGCGAGCGCCGTATCGACCAGCGAAACATCCGCCTCCCTCACCACGCCGATGACTTCGTTCCGATTCGCTGGATTGCGCACTTCGACGCCACGGCTCTCATGCAGCTCGCCGTTGACGATCGGCCCCGCCACCCAGCGCTGCTGCGCCGCGTGTTTGATCTTCGCAAGCAACGGTTCCCGCTCTGCCGGGTCGGCCAGATTGACGCCGATCGAGTTCAAGCGCGACGAGCCGTACAACATGCGCGGCAGCGGTATTCGCGGATGCGGGATCTGCGTCAAAGCGTCCACTTCGACCACGGGATCCCGAACGATGTCCGCGACCGCATGTTCCTCATCGACGATGCGATTGACGAACGACGTATTCGCGCCGTTTTCCAGCAGCCGCCGCACCAGATAAGGCAACAGGTCTTCGTGAGACCCGACTGGCGCATACACGCGGCAAGGAATCCCAAGCTTCTGCTCGCCAACGATCTGCTCGTACAGCTCCTCGCCCATGCCGTGCAGTCGCTGGAACTCGAACACCCGCCCCTGCTCGCCAGCCAGCTCGATAATGGTCGCTACCGTCTGGGCGTTGTGAGTGGCGAACTGCGGATAGATCTCCGGTCCCGAAGCGATCAGCTCCCGTGCGCAGGCGATGTAGGAGACATCCGTATTCACTTTGCGAGTAAACACCGGATAGCCCGCGAGCCCGCGCTCCTGCGCGCGTTTGATTTCAGTGTCCCAGTACGCGCCCTTGACCAAGCGGACGTTCAAGCGCTGGCCGCTCGACTGCGCCAGATCCTTCAACCAGCGAATGACGTCCATGGCGCGCTTCTGATACGCCTGCACGGCCAGTCCGAATCCATCCCAGCCTTGCAGCTCCCGCGAGAGCGCGACGTATTCGATCAGTTCCAGCGACAGCTCGAGCCGCTCCGCCTCTTCCGCATCCACCGTCAACGGAATGTTTACTGTCTTCGCCGCCACCGCCAGCTCCAGCAGCCGGGGAGCAAGTTCCTCCATGACGCGCTGTCGCTGCGCAAACTCATACCGAGGAAACAAGGCCGACAGCTTCACCGAGATGCTCGGCGACGCCTCGATGGACGAGCTCCGGCTCGAATGCGCGCCGATCTTCTGGATGGCTTCGTGATACGCCTTCAGATAGCGCATCGCGTCCGACGCGGTCAGGGCCGCTTCGCCCAGCATGTCGAAGGAATGACGGTACAGTCGGTTTTCGGCACTGACGGAACGATCCAACGCCTCCTCGATGGTGCGCCCCATGACGAACTGATGCCCCATGATGCGCATCGCCTGCCGGAACGCCGCACGCATGACGGGTTCGCCGATCCGGCCGGCGATACGAGCCAGCACGCCGCGCGGGTCGTGCATGTCGGCATCGCTGGGACGAACGATGCGCCCGGTGAGCATCAAGCCCCAGGTCGAAGCGTTGACGAACAGCGATTCGGCGTCGCTCAAGTGCGCAGCCCAATCGCCCGCCGCGATCTTGTCAGCGATCAATCGATCGGCGGTGGCATCGTCGGGGATACGCAGCAACGCCTCGGCGAGACACATCAGGATCACGCCTTCCTGTGACGACAGATCGTATTTGCGCAGGAAGGCATCGAGCCCGGTGCGCTGCGTCTGGTAATTGCGAACGCCCTCCACCAGCGCGACCGCGCGCCTGGCGATGCTGGCGCGCTGCCCCTCCGAAACCCGCGCCGCCGAGGTCAACCGACGGACGATGTGCTCCTCATCGCCGAGATAGTCCCGGTTGATGGCGTCGGCGACGGGCCGCCGAGCATTGCTGTGTTGCTGGGACGACATCATGGTTTATTTCTTTCCGCGGGAAAGCACGGTATACACAACGCGATGCTGCACAGGCTGTACGTAGATGGCGACAGCTGCCGGAGCGATCACGGCGCTTGAAATTGCGACGACGATCTCAATCTTCCGGCAGTCGCACCTTTAGCAAATGAGCCTGACGGGAGGGCTGCGTGAGCCACGAAACGACTGCTGTCACCGCGGACACGTTCATGACCGAAGTGGTCGAGACATCGGCGCGCGTGCCGGTGCTGGTCGATTTCTGGGCGCCCTGGTGCGGGCCCTGCAAACAGCTCATGCCCATCCTCGACCGGCTGGCCGCGGAATACGGCGGCCGCTTCCGGCTCGCCAAGGTCAACACCGACGAACAACAGGAACTGGCGCAGCAGCTCGGCATCCGCAGCTTGCCGACAGTCGTGCTGTTCAAAGACCGGACCTCGGTGGATCACTTCGTCGGCGTGGTGCCGGAGGCGCAGATCCGCCGCCTGCTCGACAAGCACTTGCCCACCAGCTCGGATGCGCCACTGGAACGCGCCCAGGTATTGAAAGCCAAGGGCGATTACTCGGGCGCCCGCGCCATCATCGAAGCCGCCCTGGCGAACGATCGCGACAACATCGCCTATCTGACCGAGCTGGCCGGACTGCGGGCGTTGGATGGCGATCTCGAAGCCGCACGTGCCGAGCTGGCGCGCTTGCAAGGCATCGAGCCGAATCATGCGGCGGTGAAACGGCTGGCCGCGCTACTCAATTTCAGCGATGTCGTCGCGGCCTATCCGGATGTTCGCTCGCTGCGCGAACGGGTGACTAGCAGCGACAGCGATCTGGACCTGAGGCATGCGCTGGCCGTGCATCAACTGTTGGGCGGCGACGTGGAGCCGGCGTTGCAGACCTGGCTCGACATCATGCGACACCACCGCGGCTACAAGGACGACCTGGCGCGCCGCAGCTTGCTGCAGGCGTTCGAACTGATTGGCGATGCGGACCCGATCGTCCCACGCACCCGCAAGGAAATGGCGCGCCTGCTGTTCTGAACCGCGCCTCAGGAACCGCGCCTCAGTTCGAGAGGCGCGCCGCCTCCTGCAGATGCAGCGACGTTTCGCGCCCCAGATAACCCTGGATCAATCGGCGCGTGACATAGATCAACGGGATCAGCAGGAACGCCATCAGCAGCTTATACGCGTAGTTCACGCTGCCCACCGCAAGGAACAGCGGTATCGGCCATTGCTGCGGACCGATCACGAAAGCGATATAGAGCACGATGAAGCTGTCGATCAGCTGCGACACCGCCGTCGAGCCGGTTGCGCGCAGCCAGATCCAGCGCTCGCCGGTCACCTTCCGGATGCGGTGAAACACCGCCACGTCGATCAGCTGGCCGACCAGGAAGGCCGTGACCGAGCCGGCGATCGTCCACATTCCCTGCCCGAAGATATTGCTGAACGCCGCCTGCATGTCCGGCACGCCGCGCTCGCTGTTGGCCGCGACCCAGAACCCCGCCGGCGTGAGCGAGATCGCCGCATAAGCGGCGATGAAGCCATAGACGATCAGCACCACGGTCAGCCAGGAAATGAAGCGCACCCCGCGCGTGCCGAAATATTCGTTGATGATGTCGGTCATCAGAAACACGACCGGCCACAACAGCACGCCACTGGTGAAGGACAGCGAGCCGCTCTGCCCGAACAGGTTCCAGTTCAAGGGCTCGAGGCCGAGCGTCGGCTCCAGCGCGAAGATTTTCACGCCGACGAACTCGGCGATCACGGCGTTGCAGACCAGAAACGCCGCGAGCACGATGAACAGTTTCGCCGCCCGATTCTGGATGGGATGGCCGACCGCGGTGGTCGCGGCCAGCCCGAGGGCTTGCGAGTGCAGGCTGGCAGGCAGCGGCCGCGCTGGCTCGGAGCGCGCTGTGTCTGGAGATGAAACCAAGGTTCACCAGGGGCTATTGGAGTTGTCAGCTGGCGCGAGTATGCACCAGTTCGGGAGCGGGTAAGCGATGCCGCCCCCTGCGGGACCGGCTATGCTTCGGCCCTTTCCTCAGCACGGTTCTCACGGAATGATCCAGATCACGGGACTGAACATCTATCCGGTCAAATCCTGTCGCGGAATCGCACTCACCCGGGCGCGCCTCACCGAGACCGGGTTCGAGCACGACCGCGAATGGCTGGTCATCACGCCCGAGGGTCGCTTCCTTACGCAACGCGAGCGCCCGCAGCTGGCGCAGATCGAAACTGCCCTCAGCGCCGATCAGCTCATCCTGCGCAAACCGACGGGCGCCGACCTGGCGGTTCCCCTCGACCTGGCCGGCTCGGAGCGGGAAGTCACGATCTGGCACGACAAGGTGGATGCCTTCGATGCGGGCGAGGAAGCCGCCGCCTGGCTGACCGAACACCTGGGCAAGCCGGCGCGACTGGTGCGCTTCGATAAGCGCCGCAAGCGCGTGAGCAACCCGCAGTGGACCGGCGGGGTCGAAGCTCTGACTCAATTCGCCGACGGCTATCCCTGGCTACTGATCTCGCAGGGCTCGCTGGACGAATTGAATCGCCGGATGGCGACACCGCTGCCGATGAACCGGTTCCGTCCCAACATCGTCGTCGACGGCCTGGCGCCGTTCGGCGAAGACAGCGTCGATGAATTCATCTCGGGCGAGGTGCGCTTGAAAGTGGTCAAGCCTTGCGACCGCTGCGTGGTCACGACCACCGATCAGATCACCGGCGAGCGCACCGGCGACGAGCCCTTGAAGGCGCTGAAAGCATTTCGCTTCGACCGCAACCTGCGCGCCGTGCTGTTCGGTCAGAACATGATCCTGACCGGCGGCGCAGGTGCTGAATTGAAGGTAGGTCAGCCGTTCGAAGTGACAGCAGGGACCAGCAAGGCGAGTATCGGCTGAATCACTCGCCCTGCTCGCGAGTCATCACGCGCGACAGCAGGCGCAGTGTCTGCGTTTCCCAACCGAAGCGAGCCTCGGCTGCGGCATCTTCGCCGACCGCGCTCTGCACGGCGGCGACGTGCGGAGCGACACGACGGATCACCGTGCTCTCCCAGTCTTCGCGCACCAGGGTCTTCTCGGGATCGGCGTCTTCCAACTCAGGATCGATCAGCACCGGGCGGGGCATCTCGAGAGTGGCTTCGGGATCGTAGTCGCGCTCGATTGTCATAATCTTCGACACTCATCGGCTCGGATGACAGCCCCGCCACCCTACTCGCTGCAGCTCGGGTGGCCGTGAGCAACGGATCACAAGGTCGTCATCTCGGTGAAACATGGCATGCGAAGTCGCGGCACCGCGCACGCTTTCAAACCAACGCCCGGCACCAACGCGAGGTTCCGCCGTTCGGGTTACAGTGCAGTGACAGGCGGAGCCATGCGAATAGCCTGCCAACCCTTTAATAGCCAGACAATTGCGCAAACCGATCGGTGTGGTAGTACTGATCGCCGAAGGTCTCGGCGGCCGCGCGGGCGCGCTTCATGAAGAAGCCGATGTCGAATTCGTCGGTCATGCCGATGCCGCCATGCATTTGCACCGCCTCATTGGTCGCGATGCGTGCGACGTCGGTGGCTTTCGCTTTTGAGAGACACACCAGCGAGGACGCCGTCGGCTCCTGTGCATCCAGCGCCTGCATGGTTCGCAGCACCACCGAGCGCACCAATTCGATCTCGCAGAACAAGTGGGCTGCACGATGTTGGAGCGCCTGGAACGTGCCGATCTTGACGCCGAACTGCTCGCGCTCGCGCAGATAAGTCAACGTGCGCTCGAACGCTTCCTCCGCGACACCCAACAGCTCCGCCGCCAGCACGGCACGGCCCGCGTCGAGGACCGCGTCGAGCACGATCGCCCCTTTATCGAACGTGCCGATGACGTCTGCTTCGCCCACCACCACGTCGCGCAGCTCGACCATCGCGCTGTTGCGGCTATCGACCATCGAGGAGCGCGTGATGGTGACGCCGTTCGCTTTCGGATCCACCAGGAACAGCGAGATTCCGTCGCGTGAGCTGATGTCGCCCGAGGTGCGCGCACTGACGATCAAACGATCGGCGACGTGGCCGTCGAGCACGTGCAACTTGCGACCGCTCAGCTTGTACTTGCCCGTGCAGCGCGTGGCAATGTGATACGGCGCATGTCGCGCGCATTCGTCAGTGGCAAACGCAATGAGCAAGTCCCCACCCGCGATGGCCGGCAGCAATGTTTCTTTGTGCGTCTGTGTGCCACCCCGTAACAGCGCGGTCACCGCCAACACAGCGCTCGACAGCAGCGGAGTCGCGCTCAGATTGCGGCCGATCTCGGCAGCGATCAGCCCGGCGCCGACGAAGCCGAAACCCACCCCGCCATATTCTTCGGGCACGAGCACGCCGGCCCAGCCCATCTCGGCCATTTCTTTCCAGACATTGCGATCGAAGCCGACCGGATCGACATCGTCCCGCAGCTTGCGCAATTGAGACACCGGCGCCCGCTCGGCGGCAAAGCGCCTGGCGGCGTCGCGGAACATCGATTGATCGTCGTTGAGTACCAGAGTCATCGGCGGTTGCTCCCTGTCACGCGCCCGGCAGACGCAGCACGTTCTTGGCGATGATGTTGAGCTGGATTTCCGACGTGCCGCCCTCGATGGAGTTGGCCTTGGTCCTGAGCCACATGGAGGCCAGCGGCTCTTCGCTGGAAGAGTCGCCGAACTTCAGCCCTTCGCTGCCGGCCACCGACATGGTCAGCTCGGCGCGGCGCTTGTTCAGCTCGGTGCCGTAGTACTTGAGCATCGAGGACATCGCGCCGGTCTCGTTGCCCGCCTTCGCTTCGTCGGTAACGCGGCTCATGGTGAGTGCGAAGGCAAGCGCATCCATTTCGAAGCGCGCGATATCGCTACGCAACGCCGGCTCCGCCAGACGCCCCGCCGCCAGCCCGACGCTCTTGATCGCGAGCTGACTGAGCGGCGTGACCCGCTGCGTCCCGAAGCCGCCGATCATGTTGCGTTCGTGCGTGAGCAGGTATTTCGCGATGGTCCAGCCCTTGTTCAACTCGCCCAGCAGGTTTTCCTTGGGCACTTTGACGTTGTCGAAGAACGTCTGCGTGAACGGCGAATAACCCGAGATCAGGCGAATCGGACGGGTCGTGACGCCGGGCGATTCCATGTCGAACAACAGGAAGCTGATGCCTTCCTGTTTCTTGCCGGTGAAGCTGGTGCGGACCAGACAGAAGATCCAATCGGCCTTGTCGCCGTAGCTGGTCCAGATTTTCGAGCCGTTGACCACGAAATGATCGCCGTGATCGTCGGCGCGCGTCTTCAGCGATGCCAGGTCGGAGCCGGCGCCCGGCTCGGAATAACCCTGGCACCAACGGATCTCGCCGCGCGCGATCTTCGGAATGTGCTCGCTCTTTTGCTGCTCGTTACCGTACTTCAGCAGCGCGGGCCCGAGCATCGAAATACCGAACGAGGTCAGCGGCGGACGGCATTTCATTGCCGCCATCTCTTCACGCAGCACGCGCGCCTCGTCCTTGCTCAAGCCGCCGCCACCGTACTGCCGCGGCCATTCCGGGACGGTCCAGCCACGCTCCGCCATCCGCTGCAACCACACCCGCTGTGCGTCGTTCTTGAACTGGAAACGTCGGCCGCCCCAGCAAACATCGGATTCATCGACGACGGGCTGGCGCATTTCCGGGGGACAGTTTGCTTCCAGCCACGCGCGGGTGTCGTGACGGAAGGCCTCCAATGCCTGCTCTGAATTCAGTTGTGCCGACATGTTGTTGCTCCTGCAGCGACGGCCTTCATCAACTCGCCTTGCGGGTCATCTCGCGACCCGCGGCAGCGAACGCCTTGGCATGCTCACCATACTTGATGGCACGTTGATCGGCGGCATTGCCCTGTAATGCACGCGCGTACACGCCCTGGGTGATGGCGGCCATGCGGAAATATGCAAACGCCAGGAAGAACGGCCAGTCGGCGATGCGATCGCGACCGGAGAACTGGCAATACAGGCTCACGAACTCCTGCTCGTCCGGAATGCCGAGCGCGGCGATGTCCAGGCCGAGCAGCCCGCCGCTGCCCTGCTCGCTGGGCGGAATGCGATAGAACATGCACGCATAGGCCAGATCGCTCAGCGGATGGCCGAGCGTCGCCAGCTCCCAATCCAGCACCGCGATCATGCGCGGCTCGGTGGGATGCAGAATGGTGTTACCGATGCGGTAATCGCCGTGAACGATCGCGGTCTCCTCGTTCGCCGGCAGATGCGCGCCGAGCCAGGCCATCAGCTCGTTCATGGCGGCGTTCTCTTCGGTCTTGGACGCCAGATATTGTTTGCTCCAGCGATCCAGCTGGCGCGCGACGTAACCTTCCGGCTTCCCGAAATCCCCGAGGCCGCAGGCCTGGTAATCGACACTGTGCAGCTTTGCGAGGATGCGCGCGTAGTCGGTGTAGATCGCCCGCCGTTCGGTGGGCGTGAGATTCGGCAGATGCACTCCGGTGATCACCCGCCCCTCGACATGATCCATCACATAAAACGGCGTGCCGATGATGTTTGGATCTTCGCAGAGCACGCGCGCACGCGGCACCGGCACGCCTGTATCAGGCAGTGCGCGCAGAATGCGATATTCGCGCTCGATGAGATGCGCCGACGGCAACAGCTTGCCCGGCGGCTTTTTCCGTAGCACGAACTTCCTGGTCGGGGTCTGGATCAGATAAGTGGGATTGGACTGCCCGCCTTGAAACTGACGCAGTTGTGCCGGCAGGGAGAAATCATCCAGCTGCTGTTGCAAGTACTGCCACAACGGCGCTTCATCGAAACGATGCTGCGGCAGGACATCGATCAGAGCAACGTCGGAGGCGGGCGTGGCAGCGGTCGCGTGTGATTCGGGCCCCGGCATTGCTCATCGTCTCCCTGCAGTTCGGCCCGTCATTGTATGCGCCGGTCCCCGCCGCCGGAACTGCGTGTGCGTGCAGAATTGCCAGGGCCTGGGACGATACCGCTGGGTGAAATTCACCGCGCACGATCGAGGCTCGAGGCTCCGGGGGAAATGCTGGATTAGGCAAGGATGGAGCCCTCTTTTTACATGCAGCAGCGGCGCGAAGCTGGGACAATTGCCACCATGACCCAGCCAGGACTGATCCATAGCGGCATCGCTGCCGACGAATTCTTTCGGTACTACGTCGACCGTGCCGAGCCGCTGGTGCTCGCAACGGTGGCGCAGACATTGGGCTCGACCTATCGCAAGGCCGGCGCCCAGATGCTCATTGCCGGCGACGGGCGTGTGGCCGGTCTGCTCAGCGGCGGCTGCCTCGAGGCGGACCTGATGGAACGCGCCCGCACCGTGCTCGAAACCGGCGTGGCGCAGACGGTTCATTACGACACCCGCAGCTCCGACGACGTGATCTGGGGCATCGGCCTGGGCTGCGAAGGGGCGATGACGATTCTGTTGAGCCGGCTGGATCGCAGCAACGATTATCAGCCGTTCAATTTCGCGTCGCGCTGCCGGTTCGATCAGACCGAGGCGAGCTTCGCGATCGTCACTCAATCGCGCAATCCGAAGTTCCCTCTCGGCGCGGCGTTCTGGCAGCAGAACAAACATTCAGCGCCGGCGCCAGTCGCTGCCGCCATGGAGGTGTCAACGCCGCGCGGAGCTGGCCCCTCGAGCCGAGCCGTCGAAGCGGAAGATGCGACCTTCCTGGTCGTGCCAATCGAATTGCCGCCGCGTCTGCTGCTGCTGGGCGCGGGACCGGATGCGATGCCGCTGGTGGAAATCGCCGGCCTGATGAATTGGCAGGTGACCGTGCTCGATCACCGGCCGGCGTACGCCATCGCGGATCGTTTCCCGCGCGCCCGACGCGTCGCGCTCAAAGCAGCGGCCGAGTTGCCGCAGGAATTGCAGGCCGGACAGTACGACGCCGCGGTCGTCATGAGTCATCACCTGCTGTCGGATCAAGCGTACCTCGCCGCACTCGCGGACAGCTCGATTCCCTATGTCGGACTGCTCGGCCCAGCGCCCCGGCGCATTCGCCTGTTGCACGAGATCGGTGACAAGGCCGCCCGGCTCAGCGGCCGCTTGTATGGTCCGATCGGGCTCGATATCGGTGCGCGCTCGCCGGAAACCATCGCGCTGGCCATCGTCGCCGAGATTCAGGCGGTGATGGCGGGCCGCGAAGGCGGCTCGTTCAGCAAAACCGTTCCCGGCTAGCCCCGGCGCAGATCGCGCAACACGCGCCGGGCATGCTTGTCGGGACGACCTTCGGGCGCCGGCGCTGCCAGCCGGTTGCGCTCGCGCTGTTGCTCGCGAGCCGCGATGCTCTCGGGCGTCTCTTCATAGTGCTGGCGGGCTTCCGGTGCCGGCCCGCGACGCACCGGCATGCCGCGCACGATCACTTCGAGCCGCGTTTCATCCTTGGTGATGTGCAACCGGTCATCGACGTGGACGACACGCGAGGGCTTCACCCGGTCGCCATTCACATGCACCAGACCGCCAGCGACCGCGTCAGTCGCCTGCGAGCGGCTCTTGAAAAAGCGTGCGAACCACAGCCATTTGTCGATGCGCAAACCGGCCTGCTCGCCGGGGGACTTCTCGTCGCTCATGGCTGCAAGTGTACGCCGTTCAACCAGTGCAGGTGCACGTAGGGGCATACCATTAAATCGCGGGATCGGGCATCCTGCCACGACCCGCGCGCGAGTCGGCGAAAGGCGTGAGCTCTAGCTCTCGCCACCGCCCGCGCCGGCGGGGTACATCCATGTACCCGGGATTGCACGATTGCGAATGTCTGATTTTTCCGAGGCTTGGGCAGCGGTGAGCACATGACGGCTGGGGCGACGACCGCCAGCAACAGCGACCTCTGCAGCGTCGACCTGCTCATCATCGGTGGCGGTATCAACGGCGCTGGCATCGCGCGAGACGCGGCCGGACGCGGCCTGAAAGTCATGCTGGTCGAACAGGCCGACCTGGCTTCGGCGACCTCCTCCGCCAGCACCAAGCTCATCCACGGCGGCCTGCGTTACCTGGAGTTCTTCGAGTTCCGACTGGTGCGCGAGGCACTGATCGAGCGCGAGCGGCTGCTGCGCATCGCCCCTCACATCATTCGCCCCATGCAGTTCATTCTGCCGCACGTGCCCGAGCTGCGGCCGCGCTGGCTGATGCGCCTCGGTCTGTTTTTCTACGATCACATTGGCGGCCGCAAGATTCTGCCAGCCTCACGCAGCGTGCGGCTCGCCAATGGCGCGTATGGAGCGTTGCGGGCCGGCTTGGATCACGGCTTTGCCTACTCCGACTGCTGGGTGGATGACAGCCGCCTGGTCGTGCTCAACGCAGTGGACGCAGCGGCGCGTGGCGCGACGATCCGCACGCGGACGCGCTTTTTGAATGCGCAGGTCGACGGCTCGCAATGGCTCGCGACCATTCAAGAGGCGAACAGCAAAGAGATCGCTCGATTGCATGCCCGCGCGATCGTCAACGCCGCGGGCCCTTGGGTGCAGGAAGTGCTCAAAGGATTCCCCGCGATGGACACAGAGGCGCACGTGCGCCTGGTCAAGGGAAGTCACATCGTCGTGCCACGGCTCTACAACGGTGAGCACGCGTTCATGCTGCAAAACCCGGACGGCCGCATCGTGTTCACCATTCCCTATCAGGAGCACTTTACGCTGATCGGCACCACCGATGTGCCCTTCAGCGGCGATGCCACCCAGGTCAGCATCTCGCCCGAGGAGGTTCTGTATCTGTGCAACACCGTCAACAGCTATTTTCGCAAGGGCATCGCACCGGCGGACGTGAAATGGAGTTACGCCGGCGTGCGGCCGCTGTCCGACGATGAATCGAGCAACGCATCGAAAGTCACACGCGATTACAAACTCGAGCTGACCGAGACGACGCCCGACGCTCCGCCGCTGCTGTCGGTGTTCGGCGGCAAGATCACCACTTATCGCCGGCTCGCCGAAGGCGCGCTGAGCAAACTGCAACCACACTTGAACAGCAGCGACCGCGAGTGGACGGACAAGGCCGCCCTGCCCGGCGGCGATCTGCCGCGTGCCGACTTTGCTACGTTCGCCGAAGGCGTGCACAAGCGCTGGCCCTTCCTCTCGGCGAGCATGGCGCATCGCCTGGCACGAGCCTACGGCACGCGCGTGGAGAAAATCCTTGGCAAGGCGCAGGCCATGCTGGATCTGGGCGAGGATTATGGCGCCGGCCTGACGCAAGCCGAGATCGATTATCTGATCGCCAATGAATGGGCCCGCAGCGCCGAGGACATCCTGTGGCGCCGGACCAAGCTCGGCCTGCATTTGAGCGAGGAGCAACGCCGGCGCGTCGCTCAGTTGTTCGATTCGCAACGAACCTGAGCAGGGCCTGCGTGGCCAGCACCGCTGCGTCTCCGGTAAGCTAGGTTGGTGTCGAAACGCTTTGCCGCTTTCGACGAGAGGACATCGATGAACCGCCGCACCCTCATTCGCACCGCCATCGGCGCCAGCCTCGCAGCCTGCAGCAGCTTGCCCGCATTCGCGGACAACGATACTTCGCCCGCACTCGACGCCCTGCTGCAGCGACTGGCGGAAGACTACCTCCGACGCAGCCCGGAAGAAGCTACACAGTACGAATTCGACGTCGGCGCGAACGCCGGCCTGCGCTCACGACTCGACGACCGCTCGCTGGCCGCATCCGCCAGAGATCGTGAATCCGCGTCACGTGCCCTGAGCGAGCTGGCGAAAATCGATCGCACCAGGCTCGATGCTGCCGCACAGCTCGACTACGACACGGCCGTGTTCGTGTACTCGACGCTGAAAGATCAGACCGCGCGCTACGGCACTGTCGATATCAACCTGCGCCCGAGCCCCTACCCTGTCAGCCAGATGAACGGCACCTATTATTGGCTGCCGGAATTCCTGGGCTCGCGCCATCCGCTCGACACGGCAGCGGATGTGGACGCATATTTCTCCCGGATGAGCGCGTTGGCGCGGGCGCTGGATCAGGAAACCGAGAGGATCCGTCACGACGCGGGCATCGGTGTCATTCCACCCAGCTTCGTGATCAAGCGAACCATCGCACAGATCCAGACGCTGCGTGATACGCCACCGGCGCAGACCGCCATGATTGCTCCCGCGATCGAGCGGGCCAACGCCAGGAAGCTCGGCGCCCTCGGTCCGCGAGCCGAGCAAATATTCCGATCCGAGATCGTGCCCGCACTCGATCGACAGATGCAGGCGCTGGAAGCACTCGCGCCGAAAGCGAAGACATCCGCCGGCGTTTGGGCGCTGCCCGATGGCGACGCCTACTACGCATCGTCCGTGTACTCGAACACGACCACCAGGATCGAGCCCGGCGAGCTGCACCAGCGCGGCTTGCAGCTCGTTGCGGACATCAGCGCGCAGCTCGATCGCAGTTTGCAACAGCAAGGGTTCAAGACCGGCTCGCTCGGAGAGCGCATCAAGGCGCTGGACGCGGACCCTCGCTTCCTCGTGCCGGAGAACGATGCGGGACGCGAGCAACTGCTCGCTGCCGCACGCAACGATATCGCCTCGATTCGAGAACTGCTGCCCAAAGGCTTCAAGACGGTCCCGAAAGACGAGCTGCTGGTGAAACGCATTCCGGTCGCCATCGAGAACGGCGCGCCGGGCGCGTTCTACAGCGACGGCGTCGGCGGCCAGCCCGGCACGTTCTCGCTGAATCTCAAGTCACCCGCCGAGCTGCCGCTGTGGCGTTTGCCCACGCTGGCGCATCACGAAGGCATTCCGGGACATCACTTCCAGTTCGCCGTGCTGCGTGCGGCCGGCGAGCTGTCATTGTTTCGTCGGCTGGTGCGTTTTTCCGCCTACACCGAGGGCTGGGCGCTGTATGCCGAACGCGTGGCCGACGAGCTCGGCATTTACGAAAAGAACCCGGCAGGCCGCATCGGACTGCTGCAATCGGAGCTGTTCCGCGCCGCTCGCATCGTCGTCGACACCGGCATTCATCATCATCGCTGGACGCGCGAGCAGGCCGTTCAATGGATGGTCGAGAATGCGGGCGAGCGCCAGATGTCCAGCGAGCGTGAGATCGATCGGTATTGCGTGTATCCCGGCCAGGCTTGCAGCTTCATGGTCGGCGCCACCGAGATCCGCACCGCACGCGAACGCGCGCGTCAGCAGATGGGCAGTCGTTTCGATGTGCGGCTCTATCACGACCTCGTGCTGAAGTCCGGGCCAGTCCCCATCGACGTGCTGCATTCCGCCGTGCGCCAGTGGAGCAAATCCGCGCCGGGGTGATGTCGGGCGCGGCGATGTGCGCGATTTCAGAAGCGGTAATGCAACTCCATTCCATACGTTCTCGGGTACGTCAGGGAAACGGTGCGACGCGACCCCACCGGCGTGGGCGGGCCGCCCGTCGAGCTGCCGTAACCAATCTCGTCGAACGCATTCTTGACGAAGCCGACGACCGTGTAGCGGTTGTCGGCCTCATTCCATAACAAACGAAAGTCCGCGATCTGGAACGACGGCGCGGTGTAGATCGGATTCGACCAGATCGTCGATTGCTGATCGCCGGTATCGGTGTACATGCCGCTGGCTGTGAGCGAGCCCGCCGCGAAGCCCCACGTATAGCTCGCACCCACAGTCCACTTGTGCTCTGGCGACAGCGGCAGCCGATTGCCCACCAGCGTCTGCGCGACATCGCCATTCGGCAGCACACTGGCCCGTCGGGCACCCGCCGCGAGCGCGGCCGGGTCTGCCGTATCGACGAAACAGCAGCCGCGAGTGATCTCTGCGTCCAGATACGAATAGCTCGCCAGCAGCTGCAACCGATCGATCGGCGACCAGGCCGCCTCCAGCTCCACTCCCTGCACTCGCGCCTGCAGATTCAAGAACCGGCTGGCCGTGATCGTGCCGAGCGATACGGTGAGCGGCGTCTGGAAGCCGTCGTAATCGCTGTGGAACACGGCCGTGTTGAGTTGTACCCGGCCCGCGAGCGTGGCTTTGAAGCCCAGCTCGTACGAATCGACGTATTCGGGATCGGCATAGGGGTTGGGCGTCAACCCATTGGAACCCAGCCAGCCCCCGGACTTGTAGCCACGGCTGTAACGCAAATACAAATTCGTGTTGTCGTTGGGTTCCCACTGCAAACCGGTGGCACCCGTCACCGCATCCCAATCGCCCGACAGATTACGCCGCAAGCCTCCGCCCGGATTCGGCTGCAGATCCGGCGCGCAGGCGGTCGCACCGCAAACCTGCGTTTGCGTCACATCCAGCGCGAGCGCTTGAGTTTGCGCAAGCACGGCAGCCGCGACGAGCGGACCGACAGTGGGCACCTGCGTTTGTATGAATGACAGCGGCGTGCCGGCAGGAAACAATCTGATGATGGCGCTTTCCAGCGTCGGCGGCGCATCGGCGGCCGCAATTGCCGTTGCCGGTGTACGAGCCACGTACCGTGCCATGTCGACGCCGGTTTTCTTGTCCTTGGTGTAGCGCAGGCCCAGCGTGTAGGTCCAGCGCTCGGCGAATGACCAGTCCAGCTGACCGAAGCCGGCGTAGGAGTCTGTCTCCAGGTGACCGTCCACCGCGAGGAATGCGCCGCTCGGATTCGGTGCCGCGCCGAGCGGATTCGAGATCGCAGGGTCGCCGACGACTCTGATTCCCTGCGGCTGATCCCACTTCTGACTGTACTGATACAAACCGACGATCCACTGCAGGGCGCCGTCGCCGCTCGACGCCAGATTCAATTCGTTCGACTGCCATTGCTGGCGCTCGTGAAAGTACGTTCGCGCATCTGGAGTCACGTTCAGCGCACTGAATGCCGGACGCGCGATGGTTTGACTCGGCAGCGGCCCGCTCGGGCCATCGAGATCCACGGTGAGCGTGCCACCAGCGGGAACCGGGATGTTGAACGGTGCGGTCCGGGGCGTGTCGTCGCTATCCGTCGAGGTGAAATACGTATACTGCTGATAGCCGGACAGCAGCTTGAGCGTCGCGCCCTCGAAATCGGCTGTCACATCCAGATGGATTCGATGCTGATGCGAGAGCGTGCCCGCGGCGTCGGAGTTGGTGTTGATGGTGTATGGATCGGCAACGCTCGAACTGGGCTCGGCGTAGCCAAACACCGTGTTGTAGTACAGTGCCGAGGTCCCCGTGCCCGACAAGGAAACATTGTTGTAGGGCGAGATGACGCTTGCCAGCGTGTTGCCGACGCCATAACTGTCCTGCCACTCGAACTTCGAATACCTGAGGCGTGCCACGACACGCTCGCCCAGATCGGCTTCCAGCTGCGCCTCGATCATCCATCGATCGCTGTCCGCCGTGTCACCCGCGGGTCCCACGTTCCTGATGAAGCCGTCAGCCCGGCGATCTTTCGATCCACCGACCAGGAACCGCAGCGACTCGGTGATCGGCCCACGCAGCAATGCGTCGGTGCGCCAGCTGCCGTAATTGCCGAAGGCGCCGCGCACTTCGCCTTTGAAGTCTTCGGTGGGTCGCTTGGCGATGACGTTGAGCGTGCCACCGATGGAATTGCGCCCGTACAAGGTGCCCTGCGGACCTCGCAGGATCTCGGTGCGATCGATGAACAACGACGGCGTCGACGTATCGGCCATGGACGTCGAGAAAATGCCATCGGAGTACAACGCCACCGACGGATCGGTGCCGATATTGTTGGTGAGACGACCGAAGCCCCGAATCGACAGCCGGTCGTTGTTCGTATAACTCAAGCTCGGCGTGATGCGCGCCACATCCTCGATCGTGTTGACGCCGATCAGATCCCGACGCGCGCTGGTGTAAGCGGAAACAGCGACCGGTACTTCCTGAATCGTTTGCTCGCGCTTCTCGGCAGTGACCACGATTTCTTCCAGTACCGAATTTCTGGTGTCCTGTGCGTTTGCGATCCCACTCGCGCACAACAGGCCGCCCATGATGGACAGCATCCCTCGGTTGGGAACTGCACGCCCTGACGGCAAAGCGCCAGCGCCAACCTGCAGCTCGGAATAAATACATTCATCCATCACATTCTTCGGACAAAAAAACAGGGCGGTCGATATCCTCGACCGCCCTGTCTCAGAACTGGCGCGGACTCAGGTGTCGAAACGGAACTGCGCCTCGACGCCATACACGCGCGGCGCCGTCAGCGAGAGCGTCAGCGTGCGCACTCCCACGCGGATTGCGTGGCCCCCCGCTTCGTAGCCTTCAACGATCGAACACGTCGCGCACGAAGCGGATCAACGTGTAGCGACCGTCTGGCACATTCCATGACAAGCGCATATCGGTCTCGTCGTACGACGGCGCGAGATTGAAGTCACGTGAAAACACCAAGTAATACGCTGTCGCGGTAGGTCCACGTGCCCGAGAGCGTAAGTGAGCCCCGCGTCATTTGCCAAGTGTAGTTGGCATTGAACGCGATCTTGTTCTGGCGGGCTCGACAACCTGCCGCCATCGATGCGCTGACCGATCTGTTGACCAGGCACCGGAGCGCCGCAGGGACGCGAAGCTCAACAGGCTGCCGATGGACAGCCACGTTCGTCCCGTCGCCTTCATGAATCCCCTCGCACCGCTTGCGAGTGCTGCGGTTCGAATGGTCATGTGGATCTAAGGTCGCCCCAATACATACCGGGAATAAGAATTTTTCTCCGCCCCGGTAATATGCCTGTAGAATCCCGCACTTCGGAACTGTACCCAGCGTTCTGCAAAGCTGTACTCCAGCGCGTGGAACCTAGCTGACCTGCCAGCCGTCATCCGCACAGTGGCACAATCCGCGCCGGCATCGAGGCAGTGAGAGGTCCATGTGAAGCGCGACTTTCTGCAAAGACTGACGGCCGAAACGGAACAGCTGCGCGCGCAGGGCCTGTTCAAGCCGGAGCGCGTCCTGAGCTCGCCGCAAAGCTCGTCGGTGCGGGTGGTGGGCGGCGAAGAAGTCCTGAATCTGTGCGCCAACAACTACCTCGGGCTGGCCAACCATGCGTCGGTGCGCGAGGCGGCCCGCCTGGCGCTCGATCGTTACGGCTATGGCATGGCGTCGGTGCGGTTCATCTGCGGCACGCACCAGATCCACAAGGACCTGGAACAACGGTTGAGCCGGTTTCTCGGCACCGAAGACACCATTCTTTATTCCTCCTGTTTCGATGCGAATGGCGGCTTGTTCGAAACGCTGCTCGACGAGCAGGACGCGGTGATCAGCGATGCGCTGAATCACGCCAGCATCATCGACGGCATTCGCCTGAGCAAAGCGCAGCGCTTTCGTTATGCCAACAACGATCTGGACGAGCTGGAAACCCGCCTGAAGGAAGCCGCGAATTGCCGCGTGCGCCTGATCGCGACCGACGGCGTGTTCTCGATGGACGGCGTCATCGCGCGCTTGCGTGAAATCTGCGATCTGGCCGATCGCTACGATGCGCTCGTGATGGTCGATGACTCACATGCGGTGGGCTTCGTTGGCGAACGCGGTCGAGGCACGCACGAGCTGCGTGGCGTGATGGATCGCGTCGATATCATCACCGGCACGCTTGGCAAGGCGCTGGGCGGTGCCGCCGGCGGCTACACCTCGGGCCGCAAAGAAATCATCACCTGGCTGCGACAGCGCTCGCGGCCGTACCTGTTCTCCAACAGCATCCCGCCCTTCATCGCGGCCGCGAGCCTGCGGGTGCTGGATCTGCTGGAAGCCGACGACAAGTTGCGTTCGCGCCTGTGGGACAACGCGGCGCATTTCCGCCAGCAAATGACCGCGGCCGGGTTCAACCTGGTGCCGGGCGAGCACCCCATCATTCCCGTCATGCTCGGCGACGCGAAGGTGGCCGCTGAATTCGCCCAGCGGCTGCTCGAGCACGGCGTTTATGTCATCGGCTTTTCCTTCCCGGTGGTTCCTCATGGCAAGGCACGCATCCGGACCCAGATGTCGGCGGCTCATACCCCACAACAACTGGATAAGGCCGTGGCCGCATTTACCACAGTAGGCAAAGAGCTCGGCGTCATTCGATAGTCCTCAACAAAACCCAAGCACCCCTCATGCGCGCACTAGTCAAAGCCCAGGCTGCCGTCGGCATTGAACTGCAGGACATTCCCAAGCCGACGGTCGGCCCCAACGATGTGATGATTCGCGTCAAGCGGACCGCGATCTGCGGCACCGACATGCACATCTACAACTGGGACGCGTGGGCACAGAAGACCATCCCGGTGCCGATGGCCGTCGGTCATGAGTACAGCGGCGAGATCGTCGAGATTGGCAGCGAAGTGCAAGGCTTCAAGCCGGGTGATCGCGTCTCTGGCGAAGGCCACATCACGTGCGGCTACTGCCGCAACTGCCGCGCCGGCCGCAGGCACCTGTGCCGCAATACGCTCGGCGTGGGCGTGAACCGTCAGGGGTCATTTGCTGAATACGTCGTGATCCCCGCCTTCAACGCATTCAAGTTGCCGGCCGCCATCGACGACGAGATCGCATCCATTCTCGATCCCCTTGGCAATGCCGTGCACACCGCACTGGCGTTCGACGTCGTCGGCGAGGACGTATTGATCACCGGCGCGGGGCCCATCGGCATCATGGCCGCCGCGATCGTTCGATTCATCGGCGCACGCAACGTCGTGATCACGGACGTGAATGACTACCGCCTCGACCTGGCCCGCAAGATGGGCGCGACGCTGGCACTGAACGTCACTCGCGACTCGCTCGACGACGCGATGAAACAACTCGGCATGCAGGAAGGCTTCGACGTCGGCCTGGAGATGTCCGGCAACGCGTCTGCCCTGCGCAGCATGCTGCGCACGTTACACCACGGCGGCAGCGTCGCCATGCTCGGCATCCCTTCCACCGAAGTCGCCATCGACTGGAACGACGTGATCCTGAAGGGCCTCACCATCAAAGGCATCTACGGCCGCCAGATGTTCGAGACCTGGTACAAGATGGCCGCGCTGCTGCAGAGCGGCCTGAACGTCCGCCCCATCATCACCCACCGCCTGCCATTCACCGAATACCGGCGCGCCTTCGAAATCATGGGCGCCGGCCAGTCGGGCAAAGTGGTGATGAACTGGGAAACGACCTGACGAGAACCTGAACGAAAAATCCTGAACGACGCTCGCTCCCGGCTGAGACCTGCGTCTAACTTCTCGCACCTGTTCATTCAGGCGACATCCGCCCGCGCCGTTCAGCCGAATTCAGACTGCTAGCGGCACCCTCGTTCAGGGTTGCCGCGCCGGACGCCCATTGCAAGGGGAAAAGCCATGTCCTTAGCAGCGCTTCTCGAGTTCACACCCTGGCCGACGCTCTCGATACTGGTCTTGTTCATCGTGGCAGTGTTCGTACTGTTTCTGGCGCGAGATACGGCTCACCAGGCGATTCGTACGGCCACCAGCGCCATCGCACGCGGCCTGCGGCTGGCCTCGCACTCCACGACACATCTCGAACTGCGGCTCGCCGCCCGCAACCGTGACGTTCTGCTGGCTGCAGGACGTGAAGCAAAGGAACGAATCATCGAGCGCGAGTTCGAGCGCATCAGCGACAGCGTGCGCAAGGACCTGTCCAACTATCCCACGCTGCATCGAGCGTTGAGCGAATCGATCCGGCGCATCGAGGAAGAGCATCAGGCCGCGGTCGACGTGCCGCCGGAAGCGCCAGGCTGGGTGCGCGCCGTCGACGCCGTCGCCCAGATGGAAGCCCGCAACGGTGCGGCTGCCATCCTCGAAGACATTCACAAGTCGCTGGTCAAAGCTCACAAGGAAGCGATGGATTCCTATCGCGAGGCCAGCGCCGAACGGCACGGACTGCTGCGCAAGATGATGCCGGAATGGCGCGTCATCAAAGAAACGCTCGACCGGGTGATGGCGTCGGTCGAAAGCCTGCTGAACCGTGCGAGCGCCATCGACCGTCACATGCAGGAATATCGGGACATCGTGCACGGTCACGACCGGGCGGTCTCGACACTGTCCTCCTCGTCGGTGGTGCAGTTCTTCGTCTCGGGGCTGGTGCTGCTGATCGCCATCGGCGGCGCGGCCATCAATTTCTCGCTGATCGCCCGGCCCATGTCGGAGATGGTGGGCGGCACCAGCTACATCGGCTCGTTCCGGACCGCCGACATCGCCGCGCTCGTGATCATCATGGTCGAGATCTCGATGGGCCTGTTCCTGATGGAGTCGCTGCGCATCACGCGGTTGTTTCCTGTCATCGCGGCCCTGCCCGACAAGATGCGCGTGCGCATGGTGTGGATCACGTTCAGCCTGCTGGCGCTGCTGGCCAGCGTCGAAGCCGGTCTCGCTTATATGCGTGAAGTGCTGCTGCAGGACGAACTGGCAACCGGGGCCCTGTTGCGCGGCGAGGATAGCGGCGGGCTGGAGAACGAGTTCCTGTGGATCACGACGGCCGCGCAGATGGGCATGGGGTTCATCCTGCCGTTCGCGCTGACGTTCGTGGCGATTCCGTTCGAAACGTTCGTGCACTCGTCCCGCACCGTGCTCGGGTTGTGCGGCATCGGCCTGCTGAGAGCGGTGGCCTTGGTGTTCCGGGTGCTGAGCAATTCGTTCCATCACATCGGCAAGTTGCTGGAGCGGCTCTACGACCTGCCGCTGTTCGTTCCTTTATGGCTCGAAGCACGGGCCAGGGCCGCCGCCAGCGAGGCGCGCGCCCAGCAGGCAGCTTCAGTACAGGAGGTCCAGACATGAAGGCGTTCATCCTGGCTCTGACTGCACTCATGATCGGCGGCTGCACGCCGGCGGCGCCTCGCAATACGGGCGTGTATCTGCTGCTCGACACGTCGGGCACGTACAGCGAGGAACTGAAGAAAGCCCAGAGCATCATCCTGTACGCGCTGTCGAAACTGCAGCCGACCGACTCTTTCGCCGTCGCCCGCATCGACACCGGCAGCTTCAGCGAGAAAGACATCATCGCCAAAGCGACCTTCGACGATCGGCCGAGCACCGCGAACGGTCAGAAGCGCGCTTTCGCCGATGCCATCAAAACGTTCGTCGAGCACTCGCAATCGGCAACCCACACCGACATCACTGGCGGCATCCTGCAAGGCATCGAGTTCCTGAACGAGAAGAACTCCGGCCGCAAGGCCATCCTGATCTTCTCGGACCTGCAGGAAGATCTGGCGAAGGGCTACGTGCGCGATGTGCCGCTCGACCTGAAGGGTTTCGAAGTCGTTGCGCTCAACGTCACCAAGCTGCGCTCGGATAACTACGATCCGCGCGAGTATCTCGCCCGCGTGGAG
Source organism: uncultured Steroidobacter sp. (assembly GCF_937958065.1). Lineage (GTDB taxonomy): Bacteria > Pseudomonadota > Gammaproteobacteria > Steroidobacterales > Steroidobacteraceae > Steroidobacter. The sequence continues at coordinate 23,318 of NZ_CALFXI010000123.1, forward strand.
ACGTGGCGCGAGCGCGTCGAGAAAGCCGGAGGCCGGTGGCGAATGATCAACGACCTGGAGCGCCTCGACGGGCTGCTGTGACGCGACGGCTCAAGCAAAGCGATGCTCAGATCCGTGCTCTACGAGGTGCGCGCCTGGTTCGTGATCCGACGGCGCAGGCTGGCCATGTACTGGCTGCTCCGGGACAAAGGAGACGCGCCGTTTTTCGCGCTGCTCACCCTGCCGTTCGTCGCGGTCGGGCTGATCGTTTATCTTGCATATACCGCGCGCTCGACCTACGACGGCTCACGCATCGACGCCGCCAAGATACGAGCCCGCGAGATTCGCTGCCTCGCCGAGAACATTTACTTCGAGGCGCGGGGCGAAACACTGCGTGGGCAGTACGCGGTCGCGGAAGTCACGATGAACCGGCTGGCGTCGCGGCACTTCCCGGACACGATCTGCGAAGTGGTGCACGACACGCGCTGGGACTCGTCACGGAAACGACTGGTCGCACACTTCTCGTGGACTGCGTTCAAGCTGCGCCTGGAGTCGGGCAGCCCCGCGTGGAAGCAGGCGATGGACGTGGCGACGACGGTTTATCACGGCTATTACGAGCCGGTGGTGCCGGACGCGCTGTTCTATCACGCCACGTCGGTGCAGCCGTATTGGGCGAGCTCGAAACAAGTGGTTGCCAGGATCGGCAACCACATCTTCTATCGATAAGTCGCCACCGGCTCGATGGCGGCGAGCGGAATCCTCACGGCGCCGAACACATGCAGTAGTAATACACGTTCTGCGGATCATTGAACCGCGACAACCGCGTCAGCTCCGCTTCCAGCGGCGCGAGGATGCGGCGGGCGTTGGCAAACAATGCGTGTTCCGGCACGAGCGCCCGCGTGATGCGTGCCGCCAGCGCTTGTGAGCGCATCGCCAGGGCCTGGCGCCAACCCATCGGCGGCTCGATGTAGTGGACCTTGTAGTCCTTGCCCAAACCCGCCTTCTCCGCGGCGGCATCCAGCGCGTCCTTGTACGAGCCGAGCTTGTCGACCAGGCCGTGCTGAGCGGCGTCCACGCCGGCCCACACTCTGCCCTGCGCAACCTCGTCGATATCGTCGAAGGATTTCTCCCGCGCCGAGGCCACATTGTTCACGAATACCCTGTAGGCGTGATCGATGGAGTTCTGCAGGATTTCTTTCGCGCCATCGTTCAACGTTCGATCCAGGCGCAGCGAGCCAGCGTATGGCGTCGTGCCCACGCCATCGATGGTCACGCCGAATTTCTCGAGCGTGCGTTCGATGGTCGGAAACACCGCGAACACGCCGATGGAGCCGGTGAGCGTCGCGGGGCTCGCCCAGATTTCATCCGCATCCATGGCGATGTAATAACCGCCCGACGCCGCCGTGCTGCTCATGGACGCGATCACCGGCTTACCCGCGTTGCGCAGGGCATCGATCTCGCGACGGATCACTTCCGACGCCAGCATGCTGCCGCCGGGGCTGTCGATCCGCAGCACCACCGCTTTGACCTTGTCGTCGTAGAGCGCCTCACGCAGCAGTTGCGAGGTGGACTCCGAGCCGATCGTGCCCGGCGGCTGCGAGCCGTCGAGGATCTCGCCCGAGGCCACCACGACCCCGACGTGACCGCCTTCCATCTTGAGCGTCTCGCCCGAGCGGGCCGCAGCCAGATAATCCCAGTTCATGACGCCGTTGAACGTGTGCTCGTCCTTGTCCTCGCCGACCAGCGCCTTGATCTGATCCTCGAACTCGCGGCGCGACTTCAGCTCGGTGACCAGATTCTTCTCGAGCGCCGCGGTCGCCAGATCGCCGCGATGCGACTTCGCGATCTCGGCGTACTGGTTCGCATAATCGGCGATCACACCTTCATCCAGCCCGCGCGCCTTGGTGACGCCCGCCTGGTACTGCGTCCACAGCGCGTTCAACCACGCCATGCTCTCCTGCTCTTCCTGCTCGGACATGTCGCTGCGGCTGAATTGATCCGTGAACGACTTGAACTTGCCGGCACGGAAGACGTTCACATCGACCGCCAGCTTGTCGATGACGCCTTTGAGGAACGTGCGGTAATAGCCGAAGCCTTCGATGAGCACCAGGCCGTGCGGATCGAGATAGATCTCATCGGCGTGCGCGGCGAGGTAATACTGCGCCTGATCGTAACTCTCACCGAACGCGAACACTTTCTTGCCGGCGGCCCGGAAGCGCTGAATCGCCGCCGCCAGCTCCTGCATCTTTGCGATGCCGCCGCCGTTCATGCCGCTCAGGTCGAGCACCATCAGCTCGATGCGCTTGTCCGTGGACGCCTTGTCGACCACATCGACCAGATCGCGCAGCAATGTTTCAGGACGGCTCTGGCCGTACGCTTCCGCCACCGCGCGCTCGAACGGATCGCCCGAGAGCTGCTCGACCAGCGCCCCCTGTGGCGCGAGCACCAGCGCCGCCTTGTGAGGAATCAGCGGAATGCTCGGCGACAGCGCCGCGCCGATGGCCAGGAACAGCACCAGCAACACGATCAGGTGCAGCACTTTGCGCAGGCCGTCGAGACCTCGCCAGACGAAACCGAGAAACCAGGCAATCGCTTTCATGGAGCAGGCGCCAAATAAAAGAGCTCTGAGGTTAAGTCGCGGAATGAGTCAGTCGGTAGATGGCGCCGGCGGTGTCGTCGGAAATCAGCATCGAGCCATCCTCGAGCACCAGCAGGTCCACCGGCCGGCCGAACACGTCATCCTCGCGCTGGAAGCCGGTGGCGAAGGGTTCATAGCCGATCGCCTTGTCGCCGTCGAGTCGTACCAGGGTCAGGCGATAACCGCTCTTGGTGCGACGGTTCCAGGAGCCGTGCTCGGCGATGAAGATCTGATTGCGATATTTCTCCGGGAAGGCCGTGCCCGTATAGAACTTCACACCGAGTGCGGCCACGTGCGCGCCCAACGTTTGCACCGGCGGCGTCATGCGTGAGCAGTCGCCCAGCTCGTCGAACTCGGGATCTTTGGTGTCGCGGCCGTGGCAGTACGGAAAGCCGAAGTCGAGACCGGCGCGCGGCGCGACGTTCAACTCGTCCGGCGGTGAGTCGTCGCCGAGATAGTCGCGACCGTTGTCGGTGAACCAGAGCTCCTTCGTGATCGGATGCCAGGTGAAGCCGACGGTGTTACGAATGCCCCGAGCAAAGACCTCCTGGCCGGAGCCGTCGGCATTCATGCGCGTGATCAGACCGTAGTTCGCCTCGTTACAAACATTGCACGGCGCGCCGATCGACACATACAACTTGCCGTCCGGGCCGAACCCGATGTAGCGCCAGCCGTGATGACGAGCCCTGGGCAGATCGTCGCGCACGACTTTGGGCGCGGGTATGTCGGTCAGCGTCGACTCGATGTCGTCATAGCGCAGGATGCGATGGACCTCGGCGACGTACAGGGCGCCATCGCGGAAGGCGACGCCGTTGGGCATGTTCAGCTTGCTCGCGATCACCCGCACCGCCGGTTTGAGTCCGGTGCCAGGCGAGCCGCTGACGGCGTAAACGGTGGTACTGCGCGTGCCCACGAACAACGTGCCTTTCGAGCCGAGCGCCAGTGAGCGCGCGGCAGGCACGTTGTCGGCGTAAACCTCGAGCTGAAAACCGGCGGGCAGACGAACGTTCTGCAACACCTTGTCCGTCGCGGGACTGGCAAGCCCAGCGGTCGCGCAGCACAGCGCGAGCAAGCCGAACAGCAGGCGGTGGAAAGAGGCGGGCATGGTGTCTCCTCTAGGAAGACACAGTTTAACCACCGCGGAGACCAAGCAGTTAGCCGGCAGCGCGGGGATGCGCCGGACCGGCTAACCGGGATGGGAGGAGGAATGGCCGGCGTGTACTTTTGCGCCCACGCCGGCCATGCGATCCGTAGGTGTGAATTACACCTTTTCTTCGATGCGCGCGGCCTTGCCGGTCAGATCGCGCAGGTAGTACAGCTTGGCGCGACGCACGTTGCCGCGACGCTTGACGGTGATGGCACCGATCGAGGGGCTGTAGGTCTGGAATACGCGCTCCACGCCTTCGCCGTGCGAAATCTTGCGCACGGTGAACGAGGAGTTGAAGCCGCGATTGCGACGGGCGATCACCACGCCTTCATAGGCCTGGGTGCGCTCGCGGTCGCCTTCCTTCACCTTCACTTCCACGACGACGGTGTCGCCGGGCGAGAAGTCCGGAATCTGTTTGCCGCTGGCTTCGCTCTCGAGCTTTTCGATGATGTTCATGGTCGTACCCATCCTGAATTCAAACCGGCAGCGGAGACCCTGCTAAGAAGCTGGGCGCTCCGCCAGAAATTCTTTCAATAAGCGCTGCTGCTCGGCCGTCAGCGCCAGCTTCTCGATCAAGTCCGGCCGCCGCAGCCAGGTGCGCCCGAGCGCCTGCTGCTCGCGCCAGCGGCGGATCGCGGCATGATTGCCGCCGACCAGCACCGCGGGCACCGCCTGCCCTTCGAACACTTCCGGCCGCGTGTAGTGCGGCCAGTCGAGCAGTCCGGCGACGAACGAATCCTCCACCGCCGAGGCCTCATCTCCCAGCACGCCCGGCAACAGCCGGACCACCGCGTCGATCAGCACCAGCGCCGGCAGCTCGCCGCCCGACAACACGTAGTCGCCGATGGACACGCTCTCGTCGATTTCCGACTGGATCAGCCGCTCATCGACACCTTCGTAGCGCCCCGCCAGCAGCAGCAGGCCCGGCAGCTTCGCCAGCTCCTGCGCCTTCGCATGCGTCAATGGCACCCCATCGGCGGCGAGGTACACGCTGCGACTGCCCTCGGGCAGTCGCGCCTTCGCGGCTCGTATCGAGGTTCGCGCCGGCTCGATCTTCATCACCATCCCCGGCCCGCCCCCGTAGGGACGGTCGTCGACGGTCTTGTGCACGTCGGTCGCGAATTCGCGCGGAGTCGTGGCATTCACCGTCACGGTGCCGCGCTCGATGGCGCGCCCCAGCACTCCCACTCGAACTGCTTCGGTCACGAACTCCGGAAACAGCGTCACCACTTCGATGCGCATGTGCCTTCCGGTCTCAATCGTCCAGCCAGTCCACACCCCAGTCGAACACGATGTGTCCGGCGTCCAGGTCCACCTTGACGATCCGGTCCTTCACGAACGGAATCCAGTGCTCCCTGGCACCCCGGACCACCGCGATGTCGCCGCCCGGCGTACTGCGGAAGTGATCCAGCCGACCCAGCGATTCACCGCCCGGGGTCAGCGCTTCCAGTCCTTCCAGATCGCTCCAGTAAAACTCTCCGGGCGCTGTCGGCGGCAGCTCGCTGCGGAGCACGGCAATGTCGATGCCCACTTGCAGCCGAGCCTCTTCCGGAGTCTCGATGCCGGCCAGCTTGGCCAGCACGCCCTTGGCGGTCATCCGCCCGTCTTCGACTTCCACCGCTTCCCACTGCCCGGCCCGGTGCAGGTGCCAGCGGTCGTAATCCAGAATGTTCTCGGGCGGGTCGGTGTACGAAGTAATCCGGACCCAGCCCTGCACGCCGAAGGTGCTGCCGATCTTGCCCAGCACCACCCAGCGATCCGCCGTCGCGTCGCTCATGACAGCGGCGCTCGAAGGCGATTTAGGCCGCGACCGCCTGCTTGCGATGCGTCTTGACCAGCTCGGCCACGCGCTCGGACGGCTTGGCACCCTTGTCGAGCCAGTAGTCGACGCGATCCAGCTTCAGCTCCAGGCGGCGCTGCTTGCCAGTGGGAATCGGGTTGAAAAAGCCGACCTGTTCCAGGGTCGCGCCGCCCTGACGCATCCGGCTGTCAGTGACGACGATGTGATAGAAGGGCGTCTTCTTCGCCCCACGACGGGTGAGCCGGATCGTGACCATGCTGCTAAAGCCTCGAATTCAATACGTAAAGCCGGGCGTCCGGGCACGGGGCACCCGGAAAAGGGCGCGAACTATACTGGATGTATAGGTTTTTTCAAAGCCGGTGGACGCCGATCAGCCGCCGGGTCGGGGGAATCCGCCGCCGCCGAAGGCGCTCATGAGCCGGCGCAGGCCGCCGCCCTTGGAGAACGTCTTCATCATCTTCTGCATCTGCATGTGGTTTTTCAGGAGCTTGTTGATCTCTGACACATGCACGCCCGAGCCGGCCGCGATGCGGCGCTTGCGCGAGGCGTCGATGGTTTTGGGGTAGCGGCGCTCGCCCGGGGTCATGGAGCGGATCATGGCCAGCTGGCGTGTGATCTCCTTTTCATTGCCCTGGGGCATCTGCGCCGCCTTGCCGGCCAGCTGCGCGGGCAGCTTGTCCATGAGCGCGCTCAAGCCGCCCATTTTCTCGACCTGCTGCAGCTGATCGTGCAGGTCCTCCAGGTCGAAGTCCTTGCCCTTCTTCAGCTTGCGGGCCAGCTTCTCGGCCTGCTCGCGATCGACGTTCTGGGTGACTTTTTCGACCAGCGACAGCACGTCGCCCATGCCCAGAATGCGCGAGGCGACGCGCTCGGCGTGGAACGGCTCCAAGGCGTCCGTTTTTTCACCAGTACCCATGAACAGAATGGGCGCCCCAGTGATCTGCCGCACCGACAAGGCCGCGCCACCGCGCGCATCGCCGTCGGTCTTCGTGAGCACGACGCCGGTCAGAGTCAAAGCCGCGCCGAAGGCGCGCGCCGCGTTCACCGCGTCCTGGCCAGCCATGCTGTCGACCACGAACAGCGTTTCCGTGGGCGAAACGACGCCGGCGATCTCCTTGATCTCCACCATCATCTCGTCGTCGACGTGCAAGCGACCGGCGGTGTCGACGATCAGCACGTCATACAGGGACTGCTTCGCCTCGGTCAGGGCTTCCTTCGCCAGGGTCACGGCGGACTTCTTCGGATCGGACGGGAAGAACGCCACGTCCAGCTGCGTCGCCAGGCGCTCCAGCTGCAGGATGGCCGCCGGGCGGTACACGTCGGTACTCGCGAGCAGCACCTTCTTGCGCTCGTTCTCCTTGAGCCACTTGGCCAGCTTGCCGGCCGAGGTGGTTTTACCCGCGCCCTGGAGGCCCGCGAGCAGGATCACCACGGGCGGCTGCGCGCGCAGGTTCAGCGGTCGGACGCCCGCGCCCATCAGCGCGATCAGCTCATCGTGAATGAGCTTCACCAGCATCTGGCCGGGCGTCAGGCTCTTGTCGAACTCCTGACCGACGACCTTGCCGCGGATGGTGTCCACGAAGGTCTTCACGACCGGCAGCGCGACGTCCGCCTCCAGCAGCGCCATGCGCACCTGGCGCAGGGTGTCGGCAATATTCTCCTCGGTGAGGCGCCCGCGACCGCGCAGGCTCTCCATGACGCCTTGCAGGCGTTCAGTCAGTTTGTCGAACATGGAATTGGAAGCGGCTGGAAGTTGGGGATTGGGGGTAGTTTAAGACCAAGAGACTCAGAAGCTACAGCAGGCCGAAATAGGGCCACCGGGCCGCGGATCCAACGGGTAACCGCCAACCCCCAACTGCGATCCGCTATCATCTGGCGGTCATCCCTATCTGGGCCCCCAAACCTCAGTGTTGTCCATCGTCGTTCTCGCCTGCTATCTGGCATGCGCCGCATGGCTTGCCTCGAGCGTGTACCGCGCCGACGAGAATGCCGCGCGCGGGCGACGGATCGCGGGCCTCGGTCTGGGAGCTATCGCCGTCGCGCTGCATGCCTCCCTGCTGTGGCGAACCGTGTTCGCCAAGCCCGAGCTGGCGTTCACCGTCGCGGAGACCGCCTCGCTGATCGGCTGGCCCACGGGCGTGATCGCCCTGGTCCTAACCTGGGCCCGACCGCGCTTCGCCGGCATCAGCTCCATTCTCATGGCCATCGCGGGCGTCGTCGCCGCCACCACCGTGGAGGGCAACGCGGGTTATGCGCTAGAACAGCAGAGCTGGGAAATTGCCGCGCACATCGTGCTCTCGACGTTGGCTTATGCGCTCCTGACCATTGCCGTCGCCCTCGCCGTGGCGCTGGCGTTGCTCGACAGGCGGCTGCGCAGCCGTCGCCCGCTCGGCATGCTCACGATCCTGCCGTCGATGGAAGCGCTCGAATCGGCCACCTTCCAGGCGCTCGGCGCTGGGTTCGCGGTGCTGACGCTCGCACTATTCAGCGGTTTTATTTTCGTACGGGACCTGTTCGCACAGCACCTGATTCACAAGACGGTGCTGTCCTGCCTCGCGTGGGTGGTGTTCGCGGTCCTGCTGTTTGGTCGCTGGCGCTTCGGCTGGCGCGGTAGAGTCGCGAGGAACTGGACGTTGAGCGGCTTCGCGCTGCTGGGCCTCGCGTATTTCGGTTCCAAGATCGTGCTCGAGAGCATTCTCGGCCGGCATTGGGGTTGAGGAACGGATTTGAGTCTGCATGCGATCGGTTGGGTGAGCACGTTGGTGCTTGCGGTGCTCGTGGCCGCTGCCATCGGGTTCTTCGTGGGTCGGCATTTCGTGCGTCCGCCCGCCAAGCCGCGCAGCAAGGACCGGGCGCAGTGGCCGGCCGACCATCCCCGGCTCCTGACCGACAAGCTGCTCGACCTCGACAGCATGAAGGTCGACGACATCATGATTCCGCGCAGCGAGATCGCATACATCGACATCGCCGATGACTGGGACACCATCATCGACACCCTGCGCTCGACCCCGCATACGCGCTTGCCAGTGTGCGAGAACAATCTCGACAACATCATCGGCATGCTGCACATGAAGAAGGTGGTGCATGCGATGGCTCGCACCGAACTGACGCGCGAAACATTGTTGCAATTGGCGCGTGAGCGCGAGGGCTACTTCGTACCCGAGGCCACGACGCTGAGCGTGCAGTTGCTGAACTTCCAGCGCGATCGCCGGCGCATCGCGCTGGTGGTCGACGAGTACGGCGATATCCGCGGCCTGGTGACGCTCGAAGACATTCTCGAAGAAGTCGTCGGTGAGTTCACCAGTGCGCCGGGCGCACTACACCAGGACATCCATCGCGAGGCAGACGGCAGTTTCGTGATCAACGGCGCGATCAGCATCCGGGTGTTGAACAAGACGCTCGGCTGGGACCTGCCCACCGACGGACCGCGCACCTTGAACGGCCTGATCCTCGAATATCTGGAAACGATTCCGCAGCCCGGCACCGGGCTGAAGCTCGGTCATCTGTCGGTGGAGATTCTGCAGACCGCGGGGAACAGCGTGAAGACCGCGCGGATCCGACCGATCGGTCTGGACATGGAGCCGACCGCGTCAAAAGGCGTGGCGTAACGCCTCGTCCAGACGCTCGACGCCGATCACCTCCAGGCCGTCGATCTCCCGGCGCGGCTTGTTGGCTTCCGGCACGATGGCGCGCTCGAAGCCATGCTTGGCGGCCTCGCGCAGACGCTCCTCGCCATAGGGCACCGGCCTCACCTCGCCCGCCAGCCCGAGTTCGCCGAAGCAGACCAGTCGCGGCGCGAGCGGCCGGTCACGCACACTCGACACTGACGCCAACACCGCCGGCAGATCCGCCGCCGTCTCTGAAATGCGCACGCCGCCGACGACGTTTAGAAACACGTCGCGCCCAGCGGTCGAGACTCCGCCGTGTCGATGCAACACTGCGAGCAACAGCGCGAGACGATTCGCTTCCAGGCCGACCGCAACGCGCCGCGGATTCATGCCCTGTGCTTCATCGGTGAGTGACTGCACTTCGATCAACATCGGTCGGCTGCCTTCGCGCGCGACCATCACTGCGCTGCCCGCCACCGGTTGCGGATGCTGTGACAAGAAGATCGCGGACGGATTCTTCACCTCGCGCAGCCCTTGTTCGGTCATCGCGAACACGCCGACTTCGTTCGCCGCGCCGAAGCGATTCTTCACCGCGCGCACCAGACGGAAGCGACTGCCAGCATCGCTCTCGAAATAAAGGACGGTGTCGACCATGTGTTCGAGAATGCGCGGGCCGGCGATCACACCTTCCTTGGTGACGTGGCCGATGATCAGCACGGACACACCCGATGACTTGGCAAAGCGCACCAGGGCCGCCGCCGCTTCGCGCACCTGTGATGCCGACCCCGGCGACGAGTCCACGTCGTTGACGAACATGGTTTGAATGGAGTCGATGACCAGTACGCGCGCGCCGGACTGTTGCGCGTGGCCGAGGATGGTTTCGACATTCGTTTCTGCAAGCAATTGCAAGGTTTCGCTGGCGACTTCGAGGCGGCGCGCCCGCAGGCTTACCTGCTGCAACGATTCTTCGCCGGTTACATACAGTGTCGCAGTCGCGCGACTGAGCGCGTCGCCCGCCTGCAGCAACACCGTCGACTTGCCGATGCCCGGATCGCCACCGAGCAATGTCACCGAGCCCAATACCAAGCCGCCGCCGAGCACGCGGTCGAGCTCCTGCAACCCGGTCGCGATGCGCGGCTCGCTCGTTTCAGACACTTCTGCCAGTCGCCGTGGGCGCTCGCTGCCCGCAGCCAGCGGCCGCCGCTCCGCGCCGGTGCGCGAGTTACGGCTAATACTCATACGTTTGAGTGTGTCGGCCGCGCCGCATGACGGGCAGATGCCCTGCCATTGCAGGCTGTCGTTACCACATTGTTCGCAGACGAAGATTTCCTTGGTTTTGGCCATGTTCCTGCAGCGGCGCCGGGACAGCCCGGGACTTTATATGGATGTGAACTGATCGGCAGCACCGGAGCACAGAGTTTGCCTCATGCCGTTGGCGCAGCTGCGAGGGCTGCGCGGGTGTGACGCCGCCGGCAATTTAACCTATCGTCCTTCGCTATACTCGCGCCGCATTTGAGGCCCGTAGCAACCCGCTCGCCGATGCAGCTCCTGGCAACCGATCCGCAACGACGGGGTGTTGCGATCATCAGGTGCGATTCGGCCAGGGTAGTCGCTACTCGGCTACGGTTTTGAAGTTTTAGGGACCCGTTCGTGGCGGCAAAACTGGCGCGATTCTCCTGGCTTCCCGGCGGGCTCGCTGCAGCCCTGGTGGTTGCCGTGGGCAATTGGGTTTACTCGCCCGCCTCGCTGCCATTGGAGCTGGACGTTTACGACCGCATGATGAATTCGGTCGAGGTCGCGCCGTCGCGCGACGTGGCGATCGTTGCCATCGACGACGCCAGCCTGGCCCAGCTCGGCGAATGGCCGTGGCCACGCGACGTGCACGCCAGCTTGATCGACAAGCTGAAAGCCGAAGGCGCGCGCGTCGTCGCATTCACCTTTCCTTTCGACACCGCCCGCCGCACCAGCGAGCGCGAGAAAGTTCGTGCTGCACTCGCGCTGCTCGAGTCCAGCAACCTCGGCAGATCCGAACAGGCCCGTCAGCTGCGCAGGTTGCTCGGCGAGTCGGCGGCGGGTCGTGATCCCGATGCGCATCTCGCCAGATCCATGGCCGCGCATGGCAACGTGATCCTGCCCGTGCACATCCGGCTCAACAACAGTCCCACCGACGGCGATCAGATTCCCGCGCGCTTCGCGCCAGGCAGCGATGCATCAGTGTTACAGCGCGCCGCCAGTGCCGAGATCACGATGCTGCCCGCGCCAGTATTCCTGGCCGAAGCCAGCGGCATCGGTCACACCTCTGTAGAGCCGGATTCGGATGGTATCGTGCGCACCGATCTCGCCGCCGTTCGCGTCGGCGACGGGTTGGTACCGTCGCTTGCCGCGGTCATCACCGGTCGCGCCCTGGACGTTTCGCCCAACGAGATGACGTTCCATTCCAACGATACGCTGACCTTCGGAACTCGTCGGACGCCGCTGGATGCCACTCAGCACAGCCGTCCGCGTTACTTCCCGCCCAGCGGCGTGCATGCATTTCAGCAATATCCCTACTGGCAAGTGTTATCGGGCGGTGTGCCCAAGCGCGAGTTGCGCGACAAAGTGGTGCTCATCGGCCTGATGAACAGCGACACCGTCGACGACTCCCTCACCACGCCCGTGAGCAAGGCCACGCCGCCGGTGGTTGCAATGGCCAGCGCGGTGTCGAGCTCGTTGACCGCGCAGTACTATTCGCGGCCCGGCTACGCGCCAGTGGTCGAGTGGGGTGTCGTCGCACTCGTGCTGCTCTTCTGCGCCTTCCTGTTGCCCGCCGCGGGCGCTGCGATCGGCGGAATGACGACGCTGCTGCTGATCGTGCTGCTCGCCGGCAGCGAAATCATGGTGCTGCGCTCGTCGCACGTCTGGCTGCACTTCGTTCTTCCTTGCATCGCGCTGGCCGCGGGCTATGGTTTGTATCTGGTCGGCGAGCTGATCCGTCGTGCCAACATCAGAGCCGGCGAAAGCGTGCGCGATGCTGGTGCGAATCTGCGCTCGCTCGGACAGACGTTCCACAAGCAGGGCCAGCTCGATCTCGCGTTCGAGACCTATCAGCGCTGTGCGCTGGATGCACCGACAATGGAGCTGCTCTACAACCTCGGCATGGACTTCGAACGACGCGCCCAGCTTGCCAAGGCGTCAGCGGTGTACACGTATATCGCCACCCGTGATCCCAACTACCGCGAGCTGAAGATACGCCGCGCGCGCGTGCGCGAAGAACCATTGACTCGTGCACCGGCTACGCGCGCACCGTTGACGCACGAGACCCGCGAATCGATGACACATGAAACGGCGACTCCGGTGCCGCCAGTCAAACGCGAACCGCCCCGGCCGATCCGGGCGCGGCAGCCCGCGTTCGATCTGAAAGATCACGAAGCAACCGTGCCCGACCTGGCGGACGCGCCCATTCCGGGTCGTCCGAAGCGCACCCTGGGGCGCTACGAAATCGAGCGCGAGCTCGGCAAAGGCGCCATGGGCATCGTCTACCTGGGCCGCGATCCGAAGATCAATCGAGTGGTCGCGATCAAGGCGATTCCACTGGCGGACGAGTTCGAGGAGGACGACCTGGCCGAGGCGCGGGCCCGCTTCTTCCGCGAAGCGGAGATGGCGGGCCGGCTGAACCATCCGGCCATCGTGACGGTCTACGATGCCGGCGAAGACAATGGCCTGGCATACATTGCGATGGAATACCTGCGCGGCCATCACCTCAGCACCCACACGGACCCGAAGAACCTGCTGACGCCGAAAAGCGTGATGCTGCTCGTCGCCCGTGTGGCCGAGGCTCTGCACTATGCGCACCGGCAGAACGTCGTTCATCGCGACATCAAACCGGCTAATATAATGTTCAATCCCGAGACGGATGAACTGAAGATCACCGACTTCGGAATCGCACGCCTGACCGATACAAGCCGAACCAAAACCGGAATCGTCCTGGGCACACCTTCATTCATGT
>NZ_CALFXI010000124.1 GCF_937958065.1 uncultured Steroidobacter sp.
TGGCCTTCATCTGCTCATTCAGGTAGTACTCGCGCTGGCTCTTCTCCATCTGCTGCTTGACGCGGCCACGGATGCGCTTCTCGATCTGCAGCACATCCATCTCGCCTTCGATCAGCGCGAGGATGTGTTCGAGACGCTTGCGCACGTCCTGGATCTCCAGGACCTTCTGCTTGGCGTCGAGCTTGAGCGACATGTGCGCGGCGACGTTGTCCGCGAGGCGGCCCGGCTGCTCGATTCCTGCAAGCGCGGTGAGCACTTCAGGCGGCACCTTGCGGTTGAGCTTCACGTACTGCTCGAACTGCGAGGTGACCGAGCGAGCGAGCACATCCATCTCGCGCTCGTCGTAGTTCTCGATGTCCTTGAACGGGCTGATGTCGGCGGAGAAATACTGGCCGGTGACCAGCTTCTCGATCTTGGCGCGCTCGGCGCCTTCGACCAGCACCTTCACGGTGCCGTCGGGCAGTTTCAGCAACTGCAGAATGGTCGCGACGGTGCCGAGGCGATACAGGTCCTGGGCGCTCGGATCGTCGACGTCTGCCTGCTTCTGCGCGACCAGCAGAATCTGCTTGCCGGAGCGCATCGCCTGGTCGAGGGCGAGAATGGATTTCTCACGGCCCACGAACAGCGGAATGACCATGTGCGGATAAACGACGACATCGCGCAACGGCAGGACGGGAAGCGCCGCCGGCGGAGTCTTGTCGGATTCGGGAGCGTCAGGGATATCGGTGCTCACGCGCTGTACCTTGTAGTGAGCGCCGGCACGAGGGACCGGCGCTGCAAAAAAGAAAGATCAGGTCGAACCGAAAATACCGGAAGCAACGCGGCCCTGCTAGTTCTGTGCCACGCAAAAGGGCTCGGGTTTACCGATGTATGGAAAAACTGTGAGGCGGTGCGTGTCGCAACGAACGCGAATTGCAGGGTTGGGCTGATTGCGCCCGATTTCGTGTCAGCGGACCCACCGCCCCGCCTGCGAAGCGGTGGGTCGTTTGCTATTTAGTGATCGCTGCCGGTGGGCCGGCGCTCTTCGACCGCAGCGAGACGGCCGTCGTCGGCGTTGCCGTACAGCACATACGGCTTGCTCTCTCCGAGGATGACCTGCTCGTCCACGACGACCTTCTGCACGTTCCGCAGGGACGGCAATTCATACATGGTTTCGAGCAGCACGTTCTCGAGAATCGTGCGCAGGCCGCGAGCACCCGTCTTACGCTGCATGGCCTTTTTCGCCACCGCCTTCAGCGCATCGGTACGGAACTCCAGCTCCACGCCTTCCATGTCGAACAGCTTGCGATACTGTTTGCTGAGCGCGTTCTTGGGCTCGAGCAGGATCGACACCAGCGCCGCCTCATCCAGCTCATCGAGCGTCGCCACGACCGGCAGACGGCCGACGAATTCCGGAATCAGGCCGAACTTGATCAGATCCTCCGGCTCCACGTCGTGGAACACGTCGGAGCCGTGCGGACGCTCGGACGTCTGCCGCACATCCGCGGTGAAGCCGATGCCGGTCTTTTGCGTGCGGTTCATGATGATCTTTTCCAGACCCGCGAACGCGCCACCGCAAATGAACAGGATGTTGCTCGTGTCCACCTGCAGGAATTCCTGCTGCGGATGTTTGCGGCCACCCTGCGGCGGCACCGAGGCGATCGTGCCTTCGATGAGCTTCAACAGCGCCTGCTGCACGCCCTCGCCGGACACGTCCCGGGTGATCGAGGGGTTGTCGGACTTGCGCGAGATCTTGTCGATTTCGTCGATGTAGACGATACCGGTCTGCGCCTTCTCGACGTCGTAATCGCACTTCTGCAGCAGCTTCTGGATGATGTTCTCGACATCCTCGCCGACGTAACCGGCTTCGGTCAGCGTCGTGGCGTCGGCAATCGTGAACGGCACATTGAGCAGGCGAGCGAGCGTCTCTGCGAGCAGCGTCTTGCCGCAGCCGGTCGGGCCGATCAGCAGGATGTTGCTCTTGGCGAGCTCGACTTCGTCTTTGGCGCGCGCTTCCGAGGTCTTGGTCTGCAGTCGCTTGTAGTGATTGTAAACGGCCACCGACAACACCTTTTTGGCGCGCGGCTGACCGATCACGTACTCGTCGAGGACCTTTTTGATCTCGTGGGGGCGCGGCAGTTTGTCGCGTGTGCGCTCGGCGCGTTCTTCGAGCTCTTCACGAATGATGTCGTTGCAGAGCTCCACGCACTCGTCGCAGACGAACACCGACGGGCCGGCGATCAGCTTGCGTACCTCGTGTTGGCTCTTGCCGCAGAACGAGCAGTACAGAAGCTTGCCGTCGTCGTGTTTGCCGCGGGAATCGTCGGACATGCATTACCCTCGAAAACCGGGACAAATCAGAAACTTCTAACGTCCCAGCGTGTTACGAAATCGCGTCACGGTCGCGACACTATTGCGTCCGGGCTATATAGCACGCGCCGCCATCAGGCTGCAAAGACGCCCTTTCCGGCCTTTTTACACGCCCTCCTCCGTTGGAGAGCGCCGGGAAAGCCCTGCCTGCCGAGCCTTTCATGAGGCCGTCGGCGGCGGCCTTCAATGGCCCTCAGCGAGCGGCTGCCGCGGCTACCGCCAGCGCCGGCTCGCCCCGCTTTTCCATGACGCGGTCGATCAGTCCGTACGCCACCGCCGCCTCGCCGCCCATGAAGTTGTCACGGTCGGTGTCCTTGCTGATGCGCTCCACGGTCTGGCCAGTGTGCTTGGACAGAATACGGTTGAGACGCTCGCGAGTTTCCAGCACTTCGCGCGCATGGATGTCGATGTCCGAGGCCTGGCCCTGGAAGCCGGCCAACGGCTGGTGGATCATCATGCGCGAGTGCGGCAGCGCGTAGCGCTTGCCCTTGGCACCGCCCGCCAGCAGCACGGCGCCCATGCTGGCCGCCTGGCCGACGCACATGGTGCTCACGTCCGGCTTGATGAACTGCATGGTGTCGTAAATGGACAGGCCGGCGCTGACCGACCCGCCCGGCGAGTTGATGTACAGCGAGATGTCCTTGTCCGGATTTTCCGATTCCAGGAACAGCAGCTGCGCCACCACCAGGTTCGCCATGTGGTCCTCGATCGGGCCCACGATGAAAATCACGCGCTCCTTCAGCAGCCGCGAGTAGATGTCATAAGCGCGTTCGCCGCGAGCGGTCTGCTCGACGACCATCGGGACAAGATTCATGGTGGCCATCTATGAGTGCTGACTTTCAGTAGTGGATGGGAACGGGACAGCAGTGTGTGGGGGCTAGTTTAGAAGAGGCAAGTGCCCCTGCAACAGCCAGCGCCGCACACCGCTGCCGCTCCTGGTTCAGGCGCCGAAATTCATGATTTCCTTGAAAGTCGACGGCTTCTCGGCCACCTGGGCGCGCTGCGTGAGCCAGTCGATCACCTGGTCTTCGAGCACGGCCGCTTCCATCTGCCGACGGAACTGCGGGTTCGAGCGATACTGCTGCAGCGCCTGGCCCTGGTCCGGATACTGGGCGGCGAGCTCCTCGAAGCGCGCCTGCACCTGGGCCTGGTCGACCTGGATGTTGGCATTGCGGATGATTTCGCCGATCAGCAAGGACAGGGCCACGCGGCGGCGAGCCGGGTCCTGGAAGCCATCCGGCGGCGGAATCTGCGACGCGTCACGGGCACCCATGCGACGCGCGGCGTCGAGCTGCAGCTCGCGCACCTGGGCGTCGACCATGGATTTCGGCAGCTCGATCGGATTGGCTTCCAGCAGGCCGTCCAGAATCTGCTTCTTGACGCGCGCCTTGATCGCCTCGTTCAGCTCGCGCTCCATGTTCTCCTGCACTTCGGCGCGCAGCCGCTCCATGCCGCCCTCTTCCACGCCATAGATCTTGGCGAAATCGTCGTTCAGCTCGGGCAGCTGGCGCTCTTCGACCTTGTGCACAGTGACTGCAAATTTGGCCTGTTTGCCGGCCAGATTGGCGGCGTAGCTGGCCGGGAAGGTCAGCTCGATGTCCTTCTTGTCGCCCGCCCTGGCGCCCCGCAGGCCGGCTTCGAAATCGGCCAGCATGCGCCCGGCGCCCAGGTCGACCGGGAAGTTTTCGGCCTTGCCGCCTTCGAACGGCGTGCCGTCGATCGTGCCCTCGAAATCGATGGTGACACGGTCGGTGTCCTGCGCCTCGCGCTGCACTTCCGAGTAGCTCGGGCGCTGCTCGCGCAGGTTCTGAATCATCGCATCCACGTCGGCCGAGCTGACCGTCGCGGCCGGACGCTCGACCTTCAGGCTCTCGACGCCCTTGATCTCGATCTGCGGCAGGACCTCGAAGATCGCGCGGTATTTGAGGTCCGCGCCCTGCTCGAGGTTGATCGGCTCGATGCGGGGACCACCGGCCGGCGTCAGCTTTTCCTGCACGACGGCTTCGTTGAACGTGCTCTGCATGACATCGCCCAGCACTTCCTGGCGGACCTGCTGGCCGAACTGCTGGCGCACCACCTTGACGGGCACCTTGCCCGGGCGGAACCCCTTCAGACGCACCGTGCGGCTCATGCGCTGCAGCCGCTCGTCGACGGCCTTTTCGACGCGCTCGGCCGGAACCTGCACTTCCATCCGGCGCTCCAGGGCCCCGGTCGATTCAACTGAAACCTGCATGGTCGAAACCTGCCTCAAGTCACAATGAGTAATGTCTGCGGCGCCCGCCTCGATCCGAAGGCGCCTGTTGGTGCGAAAGGAGGGACTCGAACCCTCACGGGGTTACCCACTGGAACCTAAATCCAGCGCGTCTACCAGTTCCGCCACTTTCGCGATCCCGCCGCCCCCAGACCCATCGCCCATACATATATATGAGTTATGAGCCGAGCTCCGGGGCCGGTCGGCCTTTGGCCGACCCTCCCTCGCGGGGGCCGCGGAGTATACCCGAGCGGCCCTGGCTCTTCGAGAACGCCGGAGAATCGGGCCGGATTAGGGGTGGCCCGGGCCCTCCACGACCTGGCGTCCCCCACCGCCCCCTGGACTGGCCTGGGGCCGTGGGTCGAACGATCGCGCCGTAAGGCTTGCAGCGTGCTGCCGACCCGATCGAGACGCCGGCACTGTCGGAACATCGGTGCCGAGACAGGCGGTCACGGTGGTGATACTCAGGCGCCCACTGTGAGAATCATGGGCGATCCGACGCCGCCGAATGAAAATGGCGGCGGCACGATGAGGACGGATGTGACTTCCGGTGGCCCGCGTCGCCCGGGATGGGCGGCGCAGGTCACCGAGCGTTGTGGACTCAAGACGCGCGCAGATTTTCCTTGAAGAAATCGATCGTGCGCTTCCACGCGAGATCCGCCGCTTCCTTGTTATATCGCGGCGTCGTGTCGTTGTTGAACCCGTGCTGCGTGCCGGGGTAAATGTACGCTTGATACTTCACCCCCGCCGACTTCAACGCCGCCTCCGAGGCTGGCCACGCCGCATTGATTCGCTCGTCCGTCTCCGCGAACTGCAGCAGCAGCGGCGCCTTGATCTTGCCGGCCTCCGCCGGGTCCGGAGGCGTGCCGTAGAACGGTACGGCCGCGGCCAGATCGGGCAAGCGCGTGGCAAGGAAGTTGGCAACACCGCCGCCGTAACAGAAGCCGGTCACGCCCACTTTGCCCGTGCCCGCCGGCAACTTCTTCAGATACTCGGCCGCCGCGACGAAATCCTCGCGCGTCTTCGCCTGATCCAGTTTCTGGAACTGCTCGCGCGCCTTGTCCTCGTCGCCGGGATAGCCGCCGAGAGGAAACAACGCGTCCGGTGCGAACGCGATGAAATTCTCCAGCGCGACGCGCCGGGTCACATCCTCGATGTGAGGATTGAGCCCCCGGTTCTCGTGCACGACGAGCACCGTGGGGAGCTTGCTCTTCGCCGACGCGGGCTTCACCAGATACCCCCGCAGCTTTCCATACCCCGGCGCGGGAATCTCGACGTACTCGGCCTTGATCCGCTTGTCCGTCGGCGCGATCTGCTGGGCCTCGGCGAACTTCGGATTGAGCGCATCGAGAATCGCCGCGCCGCTCATGCCGGCGACCGCGAACGCCGAGGCGCCATCGATGAATTCACGCCGCGAGATCGCGCCGTGCACGTATTTGTCGAACAGCTTCCAGATCTCTGGCGGAAATTTTTGTGCTTCTTTGTCGCTCATGTTGCCTTCACCTCGTGGGCTGAATCCCCCGGCCCGTTCTATAGCACAACTCGGTGCCGGGCCGTCGCTCGAGCATTTTTCTGCTGCCCGACCGGGACCCTGGGCGCAATCTTCGTGAGCTTGCCGCCCCTGGCCTCAAAATTTTCCCGCCGACGCGAGCGACCGGAGTAAAGCCTTGCGCAGCGAGCAGGTCGCCCGCCTTGCCGGCGCGGACAGCATGATTGGACACGATCCCTCTCCGCAGGTGTGAGAGGTAACGATGCATTTAGAGATAACGGTTGCGTTGAGTGGCTGACGACATTCAGAAGTCACAAACAGTCGAGAGGCGGCAGTCAACGGCCAAGGCCGCCTGCCACCCACAACGCGCGGCGACAGGCGGACACTGCCATCAAGTCTGTGGCGAGTAGATCTTGTCGAATACGCCACCGTCGGCGAAGTGCGTGGCCTGCGCCTTGGTCCAGCCGCCGAAGTCGGCGATGGTCACCAGCGTGCCGATCTTCGGGAAGGTCTTGCCATACCTGGCGAGGATTTCCGGATTGGTCGGCCGATAGTAATTCTTCGCCGCCACTTCCTGACCCGCGTCGGTGTACAGATATTCCAAGTAGGCTTTTGCGACCGCGCTGGTGCCGTGGCGCTCGGCATTCTTATCGATGACTGCGACCGGCGGCTCCGCGAGCACACTGACCGAAGGCGCAACGATGTCGAACTTGTCGGCACCGAACTCCTTGAACGCCAGAAACGCCTCGTTCTCCCACGCGAGCAATACATCGCCCAAGCCTCGCTGAGCAAACGTCGTGGTCGAACCACGAGCACCGCTGTCCAGCACCGGCACATTCTTGTACAGCTTCTGGACGAATGCCTGCGCGGTCGCGTCGTTACCGCCCGGCTGCTTCAATGCCCAGGCCCACGCGGCCAGATAGTTCCAACGCGCGCCGCCCGAAGTCTTCGGGTTCGGCGTGATCACGGCGATGTCCGGCTTCACCAGGTCGCTCCAATCCTTGATGCCCTTCGGATTCCCCTTGCGCACCAGGAATACGATGGTCGAGGTGTACGGCGAGCTGTTGTGCGGCAGGCGAACGGCCCACTCGTTCGACAGCAACTTGCCATGCGAGGCGATGCCATCGATGTCTGCAGCGAGCGCAAGCGTGACCACGTCGGCCTGCAAACCATCGATCACCGAGCGCGCCTGCTTACCCGAGCCGCCGTGCGATTGCTTGATCGTTACCTTGTCGCCGGTCTTCTTTTCCCAGTAGGCACTGAAGACCTTGTTGTACTCCTCGTAGAGCTCGCGGGTCGGATCGTACGAAACATTGAGCAGCGCAACGTCTTTCGAATGGACAGGACCACCCAACAGGGCGAGCGTTGCAGCTGCCGCGGCCAGCAGACTGCGGCGAATGATGGGGCGTGACATGGAAACTCTCCAAAGGAGCGATATTGAATCGTTACGACGCCTGGCTCAGTCCCTTGGCCGCGAGCAGTGCCCGCGTGTTGTCGAAATAGATCGCTTGACGTTGCGCGGGCGTGAGCGCGGCATCGAGGGTCGCCAGCGCCGGCCCGACGTCACCGCGCTGCCCGCCGCCAACGCCATAGTCCGTGCCGAAGAGAATGCGATCCGCGCCGATCTTGTCGCACGCGTAACGGACCCAACCGGCATTGCGCACCGAGTACGGGCCCGTATCGATATAGATCCGACGCAGCTTCTGCAGCGGGTCCGCAATGCCATTGGCGCGTGCCGCCGGAATGATGCTGTCGAACAAATGAGTGAAGAACCCGCCCAGCATGATGATCTCGACGCTCACATCCGGATAGGGATCGAGAAAATCGGTCAACCCGAGCGTGAGGGCCCCCGCCGCCAGGTGCGAGTTGCTGATGAGATTCCAACGCGCGTAGCTCGTGTCGTCCGGCACGACCAAGGGCGGCTGTCCGGGCACTCGATCGCTCGCCGGACCCCGATGGATGAAGAAATGACTATTGAGCTTCTGCGCGGTATCGAACAACGGCTTCAGCGTTCGCGCACCGGCCAGCGTGGCAAATGCGTTCAGTGGCAGCGAGCCGCCGATGAAACCAAGCTCACGATGCGCGCGAGTCAATTCTTGCGCAGCCCACACGGGATCCGAAGCCGGCAACGCCGCCACCGCAAGAAAGCGCGGCCGATGCTTGACGAGCACTTCGGCCAACTCGTCATTGAACGCGCGATACAACGCGCGCTGTTCTTCGATTGGCAGGCTCGCGTCAAATCCCAACGCGACCGTATGCGTGAGCAGCTGCCGCTGGATGCCGTTCTGATCCAAGTTGCGCAGGCGTGCCTGAAGATCCGACGGCGCAAAGGCGCTCGGCCCGCCGATGGCCGATACCGTTGTGGCGTTATCGAGCTGAGTCGCTCCGTCCGCGCCATTGATCAATTTGGGAGGCTGCGTGCGCGTCGCGAGGAATTTCATTTCGGCGTGCGACACATAATGACTGTGCCAATCGACCAATGCGCGCGGCACGGTCGATTCGTTCGCCGCCATCAGCGGACGTGAATGCAGGCCAGCAGAGAGCGTTGCGGCGGTGGCGAACGCGCCGCCCAGAAACAGACGTCGATTCAGCATGTTTAGATGAGCGCAATCGCTCCGGCGGCGATGCCGGCCAAGGCGACCGCAGACAGCAAGAACTTACCGAGCAACCCAGGGAGACTGACCGTCGGCGTTGAATCCAGCTGCGGCCAGTTCTCCGCCGCCGCCTCCTCGCGCGCCTCCAAACGAAATTTATGCACGTAGCCATCGATCGGCACGCTGCCGCGATAGTCGCGCGGCGCGGATGCTTGGGTAAGCGACTGCATGATCGGCTCGTCAGTGGAGAACGGACCGGAGCAGTTTAATCCTCGCAGAGTCACGAACTCAGTCGAGGGTCGGTTTTATTTTGGTCACCACCGCATTGTGCGTTGCGTGACGCGCTCGGTTCAGTCGTCGACGACCACGTGGGAGCCTACTGCACCGCGCTGCCAGTATCCGGCCGCCTTCACCCAACGCTTGTCGAAGCCACGGCGGTCGACGAGATATCGACGGATCGCTCGCACTGCCTGCGTCTCGGTCGCGGCCCAGGCATAGCAGCCTTCTTTCATTATGGGCAGAGCGTCCAGCGCGGCTGTGAGCAACTCACCGGCAGCCGGGTTTGCGGCGGTTCGCCGCACCCACACGACCTGCAGATTCGCCCGGCTGGACAAGGGCAATTCAAAATCCGGGTCCACCTCGGCAACGACCAGAGCGCTCGTGGTTGCCGGCAGTTCCTCCAAGCGACGTGCGATCGCGGGCAATGCGGTTTCGTCGCCAATCAGCAGGTGCAGCCCGATGCCATCGGTCGGAACGATCGACGAGCCTCGCGGCCCGCCGACGCCAAGGACGCTGCCGACTCGTGCATTCACGGCCCAAGTCGTGGCTGGCCCGTCGTCGTGAATCACAAAATCGATGACGAGCTCATTCGCGTCGGCGTCAAACCGGCGTGGCGTGAAGTCCCGCATGATTCTTTCGGAGGTGCCCTCGGCACCAGGTGGCGCGAGATTCAGCTGACCGTCCGCGCTCGGAAAGATCAATTTCACGTGATCGTCGAAGCCGAGCGAAGTGAACCCACGCAGCTCGTCGCTCTTCACCACGATGCGCTTCATCTTCGGCGCGATCGTCTCGACTTGCGACACGATCGTGTGCCGTAGACGCACTTCGTGCCGCACGCGAGTGACAGTTGGCGGATTACTCATTGCCTCGCCCTTGTGAGATTTCTTCAGCCGCAGCTTCGATGATTTTGCGGACACGCTCGGTCTCTGCTTCGGTCCAGCCGCCGCGATGAAACATCAGTGCGGCGCGTAACGTATGCATGGCGTGATGCAGATCTTCCGGTGGCATCTCGCCTGAAGCTGCGCGCGCAGCCATCGCCATGCGTTTCCTAACGCTGGTCAACATGGCTTCGTTCTCGCGCAAGTACGCCCGACCTTCGTCGGTGATCTCATACAGACGCTTGCTGCCTTCGGTCGTGGTGGAACGAACGTGCCCGAGCTCTTCGAGCAAGGTGAGCGTGGGATAAACGGAGCCGGGACTCGGTGCGTAAGCGCCGCCGAACTTCAGCTCGAGCTCTTTGATCAACTCGTAACCGTGGCGCTGCTTCTCCTCGATCAAAGCGAGCAACATCAATCGCAGGTCCCCCGGGCCAAACCTGCGGCCACCGCCGCCGCCTCGCCCACCCCGACCTCCCATCGGTCCACCGAAAAAGCCGCGCGCCCCTCCAGCACCCCTTCCTCCACCGCCCCAAGGGCCGCAGTGATGAGGGTGGTGCGGGCGATAGGCCTCGTCCCTGTGACCCCGAAACATTCTGTGGAACATGGACTTACCCATTCAGTGCTGTTGAGAATGGATAAACGATATATCGTTCAGATGTATCTTTCAATAGCATCTTTCGTTGCCGCATACCGTAAAGACTCATCGTCATGGCAAGATGCGCCGCCCTCAGCTGCGCCTCGTGACGAGCACTCGTTGAATGCTCACGGACCCGACGTTCTATTTGCTCGCCATACCCGCGGTCATCCTGCTGGGACTCGCAAAAGGCGGGTTCGCCGGCGTGGGTGCCATCGCCCTGCCCTTGCTGGCGCTACGAATCTCACCGGTGCAAGCGGCGGCAATCCTCCTGCCGGTGCTCGTCGTTCAGGACGCGGTGGGCGTGTGGGCGTTTCGACGGAATTGGGATCGCGAGGTGCTGGCATTGATGATCCCGTCTGCGATGGTCGGCATCGTCGCGGCTTATTTTCTCGCTGCAAAAGTCTCCGCGACCATCGTGCTCGCGGTGCTCGGCGCCATCTCGATCGTGTTCGCCGGGTATCGACTATGGCTTGCTCGCGGCGGCCGCGTGCCTGTTCCCAGCACCGCCCCTCGCACCCTCGGCGTGGTCCTTGGTTTCGCATCGGGCTTCACCTCGCAGGTGGCACATGCGGGCCAGCCACCCTTTCAAATGTGGGTGCTGCCCAAGGGACTGCCGCCGCCGGTGCTGGTGGGAACGACGGCGATCTTTTTCGCGGTCATCAACCTGTTCAAGGTTCCCGCTTACCTCGCCCTCGGCCAGTTCACGCACGAGAACCTGATGGCCGCGGCGGTACTCACGCCGCTTGCGATTGCATCGACATTGCTTGGCGTGTGGCTGGTCCGCCGCGTCAACGCCGAGCGATTCATCACCATCATTTATGTGTTGATGATCGTGGTCGGCGTGCAGCTGTTGTTCAAAGCACTGCGCTGAATTCCCCCGCACTGCTGCCCGACTCGCGCCGGAAGCCGGCCGGGAGTCCCGGGCAGCGCCCGCGAGCAGGTCGGTGTTTCACTCGCAATCAAGGACTTAGACCACGCAACGCGGCTTGTAGTAGCGAGCTGACGCCAAGCTGCTAACATGCGCGTCCCGTCGGGGCATGGCGCAGTCTGGTAGCGCATCTGCTTTGGGAGCAGAGGGTCGCAGGTTCGAATCCTGCTGCCCCGACCAGCTTGGTTTGCAAAACAACAACTTAACCAGTTCGAACCTGGGGATTTGAGGCCGCCAGGTCCTATCGGCTCGGGACCTTCACCCTTGTCGACTCGTTGCCCTTTATGTGGACCGTGTGCTCGCCATGCGGCGACTCGATGACGATCGTGCACCCATCGGCAATGGGGCGCCGCGGGAATCAAGTTTGGATTCATGTGGGAAGGTCGTCGGTTGGATAGCCAATCGTTCGAGTCCTATACGGCCCAGGACGTTCGTGGCTTCAAATCCCGCGAGCTGCGATCGGCGATGAAGATCGCTCGGCTTGCGCTTCTCTTCAAAGAACGGCGCGCTCGCTGGCCGGCAATTTCGTCGTCCGCTTGATCTCGCTCATCACTACGCTGGAGTTCACCTCCCGCACCCCGGGCAACTGCGACAACTTCTTGAAGAAGAAATCTTCGTAGAACTGGATGTCGGGCACGACGATTTTTACCAGCACATCGATCGCTCCGAGCAGCACGTAGCACTCGAGCACTTCCGGCCACGTTTTGATCCGCTCGCGAAACCTGGAGACCGCCTGCGAATCATGGGTCGCGAGCTTGATGGCGGCGTAAACATACGCGTTGAAGCCGATCGCCGGACCGTTCACCAGCCACACCTGCCGCTCGAGTACGCCGGCATCCTTGAGCCGGCGCACTCGCCGCCAGCACGGCGGCGTCGTCATGTGCAGTTTCTTGGCGAGGTCGGCGATGGATAACGAGCCATCTTCCTGCAACAGAGCGATGATTTTTCGATCGATGTGATCCAGGGTAATTTTCATAACTGAGAAATCCCGATCCGGGTAAAGAATCGACCGCGATCCTAGGTCGACCGGGCTATTTCGATCAAGCAATTACCCGGGCCGCGGCTCATTCTTTGCGCCTCGATTTGCAGAGGCATCCCGATGAGCGACCTGACGCGGAAGATCACCGACTACTACCCACGTATCGACCGGCTGGACACCGATTGGGTCATCGCGCTCTTCAGCGAGGATGCAATCTACTTTCGCGCGGACGCGACCTACTCCGGCCGTACTGCGATCGCCAGGTTCTTTCGTGAACAACGCAAGATTCGCGGGCGCCACACTGTCGATAGAATGTGGACGGATCACAGTTCCGCGAGCGTAGTCGCCGTCGGTCGGTTCGACGGCGAAGGTGAATCGGGCGACTCTCGCTGCGTCCGCTTCGCGGACGTATGGCAATTCAATGAAGCCGGCCTGGTAACGCAACGACAGACCTTTCTTGCACTGGGACACGAGTACGTCGAGCGCTGAAGGCCCGCAGGAGATCAGATGAGCAGATCCCTCGATGGGTTGTATTGGCACGATGGCGACTGGCACGCGAGCGAACACAAGCTGCTTGGCTTGCGGGATAACAGCTTCTGGATGGGCAACGCTGTGTTCGACGGCGCCAGGGCATTCTCAGGCGCCGTCCCCGACCTGGACCTGCACTGCGCCCGAGCGATTCGCTCCGCGCAGGCCATGTATTTGCAACCCAAGATCTCGACGGATGAACTTGTTGCACTTTGTCGCGAGGGCATCGCGCGCTTCGATGACGAGGCGGTGCTGTACATCGCCCCATGTTTTTTGCGACCGGTGGCTTGATCGTTCCGGATCCGGATACCACCGCGACGGCAATTGCCATCCATCGCCTGCCCTTCCCCGATCCGGGCGGGTTCAGCGCATGCTTCACGGGCCACCAGAGACCGCGGCCAAGCATGGCGCCGACCGATGCGAAAGCATCATGTCTCTATCCAAACGTGCAGCGTGCACTCATCGAGGCCGCTCGCCGTGGCTTCGAAAGCGCGGTGATGCTGGGTCCCGAGAACCAGGTCGCCGAGTTCGCAACGGCTAATCTAATGATCGTAAAAGACGGAGTTGTCCGCACGCCGGTGGCCGATGGCACGTTCCTGGCTGGCATCACGCGCTCGCGCGTGATCAAACTGCTGCGCGAGGACGGCGTGCGAGTGGAAGAAGCCACGCTATCGAAAGCCGACGTGATGTCAGCCGATGAAGTCTTCAGCTGCGGCAACTATGCGAAGGTTCAGCCGACCCGCCGCATCGAGGATCGTGAGTGGCCGATCGGCCCGGTCACCCTGCGTGCGCGCGATCTTTACTTTGAGTTCGCCCGCAATACCGCGCGATAGCGAACCGGCGCAGCGGAGTTGGTCGCACGCTGCGCCGGAACTGATGCTACGAATCAGGGAATCTTACCTGCTTCGCCCTCGCTTTCCGGCTGAGCCAGATAAGCCTGGATGTCTTTCACATCCTGTTTGGTCAATACATCCGCGAATGAAGCCATGCCGGCCTCGGACAGCATGCCGCCGAGCACGATCTGCTCGAACACATCGTGCAAGGCCGGCGCCATCTTCCAGAGATTCGGGTATCCGCCCGGCAAGTCTCGCGCGCCGTGGCATCGCTGGCAATTGTCACTGTAGAGAGCCGCGCCACGCGCCGCAGCCTGCGGATTGCCACGGTATTTCTTCGGCGCAGAGGTCAACGGCAACTGTGTCAGCAGCGGCGGCAGCACAGGTTTGGCGCCATCCAGCTTGAAGACGATCAACCGCTCGCGATTCTCACGCTCGGCTGCGACAGCTCCCGGAGGAAACATGGTCAGCGCGGCGCCGCCAAAGCCCGCGGCCACGGCAACGTATTGCACGCCATCCAACTCATAGCTGAGCGGCGCGGCCATGATGCCCGTGCCGATCTGCAAATCGAGCAAGAGCTCGCCGGATCGCGCGTCGTACGACGTGAGCCGTCCGTCCGCCGTTCCCTGGAACACCAAACCACCCGCGGTCGATGCGATACCGCCACTGAAGAAAGTCAGCGGCTGCGAAGTCCACACGCGCCTGGCTTGCACCGGATCCCATGCCACCAGCAAGGAGTCGAAGCGCGCGGGCGGATCATTCGGCGCCGCTGGCGCATCCGGCATGAGCGCCGGGAAGAACGCACTATTGCCTTGAAGGATGCTGTAGGGACGATGCTGCTGCGGCTGCAGCTCGATTCTCATCGATGTTTCCAGCACCGGGATATAAACCAGGCCGGTCTGGGCACTGAACGACATCGGCTGCCAGTTGTGTCCGCCCGCTTCCGAGGGCCACACGACTTGCGCTGTGCTCGAATAATCCGACTTCGGCGATATGACCGGACGCCCGGTCTTCATGTCCACCCGTTCCGCCCATGTAACGGTGGTGTACTTCTCGGCGGAAAGCAACTCGCCAGTCACTCGGTCGAGCACGTAGAAGAATCCATTCTTCGGCGCTTGCATGATGACCTTGCGCTCGCGCCCGCCGATCTTCAGGTCCGCGAGTATCATGTTCTGCGTAGCTGTATAGTCCCAACTGTCGCCGGGCGTGGTCTGGTAGTGCCAGCGCTTGCGGCCCGTGCTCGCGTCCACCGCGACGATCGAAGACAGGTACAGATTGTCGCCGCCGGCAGGACTGCGCGTGTAACGCGGATGAGGTGCGCCGTTTCCAGTGCCCAGGAATACGATGTTTGTTTCTGGATCGTAGACGATCGAGTCCCACACGGTGCCGCCACCGCCGATGTCCCACGCCGAATTGGGATCCCACGTCTTGCGCGCCTCGGCGACGTCGGGGCTCTCATCTCCGTTGGCGGGGTCTCCAGGCACAACGAAGAAACGCCACGCCAGTTTGCCGGTCTTGCGATCGAACGCGGTGGCATAGCCACGCGCATCGAGCTCAGCTCCGCTGTTGCCGATCACGACCACGTCTCCAGCTACGCGCGGCGCGCCGGTGATCGTGTAGCTTCGCTTACGATTGTTGATAGTGTCGACCTTCCAGTTCGGTTTGCCTGTTTGCGCGTCGATCGAAACCAGATAGCCATCCAGCGTGCCGACAAACACGCTGCCGTCGGCGACCGCGACCCCGCGATTGACGGCGTCACAGCACGCGCGTCGCGCGAACTGACCGTCCACTTTGGGATCGTAACGCCAGCGCTCCTTTCCCGAGCGCGCGTCGATGGCATAGACGACGCTCCAGGGGCCGGAGACATAGAGCGTACCGTCGATCATGATTGGCGTGGCTTCCATCCCGCGATGAGTGCGTCCACGAACGGTGAAGTCATTGAATTCCCACCCCACGCCGAGTCTCGCCACATTGCTGCGATCGATTCGCGTCGCTTGCGAATAGTAGGCGGGCTGCAATTGCCAATCGGAAATTCCGGCCACCGCTTGCTGCTGCACCGAAGCCTCGGTCACACCGGGCGGTCGGCTACAGCCCTGCACCGTGCCGACACCGATCAGTGCGGCGATCGTGTAAACCGCAGAGTAATGATTCAAGCGCGTCGATCCTCTCGTCATCGGAAACTCACTCTCGCATCGAGGCCGATCGTGCGCGGCCGATTGACCACGATACGTGGCCGCCCCGGAACTTCGACCCCGGTCGGTTGCGCGTCGGAAAGATTGGCATGCTCGTTGAACAGGTTGTCCGCGAACAGGGTCAACTCAACCGCGCCGAACCTCGCTCCCGTTCGCAGCTTCATCAAAGTGTACGCATCGCGTCGGCGCGGGTCGCTGATGCTGTTGTTCGTGCTGAAACTAGAACCGACGTAGGCTATCTCCGCCCGCGCAAATGATGGCAAGCCGCCGAGACGATAGCTGTAATCGATCGTGCCGTTGAAAGTCCATTGCGGTACCTGCTGGATTCGCGAGTCGACCGGAATGATGTTGAACTGTCCCGCTTCAGTTATGCGGGCGTCGGTATAGCCGGCGCCGGCGGACAGTTTGAGCTCCGGTGTCAGAGTAGCCGCGATTTCCAGCTCGCCGCCTCGGCTGCGCGCCCGTCCGCCGTTGACGGCGATCTGAAAGCCGCAATTCAGCGAGGTCGTCTGTTGCACGTCCGACCAGTCGATCGTGAACAGTGCGGAGTTCAACGTGAGCCGGCGATTCAACCAACTCGTCTTGGCGCCCACTTCGTAGCTCCACACTGTATCGGAGTTGTACGTCAGCGCGTCGGCGTTCGTCAGCCCCAGCCCGGCGAGGTCAGCGGCGCACAGCCCCGCGGAATAGGCATTGATGCCGCCGATCCGGAAACCTTTCGCAGCGGTCGCATAGGCGGTGGCATCCGGACTGATGTGGTAGCGGACACCGAACTTCGGGTTGACGCCCTCCTGCTGCTGCACGCCCGTGAACACCCCGCTGCCGGTCGCAATGCCATCGATCCGCGACTCGAGATCGACTTGATTGTCGTACCAGCGTGCGCCCGCGATCACACTCAACCTGTCCGTGACGTCGTAGCTCGCCTCGCCGAATACAGCGACCTCCTTCACCTCGGCGAGATTGTCTGCACTGTAAACATTCTCGATGAACTCACCAATCGAGGTAGGTGGCGCGAGCTGATGAGAACGGCTGTTCTGATAGAAAACACCTGCGGTGAACTGCAGCGCCGTGGAGAAATCCGAAGAGAAACGCAGCTCCTGCGAAAAGTTGCGATCCGTGCTCCTGACTCGAAACAACGCCGGCCGGGGCGGCAGACCTAGAATCAGCGGAACAGCCTCCGAAGAGTCTTCCTGATCTCTCGAAAGCCGCTCGAAGTAAGCGGTATTGCTCGTAAACTCGCCGAAGTCGAACGCGAGCTTGCCGGTCAGGCTGTACAGCTCGTATTCGTCCGACCCTGCTTCAGGCAGATCGAACCACCTGAGCTGGCCGAAGTTATCCGCCGTGACATCGGCTTGCGCGCGCCCGTCGGTGCGCATTCGTGCGATCATGATTCGCGGCAGGATCGTGAATCGATCGTCCAACAACTTCGCGATACCCGAGACCGCACCGCCCGAGAAACGCGCTCGATCGACCCCTTCGTGAGTCTTGAACGGAGCCGGCGCCTCGGCTGCGGGCTGGCGGTCGAACACACCCGAGAGCTCCTCGAGATAAGCGTTGATCCGCACGGCCGCGCGCTCCGCGACAAGCGGCAGGTTCAACGAACCATCCACTGCGCGATTGGCTCCGCCGCCTGAAGTGATCGACCCGACGACGTGCGCGTTGCCTTCACGTTCCGTCGGATCGGGCTGCATGGTGATGAGGCGCACCGTGCCACCTTGCGAGCGCGCTCCGTACAATGTGCCCTGCGGACCTTTCAACACCTCGATACGCTCGATGTCCAGCACGCGTGGATCGAGGCTGCCAGGCAGCGGGGTATCGTCGAGGTACACTCCGGTCGTTCCCAAACCGTAGATGCCACGAATCGCGATTGTTTGGTTCTGGGCGCTGAGATTGCCGGAGTATGCGAACGACAGATTCGGCACCTGGACCGCGTAGTCTCGGAAACTCGTCACACCGCTATCGACGAGCGTCTCCGCGGTCAGCGCGGTAATCGCCATCGGCACTTCCTGCAGCGGCTCGGCTCGCTTCTGAGCGGTGACGACGATTTGCTCCAGGCCAGGCGGCAGCGCCTCGGCGTCGCTGGGATTTGTCTCTCCCGCGTTGACGTTGGCGGCGGCAAGCATCGCTATGCTCCCCGCCGCCGCACAGCGGACCCGAGTTCTCGGCTTCGACATGGCTACCCCTACCGCTGCTTGTTACTTTTCGTCGCAATCAGAAGCTCATCCGAACCCCCGCGCCTATCGTCCTCGGCCGCAAGGTGGTTGCGAAAGACGAGCCGGAGCCGCGCGAGAAATCGAGATAAGGCGACTCATCCAGCAGATTGTTGACATACAACCGGTACTGCCAGTTGCCGTGAAACAGGGTGAAATTGAGATTCACAACGTCATAGGAGTCCTGGACCTGCGTGGTGCTCGGCAGGGAACCGATCGAGCCGTCGGGATAGCTGACGAAGGTCGTGGATTCGAACGCCCGCAGAGCCGAGCCCCGATACTGGTATTCGGCTCGCATCGACGCGCGCATCGATGCGCCCAGCTCAAAGGTGTAGTCGCCGTACACATTGCCCATCCACTCAGGCATATCCAGGACCGACTGTCCTACCCGCGCGGAGACGCCCGGCGCACTTTCAGTAATCTCTGCATCGGTGTACGTGACAGTACCGCCGAAAATCAGCGCATCGGTAACTGCGGACTCCAGCGCCAGTTCCGCACCCTGCACGCGCGCCTCGCCCACATTTCCGACGAACTGGAAGCCACAGCTCGTCAGGTCCACTTGCTGCTGAATCTTGCTCCAGTCGGTGTAGTAGATGGCGGCATTCACGGTGAGCGTACGATCCAACAACTGGTTCTTGCTGCCGACCTCGTAGCTCCAGAGCGTGTCCGGATCGTAAGTCGCGGGTGCGCGATCGAGACCCAACCTCTCCAGGTCCGGCGCACATAGCGGGCTGTTGGTATTGAACCGATTCGGCCCGCCCTGCCGGAAACCTTTGCTGGCGGTGCCGTAAAGCAGATTGTCGTCGGTAACACGCCACGCCAGCGATACCTTAGGCGTGACGCCGCTGTCCTTGCTCTTTTTGTCGTCGACCTGGCTCGCGCCGCCGTTGAACAACCCATCGAAGTTGCCGTTGACGGTCTGGCGCGCTTCGAAATAGCGCAGCCCCAATGTCAGATCCAGCTGCGGCAGGATCGAGTACGTCAACTCGCCGAACGCGGCGTACTGCTCGCTGTCGGTACGCTGGTCGCCGAAGTACAGCACGTCGGTTCCGACTCCGAACGCCGCGCCGGCGCCCGGCGTGCTGGCCACCTGTACCAGCTGATCGCTCTGATCCGAGTAGAACAGACCCGCGACCCACTGCCAGGGTCCGGCGCCGGGCGCAGAAGACAGGCGCACTTCCTGTGTGAAGGTCTCGCTCTGCGTGTCCGAGCTGTTGTAAGAATCGAAGAAATACAACGCTGGCATCAGGCTGGTGCCGTACAGCGAATAGTCGCGATCGAGCTCCGTTTCACGCTCGAAGTAGGCAGAGATCGAGATCAGATCCACCGCGCCGAAACTCTTGTTCAGCGTCAAGCTGTAGATGCCATTGGTCTCCAAGGACGGTCCGCCGAAACGCACCGAGGACTGAAACTCCGGCAGATTGGTGAAGAACGTATCGTCGTTGGATTTGTCGCTGCGTTGGTAGAACGCCGCCGGGACGATGCTGAACGTGTCGGACGCTTCGATCTTCGCGGACAGGCGCAAGGCCAACAGGTCGCGATCGTTGTAGTCCTTGTCGTTGTACGTGCTGCGGGAAGAATAACGCACCGGCGCGAACGCCGCTGGCGGTAAGGTTGCGCTGCGGGTCCAGACTTCCGTGTCCTGGTTCGCGACGTTGTCGACGTAGCCACCGCTTTGTCGATACAGTGCGCCAGCGCGCAGTGCGACCTTGTCCGCAATCAATGGAATGTTCGCAACGCCCTCCGCCTCATAGGAAAGATCGCCCCCGCGCGTGGTAGCAAGCCCGGCTGCTGTGTTGAAGCTGGTCTCGTTCAGTACTGCTTGCCGGCTCACATACTTGATGGCGCCACCCATCGCGCTGCCACCGTACAGCGTGCCTTGCGGCCCCTTGAGCACTTCGACGCGATCGAAGTCGAAGAACGCCGGATCGAAGGCGCCCGAGAAAGAAGTAGTGATCGTGACCAGGGAAATATCGTCCATGTAGACACCGACCGTCGGGCTCGATGCTTGCGTGCTGATGCCGCGAATGGCGTAGCGACTCTGCCCCGGCTCGACGCCGGAAAAAGAGACGCCAGGAATATTGCGCAGGAGGTCCTGAAATTGCGTGATTCCCCGCTGCTCCAACTGCGTGCCCGAGACGGCGCTCACCGCCATCGGCACTTCCTGCAGGCGCTGCTCGCGCTTCTGCGCGGTCACCACGATTTCTTGAATGACTACGCCGGTCTCGTTCGAGTCCTGCGCGAGCACGTTGACGGGAACAGCGCCGGCGACCGTGGCTGCCGCAAGCACGAATGCACGAGGAGAATTTTTGTATGTGGCCAGTTTGACGTTCACAGCAAGGACCTCTTACTTGTTACCCACGGCATCGACTGCGCGTTGTGCGCAACTCGCATCCTGACCCGGCTCCGCGCCCGAGACGCCAACGGCACCGAGAGCAAACGGAATACCGCCGGGAATACCGGTCAACCCAAGCACGAGAAATACATCGCGGGTCGCTTGATCTTGCGCAACGAGCGAGGTGAGTGCCGCTGTCGGCGCCTTCGCACGAGTGGCAGTGCGAGCTTTCAATAGCGCCGCATCGGCAGATGCCGGCGGCGCGCCGTCCTGACGTTTTGCCGCGATGATCGCGCCGGTCGCGTCGACGATTACGATGCTGAGCGGCGGCAGCTTGTTGGCGGTGGCGTGCTCCAAGCAGCTCGCGATCATTCGGTCCGCGGCCTTTGATACTGAGTCTTTGGCGCCTTCGTCCGCTGCGACCGAGCCGGCGATCCATGCGGCCGCCACACCGATCAGCTTCGCCAGGCGGCAGGTATTCACTCTGATCTGCATTGCACTCCCCTGTTGTTCTACACGCCACAAGACAATTTTTTCCTGTGGAGCAATTTATTGACAATCTGATCTCGCAAAGTGCATTTGTCAACTGGCAGCCGAATCGCCCGTATTCGGAAAAATTAAGCGGCGACGCGGCTCACTCACGGCGAAAATCGATTTGACGTGAATTTTCCTATTAGGCAATATTTGCCGAAAGAGAATTCAGCCTAACGTCACGGTGGATCGCCAATGAATGTCTGGGAGTCGCGGGAATTCGATGCTCACGAACAGGTGTGCTTCTTCACGGACGAGGCCACCGGCTTACGCTCGATCGTGGCAATTCATTCGACGGCGCTCGGGGCGGCGGCCGGCGGCACGCGCTTCAAGGCCTACGGCAGCGAAGCCGAAGCATTGGACGATGCCCTGCGGCTGTCCCGCGCGATGTCCTACAAGTCGGCGCTCGCGGGCTTACCGCTTGGCGGCGGGAAGGCAGTCATCATCGGCGATCCGGCGAAGCTGAAGACGCGCGAGCTGCTGCACGCTTACGGTCGCTACATCGATCGCATCGGGCAAACATTCGCCACCGGCGAAGACGTCGGAATTTCGGTGGCCGACATGGAAACAGTCAACGAAGTCACACCGTATGTCGGAGGCACATCCGTCGGTGCTGGGGATCCTTCGATCCATACGGCCGTCGGCGTCGTCCACGGGCTGCGTGCCGTATTGAAGCATCAGTTCGATCGCGAAGACTTCCGAGGCATCAAAGTCGCCGTACAGGGGCTCGGAGCCGTAGGCTGGGGTGTCGCTGAGCGACTGAAGAATGCCGGCGCGCATCTGGTCGTATCGGACATTCGAGAGGAACTCGTCAATCGCGCATGCAATGAGCTCGGCGCGATCGCCGCACCCGTCGATCAGATTCACAAGGCAGACGTGGACATCTACTCACCTTGCGCTTTGGGCGGGGTAATTACCGCGCAAACCGCATCGCAAATCAGAGCTCGAGCCGTCGCCGGCGCTGCGAACAATCAACTTGCCAGTGCCGAAGCTGGCGCTGCATTGATGCAACTCGGCATTCTGTTCGCACCCGACTACGTGCTGAATGCGGGCGGCATCATCAGCGGCCTGGAGGCGACGCTACGCATGCCCGGCCGAAAAGCGCTGAGCCTGAAGCCGCTCGCGGAGCAGTTGGCCGGAATCCACGACCGTCTCGGTGAAATATTCGCGCGCTCCGCCAAGGAGCGGCGCCCACCTGAAGTCGTCGCCGAGCAGATGGCCCGCGAACTGATCGGGCGCTGACCGTGTCCGCGATTTCTCTCGACGACAAGTATGACTGGCATGCGCCTCGGGCATTGACGAGCGGTCGCCAGGCCTTGGTTGCGCTGATGCTCGCTCAGCGCGAACTGGACCGAAAGCGCGGATACAAGACCGCCGGCTTCGTCAGCGGCTATCGAGGCTCGCCGCTCGGCGGCGTCGACTTCGAATTTCGCAAAGCACGGCAAACGCTCGAAGCCGCCGACATTTTCTTTCAGCCGGGACTCAATGAAGATCTCGCGCTCACGTCCCTGGCCGGCACGCAGCAGCTCGGATTTCTTCCGGATCCCAAAGTTGAAGGCGTGTTCGGCCTGTGGTACGGCAAAGGGCCAGGAGTGGACCGATCGGGCGACGCAATCAAGCATGCCAACCTTGCTGGCGTCGCGCAGCGAGGAGGCATCGTGCTCGCGTTCGGGGACGACCACGCGGGCAAGTCCTCGACGACCGCCCACCAGAGCGATCTCACGCTCGCCAGCTGGGAAGTGCCGGTTCTCTATCCCGCGAGCGTCGCGGAGATCATCGAATATGGTCTGGCGGCCTTCGCGATGTCACGATTCGCCGGATCGCTGGTGGCACTGAAGCTCGTCAACGAAACCGCGGATGGCACCGCCATTCTCGCGCACGACCACTTGCCCGATTTCATCGAGCCGTCGCTGCCGGAAGTCGCGGCAGACGTTCATCATCGCAGCGAAGTGATGGCGGTGCTTCAGCAAGATGCGCGCGTGGTCCGTCAAAAGCTGCCTCGCGCCGGTGCATTCGCCCGTGCGAATGGCCTGGATGGAATCAGATTCGGTGCCGATCGGCCGCGACTCCTGATTGCAACACCAGGCAAAGCGTACCCCGATGTGCTGGCAGCGCTGGAGAAGCTGGGCATCGATGCGGCGGCTGCCCGTCACGCGGGCATCGGCGTCTACAAGATCGCACTTCTTTATCCGTTGGAAGCCACTGCCTTGCTGGCGGCCAGCGACCGCGCCGATGAGATTTTCTTCGTCGAGGAGAAGCGCGCTCATGCGGAAACTCAGGCCAAATCGATCTTCTATGGACAAAGCCGCCAGCCGCGCATCTGTGGCAAGTTCTCGCCAGAAAGCGCAGCCCTGCTACCCGCCGATGCTCCGTTGGATATCGCAACCGTGGCGCGCGCGCTCGCTCTTCGCATCGAACGGACGATCGGCGATGTCGGGTTGAAAGTGCCGGGATTTCCAGCAGCGGTACACGCACTGCGCGCGCCCAAGGCCAGTCATCCAGTGATCGCCGCTCGTCGTCCTACGTTTTGCGCCGGCTGTCCGCACAACACATCGACCAAGGTGCCCGCAGGATCTTTCGCCTTCACAGGCATCGGATGCCACGGCATGGCGTTGCTCGACCCGCAACGCCGCCCGCTACCGATGGGTCACATGGGCGCCGAAGGCGCCAACTGGATCGGTCTTGCGCGGTTCACCGGTACGAAGCACGTATTTCAGAACCTCGGTGACGGCACATACGTGCATTCGGGCTCTTTGGCGATTCGCGCCGCCCGCGCCGCCGGCGTCAATATCACTTACAAGATTCTCTGCAACGACGCGGTCGCCATGACAGGCGGGCAACCGGTCGAAGGCGAAATCACAGTCACCGATATCGCTCGACAAGTGTTGGCCGAAGGCGTACGCACGGTGATCGTCGTCTCGCAAGATCCCTCACGTTTCACCGGGGCGGATGTGTTGCCGCGTGAAATTGAGCTGCGCCACCGGGATGAGCTGGACCAGGTGCAGCAGCGGCTGCGTGAAGTCAAAGGCGTCAGTGTCCTCATCTACGATCAGGTCTGCGCCGCTGAGAAAAGGCGACGTGCGAAGATCCAGCCGCCGGCGCGGCCGCGCAAGAGCGTGTTCATCAATCCTCTGGTCTGCGAAGGTTGCGGCGATTGCAGCGTACAGTCGAGCTGTGTAGCCATTCAGCCGCTCGAGACCGAGTACGGCAGGAAACGACGCATCGATCAGTCGGCCTGCAACGAAGATCTTTCGTGCCTGGCCGGCTTCTGCCCTTCGTTCGTCGTGCTCGAAGGCGCTACATCGAAGCGGCAGCACCCGCTCGCTGCGCGACGAGATGTACCGCTTCCACCAGCGCTCCCGGGCTTAGCGTCGGAAGGCTGGGATATGCTGATCACCGGCGTCGGCGGCACCGGCGTAACGACCGTTGCGCAGATCATCGCCATGGCAGCGCGCATCGATGGACACGCCGCGAGTGTGTACGACATGACGGGGCTCAGCCAGAAAGGCGGCGCGGTATTCAGTCATGTGCGCGTCTACTTGCCGAACGGCGAAGCACCGCCCGCTCGACTTGGCGCCGGCGAAGCGGACGCAATCCTCGCCTGCGACCTCGTCGCGTCGGTGAGTCCGGAGGCGATGAATGTCATCGCGCCCAAGCGCTCGCGCGTTTTCGTCAACACTGACGTGAGCTCGACCGCCGCATTCATTTCGGATCGCGATCATGAGATCGATACCCACAAGCTGCTTGCCGCACTCGCCGGCACCGCCGAAAACCCGCCGACACGAGTCGCCGCCAGCACGCTCGCAGCCGCCGAACTTGGCGATACGATCTACACGAACATGTTGATGCTCGGGCTGGCCTGGCAAGCCGGCGCAGTGCCACTCAGTCTCGCATCCATCGAAAGAGCCATCGAGCTGAACGGCCGCAACAAGATGGACAATCTGGGTGCGTTCTCGCTCGGGCGCGCAGCTCACTCGCAAACGGCTGCGATGCCGCCGCAGCCGGTCTCCATCGATGAATTCGTCGAGCAACGCGCGGCCGACCTCAGGCTGTATTGGAACGATCGTTATGCCGTTCGCTATCGCACACTGATGCAGTCCGTCAAAGCCGCGGCCGCCCGCGTCGAAGGCGGCGATCGCTTTGGCTGGGCGGTAGCGCGCGGCGCCTACAAACTGATGGCCTATAAAGACGAGTACGAGGTCGCACGCCTCTATACCGATGGTCGCTTCCAGCGTGCGCTCGACGCGCAGTTCGAAACGACCGGCCGTCTGGAACTTCGCCTGGCGCCACCGATCCTCACCCGCACGGATGCCCGCACCGGCCGACCCGCCAAACTCGCCTTCGCTGGCGCTTGGATGCTTCCGCTGCTCAAGGTGCTCGCGAGGTTCAAAGGCTTGCGGGAAAGCCCTCTGGATCTCTTTGCCTACAACCAAGAGCGCCGCTTGGAACGCCGACTCAGGGACGCCTACCTCGAGCGTATGCAGCAGGAGGCGCAATTGCTGACGTCGACGCGTCTGGAGCATGCGCGACAGCTGGCCGAGATGGCCATGTCTGTCCGAGGCTTCGGCCCGGTCAAGGCAGCGGGCGCGGAGAAAACGTTGAGTGCGCTGCTTGATGCGAGGACGGCGCCCTGATGACCACCTTGTTGCCTGCAGGGAAATTTCGCTTGTCCCGAACGCGGACGTGCGTAGACTACTTGGCGGTGTTTGCCATGGATTTCGCCTGTGACCAACCCGCCCGCTCACTCCGGCCGTCTCGTGAAACCCGGCGCCGCGCTTAAGTCCTTCAGGACCGAGCGCGGGCTGACGTTGGCCGAGCTCAGCCAGAAGACCGGCCTGCAGCCATCGACGCTGTCGAAGATCGAGAACGGCAAGATCGAGACCACCATCGATAAGCTGGTGCGCATCAGCGCCGCGCTGGACGTGAACATCGCCGATCTGTTCGGCTCGCCGAAAGAACAGGTCGCGCAGACACCGACCAGCCGCATCCGCATGATCACGCGAGCGGGCGACGGCAAAGCGATCGTCTCGCCGCGCGCGGTCTACAACTATCCTGCGTTCGACCTGCTCAGCAAGAACCTCACGCCATTGATCGTGGATGTGCGCGCAAAGAGCCTGGAAGAATTCGGTCCCTATCATCGTCACGCCGGCGAAGAATTCGTCTATGTACTGGAAGGCGAGCTCGCGTTCTTTTCCGATACCTACATGCCTGCGAATCTCAAGGCAGGCGACAGCGTGTACTTCGATAGCGGCATGGGCCACGCGTATGTCGCGGCCGGCGACCAGCCCTGCCGGATTCTCTGCGTGTTCACGACGCCGGAGAACCAGCCACTCGATCTGATCGAAGATACAACGGAAAGCGTGCCAACAGCCCCCGCGCTGAAACCACCCGCGAAGCCCGCACCGAAATCTCCAGCCAAGAACAAGAAATCCGGCAAGAACTGACAACCACGAGCGGGCAGCAGGCGAGACCCTTCTCTGCGGCTCGCTCTGCACGCCCCGGGTCATCGCAACTGTCGTATCGCTGACTGATCGGCTGATCAGTCCTTGCTCGTGCTGCCCGTCATATTCGCGCTAGCAGCGACTCGCTGTCTGCCCTTTTTCATTGACACAAGTTTTCCTTTACGACAATATTTTCCTCACGTGACAATCGCACTGTGCGATTCACGCGAGGAACGAGATGAACAAATTCGCGGGTCGGCTCGTTTGCTTCGGTCTCATGGCCGTCACGGCTCTCACCGCGAGTTCGCCCGCGATGAGCCAGGAAGCCGGCTCGATGCGTACAGATCGCATCGCCGGCCTGCCTGATTTCGTCGATGGAATATTGGCTCAGCAGCTTGCTCAGGAAGAAGTTGTAGGCGCGGTCGTGGCTGTCGTCGCCGATGGCAAGCCGCTCTTCTCGCGCGGCTACGGCTTCGCTGACATCGAACGGGGAATTCCCGTCGATGCGAACCAGACACTGTTTCGCGTCGCCTCGGTCACCAAGTTGTTCACCTTCACTGCGTTGATGCAGCTGGTCGATGCGGGCAAGGTCGATCTCGACGCGCCGGTCGATCGCTATCTGGATTTCCCGATTCCCGCCACTCGGGCGCATCCGATCCTCGTCAAGCACTTGCTCGACCACAGCGCCGGGTTCGAAGACAACGAAGACATCGCTGTGGATGGTCCGTCGAAGTTTCAGGAGCTCGGGACTTGGCTGCGCACGCACCTGCCCGCACGCGTGCGCGAGCCGGGAGCGGAGATCTCATATTCCAACTACGGCGCGACGCTGGCGGGCTACATCGTGCAGCGTGTCTGCGGTGAAGCGTTTTCCAGCTACGTCGATCGCCATGTTCTGCGGCCGCTGGGAATGAGCAGCAGCACCTTTTCGGAACCTGTCGGCCCCAACGTCGCGGTCGGCTACAAACATGTCGACGGCCGACTGATCGCCAATCCCTACGAGTACTATCACAACGTCATGCCCGCCGGCGGCCTGTCCTCAACCGGCGAGGACATGATGCGATTCATGGTCGCCGAACTGAATGGGGGTGCATCGATACTGCCTGCCGCGGTGTTGAAGGAGATGTGGGAGACACGCCGCGCGAACGCCGCTGGATTGCCCGGCTTGGCCGCCGGCTTTCTCGTCTATAAGAGCGAAGCGCCGCGCATCGTCGGACACGGCGGTGACATTCGCGATTTCCATTCGATCGTGATGCTGATTCCCGAAGCGAAATTCGGCCTGTTTGTTTCCTTGTCCACGGGCAAAGTGAACATCGATGCGCGTACCGACATCCAAACCGCAATCATCGGTCGCCTGTTCCCTGCGGTTGCATCGAAACGTCTGCTCGTTTCCTCGGAGAAGCCGCTGCTTGGCACCTATCGAACCAATCGCCGCAACTACAGCGCGCCACCATCACCGAAGCAGGACCTGATCGTCGAAGCCGTCGACGATTCGACCATCAGAACCCGCAGTTCGCGCGCAACGATCATCTGGGAAAGAATCGGCCCCGATCTGTACGAACAGGTCAGCGGCACGCGCCCCGGCGGCCCCTACAACCAATTGAAATTTCATGGGGACGCGGCCGATCCGAAGCTCTC
Source organism: uncultured Steroidobacter sp. (assembly GCF_937958065.1). GTDB lineage: Bacteria > Pseudomonadota > Gammaproteobacteria > Steroidobacterales > Steroidobacteraceae > Steroidobacter. The sequence continues at coordinate 28,090 of NZ_CALFXI010000124.1, forward strand.
CCTGAGTCAGAGCCCCCACATTCTCTATAGATACGTCGCTCCACCGGCGACTGTTACCTCGGAAGGAAATTAGCAATGATGATCCGCCAGCTATCAGCATGGGCTGCGATTTCGATTTGCCTGGCGCAGGCCCAGTGGGCGGAAGCGGCCGACTACGGAGCGTCTGGATTCGACAAGTCCGGCATGGACCTCACGGTCAAACCCGGCGACGACTTCTGGCAATACGCGAACGGTGCCTGGGCGCGCGACGTGAAGATGCCGGCGGACCAGTTCGCCTACGGTGTCGCTATCGAGTTGACCGAGCTATCCCGTCAGCGCACACGTGAAGTGCTCGAAGCGGCCCGCAAGATCGCTGGCTCGAAAACCGGCGCTGCCTACTCCGCCTACCTCGACGAAGCGACGATCGAGAGCGAAGGCCTGGGCCCGATTCGGCCTTGGTTGACCAAGGTACGCAGCCTCGCCTCCAAGCAGGGATTGCCGGCACTGCTGGCGGACGCGTCGCGCAATGGCATTCCAACCCCGTTCAAGGTCAGCGTCAAACAAGACGACAAAGCGCCCGATAGTTATGTGCTGAACATCGACCAGGCCGGTCTCGGGATGCCGGATCGCGACTACTACGTCGGATCGGCGCCGCAGGGTGAACAAGTGAGACAGGCCTACCTCGCGCACCTGACCAAGATTCTGCAGATTGCCGGCGAGAGCGAGGCAGCCGCGCGTGCGCAGGCCGTCCTGGACTTTGAAACGGCGATTGCAAACGGTCACTGGTCGCGCACCGAAGCTCGGGACGTTTCCAAGACATATAACAAAGTCACATTCGCGGAGCTGCGAAAGAACGCGCCGGGATTCGACCTCACATCCTATCTACGCGCGATCGGCGCATCGAGCGACGAGGTGGTCCTTGGTCAACCCAGCGCAATCTACGCCGAAGCGAAGCAACTCGCTGCCGCGCCATTGCGAGTAATCAAGGATCAGCTACTGATACGGTCGCTCGAGACGTTTGCCGAGGTCTTGCCGAGCGAACTCGACCGCCAAACGTTCGCCTTCTATGGCTCCATTCTGTCGGGAACGCCCGAACAGGAACCCCGATGGAAACGCGGCGTGGACTTCACCAGCAGGATCCTCGCGGATGACGTGAGCAAAGATTACGTCGCGCGCTTCTTCCCACCCGCAACGAAGGCGCTGGCCAAGGAGATGGTCGACAACATCGTCGCGGCAATGGGCGCGCGCATCGACCGGCTGGAATGGATGACGCCGCAGACCAAGCAGAAAGCGCGCACGAAGCTGGCTGCCTTCACCGCGAAGATCGGCTATCCCGATCGCTGGCGCGATTACTCGGCGCTCGAGATCCGGCGTGACGACGCGTTCGGCAATGCGCTGCGCGCCAACCAGTGGTTGCACGACTATGAGATGGGGAAGCTCGGCAAGCCCATCTATCGCTGGGAGTGGGCGCTAACCCCCATGACGGTCAACGCCTATGCCAACTACACGGGCGTCGAGATCGCGTTTCCTGCGGCCATCCTGCAGCCGCCCGCCTTCAATCCAAACGTCGACCCGGCGGTCAACTACGGAGCCATCGGTGTCGTTATCGGTCACGAAATCAGCCATCACTTCGACGACCAGGGCGGCAAGTACGATGCGTCCGGTCGACTGAACAACTGGTGGACCGAACAGGATCTGGCTGCGTTCAAGCGCCGCACCGAAGCGGTGATCGAACAATACGCCGCTTACGAGGCGCTGCCTGGTTTGAACATCAACGGCGCTCTGACCCTCGGCGAGAATGTTGCCGACTTGGCGGGCATCGCGCTTGCCTACGATGCCTACGTGGCATCGCTCAAGGGCAAACAAGCGCCAGTCATCGACGGCCTCACCGGGGATCAACGTTTCTTCCTCGGTTGGGCCCAGGGCTGGCGCTGGGTGATTCGGGAGCCGGCGCTGAGGCACCAGGTGATGACCGATCCGCATACGCCACCGCATCAGCGCGTCTGGGTCGTGCGCAACCTGGACAGTTGGTATGCGGCGTTCGGCGTGCAAGCCGGCGATGAGTTACATCTTCCCGAACAACAACGCTTGCGGATCTGGTAACGGCAGGGGTGTCCGATGGCTGCCAGCGCGAGCATTGCAATCAACGATACCAGCGGTCGCGAGCTGTCACCGCTTGCGATCCTGATCGGCGTCCTGTTGACCGTCGTGTTCACGGCGGCCAATGTCTTTCTGGGATTGCGGATCGGCATCAACTTTGCCACCTCGATTCCCGCAGCGGTGCTGTCGATGGTGATGCTCCGCGCGTTGGGACAGTCGGGCATCCTTCAAAACAACATCGTTCAGACGATTGCCTCGGCCGCCGGAACCTTGGCCTCGGTCATCTATGTTCTGCCCGGCCTGGTCATCGTCGGCTGGTGGGTGGGATTTCCGTTCTGGACCAGCTTTCTGGTTTGCGCGAGCGGAGGATTGCTGGGAGTGATGCTGTCGATTCCCTTGCGTCGCGCCCTGGTGGTTCGTTCCGGTCTCGCCTTTCCGGAGGGCCGGGCCGCCGCCGAGGTTCTCAAGGTGGGCTGCGCCGAGAGCTCGAGCGCAACCGGGGAAGCCAGAGCTGGTTTTATCGCTATCATTAGTGGCGCTGCACTGTCGGCGGGCTACGCGCTGCTGGGAGCCATGCGCGTCGTCGCCAGCGATGTTTCCTATTGGTTCCGCGTCGGTGGCGGCGCATCCGGCGTCAGCTTTTCATTTTCCCTGGCTCTGCTTGGCGTAGGGCATCTGATCGGAACCTCGGCCGGGCTGGCGGCGCTGCTCGGTGTCCTGTTGGCATACGGCTTTCTGACTCCGTTGCTCAGCGGCCTGCACGTGGCGCCTGGCACTGCAATGGAAGCAGCAATATGGACGTGGAGCCATGAGGTTCGCTTCATCGGCGCAGGCGCGATCGGCGCGGCCGCACTGTGGACGTTCTTCGGGCTGTTGCGACCGGTCATCGCGGGTCTTCGCGAGTCCCTGGCTCGACGCGACGACAGCGCATCGACCCCGGAGGAGCGCGATCTTTCGCCGCGCGTGATCGCACTGGTGACAACGACGCTGATCGCTCCCATCGCGATCGGGATCTATTCATTCATCCACAAAGGCGCGTTCGGCGACGCGAGCTGGCAGCTCGTGCTCTGCTGTGCGCTCTACGTGCTGATCGCCAGTGCATTCGTCGCCTCGGTCTGTGGCTACATGGCCGGCTTGGTCGGCTCATCGAGCAGTCCCATTTCCGGCGTGGGCATCCTCGTGATCGTCGGTATTGCTGCAATTCTCGCGTTGAGCTTCGGCTCGACGGGCATCGCCACCGACGAGCAGTTGATCGCACTCGCCTTGTTCACGACCGCGTTCGTCATCGCCGCTGCCACGATCGCCAATGACAACCTACAGGATCTGAAAACCGGCCACCTCGTTGGTGCGACGCCTTGGAAACAGCAGCTGGCATTGATGATCGGCGTGGTTGCCGGCGCCCTGACGATCCCTGTGGTGCTCGATCTGCTGGCCCGCACATACGGCTTTGGCGATGTTTCATCCGCCCATCCTCAAGCGCTCCCCGCGCCTCAGGCGACGTTGATCACGGCACTCGCGAAAGGCACCCTCGCGGGCGATCTGGACTGGTCACTGATCGGAGCGGGCGTTGCTATCGGCGCGGTCGCCATCGTTTTGGATGCCGCGGTTCGCAGGACCGGCAAAGCCGGCTTACCTCCTCTCGCCGTGGGCATCGGTATCTATCTGCCAATGACACTGACGCTGCCGATCATCGTCGGTGCGTTGTTGAGTCACGTCTGGCGACAACGAACGCCCGATCCGGCCAAACATCGGGTAGCCGTCCTGATGGCCTCTGGCCTCATTGTGGGCGAAAGCCTCTTTGGGGTGCTGCTCACGATTCCGATCGCGTTGACTGGGAACGCCGCACCAGTCGCCTTGGTGGATGGCTCGTTCGCAGGACCGGCGCGAGTGATCGGCGTCTTACTTTTCTTGGGAATCGCCAGTTACTGCTACCGTGAGATCGAGCGCGAGCCTTGCCGCTGAACGGCTGACTGACGCCACCATCCAGGGCGGGAATGTTGCCGGTCCTCCATCCGCCCCCAGGCACCGACAGCGCGAACACCGCCATCACTTGGATTAAGAAACCTGGGGCTCGTTTTGGGGGAGAGACGATGTAGCCCCGGAAGTACAGTATCCGTCCGACGATCCATGCCGAGCCGAATAGCGACGCCCACATCGGACTCCAATAAATCGCAAACAGCCACATCGCGGGCAAGAAGATCGGCATCCATTCCAGCGTGTTGGTGTGAGCTCGATTGCACCGTTCCAGGTATGCGTCAGCAGTCATAGCAGGCGCGAGGATGCCTGTCTTGGCGTGAGCACGTGCAACGACAAGCGCCATCGCGAAACAGAGGAGGCGCGCCAGCAATGTAACGATCGCCACAAAGCAGTAGCCTGCACATCATCCACCGCTCGATGCTTTCAAACTGTCAGCGCGTAATCCTCAAGATGCGCGCGCCAGGAGTTCTGCGTAGCGCCGCAGGTACAGCGGCCACCCTTGATCGCCCGCAACGCCATCGCGCACGCCTTCCCAACCTTCGCCGTGACGCTCCAATTTTCGGTGCTCGATCTCAACGCGAGTGCGTTGTGGCGACTCGGCGGTGAAGCGCACCTCCCACTCACTGGCCTTATTCGGGTCGCTCTCGAGCTGCCATCGCGGGCTGATGTTCCAACTCAAAAGCACTCGATACGGCGGCTCGTAGGCGAGGACGCGTGCCCAACGGCACTCGGTACCGTCGATACCGCGGTCATAGACGTAGCCACCAACACGAGCCTCGAAGACCGTCTCAGCAATCTTCACCGCGAGCAAGTTGTGCTCGATGGGTTTGAAGCTGCCGAAGTTGTTCGTAAACACATCGAAAGCGCGCTCGATCGGAGCCTCGACGACGATGGATCTCTTGACCGAAGCCACGGTTGCCGACGAGTTCATTTCGTTTCCTCGGGTGGTTGTTCGACGGCCAACTTGTAGGCCGCCAGAGTCTTGTCCCAGAACCGATCGAGTTCCGCGCGAAAGGCCGCGAGGCCTTCCGGGTCGATCCGGTAAATGCGTTGCTTGCCTGACGGCATGTCGATCACAAGTCCGGCGTTCTTGAGCACTTTGAGGTGCTGCGACACCGCCGGCCGGGAGACCGGAAGGTCGCGAGCCAATTCGCTGACAGAGCACGGCCGTTCAACGATCAACTCAAAGATCGCTCGCCGCGTGGGGTCGGCAAGGGTCGCCCAGCTACTTTTCGCGTAAGTCATCACTAACGCGTAAGACTAGACTTACCGGTGGGTCACTGTCAACTGAATGGGTAGAGCGAAGACCTCCGTTACTCGAGCAGCTGGCGCGGCCACGTTCGGACTCAGGTGTTCTCGCGCGAGCTCGCTTTGTTCAGGTGCCTGCGGCTGCGGCGGCGAAGCTCGCAGGCTGTCCACCTTTCACCGCCACCCTCCTCGACTTACCACAACTGGATGCGTACCATCTGCGCCCGCTGGTGCAGGGACAGAGCTAATCGGGCTGCCCCGACCAATCCACCTTTCCCGCTGATTTCGTCGTCTGGCGCCGCGGTGGGAATCGGTCAGGACCTCGGCCTGACGCGACGCGCCCGTAGCTCAGCTGGATAGAGCATCGGCCTTCTAAGCCGGTGGTCGCAGGTTCGAATCCTGCCGGGCGCGCCATCCGCCGCGCCGTTGTGCTCGAATTTCCTCTAGCGACTAGTGTTCGCAACGAGTTCGTATATACTCTGCGCCCCGCACGGCCGGGGCCCTCTTGTAGGGTCGGCGGGCGGGAGCCACTATCGAATGCAATGGTGGACGTAGCTCAGTTGGTAGAGCCCCGGATTGTGATTCCGGCCGTCGTGGGTTCGAGTCCCATCG